>JALZAQ010000030.1 GCA_030948255.1 Gemmatimonadota bacterium
ACTCGGCAACGGTGGTGACCGTCCGCGGTGAGTCCCCGCTGCGAGAGGCTGGGAGCGCTGGCGAGGTTCCTGCGCTTGTACTGCGAAATACAGTTCGCGAAGTTGGTGATCGCTGGGAAGCGAGTGCGATGGATCTGAGGGGGGGCGTGTCTCCGCCCGGCGAGGCAACAAGCGTTCGCGCCGAAGTCGATCCCGAACACGTGACGGCGGTCGACACCACGGGGTCGTGGATGAGACCAGCCGCACCGACTGCCGCCCAACCTCTGAGCCGCTGACCCAGGAGATGACCGATGATGTCTGCCCTTCGCTCGAGCACGCGTCCGTTGCGGCCGCACTGCGCGGGGCGCGCACGTAAATTCCGTGCGCGACTCCTCACCGCGTGTCTCCTCGGAGCGATCGGCGCGCTCGGGTGCTCGTCATCCGCAACGGGGCCGCGATTCGGAGGCTCCTACACGCTTACTGCGATTGGCTCGAGCCCGTTGCCGGCAGTCCTCAGTCGTACGGTGACGCAGACGGCCACTGGCACGTCGACTCGAAGCGACGAGGTGCTCAGCGAGGTATTGACGTTGAGCGTTGACCGCACCTTCGTGAGTACGATGCGCATGCGCATCACGATCGATGGCAGCGCGAGCGAATCGACGTCTACTGCCACGGGCCCCTACGAGACGAGAGGGGACACGATCGTGCTCCGCTTCGAGAGGGGCGGCCCGACCGAGCTGGCGGTCTCTGAACGGGGGGCAACATTACGGGGACTTACCGATTTCGGCACGCGGCTTACGTATCACCGCATCTCGCCGAACTAGCACCGCCGGCTGTCACCTCCAGTGAGGGTGACTTGGTCGCCTCGTTCCCCCCATCCTGCTCAGCGTCGAAAAAGATCAGGCGCGCCATCGCGTTTACGGTCTGCGCTGTTCTGAGCGTCACCGCTTGTCGAAGCTCGGTCGGACCGCGCTTCATTCGAGACACGGGCTTCATCGAGCGCTCAGTGGAGGGCTGCTATCGCATCGTTACGGCCGATCACACGTACCAGCCAAAGAATTTACCCGCGGAGTTTCGGGAGGACGGCGTGCGCGTGCGGTTCGAGGCCGTTGCGAAGCCGACGTTCAATACGTGTCAGGCCGGCGATGTCGTGGTGCTCACGCGCATCGAGCTCATCGCCAGCCCTCCCCCTCCCTGAATGCGCGCGGCACCGCCCCCGTCTTCACGACTGCGACACTCGCGACGGTGAAAGGTCGCGATAACTTCCATGTCCGGCCTCTGGCGCGTGCCACTCTTCGATCGCGAGATGACTATGATCGTGGACTGTACGGGCGGCGCCTGTCACGTCACCGAGCAACACATTGATCGCCTGACCTGAACCGCCGCGACCCAGGAGACACGGACGTGAATCGATACGAGGGCATCGCCATGCGAACGGCTCTCTGGCTCGCGCTCTGCTTCGGTTGCGTGGCGTTGCCCAATCGGATGCCAGCACAGGCCGCTCCGCGCGACACACTCAAACGGCTGGACGGGAGTCGCGTGCGCCTCGAGATCGATGGTCACGGGCAGCGCATCGGCACTCTCCTGGACGCTCGTCGGGACAGTCTGTTCCTGTATGCGTGCGGACACTGCAAACCCTTCCGGTTCGCCGCGGGGGAGATTGACCGGATCGATGTGAGTCGGGGTTGGTCCGAAGGGCGAGTTTACCGGGACTTCGTGCTTGGCTTCCTGGCAGGCGGGGTAAGTGGCTATGTCCTCGGCAATCGTGCAGATCGTAATTGTGGCGACTACTGCGGACTTGCGCCGGCGCTTGACACCGTAGGTGGTGCGATCATTGGTATGATTGCCGGCGGAGTCATCGGTAGCAGAGATCATTGGGTGCGCGCGTGGCCATGACCACCGGCGCCTGGGCCCCCCTTCCTTTGCCGTCCTCGTGGCCGCGGATCATCAACGAACGCGCGAATCGCGCGAGCCGCCATCGCTGGCTGCGTGAAGAAGACGTAATGAGAGCCACGTATTTCCAGGATGTGACCCCCGGGGACCACCTTCACGAAGTGCCCGCACAGACGTCGATCGAACGGCCGCAGAGTCTTTGCCACGTAAGTCTCGGCAGCGGCGTATTTGCTGGTTCCGGAGCGCAGCCATGGGTACTCGGTGCCGACGGTTGGAATGGCGCAGAGCTCCATAGACGGCAGGGTGAGTCGCGAAACGTCGGACGGGTGGGTCTTTTGATCTCGGAGGTAGTTCACGGTCAGCGCGAGCCGTCGCGCATTCTCGGCTCCAAGCGGCTTCACCCGCAGGTCGGCCTCGAGCGCCCGCGACCATCCCTCGAATCGGTATCGCGTGAGAAAGTCACGGACCCTCTCGTAGGTGGTGTCTCCCCGGAACGGCGGCACCGGCGCGGGATCAAGTGCTGCCACCGAGTCGCCGCCTTCGGCGGTGAAATAAGGGAACGCGTCGAGGAACACGAGCTTGGTCACGCGATCCGGAGTTTCCGTGGCGAACCGTGCGATCACGTGCCCGGACATCGAATGCCCGACCAGAGCCGCCCGCGCGATTCCCAGCGCGTCGAGAACAGTGCGCGCGTCCTGCACCATCGTCGCGATGCTGTACTCACCAGTGTCCGGTGCGCTGGACTGCCCAAAACCGCGGGGCGTAAGAGCGACGACCCTGAAATCTCCCGCCAGCAATCCGCGATGTCGTCCTACGCGTGCGCCGTGAGCGAGAAGCCCGGCAACAGTACGAGTGCGGGACCGCGACCACCCCAGTCGAGGTAATGCAGTCGGACTCCGCCGCGAACCACGAACCCTGAGCGATGGTGAGCGGAGTCGGGCGCAAGGCCTGCGAGCCTCGGGGTGTCGGCCGCCGTCTCCTGCGACTGGGCCGTCGGCACGCCGTATAGAGTCGCGATCAGGAGAAACCGAAGAGATCGCGGCATGGTCGAAGGCGCACCGTGCCGTCTCGAAACCTTGACCCGGCATCGCTGGCCATTGGGTAGATGCATCGAGATGTACGGGGATGGCGGTGCAGCCCATGGGTAGACAAGGAGCACGGAGCCGACAGCCATCAGAGGCCGATGAGCCTGCGGACAATTCGCATCAGAGAGGGCGTCGCTACGTTTGTCATAGGTAGGGGCATGACCCTAATGAGGAAGGCGAGGCGGGAGCGTTGTCCATCGGGCAATGCCACAAAGAATCATCACAACAGGATCCTCGGTCCGTTGCGACGCCGTGCTCTAGGCACGCGTCCTGTCATAACCAGAATTGCGTATGTGGAGGCGATTGTCGACCCCGACGGGTAGGCGAGTTACCCGGAGCGTTTTGCTGGGCCTGGGACTTCTGAGTTGGAGTTGCTCCCATGACAGCAGGAGAAGCTCAAGCAGTCCGGCCCCCACCGGAGCCGATACGACCGGATGGAAGCGGGTGGCGGCCAAGTATGCCCCGATCTCCTTTCTGCTACCATGTGAGGCACAGGAGGTTAGCAAGGTCCCAGAGGATGCGGACCAGGAGTGGGATCTCGCGGACTCCTATGTCGGCCTAACCGTTTCGTCAGCAGTCCCGGGGGTGCCGCTACTGCACCACTACGGTTTGGGGTACGACTGGCTCAGCTGGAAATCCAACCGCCGGGAGTGGCGAGAGACGATCGCCGGCCAGAGCGTGCATCTCCTCGAGTACGAAGAGCGAGGAGTCGACCTCGGCAGCCCATTCGTGGTCGTGGCTGATTGGAGGTTCGGACGGAACTCGTATGCCATTCTGACATCGGCTGGCGGGGACTCCACGAGTCAGCGTGTCTTCCTCAGCGTGGTTCGATCAATTCGACAGCGGTAGGAAACCTTCCTGTGGAGCTCACACATATCGGGCATATCTTCTCCGCACTTCCGTGAAAGCGAGGTCTCATATGCCTTGGAAGCGTGCGCCTCTTTGGGCGCTCATTCTCCCGCTTCTTGCCACTGCCTGCGGGAGCCGAGCGCCGGATCAGCCCAGCATCACGCGCGCCGGCCGATACGTGCTCGTGACGGTGAACGATCGCGCCCTCCCAGCTGTGTACTACTCCAGCGCCAACCTCACGTTGAGGGCGCACTACGATACCCTGTTCTTCTCCGCAACGGACATGACTTACTCCGAGAGAGCGCTCATCGGCCAACAGGAGGGCGGTCAACCCGAGCTGACCTCGCGAGTGACTGGAAGTGCGCCGAGTTTTTCGTTCACCCAGCCGAGCCCCAATACCGTGGAGATCCCCGAGTTCATCGGCGGCTCGGCGACGGGGCAGCTGACCTCGGCCTCGCTCGTACTCACCACTCCCGCCGGTCAGCGCTGGTTCTATCGGGCCGGGTGACGAAGCATCGGCGCCGACGCCTGCGCCTTTTCTCTTGGATCTGAACGCCCGTTGCGGACGGAATAGCGATTTCCGGCCACCCAGCCTGCTACTCGCCCTGTGGTAGGATGTCGCGCATGGCGACTGCCAGTGCCTCGCGAAGCTCTTCCGCGGTGGCGCCGAGGTGGAATGCGGCGACAGCAACCGGCCGCAATAAGCCGACGAGCATCGCCGGACGCTCTGACGACGGCATGGTCGGACGCTCCCCCCGCGCGATGCGTGTGCCGCGTGCGCCATCGGTGACAACGACTCCCAAGCGCTCCAGCTCCGTGTAGGCGCGCGCTACGGTGCCCGGCGCCACATCGAGCTCGTCGGCCAGCTGGCGAACGGCCGGCACCCTGTCACCGGGGCGGAGCTGTCCCGTGGCCACGCCCTCCTGAATACGGGCGACGATCTGCTCGTAGATCGAGCGATCCGACGCGTCGTCGACGGCGACCCGGAAGTCCCACGACGCTCCCCGAGTCCGCTCACGCCTCGCGGCAGTCCGGGCCTCCTCGAGCGTCAGCCCGAGTTGGTGAAGCACCCGCGCGGCGATCCCCTTCTTCTCCTCCAATAATCCCAAAACGAGATGCTCCGTGCCTACGGGCGAATTGCCCAGCGCGCGTGCTTGCGCCATCGCGAGCTCGAGCGCCCGCTTCGCGCGTGACGTGTACGGAAGTGCCGCGTCGGCTGCCGGTCCGGGACTCTTACCCGGTGACTCGCGAGTCGCCTCCGCTTCCGCTCGTGTGCGCACGTCGCCGGCATCGATACCGAGCTCGGCTAGAAGACGGGCTGCTGTCCCTTCGCGTTCAAGGGTCAGCGCGAGGAGCATGTGCTCGGTGCCGACAAACTCATGTCGCAGTCGAATGGCCTCTCGCCGCGCGTCCGCGAGTGCTCGCCGGCACTCCTCGGTGAAATCGTACCCCGTTAGCCTTCCGCCGCTGGATTGCGAACTCCGCTCGCGTCCCTGACTGAAAAGCACCTGACCTCCCGGCCTCGTTATCGCTCATTCTTGTACTAGCCAGAATGAACATGATCGCGAACGGGCCTTGTGTCAATGCTTCTGCTACAAGAAGGGTTCTCGGCTAGCCAACCGCGGCGTAGAGAAAACGGGCAACCGCCCACCCACTCCGTGTTCGCCGGAGAGCGAGCGTCGCCGTGTAACCAGTCAGGTAGCTCGCGCCGTTCAGTCTCGTGGTCCATAGCACCGACACGTTCACCAACAGCTCGCCTGGTGAATCCGAGTCTCGGACTCTGGTGATTCGCACCCAGCGCGCATCGCCACGGACGCGACACAGCGAGTTGAGCTCGGTCGCACCCGGCGGACAATCGACGGCCTGCGACTGCGCCCCCGGCCAGAACATGACCCGCGGGAGCGAGCTGTCGGAGAGCGGCGCAAGCGGGTGCCCGGCATAGCGCTCGAAAGTTCGATTCGTTGATTCGAGGTCGATCACGAGCGGCCGACCCTTCGTAGCCTTGACGATGGATCCGTCTCTCGTCACCGAGTCGACAAGGACCGCAGTAACGATGGCCCGCACGTCGGAGCTGTCGATGGGCACGTTCTGGGTTGTCAGCAGAAGCGCCATCAGACATATCAGCATCGGTCGAGGTCCACGGTTTCAGTGCTCGGCGCAAGTACGGAAACCCTCGAGTGACGCGTCATCGCACCGCTCCGGAGCGACGCGCGCCCCACTGCCACTCCACGCCTACTCGAATGAGAGACGCGTCGACTTTGCGGGTCTCCGTGATCGCCATCGCCTGGCCATCGACCAGCGCCATGCGACGAACCTTTTGTCGGCCTCCGACCGACCGGAGGTATCCGACGAAGGGCGATCCGATCAGCGCCGAGCTTGAGTGGATCTCGTATCCCACGCCGAGCTGAAATGCCATCGCTCGCTGTCTCCCGCCCCCGTCATACTGCTCCGCCCCCACTCCACCGCGCAGGAACAGCCCGCTCGTATCCATTGGGAAGTACGCCGCGAGCAGAGACACAGCGCTGAGCCTCCCAACTGCTCCGTCGTCCGCGATCAGCCTGGACCACAGAAGCGCCTCGATGCCGAGCTGCAGATTGCGCGCTGGTGCGACTCCGACCGCGATCTGAGCACCCGGTCCGAACGTTCGTCCGCTCACGGGGCAGCTGTCACACGCCAGTTTGATAAACCCAGCGGCGACACCAACCGAGAGCCAACGCTCCTGGACCCGGGCGATGGGGACCGATTGCGCGCTCACGCGACCCGGCATCGCAAGGCATGCAGCGACACATAGACCCCGTGCCAAGTTCATTCAAGGTTTCTCCTCGACCGAGCGACGCGCAGGGTCAGTGGTGCTAATCCTCAATATCGTACGGGACCCGCCATCGGACAGAGGCTCACGAGCGTGCCTCTTGCGCCGCCAGGTAATTTGTCCTATTGTAGTAGTACAAACGATCATGTTCGACATTCGCGCCGACGACCCGACCCCCCTCCATGCCCAGCTGGAGCGCGCCATCCGAGGTGCCATCGCCACCGGCAAGCTCCGCGTCGGCGAACGACTCCCCACCGTCCGCCAACTGGCCGTGGATCTCCGCGTCAACGCCAACACCGTCGCCAAGGTCTACGCCGACCTCGAGCGACGCGGGCTCCTCGGCACGAGACGCGGTGTCGGCACCTTTGTCCGCTCCGCCCAGATCGAAGCGCCCCGCCGCGAGCGAGAGCGCGACCTCGCGCTGCTCGCCGACCGCGTCCTCGCCGAGGCGGCCGCACTCGGCTTCACCCTCGCAGAGCTGGTGACCGTCCTGCAACGCAGGCGAACCAAGGAGATGCGCTAGATGCCCAGCTTCCCCAAGAACACCACGACCCGGACCACCATCCAGGTGCGCTTCAACGTCCTCGCGCTACTCATCTTCTTCGGCTTCCTCGGGCTCGGCATCCTTCTCACCGCCGCGGGGCGAAACCCGGCGCCCTTCCTCATCAGCGTTCTCCTCGCCTTCTACTTCTCCCAGTCCCCGAAGATCGCCAAACAGTGGGAGAGAGCCGTCGTACTCCGCCTCGGCAAGTATCGCGGACTACGCGGCCCCGGACTCTTCTGGATCATGCCATGGGTCGACTCGGTGTCGTCGTGGATCGACCAGCGCGTCATCACCACCAGCTTCGCCGCCGAAGAGACGCTAACGATGGACACCGTCCCGGTGAACGTCGATGCGGTGCTCTTCTGGATGGTCTTCGACGCCGAGAAGGCGGCTCTCGAGGTGCAGGACTACCAGCAGGCGGTGAGCTGGGCGGCGCAGACGGCGCTGCGAGACATCATCGGCCGCACCTCGCTCGCCGACCTCCTGCGCGGCCGCGAGCGCATCGAGGGCGAGCTGCAACAGCTCATCGACCAGCGCTCGGGGCCCTGGGGTGTGACGGTCCAGTCGGTGGAGATGCGCGATGTCGTGATCCCGACCTCGCTCCAGGATGCGATGTCGCGTGAGGCCCAGGCGTCCCGCGAGAAGTCTGCCCGCATCATCCTCGGCCAGGCGGAAGTCGAGATCGCCGCGCTGTTCAGTGAAGCCTCGAAGTCATACCACGACAACCCGACCGCACTCCACCTGCGGGCGATGAACATCCTCTACGAGGGCCTCAAGGAGAAAGGCGCTCTGATGCTGGTGCCGAGCACCGCGGTCGAGTCCATGGGCCTCGGCGGCCTGATGGGCGCGGCCGCGCTGAGGCAGCAGACGCTCAGCGAGGGGAAGGAGCAGGTATGAGAGCCACGCCTCCTACTTCCCCGTGATCCGTCCCGCCACCACGGTCGCAACCGCCATGATCGTCTCCTGAGGGTTCACACCGAGAGCGGTCGGCAGCAGAGAACCGTCCGCAACGTAGAGGCCCCGGACGCCGTGCCGCTGACCGTCCGGTGTGCAGCCGCTGGTGCGCGGATCGGTGCCGAACCGGCAGGTTCCGTTGACATGGGCAGAGAAGAGACCCAGCCGGTTGGGTGAACAGTCCGCCGTGGCGAGCGCGGAGAGATCGCTCTCGCCGCGGATCGAGCGGGGTGGGGTGTGGAGCGTCACCACCTCTCGCGCGCCGGCGGCGAGCTGGAGCCGTGCGGCGGCGACGATCCCCTCGCGCATTTGAACGAGATCCGTCTCGGACAGCCGATAGCGGATGCGCGTCCGGCCCGTGGGGTCCACCCACACGCGACCGCTGGACAGGGTGCGGTCGGCGCCATCCCGCACGAGAACGATCAGCGCCCCGAGTCGCGGAAAGCGGATCATCATCTCGCGGTGCGGCTCGCCGAAGCCCGACATCGCCACCGACGCCAGCCCCGGATGCATCGGGGGACATTCGATCCAGAATCCGTATCCGCTCCCATCGCCACGCACGAACTGATCGCAGATCGCGGACAGAGGGATGCCTCCCGCGCCGTAGATCTCACGATCGTGGATGCCGATCACCGTCGTCGTGGGATGCAGACGCAGATAATCGCCGACCCCCCCGCCTCCCATCCCCGAGCGCTGCAGGAGCGTGGGCGTCCCGACCGCGCCGCCGGCCAGCACGACGATCGGCGCGTCGACGGTCAACCTGCCCCTCGGGCGCGCGGTGTGCCGGTCGAGCACGGTGGCGTGAACCCGCTTGAGCGGATTCCCTCCGGCTTTCCCGGCACGACCCACGATCTCGATGCGCTCCGCTCGGACATCGCTGAAGATGCGAGCGCCGCCCCGCAGCGCACTCGGAATGTAGGTCGCCAGCGCACCCTGCTTTGCGCCGTAGCGACACCCCAGCCCGCAGAAACCCGATCGGACGCATCCCTTGGCGTTGATCGATGCCACTGCCGCATGCCACCCGAGCGCCGACGCGCCCTCCAGGATCATCCGATTGTTCGGCGAATGCGCATCATTCGGCACCGCACGCGTGTGGGTCTCCCGCTCGACGCGCTCGAAGATCGGGGCGAGCTCGGACGCGCTCATCCCTTCGGCCCCGTGCTCGAACATCCACTCCTGTAGCACCCAGTCGGGAGTGCGAAGCATCACGAGCCAATTCACCGTGCTGCCGCCGCCGATCGTGCGACCCTGCAGGATCTGCACGGAGAGATCGTCGGTGGCCCGCATCCCCGCGTCGGCGTAGAGCGCCGGCATCATCTCGGCCTCGCTCTCCGTGAAGCCGTTGCCGGCGTAGTGACCGCCCTCCTCGAGGATCACCACGTCGAGTCCGCTCTCCGCCAGCCGCGCCGCCGCCACTGCTCCCCCCGCCCCGCTGCCGATCACGCACGCCTCGGCGATCAGACGCGTGTCGTACGGAAGCTCGTGCCCGTGCGTGATGCGCCCCGACGGACGTCCGAAGTCCACCCACTTGGGGAAGCGCCCCGTGCGGGGGAGCTGGACCTCTTCGCCGGTTCCGATCGCCCGTGCGATGGGCTCCGCGTCGATGCTCTGTCCGTCGAGAGTGCCCTCCCACGGGACGATCGCATCGCGCCGGTAGAAGGGTCCGGCGTAACCGATCGCCTCGTGGGTGGCGGGAAGCGCGTAGTACGTGGACAGGATCAGCCGGCGCAGCGCCTGAAACATGGTCCGTCGGAGGGGAATGCGACTCGTGGACCATCCGGTGAGACAGGCATCCTGGTCCAGCGGTCGCAGACTGCTGAAGCGACGCGGCTGCCCGAGGAAGACCAATCCCGAGAGAGGATGGTCGATCACGCGGAGGATCAGCGCGACGCGCCGATGGAGCACCGGGTCACCTGCCTGGAGCCGCGCGTCCACCTGCGTGGCCAACCCCACCAGATCCGCGCCCGAGTGGTAGGCGGCCGGGACGAATCGGCGGCAGAGCGCCTCCAGTGCGAGCCGCTCACGAAAGGCGAGCTGGGTCATGCCGGGATCGGAGCCGCGCTCCAGGTGAGCGTCCAGCTGCGCGTCTCGCCGGCCGCGATCCAGTGCGCCGACTTCCAGTCGCCGAGCGCATCGCTCAGAGTGTCGGGCGCTCCGATGCAGGGCTCGAACGCCAGATTGAGGTATCGCTTCTTGCCGCGGCCGAAGGCCGACCATCCCCGCTTGTTGAGCCAGAGGCCGAAGTTCGGCACCTCGCCGGCATCGAAGCTCACCGAGAGACGAGCGCCGCCCTGCTCGAGCGCCGCCTCACCCACCGGCATCTCGAGGAAGAGCTTGCACGCGTAGGAGCGCGCGACCGCGTTCGGAGCCGACAGATCCAGCTCGCGCTCACCCCTGAGCCGCGGCCAGCGATGCTCCGCCGCTGCACCCAGCAGCTCGATGCCGTGCTGCGCGTACACGCGAACCCGGGCGCCCTGCGGAAGCACGATCCGCGTATCGGGGGTGAGCGGAAAGAGCGGGTGCGATGACCAGACGAAGGGCAAAGGGTCGCGGCCGCTGTTGGTGGCGGCGTAGCGCATCGCGACGGTCCCGGTCGGATCCACCGTGATCTGGCGCGAGAAGCGGTACGGCATGCGGCGGCCCGTCCAGTCCGTGCGCGACACCAGCCCGTCGCGCGTATCCACCTCGCAGCGCGCGTGCTGGGACCAGAGCTCGCCATGATCGGGAAGCTCGAGCCCCCCGAAGCCGGTCGCCGTCTGGGGAAGCGTGCACGCACCGACAGTGGGAAAGCACTCGTCGTATCCGCCGCTGTCCGCGGTCTTGACGTACGACTCGCCCTCCGTCGGAGCGCGGAGGGGGATGACGTCGCTTCGCCAGAGCCATTCCCTCCCGCCCATCTCCATCGCCGCGATCTTGCCACCGAGCGCCGGGATGATGACGAGCCTGGTGGAGCCCGCGCGCAGCTCGATGGAGGGAAAGCCGCTCGCGGGGTCGAGCGAGGTCACGCCTTCACCGCCCCCACCCCCACCCCCACCCCCACTTCGATTCCCCTCGTCGCGAACACCCGGGCGACGGCCTCGCCGATCTTGTTGTTCGGCGTGCTCGCTCCGGCGGTGATGCCTACCCGCAGAGGACCGGGCTGCGCGATCCAGCCGGCTCGCTCGACCTCGCGCTTCTCGGCTGCGTTCCAGTGCCGGATCGTGCCGCTCTCGACATCGATGCAGCTGGCGTCCTCCACGTGATAGGTCGGCACGCGATCGGCGCACAGAGCGGCGAGGGAGATCGTGTTGCTGGAGTTGTAGCCGCCGATCACCAGCATCACATCCGGCGGTTGCTCGAGCAAGGCGAGCACAGCGTCCTGGCGATCCTGCGTGGCGCTGCAGATGGTGTCGAAGGTCCGAACGTCGGCGGCCCGCGCGCCCTCGCCGCGCCCCCGGCCGACCGCTGCTGCGATCTCGCCGGCGATCGCCAGCGATTCCCGGGCGAGCATGGTGGTCTGGTTGGCCACGCCGATGCGCCTCAGATCGCGCTCCGGCTCGAAGCCCGGAGAGGCGGCGTGGCCGAGCCGTCGCATCAGCTCGTCGGCCGAGAGCGCGCCCTCGATGAAATCGCAGACGACTCGCGCCTCCGCCATATCCCGCACCACCAGGTAGCGGCCGCCAGGATACTTGAGGACCTGTGACGCGGTCGCCCGCGTCTCCTCGTGATAGTGCTTGCCGTGAATGAGCGCCGTGAAGCCGTCCCGCGCGTAGCTCTCGACCCGCTTCCAGACGTTGAGCACGGAGCCGCAGGTCGTGTCGACCACCACGCAGCCGATGCCGCGCAGCGTCTCGAAGTCCTGGATGGTGACACCGAAGGCAGGCAGGATGACGACGTCCTCCGGCCCGACGCCCGAATAGTCCACCGTCGTGCTGCCCTGCGCCGGCACCAGCAGCTCGATGCCCATCGAGGCGAGCTTGGCGTTGACGTGGGGGTTATGGATGATCTCCCCCACCAGCGTCAGCCTCCGCTCCGGGAACTTGCTGCGGGTCTGATACGCGTACTCGACCGCTCGCTCCACGCCATAGCAGAAGCCGAACTCGCGGGCGAGAAGGACCGTCGTATCGCCGGCGGTGAGCGTGAAGTCCGCCTCGCGTAACATGTCCACGAGCCGCCCCGAGTAGTCCGCGTCCAGCGTCCCCTGGACCGCCGTCTTGAGCCCGAAGCCTTTCCGAAAGAGGGTGCTGTTCGCATCGGCAGACATGCGGGCAATCTAGTGTCGGATGGGAGGATAGGGGATGCGACCGCCTTTCGGGCGCGGGCTGACGCCCCCCGGAGGGCGCGAGGAGCACGCTTTGGAGCACGCTGGCGAGGGAGATGGGGCCGTGGTAGCATCCCGGCATGCCGTCGCTCCTCCCCGCCGAGCTCGCCACTCCCCCCGACGTCGAGTTCATTGCTCTGCAGAGCGTTCTGGCTGGGCACTATTCGCTGGAGCGCGAGCTCGGTCGCGGCGGGATGGGGATCGTCTACCTCGCGCGCGAGGTGCAGCTCGAGCGGCCGGTGGCGATCAAGGTGCTCCCGCCCACCCTCGCACTCCGAGCCGACCTCCGGGAGCGCTTCATCCGCGAGGCGCGCACCTCGGCCAAGCTCTCCCATCCGAATATCGTCCCGATCTTCCGCGTCGATGAGATGGGCGGCTTCGTCTTCTTCGTCATGGCATTCATCGAGGGCGAGACGCTGACGCAGCGCGTACGGGAGCGCGGACCGCTGACGCCCGCTGCGGCAACGAAGCTCATCCAGGAGATCGCGTGGGCGCTTGCCTACGCGCACGCGCGGGGCGTGATCCATCGCGACATCAAGCCGGACAACATCCTCCTCGAGCCGGGGAGCGGGCGCGCGCTGGTGACCGACTTCGGCATCGCCCGGGTAGACAGCGTCAACTCGCTGACCGAGGTCGGCCAGGTGATGGGCACGGCTCACTTCATGAGCCCGGAGCAGGCTGCCGGCGAGGTACTCGACGGCCGGAGCGATCTGTACTCGCTCGGCGTGGTGGCGCACTTCGCCCTCACCGGCAAGCTTCCCTTTGACGGGCCGACCGTTCAGTCCATCCTGGCGAAGCACCTCACCCAACCCCCGCCCCCCGTCGCCTCGGTGAATCCCGGTGTGCCCCGGGCGCTCGCCACGGCGGTGGACCGCTGCCTCGGCAAGGACCCCACCTCACGATACGCCAGCGGCGAGGCGCTCGCCGAAGCGGTCAGCCTCGCGCAGGAGCAGCGACGCGACACGCCGGCGCCGCTCCGGGTGTGGCTCGCCAAGGGCGATGCGATCAAGTACCTGTACCTCTTCTGGCTGCCAACCATGGGCATGTCGGCGGTCTTGCAGCCTTCCTGGTCCAGCCCGATCAAGCTCCTCTTTCCCTTCGTGCTGCACACGCTGATGGAGCTGTACCGCACCCGACGCGTCTTCGCGGCGGGGTACGATCTCACATCGCTGCGCTCGTCGCTGCGCGAGCATCTCGAGCGGCGCAACGAGGAGCTCGCGTACGAGTTCGAGAGCGTCCCGATCCCGTACCGCGTTGTGCGTTACGTCACCTACGCCTCGCTCACGGTCGCGGCGGCCAGCGCCGGCATGATGTGGTTCTTCCCCCAGCGGTTGCCGCTCAACGCCACCCTTTCGACCTTCGCGATCTCCTCCTTCATCACTACCGTCGGCGCTTTCTTCGGCCTCGCCAATCCCGGCCGGAAGGTCGTCAAGCGTGACTACATGAGCGACCTGCGCTACCGCTTCTGGAATAGCGCCATCGGTAGCCGCTTCGCCCGGCTCGCCGAGTGGAGGCTGGCGCGTCGCGGGGATGCGTCGCAGCTCGGCTCCCGGCCGACTGAGATGATGATCGGGATGGCGGCCGCTGATCTCTACGCGGCGCTCCCGAAGGCGGCGCAGAAGGAGCTGCGCGATCTGCCCGCCATCGTCAAGCGGCTCGAGGAAGATGCGCGCGCGATGCGAAAGAAAATGGCGCAGCTGAACAACCAGATCGCGCAGGTTCCGGCCGCCGAGTTGGGCACGCGTTCAGCGACGCTCGACAAACCGGGGGCGGCGGCAGACGGGCTGGCGGCCCGTCGAGGGTCCCTCGCCGCCGACCTGACGGAAGCACGCGACGGCGCCGGCCACCAGCTCGGCCAGACGGTGGCGGCGCTCGAGAACATCCGCCTCGACCTGCTTCGCCTCCAGGCAGGCGCCGGGTCGACCGCATCGGTGACGTCAGCGCTGGATGCCGCCCGACGAATCGGGGCAGCGGTGGATATGGCCATCGGATCGCGCGACGCGGCAAACGCCCTACTGACCGACAGTGCGACGCCGGCCGGAGGCATCGCGGCCACGTCATGACGCCCGAGGGAAGCGAAGCCGCACCACTGCTGCGACCGCCGGTTTTGCGCCGCGGAGACAGCATCGGGGTCGTCGCGCCGTCGTATCAGCCGCGGCCCGGCTGGCTGCTGCGTGGAGTGAAAGCGCTGGAGCACGCCGGCTACGGCGTCGTGCTCGACCCCGAGATCGCGCTCGCACGCCGTTTCCGGAGCACCGAGGACGAGCGCCGAGCCGAGAACTTCATGGGCATCTGGCTCGATCCGGCGGTGAAGGCCGTGATCGGCGGCAGCGGCGGCTACGGCGCGGTGCGCATGCTGCCGTACCTCGAGCCCGAGATCTTCCGTCGCAATCCCAAGGCGTTCGTCGGCTACTCCGATATCACCGTCCTTCACATCTGGCTGATGCGCCGGGCGGGACTTCGCGTCTTCCACGGACCGACGGTGGAGGATCTGATCCCGAGCACGCGCGATCCGACGATGGCGTCTCTCGTCACCGCTCTTACGACGCCGCGCCCAGCCACCCGGATCGGACGCACCATCTCCCGGGCGGTACGCCCCGGACGCGCCATCGGCCGCCTCGTCGGGGGGAACATGTCGCTCGTCCAGCAGACGGTCGGCACGCCATACGAGATCGACACCTGGGGGGCGATCCTCTTCCTCGAGGAGACCCGCGACCCGATGTCGTTCATCGATGAGCGCCTGGTGCATCTTCGCGCCGCCGGGCTGCTGCGCGGGATCCGCGGGCTGGTGTTCGGCCAGCTCAACATCGATCGCTCCGAGGAGGACGAGTTCGAGAATTTCCTGCTCGACCTGGTGTCGGACCTGAACATTCCGATCCTGATGGATTTTCCGGCTGGCCACGAGGTGCCGAACCTGACGCTTCCCCTCGGCACGGAGGTCGAGCTGGTGGTGGAGGAGGCGACGGGCTGGCTATCGTACCGGGAGGACGCGCTGATCGGCGACGAGGCCTTAGCCGAGAGTCCGGCGGCGGATTGACGCCAGTCCACTCCTCTCGGCGCTCCTTCCTGCTGGGGGCCGGTGCCGCGCTGCTGGCGGCCGGATGCGCGCCGTTGGTTCGATCGTCGGGAAAGCGGCGGCATGATCTCGTGCTGCGCGGCGGAACGATCTTCGATGGCAGCGGCGTCGAGGGCGTCGACGGTGACCTCGCGATCGACGGCGGGCGCATCACGGAAATCGGGCGCGGTCTGGCGGATGGCGCCGGCGAAGTCGTGGACGTCCGTGGGCTCGCCGTGTCGCCTGGCTTCATCGACATCCACTCACACGCGGACGACACGCTGTTCGACGATCCGCGCGCCGAATCGGTCGTTCGTCAGGGCGTCACCACGGTCATCGTCGGACAGGATGGCAGCTCGAGCGCGCCGGCGCGGGCAGCGTCAGGAGCGGCTGGTGGAGATCGGAGCTGGGTGACAACGGCGCAGCAGCTCGCCGCCGTGGAGGCGCTGCACGGTTCGGTGAATCTCGCGACCATGGTGGGGCTGGGCACCGTTCGCGCGGTCGTCATCGGTGATGAGAACCGTCCGGCCACGGCAAGCGAGCTCGGCCGGATGGTCTCCCTCGTGGAGCGGTCACTCGCCGAGGGAGCCTGCGGCGCCTCCACCGGACTCGAGTACACCCCGGGCGCGTTCGCTTCGCGCTCGGAGCTGATCGCGCTCTGTCGTCCCCTCGCGGCGCTCCGCCTGCCCTATGCGACCCACATGCGCAACGAGGACGACATGCTCCTCGATGCAGTGGACGAGGCCATCGGCGTCGCCACCGGTGCGTCGTGCCCGCTTCAGATCTCCCATCTCAAGACCCAGGGCCCCAGAAACTGGCCGAAGATCGAGGCGGTGCTCGAGCGCGTGGAGAGCGCGAAGCGCGGCGGGCTCGACATTGCCTTCGACCGCTACCCCTACGTGGCCTACCAGACGGGACTGAGCAATCTCTTTCCGGCGACGCTGCGCGACGGCGGCACGGACGCCTTCCTCCGGCGCCTCGCGGATCCCTCGAGCGCGCCGAGCATGCGCGCCGCGGCGCTGGCGAAGGTCTCGCTCATCGGCGGGTGGGACAACATCATGATCTCGGCCGTGAAGGCGGACGCGGACCGGGCAGCCGAGGGCAAGCGACTGGGCAGCTATGCCGCCTCACTCGGCGCGGAGCCGTACGATGTCGCGGTCGCGCTGCTGGCGCGCAGCCGCGGCGAGGTCGGGATGGCCGGGTTCGCGATGAGCGAGGCGAACATTGCCCGGTTCCTCGCCCACCCGCTGTCCATGGTGTGCAGCGATGGAGGCGCGTTCGCCACCGATGGACCGGCGCATCGTGGGCACCCGCATCCCCGCGGGCTCGGTAGCTTTCCTCGAGTGCTCGGCAGCTACGTGCGGGAGCGCAGGGTGCTCACTCTGGCGCAGGCCGTTCACAAGATGACGGGATTCCCCGCGAGCCGCGCGCGCCTGTCGGATCGGGGCCGACTCGCGCCCGGGATGGTCGCGGACGTCGTCGTCTTCGATCCGGCGACGGTGCACGACCGCGCGACCTTCGAGCAGCCGTTTCAGTATCCCGAAGGAATCCGGCTGGTCGTCGTCAACGGTCAGATCGCGCTCCGAGATGGGAGCCGCGGATCCGTCTCCTCCGGTCGGGCGCTGCGACCCTCGACCTGATTCTGCGGGCGCGAGGCGCTACGCCGCCGAGCGCGCGACATCGCTCGCCATGGTGAACGGCTCGACCGCCTTGATCACCTCCGGCGGAAGGGGCTTCTTGGCGAGACCGCGGCGCGAGACGCAGACGAGCACCTGGTAGGCCGACGCGTGGAGGGTCGCGCCATCAGCCGACATCACGTCGAAATTGATCGTGAGGGATGTCCGCCCGATGTGGCTGAAGTAGGTGATGATCTTGAGGTTGGCGTCGAGGACGGCCGGCGCGTAGAACTCGGTGTGCATGACCTTGCGCGGCAGCCAGATGTCGAAGCGCTCGAACATCTCGCGGAAGGGCAACCCCGCGGCACGAAAGATCTCCGTCTCGGCGAGCTCGTAGAAGCGGATGTAGGCGCCGTAGCAGATGATCCCCGCGAGGTCGATGTCCCCCCAACGGACGTATTCGGTAATGACGAACGGCTTCTTGGCCATGGTGCAAGCTACGCCGGGGGGGACGCTCTCGCGTCCCCCCCGTGTTCCTTCTTCGCTTGCGCTTCTCTTTACTTCCCCGACTTTCGGGTTCGCCCCCCCTTCTTTGCGGAGGCGCTTCGCTTGCTCGAGCTGCTCTTCTTGCGGCCCGAGCCCGACTTCTTCCCGCCGCCCGACAGCTTGTTGACGGTCGCCCAGGCGCGACGCTCGGCTTCTTTCCTGGAGGTGCCCTTCTTCTCGTAGCCCTTCTCGATGTCCCGCGCCTGCCTCTTCTGCTTACTGGTGTACGAGCTCTTGTCCCCCTGCGGCATCGCCCAGCCCCGGCGTGAAGATCGTCATCGCGTCGAAGCGCGAGATCGCTGCGACTCGGTTGAGTTTTCTTGTCGCAGGGATCGTGCCCCGTCGTCATGCCGGCCGCGACAATGTCAATGCCTTGCCGCTCTTTTCCGACCGGGATATTGTTGTCTCCCCACTCGCAAGCCAGCGCACATGTTCGACTCGCCACGCACCGCGCATCCGGCGCAGCCCTTCGTCTTCATCGGGGAGCGGCTATGGCTGGACTTCGTCAACACGGACGACATCCGCCGGGGCACGCGAGTGGACGCGCTGCGGGATTTCGAGGCTCTGGTGCAATGGCTCGAGAGCACTGGTGTTCTCGACGGCGAGAGAGCGGGCAGCATCCGGCGGCGTGCCCATCAGCAGCCCGCTGGCGCGACGGCCGCTCTGGCTGACGCGCACCGGATCCGCGCCGCGCTTCGGGCGCTTGCCGAGCGCGGCTCGCAGGTTGGCGATGTCCGCCTCATCGCGGTCGGCGAGATCAACCGGGTTCTTGGTCGGAGCGCCGGCACACGACGGCTCGAGGTGCGGCACGATGGCTCGTTCGTCCGCACCTTCGTCCCGGTGGGCGACGCGTTCGCCGGGCTCATGATCCCGGTCGTCGAGTCGGCCGCGGATGCTCTGGTGCTGGGCGAGCTGGGGCGCGTGCGACGCTGCGGAGACTTACGCTGCCTGCGCGTCTTTTACGACGGCACCAAGAACGGCCGGCGCCGCTGGTGCGACATGGCCGCGTGCGGCAACCGCGCCAAGGCCGCCCGACACCGCGCCAAACTTCAGGAGCGGGTGGGCGAGGCAGTGGCGCGGGTGTAGACGAGGGCAACGGCGGCCGCGGATGTGCGATCCGCGTCGCCGTTCGCCGCGTATATCCGCGGCCGCAGTTCGCCGCGATCATCCACGGCTCAGGCCGCTACTCTCTTCCGGATGTACCCCATCTCCGTCGCGTAGCCGGCGAGCTTCTTCTGGAGAATGCGGCGGCCGCGGAAGAGGCGGGATTTCACCGTGCCCTCGGGCACCGACAGAATCTCGGCGATCTCGGCGTAGCGCAGCCCCTGGATGTCGCTCAGGATGAGCGTCATCCGGTAATCTTCCGGCAGCGCATCGATCGCGCGCGTGATCTCCTCGTCGAGGAAGGAATCGTAGAAGCGCCCCTCGGGATCGGCCTCGCCGACCACCTCGAAGGCGGACCAGCCTTCGGCATCATCCGGAAGCACCACTTCCCGCTTATCGATACGGCGCTTGCGGCTCACGAACGAGTGGTAGAGGATGGTGAAGAGCCACGCGCGCACGTTCGTGCCGAGCCGGTACTGCTCCCAGCGCTCGAAGGCACGGAGCATGGTCTCCGAGACCAGATCCTCGGCATCATCGCGGGAGCGCGCGAGCTTCAAAGCGAAGCTGTACAGCGCATCGAGGTGGACGAGTGCCTCTGAGTCGAATCGGCTGCGCCGCGCCGCGCGGTCGTGCGTCACGTCATTGACATGCGAGATCGCGCCGCTGTCGCCGGCCGGTGCAATCCGTGTGGTGCTCGTCTCTGTTCCCAGCTGTCCCATCTTCGCCTCCCTGCCGCTCGCACCGCACGTTGCGGCCAGCGACCCTCCCACGAAGCCCTAGCCCGACCTCGACACCAGTGCTCGGTCGCGCACGTGCGTGGCTACGAATCTCTTCAGATCTTCCGCAATCCCTTCCATCACGCTGATCTCTCGCGTCACCCGGGACATCATCAGCGCTCCCTCGAGAGTCGCGATGACGAAGCGCGCGAGGCGTGCGATGTCCACACCGTCCTCCAGCTCCGGCCGCGCCTCTCGCAGCAGAGACTGGATCTGCGCGGACCATCGCTCGAACACCGCCTCGATCTTCTGTCGAAAACCCTCGTGCCCATCAGCCATCTCGGCGGCCAGATTGCCGAACGGACAGCCTTCAGCGCAGCCACGTTCTCCGTGGCTCTTCACCACGGCATCGATGAACCGCGTGAGCCGCTCCAGCGGCTCGACCATCGGATCGCTCAGAATGGCGAGGCCGCGCTCTGTGAAGTGCTCGAACTGCCGCGCGAGCACGGCGTAGCCGAGCTCTTCCTTCGACTTGAAGTAGTGATAGAAATGTCCTTTCCCACACAATTTCGCCTCGCGGATCACCTCATCGATCGAGGTATTCTGGTACCCCTGGCGGCCGACCAGCACCGTCGCGGCATCGATGATCTGCTTCCGGCGATCGTTCATAGTTCGCATCTTAGGACCAAGCGGTCCAAATGTCAATGGTGGTGCCACTGTGGCTGATAACTGCTTTAACGACAATTCATTAGCGCGTTCCTGGCACGCCTGAAGCGCCCCATGCCGCCCGGCTACATCCAGTCCGCTGTACCGATCGGTCCATTCGTTGCGCGATCGGGACGCGCGCGGTTGTGTTTCTCTACGAAAATGGTATAGTACGACTGCCCAATGAGTTGGAACGAATTTCTCCGCTCGCCGAAGCGCGGCGCCGAGCGGGCACCGACTCCCACGAGAGTGCCCGAGGAGGAGTCGCGCCCGCGCTCCGTTCAGACGCGAGTGGTCACTCGCACCTACCTCGAGATGCGGAGCTTCGCCGAGCTTCGCCCCTCGAATCTCGCCGACGTGCGCTGCCGCTTCGAGCGCCTCGTCAATTGCCCACCTTCGTTCTATCGCTTCCTCTACCGCGAGGTGGGGAAGGGCTATCACTGGCGGGACCGACTCGCGTGGAGTGACGAGCAGATCAAGGCGCACGTCGGCCGCGCGGACATCGCGGTGTGGGTGATGTACCGGCAGGGCACCCCCGCAGGCTGGTTCGAGCTCCAGCAGCATCGCGATCGCTCGATCGAGGTCGTCTACTTCGGCCTGCTTCCCGAGTACATGGGCAAGGGACTCGGCAAGCACATGCTGTCGGCCGCGGTCGAGGAGGCGTGGGCGACCGGCGCCGAGCGAGTCTGGCTGCACACCTGCTCGCTCGACAACCCGCGGGCGCTGCCCAACTACCTCAAGCGCGGCTTCCGCCCGTACAAGGAAGAGCGCTACAACGTCGCCATCGCGACGGATGATTGAGGCGTAAGCCTCACCCCCGCTTCCTCCTCCCTCTCGAGAATCGTCCCCCGCCGGGCGCCCCGCCTCGACCGCGTCCTCCGCGGCCGCCGCGATCACCCCGTGAGCGCCGGGCGTCGCGCTCCTCCTCGCGCCGGCGCTGCTCCCGATCCTCGGTGCGACTGATCTCCTCCGGCGTCCACGGTCGGTCGAGCAGCTCCTGCACTTCCTCGAGCGTCGCCCCGCGCACCGCCCCGCGCTGGCCGCGCGGCACCACGAAGCGAATCGGCCGGTCGAGATGGGGGAGCTCGCTCTCCACGAGAGTGCGCGCCAGCTTTTCCGGAAGGCGCAGTCGTGCTACCCCTCCCGCGCCTTCCTCGATGTCGTACTCGATCGGCACCTTCCTCTCCCGCACCGTCGCTTCGTCCGGCAGCGCCAGATAGCGCTCGCGCGTGGCGCGGGGCACGAAGTCATCTGCATCCAGATCGAGCTCGGCGAGATGGAAATCGTGCAGCGAGCTCACCTGCTGCAAGCGGCTCTCGTAGAACGCGGTGAGCTCGGGCAGCCCGAGTCGTGCCGTCGTCCCGCCTGACCGCCGATGAACCTCGCGCAGCTCCTCGATCGCCGAACGGTTGCGCTTCACCGCGAGATGACGGGCGTCGGAGCGCGCCAGCGCCGCCGCGAGCGCGCGCCGAGCCTCGGCCGCCATCTCCGGAGGAAATTCGTCCAGCGGGATGATCTCGCGCTCGAGCTCGAAGCCGAAGTATTCGACGCGCCGACGCAGCACGAGCGGTGCGCGCTTCCGTGCGCCGTCGTAGAGCAGCTCGGACTCTCCGTGCGTGGCGTACTTGCGGATGAGATCGAGCGGAATCTGCGTTCCCTCGATGGCGGCCCGCGGAACACCGCTGCGGTCCGCGAAGTAGCGAAGCTCACCCGCCACCGCGCCCCAGCTCCCGCACACGCTCGTCTTCGAGACGCGCGCCTCATCGCCATCCTTCGTCTGCTCGTCGATCACCAGATCGAAGGGCATGAAGCGCGCGAGCAAGTCGGCCAGCTTATGCAGGATCTGGTCGCCGGCCCGCGGCATCTCGGTCGGTAGCGGCAGCTCCAGATTCCGGTAGATGCTCGCCATCCCGAGCGCCGCGTCCTCCACCGACTTCACGAGCGCGCCGCGCTCCTCCGCCCATTCCTGGATGCGCTCGTCGAACAGGTGGCGCGGCAATCCGTACACCTCCCCCACGTAGCCCGCCTGGCGGAATGCCTCCGCGTACAGATTGTACGCGGTGAGATTGTCGCTCCCGGGCACGATCACGCCCGCGAGGTCGCGGTCCTCGCGCGTCATCCGGTGGAGCGACTCGATCGAGGCCATGACGGCGAGATGGGGAACGATCTCGTCGTCCGCGTTCACGAGGAGCTCCGCCCAGGCGCGATCCACCGGCATCGCCTCGACCGCTTTCCCGTACGCCGACAGCCGGCCCCGCTCATCGATGATCCCTCGACTCTCGAGGAGATCGACCGCCTCCACGTACGCGCGCTTGTCGAGCGGCACCGGCAGATCCAGCTCATCTGCCCGGACGCCGAGATCGGCGCAGGTCATGGCCACGCGCTCCGAGTCGCCGGCCAGCTGGAACTCGGGCTCGGTGGGGCGGAGCGACGCGAAGCGGATGTCGCGGTCGGAGAGGATGAACACGCGACCGCCCTCCACGCGCCCATGCACCCGCCCGGCCATCTGGAGAATCTCGTTCGCGCCGAGGTGCATGCGCGTGAGGACGTTCTTTCCGCGCTCGATGATGTTCGTGAAGCGCGTGTCGTCGATCACGACCGTGTCCAGTCCGGCCACGTTGAGAGCGCTCTGCCCTGCCGCGGTCATCGCGAGCAGGTAGGGCTTGCGCACGTCACCCTCGAGAAAGGGACGGATCACCCGGATCGGCTCGCCGCCGTGATAGAAGGCGGCCTCGATGCGCGGCGCCCGGGCGCGTACCGCTGCCGCCGCCTGCTCCACGCCGGCCCGCGTCGGAAGGAAGACGCCGACTCCCCGCCGCTCGCGAGTCACTTCCTTGAGAAAGCGCTCGTCGAGGAAATCCAGCGGCTGTTTCGCGAGCACGACGACCTTCGCGGCCCTGGCCGGGTCGAAGGCGTGCGTCTCCAGCACGGCATCCGAGCTCAGGTAGCGCGCGTAGAAGCGCGGGTCCACGGTCGCAGACAGCCAGATGAAGCGACAGCCCACGCGCTTGCCCAACGCGAGGCAGAGCTCCAGCTCGGCCGAGGTCTGATGGATCTCGTCCACGACCAGCGTGTCCTGCCGGAGAATGTCGCCATCCTGGAACCAGCGGCGCGCGATGCCCGTGGTGACGATCACGACGCTCCACGATGGCGTCTCGGGAGTGGCTTCCCGCTCACGGTTCACCACTCCCACGGCGAGCTGATCGGTGCCGAGGATCGTCTCCGCGATCGGCCGGATCGCCAGCGTCTTACCGGTGCCCGTGCCGGCGACGATACCGAATCCTTTCCCGGCGCGGGCCAGCTCCTGGATCTCCGCTCCATGCTCCCGGTCGAGCAGCGTCGGGAGATGGAGTCCCATCGCGAGCTCGATCGTCTCGCACGCGGCCCGTGTGGGCGCGATGACGATCACCCGTCCCGTGCTCGGCTCGGAGGCGAGAAAGCGCTCCCGGTCGGGCGGAAGGTAGTGGTCGCGAACCGGTCGGATCATGCGCGGGGGATGTGCAAGGGCAGCGCCGGGATTGTCGCGCCAACGAAAAAGGACCGGAAACGATGGCGTTTCCGGTCCCTTCTGGCGAGCGATGGAGTCTACGTCACGGGATGACGCGCACCACTCGACCCTGCTCGTAGAACTCGATCTTGTCGGCACGGCCATCGCCGTTGCTGTCCGTCCAGACCTGCAGGATCTGTCCGGCCGCATTCGACCAGACGGCGCGGTTGCCGGCATAGGTGACCGACGTGACCGAGTTGCCGAGCCACTGCGTGACCTCGGGCAGCACCTGACCGTGCTGGTACGCGGCGGCGTCGCTCATCGAGGGAAACGGGAGGTGCGCTCCGCCCTGATGCGGGTCGGGAACGCGGCCAGCATCGTGATCTCCGCGATGCTGATCCCGATCGTGATCGTCCTGGTGGTCGCCGCGAGCGCGGTCGTCATCGTCATCATGCTTGCCGCGCGCGCGCTCGTCGTCGTTGTCTCTGTGCTTGTCCTTCTTCCACTTCTTTCCCTTGTTCTTTCCGGCGTGGTCGTCGCCGTAGATGACGTGGCCGTTCGCAGGGACGTTGTGGGTGGCGGTGGCGCAATCCGTGGGCGCCGATTGCTGACCGGGTGGGACGCCGTCGATCCAGACGCGGCACATGCCAGCGGGAGGGTGCTGTCCGGGCGGCACTCCGTCCTGATTCCTTCCGTGACCGTGTCCCTGCGCCTGCGCGATCATCGGCAGGGCCGCGAACGCGGCGCCGATCGCCAATGTCCTGATACCGAGTGACTTCATGAGACCTCCAATTAGAGCGCCGGTCGGTCCGGCGAGAGCTGATGCCTGATGAGGCGGATAATGTCCGGCTTGCGCGGCTTCTCGGAGCCGGGCTTCTTGTCGGGCGGCCGCCCTCCGCTGTCGCGTTCCGCACCGACGCGAGCAGGCGGAGCAAAGTGTGGCGTCGGCATGATCGGACCGGGAAGTCGCGTCGCTGTCGCTCGCGCGGTGTCTCCGAAGAGCACGCGTGCGTTGTTCGGGCGGCGGCGGATCGCGGTCGCGCAGTCGGTTGGGGCCGGCTGATGCTCGGCCGGCACGCCATCGATCCAGATTCGGCACATTCCCGGAGGCGGACGATCTCCCGCGGAGACGTGCTCGTTGCCGCGTGGGGGCGTCGGGGCCTGCGCGTGCAGCAGGCCACCGGTCGCCAGCAGGCCGGCCAGGACGAGCGCGATGTCGGAACGGGTCATCATGCCTCCGCGGGGACCGCCGACCAGGCGCCGGCGGGTGCTCGGAGTGCACGGAGGGTGCCAGAATACCCTGGTTGGTGAGACTGTAGAACTCTTTATCAAATAATGGCTTGCGTGATGGCCGGACTTATGGAGCCGGGCTCCGCTTGTCACCCTTGCAGGACAGCTGTCCCCGTGCGGAGCACAACGATAGGAAGCATGATTGAATAAACAGCCTCCGCGGCGGGCACCCCGACTCGCGCGCCGCGACACTCCGCGTTATCCTCGCGTTACGGAAGCTCTGACCCGTCAAGAGAACGAGGCCCTCGCCGATGCTCGATCTGCGCTATACCCTCCGAAGCCTCTCCCGCGCGCGGGGCTTCGCTCTCGCCGTCGTGCTGACACTGGGACTCGGCATCGGCGCCAACACGGCCATCTTCAGCGTCGTGCGCGGGGTGCTGCTCCGGGCGTTACCGCACCGGAACGGCGACCGCCTGATGTACCTGCGTCAGTCCGCTCAGGGCGTCGGCGGTGAGAACGTGCGCTTCTCCGTCCCGGAGATCACCGACTTCCGGACCGCCTCGAAGACTCTGGGCGGCATCGCCGAATACTCCCCCATGACCTTCAGCCTCGTGGGGAAGAACGACGCCGTCCGCATCGACGTCGGTCTGGTCACCGGGAATTACTTCTCCGTGATGGGACTCTCGCCGATACTCGGCCGCTCCTTTGGCCAGGGTGACGACGGGCCTGGCGCCGCGCCGGTGATGATGCTGACGCACGACTACTGGCAGAAACGCTTTGGCGGTGACAGCGCGATCGTCGGCAAGACGGCTCGCGTTGGGGGGAAGGCCGTCACGGTGGTCGGCGTGCTGCAGCCCGCGCCGTACTTCCCGGAGCGCATTGACGCTCTCATGAACATGGTGAACAGCGAGCACCACCTGAGCGCCATGATGGTGACCGGACGCACGCATCGGATGACCGAGATGATCGCCCGGCTCGCCCCGGGTGCCACAGTACAGCAGGCGCGGCGCGAGGTGGCCGACATCTCCGCCCGGGTGCACACCGACCATCCGGAGGCCTACGACGCGGCATCGCGCTACCGCATCACCCTGACGCCCTTCCAGGAAGTTCTCGGGGAGAAAGCCAGGGTCACTCTCTGGCTCCTGATGGGCGCGGCGGCACTCGTGCTGATCATCGCCTGCGCGAATGTCGCGAACCTGACGATCATGCGTCAGCTGCGCCGGGATCATGAGCTGGCCGTCCGTGCCGCACTGGGCGCCGGGGCCGGCCGGCTGCGACAGCTGCTGCTGGCCGAAAACCTGGTGCTGTCGCTGGCGGGCGGCGCGCTCGGTGTACTGCTCGCCTTCGGCGGAGTGGGGATGCTGGTCGCTTTCGCCCAGCGATACAGCCCGCGCGCCGGTGAGATTCGAGTCGACGGCGCGGTGCTCGGCTTCACCATGGCGATCGTCGCTCTCGTCGCCGTGTTGCTCTCCTTCGCGCCGAAGCTGCCCCGGGAGCGTGCGCTGGGTGCCGCGCTGGCGGCCGCCGCGAAGCGGGCGACCGGCGGCGTCCGTCGCCATCGGCTGCAGCAGACGCTGGTGGTGGCGCAGATCGCCGTCACGGTCGTGCTCCTGACCGGTGCCGGCCTGCTGACGCGCACGATGCAGCGGCTCTCCCTCGTGGATGCGGGGATGAACACCGAGAACGTCCTGACGATGGAGGTTCCCCGCGACTTCGGGAGTCAGGGCGATGCGGGCGCCATTGGCCAGTTCGAGCAGATGCAACGCGAGCTCTCGGCGCTGCCGGGGGTGAGCCAGGTCGGCTTCGGCTCGACGGTGCCGCTCCGAACCGCGGGGTTCATGCTCGACATCAAAGCCGAAGGCCGGCCCGTAGCCCCGGGCGAGCCGATGCCGCGATCCGAGTACCGCACCGCGAGCCCGGACTACTTCCGGGCTGCGGGGATCCCGATGCTGCGTGGGCGGGAGTTCTCCGCGACGGACCGCACCGGCAGCGCGAGGGTTGCCGTCCTCAACAAGACGCTCGCCGACCGGCTCTTCCCCAATCAGGATCCGATCGGCCGGCGGGTGGCGTGGACCGGAGAGGTGCTCAAGTTCATTCCCGTCTCGGGGGATTGGCGCACCGTGATCGGGGTGGTGGGGACGACCAAGGACGGTGGACTCGATGCCGAGGCGATTCCGGTGATGTTCATGCCCTTCGCCCAGGAGCCGTTCCCGTCGGGCGGACTCGTGATCCGTGCGCGGAGTGCAGCCGCCGCGATGGCGCCCGCCGCGACCCGCATCGTTCGAGGAATCGTGCCGCAGCAGCCGATCGAGAAAGTGCTGACGATGGACCAGATCCGGGACGAGAGCGTCGCTCCGCGTCGGCTCAATGCCCAGCTGGTCGCTTCGTTCGGGGTGCTGGCTCTGATCGTCGCCACCATCGGGATCGCCGCGGTACTGGCCTTCTCGGTCAGCACGCGGACGAACGAGATCGGGATCCGCATGAGTCTTGGTGCCGACGCCGCGAGGATTCAGCGAATGGTGCTTTCGGAGGGCGGCGCCCTGGTGGCCCTGGGGCTCGCGCTCGGTGTGATCGGAGCGTTGTCGCTCTCCCGGCTGATGCGGGAGCTGTTGTTCGGGGTAGCGCCGCACGATCCGATGACCATAGCCGCTGTGGCGCTGTTCATGGCTGCGGTCGGGATCGGCGCCTGCTGGATTCCGGCCCTCATGGCGGCACGAATCGATCCGGGGGTCGCGCTCCGGGCGGAGTAGATCGAGGACGTGCGGATGGTCGATTCCGACGCCTCGTACGGGTGGGCACCGTGAAGCGCGCGGTCGCGGCCTTCCTGCGGCAGCTTCTTCCGGTGCGCTCCCCGTCGGCGGTCGCGGTGAGTCCGCTGGCATGGAGCTCCTCCATGAGTGCGGTCTGCCACGACGCGCCCGAACACTATCGCGCGTCGTTCGTCGCGGCGGGCTACAACCCCAGCTTCTTCTTTCCGCATCGGGTGCACTGGCTGCCCAAGTGCGGGCCCGACGGCTTGAAGCTGGCGAGCCGGATGTGCGGTGTGGAGGATCCCGGGCAGCTCTGGCAGATCGTGCTGTACGCCATGAGCCCCGCGACCGACGAGTTTCCCTCCGAGATGTTCTTCGATTCCGACCTTCTCTGGCACCAACAACACTTCACCCGAGCAGGTCAAGTCGCGAGCGTGGATCTCGCGGTGAGCGGGAACACGCTCTTTACCATGGCGCATCAGTCCGATCTGGTCCAGCGCATCGCGAGAAGACGGCCGCTCAAGACGCGTGTGGAGAAGATCTTCAAGGGATGGCACCATCTGCTTCTCAATGCCGTCGGGTGCTTCGCTGCCGAGCGCGGGTTCGCCGAGATCCGCGTGCCTATGTCGCGGCTCGCGATGAAGCACACGGACCGCGCACGCACAGTTCAACCGGAGCTCTTCGAGCGGGTCTACGATCGGGCCGTTCGCCATCGCTTCAGCGTCACAGAGGCCGGCGACTGGTGGGCGATCGACGTGGCGAAGAACCGGCCGGCCATCGTGCCCATGAACCGCGTAGAAGAGCGCCTCGAGCGAGGAAAGACGGTGTGCATCGGCCACGACATCGAGCGGGGCGACGGTCATCGGGATGTCGATCCCGACTTCGCGCGACGCGCCGACGCCGAGTCACCCGCCGCGCTCGGCCGAATGCTCGCCATGGAGAACGACGCCGGGATTCGCGCGACGTACAGCGTGGTGGGTCGTTTCCTCGACGAGGTTCGCGGTACGATTGAAGGAGACGGGCACTGCCTCGCGTTTCACTCGTACGACCACGACCTGACACGCGATCAACTCGTCGCCTGCCGGAAGGTCGACTATCGGATCAAGGGCTATCGGCCGCCGCAATCCCGGATCACCGACGAGCTTGCCGGCGATCGCCTGCCCTGGCACAACTTCGAGTGGCTGGCGTCGTCGTTCCGGTTTGCCGTCCCCAGACTGGAGAACAGGCTCGTCAAAATTCCGATTCTGCTCGACGATTTTCCGTTGCACACCGGGAAGCTTACCTACGGGGCGTGGCATCGCCGAGCGCTCGATGCGATTCGCACACGGGATTTTGTCGCCGTCAGCCTCCACGATTGCTACTCGGCACACTGGCTCCCGTACTACGACCAGCTGCTCGAGGACATCAAGACGTTGGCGCATCCACGAACCAAGGACGAGGTGGCCGCTGATCTCTATATCGCGGCAGGCGTGTGACCGCGCGCAACGCGAGGGGAATCGAATGGATAGGTGCATAACAGCGCTACTCCCGGTCAAGCATCACCATCCGCAGCATCTCCGCGAGTCCATCGAGTCGCTGTTCGCCCAGACCTCCGGCGACTGGCGCCTGCTCGTCATCGTCGAGCCGGAGGACATGGACACATTTCGGTCGCTCCTCTGCGAGGCATTGCGCGATCCCCGGACGCGGCTCATCCCGAACGAGGGGTACCGGCACGCGGGCGCGTTCAACACGGGGATGCGCGCGGCGGAGAGCGAGTTCGTCGCGATCCTGTTGAGCGACGACATGTGGGAGCCGCACGCGGTCGCAACGTTACAGGCAAACATCCTGGCCCATCCGGAGGCCGACCTCTTTCACAGCGGCCGGCGGATCGTTGACGGCGAGCGGCGTCCGATCAGCGAGGTGTTCCACCCTCCCAACGCGGTGTCGCTCGACGAGTTCGTGTGGAAGTCACCGGTGAAGCATCTGATTTGCTGGCGAGTTCGCACGGGGCTGTCGTGCGGAGGCATGGACGAGACGCTCACGACCGCCGGCCCCGACGACTACGACTTCCCATGGACGATGCTGGAGCACGGCGCGGTGATGCGGGCCATCCAGGACTGCCTGTATGTTTACCGCGACCATCGCGACGCCTTCCGCAACACCACGCACATTCCCCGGAGCGTCCATCTGCGCGACCTCCGCCACATTCTGACCAAGCACGGTGTTGCCCCTTCTCTGATCAGGGAGAAGTTACGCCACGCCAAGCGCCAGTATCTGCGGCAGTGCCTCTACCGGAATGCGCTGGACCGACGGATAAAGCTGTGGCTCCGCTTCGATCCGCGATCCGGCTGGCGGCAGACATACATCTAGCCGGGTGCGGAATCAGCCCAGCATCTGCGCGTACGCCTCCTCGAATCGATCGAGCATCCGATCGACTGTGAGATCGGCGAGCGCAGCCACGCGGCCGGCCGACCCCAGGCGTTCCGCCAACGCGCGGTCGCCGAGAACGCCGATCAACCGGTCCGCGAGCTGCTCAGCGTCTCCCGACGTTACGAGATAGCCCGTGCGTCCCTCGCGCACGAGTTCCGGCGACCCGCCGGTGGCTGTTGCCACCAGCGCCGTGCCGCGCATCATCGCCTCCGCAATGACATTGGCGAACGGCTCCAGATACCGCGACGGAACGGCTTGAACCCACGCGGTGGCGAGACGTTCACCGAGTTGCGGTGGCGCGAGGTGGCCGCACATGATCACGTGCTCTCGAAGGGAGAGCGCAGCGATGATGCTCTCCAGGCGCGAGCGATCCGATCCCTCGCCGACGACGAGCAGGCGCGCCGCGGGGATGCGCCGCGCAACAACAGCCATCGCGTGCAGCAGCACGTCCACCCCTTTGAGCGGCATCAACCGCCCCGCGTAGGCGACGAGCGGTGGATCCTCGAGAGGGGGCCGCCGGGGCACGACACGGGTGCCATTCGGGATCACAGTGGTCACCGGAACATCGTTCTCTCGCAGCGTCCGGGCGAGAGCCTGACTGTTCGCCACGATCAACCGGAACACGCCGCGCCGCCGGCGCCACGACCGCAGCTGCACGACCGTGCGCGCGAGACCGAGAGCCGAGACGCACCGTTGCTGGTAGCACACCACGCCGGCCCGAAACGTACACACGGACTCGTCAGGCAGGATTCGGGTGTTGATCGGGCAGATGGTCTGATGGTTTCCCACGTGCAGCAGGGTGGGGATCCGCGCCAGGAGCGGAAGGATTCCCGGCGAGAGCTGCGTGAGGAACATGCGTACGTGAACGACGTCCGGCTGGAATTCCGTCAGGACGCGGCGGAGGTTTCTCACCGCGGATGGATTCGCAACTTGCAGCAGGCGCCGCGGCCAGCCATTCGTGCCGAAGCACGTGTAGTCAGCCTGGTTCGGTAGCGGAAACGCTCGTGCCGTACTGGCGAAGAGCCGCGCGTCGTGCCCGCGTGTGCGCATGCCGTCGCGGAGCTCGACGGTGACTCGCTCGGCGCCGCCCGCGAGCACTCCGTAATCGTGAACGAAAAGAATCTTCATGCCGCGGCAGTCGGAGTCAGACCGGCGCCGCGGGCGCCGCCCATCTGGCGTACCACGCAGCGACCTGTCGCTGAACGACGGCCGGGAGGCAGAAGTTCGCGACGTGCGATGCCACGTCGACGAGCGCCGGACGTCCCTCCCGAACCGCCTCGCGCAGCAGCAACGGGAAGGCGTGCCACGTGTGCTCCGCCGCCGCGTTGGACCCCACGACGTGAAGGACAAAGGCAGCGTAGCCCCTATCCGAGAAGAGCCGCCGGTTGGCGCGGCACCAGGCAAACGACGCGCGCCAGTCAGGCAGAGTCGTGATCCGCGGACGATCGTAGTCCATGTACCACACCACGAGAGGGTCCGGGTCGGCGACGAATTCGACGCACACGCCTGGTACGCGCGAGGCGCGAAGCACCCAGTCCGGGTCGACATGGCGCGCGAGTCCGCTGGCGAACGGCGCTTCCAGAACCAGGGCGCGGGATGTCAGGATCGACGTCATGGTGATCATCCCTTCGCCGGTGAACGGTGTGCGCCGGCAGAAGAAGTACTCGCTCCAGTCTTCGCCCGGCGTCGGCATTCTGCGCGGCCAGATCATGTCTCCGAATGCGCCGTGCACGAGCACGCGGCAGCTCACGATCGGCCGCGCGCACCGCGCGCGTTGCGCCACGGCGAGCTGGCGCTCGAGCTTGGCAGGCAGCCAGGCATCGTCGTCGTCCAGAAACGCGACCCACGGCGCGCGGGCGAGTGCCACGCCCGCGTTGCGCGCATCGGCGTTGCCGAGGTGCCGGTCGGGGACGTGGATCGAGAGTCGCGCGTCATCGAGCGTGCCTAACGCGGCGGACGTGGCGGCATCCCGCCCGTCCACGACCACGATGACCTCGAGATCCGACAGCGCTTGTTGGAGGACACTGTTCACCGCTCGCAGCACGAGCTCGGGGCGATGAAAAGTGGGAATGATGACGGACACGGCGGGTCGGCCGCGCATTGTCACGTACGCTCTCCGCGCCTGGCTCGTGAGCCCTGGTCGAAGGGCCGGCGAACCGCCTCGTGGGCCGCACCGGCGACCGTCGCCAGCTGCGCGGCGAGGATCAGGAGAAACGGGCGCCATCGGCGCGTCTGCGATCGCTGCCGCATCGGTGAGAGCCCCAGATCGACGTAGAAGCTCAACGGCTCGGGTAGGATGCTGCCGCCCTGTCGCGCGCGCCGCATCAGCCGGAACGCCAGAATGCCGCGGCCGTAGTTGAAGTGCTGTCGCAGGAACCGCGCGAACGTGAGATCGTGAAAGTGATAGACGACCGCGTCGGGAACGTGCGTGAGCTCGAAGCCCTGGGCGCGCCATCGATCGCAGAACTCTTTGTCCTCCGCGGTCGCGCTGGGAATGGTGGTGGCGAATCCGCCCAGTGCCCGAAACAGCTCGGCCGACACCGCGAGGTTGTTCGTCGTGAAGAAGCGCTCATGAGCGCGGTCAGTCCGATTGTACTGGTAGACGAAGCGGTTGATGCGTTCGCTCGCGTCGGCGTAGGCATTGCTCGACAGCGCATTCTCGACGCTCCCACCGAGCAGTCGTCGCTCGTCCCTCGCGAGCTCGCGGTCGAGAGCGGACAGCCAGTCCGGAGCTGGCGCGCAGTCGTCGTCGACAAAGGCGAGGTATCGGCCGCGAGCTACTGCGGCGCCAGCATTGCGCGTCGCGGCCGGACCGCCGTGAGGCCGAGTGACGAGCCGCAGCGCCATCTTGTCGCGAAACCCGGCGAGCACGTCATCGAGTGGTTGGGGGCTCCCATCATCGACGACGATGACCTCGAATCGGGCCCGATCGAAGTCGAGCCGCGTGATCCCTCCGAGACACGCTCGAAGCTTCTCGGGGCGCGCAAATGTGGGAATAATGACCGAAAAGACCGGCCCCGCCGCTACGTGCTCGCCACGAACGTCCTTCTCAGGCATTGAAGGAGGGTGGAGCGTGCGTTAGCGTCTGTTGCCAATGCGACATGGACTCATTCCGGGATGGTGGCGTAACGCGTCCGGGCCGCCGATCGACCTGCCTCGATTCTGCCCCTGCAAACTGAACCAGTGACGCGAGTTCAGCCAGCCGTCTTCATCTCACCGACGCAACTCTCTGGCGAGCCTGTCCGCATCGGCCACCGATCCGATTTGGCACACCCCGCCGCGCGACGGATGTCCTGACGATGTGCGGCATTGTCGGCGTGTTGACGTATCGCGAAGGCGCTGGAGGGTCACGGGAGTCGATTCTCCGCGCGATGGAGCTCATGGCGCGCCGGGGGCCGGACGCGTCGGGGCTCTGGACCGACGATGAGGCCTGCATGCTCGGCTTCCGCCGCCTGTCGATTCTCGATCTGTCGGCGGCGGGCAATCAGCCGATGCTCTCTCGCGACGGCCGATATGCGCTCGTTTTCAACGGGGAGCTGTACAACTTTCGCGAGATCGGCAAGACGCTAGGCGCACGGGGAGTCACCTTCCGCTCAACGGGTGACGCCGAGGTGGTGTTGTACGCGCTGGCCGAATTCGGAGTGAAAGTGCTCGAACAGTTCAACGGCATGTTCGGACTCGCATTCTACGATACGCTGGAGCGGCGTCTCCTTCTAGCGCGCGATCATGCAGGCATCAAGCCGTTGTACGTCCTTCGCGATCGCGAGGGAGTGTTGTTTGCTTCACAGTACGATCAGATCCTGTCGCACCCGTGGGCGCGCACGCACGGAGTGAACGACGCCGCGCTCAGCATGTACCTCCACCTCGGCTACCTCCCGCCGCCGTACGCGCTCATCGACGCGTCATCGACGCTGGAGCCGGGAACGTGGATGTCGTTCACGGCCGACCGGACTGAGCAGCAGGGGCGTTTTTTCGAGTTTCCGCGATTCCGCAGACCGGAGATCAGCGGGCACGCCGCCATCGAAGCGGTGGATGCGGCCATCACGTCGGCGGTGCGACGACAAATGGTGAGCGACGTGCCAGTGGGTGTCTTTCTTTCGGGAGGGATCGACTCGCCACTGGTGGCTGCGAAGATGCAGTCCGTAATCGGCACGCAGTCGGCCATACCCGCCTTCACGCTCGGAACGAGGAGCGATGCCACCGATGAGTCGCCTGACGCGCGGCGGTACGCCGAGGCGCTCGGGCTGCGCCATGTGGTGCGGCACATCGGCTCGAACGATGTCCTCGGCCTTCTCGACGACGTGGTCGCGGCGTTCAGCGAGCCGCACGACGATTACTCCATCTTTCCCACTTTGGTCGTCTCCCGGCTGGCCCGCGAGCACGTCACGGTCGTGCTCAGTGGTGACGGCGGCGACGACGTGTTCTGGGGATATCCCGGACGGATGATCGAGCCGTTGCGCCAGCCGCGAAATCCGACCGGCGCGCCGCCGAACGTGGGCGCGGCTCAGTTGCGGGCGCATCGCTTCGTGTCCAAGCGATGGCTGGAGGCCCTCTTTCCACAGATCCCCGCATTGCCGGGCGACTTTCCGCTGTACGCGTTCGAGGGAGGAAGCGTCGATGAAGTAGCCCAGTGGCTACGATGGAACGAGTACTCCGGTCATCTGGTGCGGGTGCTGCAGAAGGTCGATCGGGCGAGCATGCATTCGTCGCTCGAGGTTCGTGTTCCTCTGCTGGACCGTGAGGTGCTCGACGTCGCCATGCGAGTCGACTGGCAAGGCTGCGTCGATGTGCAACGCAATGTGGGGAAGCTCCCGTTGCGCTCGGCGCTCGCGCGACACGTGACGTTTCAGACGATTCCCAAGCGGGGGTTCACGGTTCCGATGTCCACCTGGCTGCGCGGTCCCCTACGTCCGGTCTTCGCCGATCTCGTCTTGTCGCGGCGGGACATGCTGGGACTGCCGATCAACCAGGCGGCCCTGCGGAGACTGTATCGCACCCACGCGATGCACATCGAGCGATCGCCCTGGCCGATGTGGCGCCTGCTCAGTCTCGCGCTCTGGGAGGCGCGCCATTACCACCCCGGTCCGCGCCATGGGTGATTGGTCCCTGGCCGGTCCCGCCAACGCATCGCTCGCATCGATTGTCGTGCCGGTGTACAACGGCGCGGCGACGGTCGGCGAATGCGTGGCCTCCCTTCTCGCCATGCGTCTCGATCGCGCCCGTTTCGAGATCGTGGTCGTTGATAACGGGTCGACCGACGCGACGCTCGACATGCTACGAGGCTTCGGCGACCAGCTTCGAGTGCTTGGCGAGCCAACGCGTGGTGCCGCGGCTGCACGCAACCGTGGGATTCGCGAGGCCCTGGGGCGGGTGGTCGCATTCACCGATGCGGACTGCGTGGTCGACGAAGAGTGGCTCGGCGCGCTGCTCGAGTCGCTCGCTGATCCCACCATCGGCGTGGTGGGAGGCACGGTGCTGAGCCGCACGCCGTGCAATCGCATTGAGCGTTTCGGTGAGATGATCCACGATCAGCGGACGGCGATCGAGGACAACAACATACCGTACGTGATCACTGGGAACTGGGCGTCACCGCGCGATGTGTTGCTCGAGGTCGGGTTGTTTGACGAGTCGCTACAGCGCGGCCAGGACGTCGACTTGTCTTGGCGCATCCATCGCGCCGGATATCGCTTCGTGTACCAGCCGCGCGCGCGGGTCTTTCATCGGAACGAGCACACGCTGTGGGGACTGGTGCAGGAGGGATTCGTGCATGGAGTTCACGGCGTGCGCGTGCGCGACAAGCACCTGGCACTCGAACCCCGTCACGGTCTGAGCCGGGGAACGAGCCCTGGGAAGCGGCTTGGCCGCGATCTGCGGCAACTCGCGAGGAAGGGTGATCGAATCAATGCTTCGCTGCGGCTACTCTTCGACATGGGCAAGACGAGCGGAGAGCTACTGGCGCGCGCCCGACCTCCGAAAAGCAGGGATGGCGTTCGACCCGACGCGCAGGCAGCACCATCCGTGTCCGACAGCAACCAGGTTACACCCGAATGACGACCGGCCTGCTGCTTCGCCCGTTCAGGCCCATCCGCCGTCGCCACATCGCCCTTCTGCGCCAAATTGCCGCGATTCAGCACGGGCTGCGGGACCAGAGCACCTCGCTCGGTTTTCTCTGGAGCTTTCTCCATCCGCTGATCCTGCTGCTCGTGTTGTACGCGTTCTTCCGCCGGCTTGTAGGCCAAGGGATCGCGCACTACCCCATCTTTCTGCTGATCGGCCTCGTCCAATTCACGCATTTCTCCAAGAGCACGGCCTCGGCGATGCGCATCCTGAACCGGATGCGCAGCCTTGCCACCAACGTCATTTTCCCGAAAGACATCCTGGTGTACAGCTCGCTCCTGTCCGACCTTCCTGAGTTCCTCATTTCGATGGCAGCCACGCTGGTGATCGCGCTCCTGAGCGGTGTTCCGGCGTCGTGGGCGCTGCTCGCGCTTCCCGTGATCGTGGTGCTGCAGGTGCTGCTGGTGCTCTGGATTTCCCTCCTCCTGTCCGTGATGTACGTCTTCGTGCGCGATCTCGATCACATTTTCGAGGTAGGCATGCGGTTGATGTTCTTTGTCACACCGATCTTCTACAGCATCGATTCGCTCACCCCGACGCTGCGACGCGTTGCGCTGCTCAATCCCCTGGCGCACCTCATCGGGTACGCTAGGGGCCTCATTCTCGAAGGGCGCCTGCCCCCAACGGGGCCGTTGTGCGGCTTCACCGTGGTGACCCTGGTGCTGATCTACGCATCGGTGGTGATTTTCCGCCGCGCCGAGCCGGCTATCGTGGAACAGCTCTAGATGACGATGGGCCTCGGGCCAGTCGTCGATGTGCGCGCCGTATCGAGAGACTTCCCGGCCGTAGCCGGGTCGCGGACGCTGTTCCGCGTGCTCCGGGACTCAGTGAAGGGGCGCCGTGTTCCGTCAGAGCGCCGCCACGCGTTGGTCGATATCAGCCTCACGGCCGCGCGCGGCGACAAGATCGCGATCATAGGCAACAACGCCGCGGGGAAGAGCACGTTGCTGAGAATCATCGCCGGCCTCCTGCGACCGACGACTGGCACGGTGCGCGTGAGCGGTGACATGGTACTGCTCACCTCACTCGGCGTGGGGATGATCGATGAGGTAACGGTGTACGACAACACCATGCTGTATGGCTCGCTCTACGGCGTCGAACCCGCGTGCATGCGGGCCGCGCTCGCCGATGTCTTCGAATGGGCCGGCATCACGGGATACGCACACGCCAAGCTCAAGACCCTGTCGACCGGCACGCGAGCGCGCCTCGCCTTCTCGGTCGTGCGGCACATGGCGACCGACGTTTTTCTCATTGATGAGGCGCTGTCGGCGGGGGACGTGACCTTTCGCGCAAAATGTCGCGCCTTCTTCGACGAGCCCCGCAATCAGGATCGCACCTTTCTCGTCGCGACGCACGACATGGAGTTTGCACAGTCGTTCTGCACTATGGCATTGTGGCTGCACCGAGCGCGCGCGATCGAGTTCGGGGATAGCCGCATGGTCGTGGAGCGATATCTGGCGGCCCAATCGCTCCAGTCGGCTCGCGCCACCACGTCCGGCGCGGCGCGCTGAGGGCCGCGCGCCCCTCCGATGAGGCCCAGGTTGCTCTTCGCGTCGATGGATGTTCCTGGCATCGGGGGATTGAGCACGGCGTGCTACGAGCTCTTTCGTCGGATACTCGGCGACGGGCACGACGCGTACTTGCTCAACCTGATCAGGGAACGGGACATCCCGTTGTTCGAGCAGCGGTTCGGCGCTATCGCCGGCAATCCCGCCGGCGTGCCCCGCGTGGGCAACTGTCGACTCGGCACTGAACCGGCCGACCCGCAGTCGGCTCTCGCGACGCGCATCGCGGCCATCGACCCTGCCATCGTCGTAGCGTTCGGCCATGTCGCTGCGCGCCTAGTGAAGGGCGCCGCACCGGAGCGTCGGACGATCTTCATGACCGGCACATGTCGGCAGGCACAGGACTACGTCACTCAAGGCCTCGCGCCCGACGCCGTGTCGCTCGCCGAAGACCTCGCTCGCGGGCGCATCTCGACGCGCATCGTTCATCGGGACGAGCAGCACGCCGTCGCGACCTGCGACCTCGTCGTCACCAACTCGGCGCTGACGCTGGCAATGATGGAGCGGTTCTACGCGACGTCGCTCGGGAAGGTGTATCCGAAGGTCGTCTCGAAAGCCGAATGGATCTGCAATGGCGCGGAGCCGTGGCGGGGTCGCGCGCGTCCGTTCACCGATCGCGACATCGACGTCTGCTTCATCGCGAGCGACTGGACCCGACCAGAAAAGAACTATCGCTGGGTCGCTGCGCTCGCGGCGACACTTCGCGCCGCCACTATTCATCTGGTGGGCGACGTACCACGCCGTATCTCCGGAGTCACCC
>JALZAQ010000031.1 GCA_030948255.1 Gemmatimonadota bacterium
GTTGCGAGCAGCATGAGGGTCTCGACCTCCACGGCCGAGATCTGCGACGCAGCATCCCCCTCCACGGCGATCGCGCCGACAGAGGCGTGGTCACGCTCCAGATGAACGATCCCGATCGAGCCGACGCCGCGCTTCGACTCACCCTGACCGTAGAAGATCTGCTGCGCCGACGAGCGCAACTCGGGGATCGCAAAGCGCTGCCGCTCGCGACAGGCCGTGGCGACGAGCGAGTCGGCAGTCACGGGGAACTGCTCGGGAATCGGGTGCCCGGGCGAGACCGTGTGGACGACTCCGCTTCCGGCCGCAGGATCCCAGAGGATGAAGGCCGAACGCGACGCAGACGTCACCTGGACCGCGGTCTCGCAGATGGCTCGCCCCAGCGCAGGCAGATCCCGATTGTTCTGGATGCGCTCCGCAGCCTGCACGTACGTGCGAGCGCGATCGCGGTAGCGTCGCGCGGTCCTCCCCTCCTCGAGAAGCTCGAGCAGCCCGGCAAGGTGCGAGGCGTAGCGTCCGAGCCAGGGCTTGGCGCGCTCCTTCGGGAGCGAGCTTCGATCGGCGGAATAGATGCCGAGCGCACCGTGGAGGAGCGCCCCCTTGCCTACGGGGCCGGTGACGAACATTGCGTCGTCGGAATCGTCGTTGGTGGTGACGATGCGCTCCGTCGCCGCCCATCGAACGAGCGCCATCAGTCTCGGATTCCCCACCACCTCGAGGTTGAGGGCCGCCTCGGCGGATGATGCCGCCGGCTCGAACGAACCATCGAGTGGGTCGTGGCGCCAGAAGATCACCTCGTCTGCGCCCAGGGCGTCGCGGGCGTCGCGGAGGTAGCGGTGTATCACGTCGGGGTCCGCGCGACCCTCGTCCTCGTCTGCAGTCTCGATGCGGGGCGGCACGACGCGCTGCCGCTCGGGAGTCGGCCGTGGCGGACGCACGCCCGACGTAGAGGGGAGAGGCGTCGACCTGTGCCGGACGGCGGCGGCTGAGCGCGGAAGCGCGCGGGAGGCCCGCCTCAGATAGATCACGGGTCCCGTCGCAGCCAGCAGCAGGAGGGAGGACGCGCCCGACAGAACGGTATAGAACGCGCCGCTCCCCGCTGGTGGCGCGCTCAACAGCGTGCCCCCCAAGCCGACCACAGCCCCAAATAGCGCCAGCCAGACCCCGAGGCGCCAGGAGACGGCCACCACCACGCACGCCGCGAGTGCAGCCGTGAGCGAGTGCGCGACCCCACCGGCCACGAACGCCAGTCCAATCATCCCCGCCAGCAGCGGCAGTTCGGGAATGGGGGATGGCCGCAAGGGTACCTGGGGCAGCGGCGTCACGCGAGTACGGCGATGCGCTGCGGCACCGCGGCCGAAGTCACGCTGCGGCTGTCTCGGGCTCGGGCGCCACGTCCGCAATGACGTCGCCGCGGACAGCCGCGTCGAGATATTCGCCGAAGATCTGCTCCACCTCGCCAAGGGCCGTGACGGCATGAAGTCTCTTCCTGAGGTCGGCCGAGCCGGGCAGTCCCTTCACGTACCAGCCGAGATGCTTGCGGAACTCGATCGCGGCACCTCGCGGATCGCTCTCGTAGTCCGCCGCCATTCGCGCGTGCTCCGCCGCCACCGCAAAGCGCTCGATGATCGGCGGCGCCGCGATCGGCGGGCGTCCCTCGAGCAGAGCTCGCGCCTGGGCGAAGATCCAGGGCTGCCCGAAGCTGCCACGCGCGATCATGACGCCGGCACATCCGGTTTGGCGCTGCATCCGCACCGCGTCGTCGGCCGTCCGAATGTCACCATTGCCCAGCACCGGAATATCGAGCGCGTGAACGATGGCCGCGATCTCGTCCCAGCGAGCGCTGCCGGAGTACATCTGCGCGCGGGTGCGGGGGTGCAGGGTGAGCGTCCGGGCGCCGGCATCCTGACAGCGGAGCGCGATCGTGACTGGATCACGGAGCTCCTCGCTCCAGCCACTGCGGATTTTCACGGTGACGGGAAGGTGGGTTCCGCTCGCCACTGCGCGGATCACGGTCTGAACGAGCCCGAGGTCCTTGAGGCAGCCCGAGCCGCCGTTCCGCTTGACGACCTTCTTGACCGGACACCCGAAGTTGATATCGATGAACTCCGGAGCGAAGACGTCGGTCACGAGCCGAGCTGCTTCTCCCATGGCGACCGGATCGGCGCCGAAGATCTGGACGCCGATCGGTCGCTCATCGTCGCCGAAGCGGAGCTTTGCCAACGTGGCCTCGTTCTCGCGTCGGATCCCCTCCGCGGAGAGAAATTCTGTGACCACCACGTCCGCGCCCCAGCGTCGACAGAGACGCCGAAAGGGCGACTCCGACACGCCGGCCATCGGAGCCAGGTAGAGCGGAATGTCGGCGGCGAGGGGAAAGGGAAAACGCATCCCTTCAACTTAACCATCGTCGGAAGTGCAAGCAACGTCGGCGTTTGACAGCATTTGGGTGCGTCGGTACATTCGGCCACTCCGGCTTCCTGGCCTCCCTCGGCCCTCCCGTCCCACTGAGGACAGTGATGGAATTACGACAGTTTTTCAGCGAAGATGCGATCAAGCTCGAGCTCGAGGGAAGCACCAAGGACGAGATCCTGAAGGAGCTCATCGCCCTGCTCAAGCTCGATGAAAGATCCGACGGGATGCTCTACAAGATGCTCAAGCGCCGGGAGAATCTCGGCTCGACCGGCATCGGTCGGGCGATCGCCATCCCGCATTGCCGCTCCCTGGTCGTGAGCAAGCTCCGCGTCGCGTTCGGCCGGAAGACCGCGGGTGTGGACTTCAAGGCGATCGACGAGAAGCCGGTGAACTTCCTCTTTCTGATCGTCGCGCCGCCGCTCGAGGTGTCGAACCAGTACCTGCCGGTGCTCGGAAAGATCGCCCAGTTCAGCAAGGAGCCGGACGTGCCTCAGCGGCTCCTGGGCCTCAAGGAGCCGAAGGAGTTTCTGGCGCTGCTCGAGGAAAAGGGCGTGTAGGGAGAGCTCGCGATGCGCGCACCGTCCGGACCAACACTGCTCTTCTGTTTGCTGGCGGGCGTCGCCTGCCACAGTTTACGTCCCGATCGACCGGCGGCAGTCTCCGCCGGCAACAAGCATCGTCGAAGTGCGCTTTGCGATGCCCCGGAACATCCGCGCAGGTATCGCGCCGTGACATTTCGGACCTGGCCATGCGCCAGCCCGATGATCGTGCCAGCTCGGCGTTACTGGCGCTCGGCGTGAGCGCAGTCGTGCTATTCCTCTTTCTGTTCTACGCGGTTACGCACATCCCGTAGTATCCCGACGCTTCCCTTCACTCCCACTCGATCGTCGCCGGGGGCTTGGAGCTGATGTCGTAGACGACGCGATTGACGCCGTCCACTTCGTTCATGATTCGGGAGGAGATCGCCCCCAGCACATCGGGAGGAAAGGGGAACCAGTCAGCGGTCATGCCGTCGGTGCTGGTCACGGCCCGGAGCGCGCAGACATTGTCGTACGTCCGCTCGTCGCCCATCACGCCGACGGTCTTGACCGGCAGCAACACCGCGAACGCCTGCCAGATGCGGTCGTAGAGCCCGGCCTCGCGGATTCCCTCCAGATAGATCGCGTCCGCGCGTCGGAGAACGGCCAGCCGCTCCGGTGTGACTTCACCGAGCACGCGAATGGCCAGCCCGGGCCCGGGAAAGGGATGGCGGCCCACCATCTCATCCGGGAGTCCGAGCTCGCGTCCGACACGCCTCACCTCATCCTTGAACAGCTCGCGCAGGGGCTCGATGAGCCGGAATCGCATCCCCGGCTTGAGGCCGCCCACGTTGTGATGAGTCTTGATGGTCACCGAGGGGCCCCCGGACGGTGACGCCGACTCGATGACGTCCGGATAGAGCGTCCCCTGCACCAGGAACTCGGCGCCCCTTCCCTCTCCAACGGATGCCGATGTCTCCTCGAAGACATCGATGAAGGTGTGGCCAATGCGGCGCCGCTTCTCCTCGGGCTCGATGACGCCGGCGAGTGTGGCGAGAAAGCGCTCCGAGGCGTCGACGGTGATGAGATCGATGCCGAGGTGCGCTCGGAAGGTACGCTCCACCTGATCGCGCTCGTGGAGGCGCAGCAATCCCGTGTCCACGAAAATGCAGGTGAGTCGATCGCCGACGGCGCGGTGCACGAGCGCGGCGGCGACGGCGGAGTCCACCCCCCCGGACAACCCGCAGATGACCCGCGCGCCGTCTGACAGCGTCGTGATGCGCTGCACCTCCTCCTCGATGAAGGAGCCCGCCGTCCAGGTCGGCTCGGCGTGACAGATCCCGAAGAGAAAATTGGCGATCAGCTCCCCGCCGCGCGGCGTATGCCGCACCTCGGGATGGAACTGCACACCGAAGATCGGACGGTCCCGATGACGGAAGGCCGCCACGGGTGCATTGACACTGCAGGCGAGCACGTCGTATCCGGGCGGCGGGGCCTCGACGTGATCGCCGTGGCTGGCCCACACCGTGATCGATTCGCCGGCATCGAAGCCCGCGAACAGGCTATCGGGAGCCGTGATCTGAAGCTCGGCCCTCCCATACTCGCGTCGTCCCGCGCGCCGCACGCCGCCGCCCTCCAGGTGGGCGATGAGCTGCATTCCATAGCAGATGCCCAGCACCGGGGCGACGCGCAGGAGGGCCGGGTCAGCCGACGGCACGTTCTCTCCGTACACCGAGTTGGGGCCCCCGCTCAGGATGATTCCCGTGGGATTCCAGTCCCGGATCCACTCGATGCTGCGACTGGGCGGGTGAATCTCCGAATACACTCGCGCTTCTCGCACCCGGCGCGCGATCAGCTGCGTGTACTGGGAGCCGTAGTCGAGAATCAGAATACGACTCGGCATGAGCTCAGTCGCCGAAGGCGTCGAGGCGGATCAGCTCGACGCGCCGAGAGGTGATGTCGAGGATGGCGGCCGTCGGCGTGCCACCCAGCCAGCCACACGATTCTCCTGGATTGACGATCAATGTCGAGCCGGATTCCCGCATTTCCTGGCGGTGCGTGAAACCGTGGACGACGATTCCGTGATCGTCGAGCGAGCGTTGCGCCACCTCGCCGATGTCGTGCACCACCAAGATGCGCGTGCCGCCGACGTCGAAGCTGTGCGGCGATTCGTACAGCTCGCTTCCCATGCCGGTCATCGCCTCCGCACGCAGCCCCTCGTGATCGCCGTCGTTTCGCCCGAAGACCCCGGCGAGCGGAACCCGCGACTCGAGCAGGCGGCGCAGGGCGAACGGAGAGCAATAGTCGCCGGCATGCAGCACCATCTCCACATGCGCGTCCGCGAAGCGCTGCATGAACGCAGCGATGGCGGGCAGTCGATCGTGCGAATCCGCCAGCAGGCCGACGCGCATCAGGCTGTTCTCCACTGAAGGTCTTCCGGCTCCTGCGCCACCAGCTGCTCATAGCTCTCCCGTTGCGCGACGACGGCGAAGCGGTCGCCATCCACGAGAACCTCGGGGATGCGTGGACGCGAGTTGTAGGTTGACGACATCACGTAGCCGTAGGCACCCGCGGAGCGAACGACCAGCAGGTCCCCCTCGGACACTTCCGGCATCCGCCGGCCGAGCGCGAAGAAATCGCCGCTCTCACACACCGGGCCCACGATATCGTAGACGCCGCTCGATTCCGGCGCTCGGACACTCTCAATGCGGTGATAGGCGTTGTAGTGAGAGGGGCGAAGCAGGTCGTTCATTCCGGCGTCCGTGATCACGTAGTCGCGTCCGCCGCTCCGCTTCCGGTAGAGGGCGCGCGTGGCAAGCACGCCGGCGTTGCCAACGAGGAAGCGCCCGGGTTCCACGATCAGGGTGAGGCCGGATGCGGTCACGCTCGGCAGGATGGCGGCCGCAAACTCGCCGATGTCGGTCGGCTGCTCGGCGTCGTAGGTCACCGCCAGGCCGCCGCCAATGTCGAGATATCGCAGGTCACCGGCGAGCCCTTCCGTCCGCAGCTGCCCCAGCAGCTCCAGCAGCCGAAGAACGCCGTCGCGGTACGAGTCGATCCGGGCCACCTGCGAGCCGATGTGCATGTCGAGACCCGTCAGGATGATTCCCGGCAGGCTGGAGGCAGACCGTGCCGCCTGGATCGCATCGTCGAACGGGATGCCGAACTTGTCTCCCTTTCCTCCGGTGCGCGTGTAATGATGCGGCGTCTCGATGGTCACCTCCGGGTTCACCCGAATCGCCACCGGCACTCGGCGATCGGCCCGACGCGCCACGTCCCCGAGGAGCATCAGCTCCCCCTCGGACTCGACGTTGACCAGGAGGACCTTGCCCGCGACCGCCTCCTCGAGCTCGCGCTCCGTCTTGCCGACGCCGCTGAAGACGATGTCGTCTCCTGTGAATCCGGCCCGCCGTACCCGAAACAGCTCTCCGCCCGAGACGACGTCGACGCCGGCGCCAAGCGACCGCAGCAAGGCGAGGACGGCGCCGTTCGAGTTCGCCTTGACGCTGTAATGGATCCGGTGGGGCACCGAATGTAGCGCCGTGTCGAGCAGGCGGTACTGCTCCCGAATCTCGGCCGCGCTGTAGATGTACGACGGAGTCCCGACGGCGCCGACGATCGCCTCGACGGAAACCCCTTCGCAGTGCAAGGCGCCTCCCACCCACGGGAAGCCGGACACTAGTACGCTTTCGCCCACAGCGCTTCCGCAGTGGCATCCTTCCCGCATCGGAGACAGCTCGCTGGGGACTCTGCCGATCGAAACTCCGCATCCGGGAGCACGCGGATGGTGGCTTTGCTCTCCTCCTTGATCCGCTCCTCGCACTCGGCCCCGCCGCACCATCCGGCATAGACGAATGCGCCCTCTCCGTCCATCACCTCACGGAAGCGATCCCACGTGATCGGCCCGCGCAGGCTGTTCCGCTCCCGCCGCTCCCGCGCGCTCATCAGCATGTCGCTCTGGATCTGCTCGAGCAGAGCCCCGGCGTCTTCCGCCACTCTGTCGAGCGAGACCGGAATCTTCTGGCCCGTGTCGCGCCGCACCAGGACCGCCTGGTTGGCGTCGAGGTCGCGCGGGCCGAGCTCCATGCGAAGAGGGACGCCGCGGAGCTCCCACTCGTAGTACTTGGCTCCGGGCTTCATGTTCTCGCGGGAATCGAGGTGCACGCGCAGCCTGTTCCGCTCCCGTCGCTCCCAATCGCCCATCTGGTTGCGGATGCGGGTTGCGGCTTCCAGAACCCGCGCCTTCTCCTCCTCCTTGCGCCAGATGGGGACGACCACGATCTCAGTCGGCGCGAGCAGCGGCGGGGTCCTGAGACCGCGGTCATCGCCGTGCGTCATCACCAGGCCGCCGACGAGCCGCGTCGAGACTCCCCAGCTGGTGTTCCACGCGAACTCCATCCCACCCGCTTCGGTCTGAAAGGTGAGATCGAACGCCCGGGCAAAGTTCTGGCCGAGGTTGTGGGACGTTCCGGCCTGGAGCGCCTTGTTGTCCTGCATCATCGCCTCGCACGAGTAGGTGCGTAGCGCGCCCGCGAACCGCTCGCTATCCGTCTTCAGGCCCGTGATGACGGGCATCGCCATCCAGCCCTCCATGAAGTCGCGGTAGACGCCGAGCATCCGACGCGCCTCCTCTTCCGCCTCGTCGTGTGTGGAATGAGCGGTGTGACCCTCCTGCCAGAGGAACTCCAGCGTGCGCAGAAAGAGACGGGTGCGCATCTCCCAGCGCACGACGTTCGCCCACTGATTGATGAGGAGCGGCAGGTCGCGATAGCTGTGCACCCATTTCGCGAACATGGCGTAGATGATGGTCTCCGAAGTGGGCCGCACGACCAGCGGCTCCTCGAGCTTCTTTCCTCCCCCGTGCGTGACGACCGCCGTCTCCGGGGCGAATCCCTCCACGTGCTCGGCCTCCTTGCGCAGGAAGCTTTCGGGGATGAAGAGGGGAAAGTACGCATTGCGGTGCCCCGTTGCCTTGAACATGTCATCGAGTGCGCGCTGCATGCGTTCCCAGATGCCGTACCCATCGGGACGGATGACCATGCAGCCGCGGACTGGCGAGTAGTCGGCCAGCTCGGCTCGAAGCACCACCTCGTTGTACCAGGCGCTGAAGTCCGCCGCGCGAGTGGTCAGCTTCTTGTCGTCGCTCATGGTGCCCCGGGTGCCGGCGTCATCACTTCTCTACCCAGCTGTCGAGCCGAACTCGCTCCTCCGCCCCGTCGGACATCCGACGAACCATTGCCTCCCCTCGGGCCAGGTCCTCCGGCGTCAACGTGACCAACTCCCGGGCCCGCGCCGCGTGAGCCGCCTTCCGCTGCCGGGAGAGCTGCTGCCCGCCGAGTGCGTACTCCACGCTGCGCCCCCGATCGCGCAGCCGCGTGGCCAGGCGCATGGCCTCGACGAGTCCGGCACTGTCATCGAAGGCGATCCAGACATCGACTCCGGTCTCGACGGCGGGCAGCAGGCCTCGCGATCGCAGGAGCTCCCCCAGCACCACGTCGCCCATCCCGAAGCCGAGCGCGGGCAGGTCCACCCCGCCGAGCGACGCGAGCAGCCCATCGTATCGACCGCCCCCGCAGATCGCACGAAACTCCCCGCTCGCATCGAAGAGCTCGAAGACGATCCCCGTGTAATACGCGAGCCCACGAACGATCGAGAGATCGAACGTGACCCAGTCCGCGAGTCCCAGCGCCCGGAGATATCCGAAGTAGCGCTCGAGGCGGACAAAATCCTCGCGCAGCGCCGGAGCATCGGCGTAGCGCTCGCGGAGCGACTCCAAGTCTGTTGTCTCGAGCACCGCAAAGATCCGGTCGATCTGTGGGGCGTCGAATCCGGCTTCCGACAGCTTGCGCGCGAGGGACTCGCGCGGCTCGCGGCCGAGCTTGTCCACGACCTGATATACGCGTGGGAGCCGGGCAGCATCCACGCCGACCAGGGACAAGAGCCCCTGGAGCAGACGACGGTCCGAGATGCGGGCGCGAACATCCCCGGCGCCAAGGCCGAACGAGCGAACAATGTCGATCGCGGAGGCGAGGAGCTCGGCATCGGCGCTCACATCGCCCTCTCCGATGATGTCCATGTTGAGCTGGAAGTGCTCGCGCAGGCGACCCTTCTGCTGGCGCTCGTACCGGAAGAGCTGTGGGATGGAGAACCAGCGCACCGGCTTGCGAAGCGTGCTCGCTTGCGCCGCCACCATCCGGGCGAGGGTGGGTGTCATTTCCGGGCGCAGAGACACTTCTCGCCCGCCCTTGTCGGTGAACGTGTAGAGCTGTCCGACGATCTCCTCGCCGCTCTTGCGGGTGTACAGATCCAGCGGCTCGAGCGGCGGGCCGTCGTACTCCTCGAAGCCGTAGCGCCGCGCGATCTGGCGCCATCGCTCGAAGATCGTGGCCCGTTGGGCCAGATCGCGAGGGAAGAAATCCCGGAAGCCGGGGAGAGCCTGGAACGTCATCTCAGAATCTACCCGGCGAGCGGAGAGCGCTGCAAGCATCGCATCGCATCGCCGACGGTGTGAAAGGAGCCGGTGACGAGGGTCGTCGCGGTGCCCTCTCGGGCATCGGCGAGGGCGCGCACGAAGTCGGGCTGCGCGCTGACCGGAACCCCGAGCGTCAGGGCAAAGGCGTGCGCCTCATCCAGCGACCAGGCCCGATCCGGAGGAGCGCTGGGGGGCGCCGCCAGCACGATGCGATCCGCGATCCGGGCGAGGCTCGACATGATGTCGCGCCATGCCTTGTCCGCCAGCACACCGAGCAACAACGTGAGCGGCCGGGGCGGCTCCACCCGGGCCACCGTCTCGACCAGCACCGCGGCCGCGGCCGGATTGTGCGCCACGTCGAAGATCACGTCGCCCCACCAGTCGAAGCGTCCGGCCAGCTGCACGGCGGAGAGAGCGCGCTCCGCTCGTTCAGCTGCCACGGAGAAGTGCGGACCGGCGGCGTCGAGCATCGTCAGAGCCATCACCGTGTTGGCGGCCTGATGGGCGCCGATGAGAGGCGTTCGTAGCGAGCGCTCGCCCAGCGCGCCGCGGATGCGGAAGGTGGTGCCCCGCGGCGTGACGTCGATCGCGCTCACGGTCACCTCCGCATCCACACGTCTCACCACGGAGGCGCCGACTGCTTCGGCGATCGTGGCGAGCTGCTCTCGAATGGCAGGGTCGTGGTCGCCGATCACGGCCGCGGCGCCCGCCTTGAAGATGCCTGCCTTCTCCCGGGCGATCGCCGCCGGAGTGTCGCCGAGGTACTCCACGTGATCCACGCCGATGGTCGTCACTCCGGCGCAGACCGGGTTCACGACGTTGGTTGCGTCGAGCCGGCCGCCGAGCCCCACCTCGATGACCGCAGCGTCCACGTCGCTCCGCGCGAAGTGCTCGAATGCGAGACAGGTGGTCGCCTCGAAGAAGGTGGCTTCGCTTCGCTCGATCAGCTCGGCACGGTCGCGCAGGAAGCGCTCGATCTCTTCTTCGCTGATCGCCACCCCGTTGACGACGGTCCGCTCGCGAAAATCAACGAGGTGTGGTGACGTGTAGCGTCCCACGCGAAAGCCCTGCGCCCGGAGAAGCGTGTCGAGCGTCGCCACGACGCTTCCCTTCCCATTGGTCCCGCCGACGTGAAACACCGGATATTTCCGGTGCGGATTGTCGAGAGCGGCGAGCAGAGAGCGCGTGGTGTCGAGGCCGAACTTCCAGGCGCCGGTGGTGCGGGCGAAGAGCGCGTCGAGCGCCGCCTGATAGCCGCTCAGGGCGAGCTCCACCCTGTCGCTGCCGGCTGGCCGCTCATGTGCCGTAGCAGCTGCCCGACCGTTTGCTTGAGCTCGCGCCGGTGCACGACTGCGTCCAGCATGCCGTGGTCGAGGAGGAACTCCGCCGTCTGAAATCCTTCCGGAAGGTCCTGGCCGATCGTCTGCTTGATGACGCGCGGTCCGGCAAAGCCGATGACGGCTCCGGGCTCGGCGAGGATGGCATCGCCGAGCATCGCAAAGCTGGCGCTCACGCCGCCGGTGGTCGGGTTCGTGAGGATCGACACATAGGGAATGCGCCGCTCGGCGAGCTGCGACAGAATGGCTGCGGTCTTCGCCATCTGCATCAGCGACAGCACGGCCTCCTGCATGCGGGCCCCGCCCGAGGCCGACACGATCACGAGCGGATACTTCCGCTCGAGCGACCGCTGTCCGAGCCGGGCGATCTTCTCCCCGACCACCGATCCCATCGACCCGCCCATGAAGGCGAAGTCCATCACGCCGAGGTTGACCGGCATGGCGCCGAGTGCGCCGGTCACGGTCATGATCGCGTCGTAGTCGCCCGCGTTCGCGATCGCCTTGGCGAGCCGTTGCGGATACTCGGGAAAGCCCAGGGGGTCGACCGATTTGACGTTGAGGTCGAGCTCCTCGTAGGCGTTCTCATCGAGCAGAAGCTCGACGTACTCGCTCGCCCGGATGCGCCGGTGGTAGTCGCAGCTCGGACAGACGTTGAGGTTGCGCGCGAACTTCTCCCGCAGGTCGGTGTGGCCGCACGCCTCACACTTCTCCCACGCATCGGCCGGGATCTCCAGCCGCTCGCGCTTCGGCCGCCGCTTCTTCGGCTCCTTCTTGAACCAGGCCATGACGGAAGATGAAAGGAACCGGAGGAGGGTGCCAGAGGGCGAGTCGGCAGCGAATCATCGCGGGTGGACGTCGACTCTCGCGGAAGGACTCAGACGGCGGCCGCGGATATTCGCGGCGAAGGACGACGCGGATCGCCCCATGATGCGGGCTGGGTGCCGAGCGCCGCGAAGGACAGGATGGAGGGGAAAGGACTACCCCCTTCGGGCAGGCAGCAGGCGCTGGCTGCGCCTCCACGCGCTCATCCGCGGCGACGGCCGTCGTTCTTCCCCCATCACCTGCCCCTCGGCCGGCGGTCGACACTTAGCCCCTCTCACGGAGCGATCCGCGTCGACCTTCGCCGCGGCCATCCGCGGCCGCCTTTGCCGTTGATTTTCCCCTCGGAGCGGGGTTCAGCGGCCCGAAATGCAATCATCTTCTCAGACGCACGACACTAGATCACCATCTCTCCCGTCCGGCCCCCGCGTCCTTCGGCCGAGATGCGCAGGAGGAGCCCGATCGCCATCCACGAGGCCAGCATGAAGGAGCCGCCGTAGCTGAAAAACGGCAGCGGAATGCCGGTGATCGGCATCAGGTTGAGCGTCATTCCCACATTCACGATGATGTGAACGAGCCAGTTGGACGCGAGCCCGATCGCCAGCAGGCTGCTGAAGCTGTCGTTGGCTCGACCGGCGACCCGGATGGCGCGGAGCAACAGGAGCAGGAAGAGCATGAGGGAGAAGGTGACGCCCAGAAACCCCAGCTCCTCGCCGACCACCGCGAAGATGAAGTCGGTGTGCTGCTCCGGGAGAAAGTGGAGCCGCTTCTGAGTGCCCAGTGTGAAGCCCTTGCCCAGCCATCCGCCGGACCCGATGGCGACCTTCGACTGGATGACATGGTATCCGGATCGCTTCGGATCGATGGTCGGATCGAGGAAGACCAGCAGGCGGTGTTGCTGATACGGCTGGAGCTTCTCCCACAGCAGCGGAGCGATCACTCCCATCGCCACGTTCGACACCATCAGACCCACACCCTCGGCGACGAACGGCTTGTACCACAGCACCAGCGCCAGCAACACGACAAACCACGCGCCCCAGTACTGCGTGTTGAAGGCGAGGAGCAGGCTGACCGCGGGTGACGCGATGAGAACGAGGAGCGGAAGCGGCACACCCGACCAGAAGAGCATCACGATGAACGTCCCGATGAACACCATCCCGGTGCCGAGATCCGGTTGTGCCATGATCAGCAGCCAGGGCACGAGGACGACGAGCGCCGGCCGCCAGAGCTCGAGGATCGAGCGCGGAGGATCCCGCCGGCTTCCGAGGACCCGGGCAAGCATCAGCACGACGGTGATCTTCGCGAGCTCCGACGGCTGGCCGAGTCGGTGGCCAGCGATCACGATCCAGCTCTTGCTGCTCGCTGCGTCTCCTGCCCCGCCCCCGATGCCGGGGAGGAGCAGCACAGCCAGCAGCAGGAGGGTGAGGCCGTATGCCGGTACCGTGACCCACTCGATGAACCGGACCGAGGCGCGGCTCACGAGCATCGCGGCCCCGATCCCGAGCAGAACCCAGACGATCTGGGATCGGTACGCGTGCGCCGCGACCGTCGGAGTATCGGTCTGCCCGGCGGAGTAGACCATCGCGACGCCGCAGATGGAGAGAGTCAGCGCCACGAGCACCAGCGGGACGTCGGCGACGAGACGACGGCTGATCATGCCGACATCATCCCTCGGTGCTCAGAAGCTGCGTCGGCGCGACCTTGAGGAAATGTTCGATGATCTTCGATGCGATCCGCGCCGCGCGCGCGCCGTGGCCTCCGAACTCGATCATCACCGCCACGACGATCTTCGGGTCCGACTCCGGCGCGAACCCGACGAACCAGGAATGGTCGTTCTTCGGATCCTGGGAGTTTTGGGCGCTCCCGGTCTTGCCAGCGAGAACGACTCCCTGGATCTGCGCGCTGGCCGCGGTTCCTCCCTCCCCGACCACGCCCGCGAGCGCCGCGCGGACGCCGGTCATCTGCTCCGGTGTCAGCGAGAAGATGGTCGTTCGCTCCGGCGCCCTCTTTACGATCTGTGGTCTCGCCTGCTGGCCGTTGGTCGCCAGCGCGGTGTAGAAGCGCGCCATGTTGACGACCGTCTGGGCGTTCGCACCCTGGCCGATGGCGAGATTCAGCGTCTCCCCACCACTGAAGCCGCGCGCCCCGAATGTCTTGGTGCTGTACGCGAGCTGATTCTCGAACTCCGGTGTTTTCTCCTCCGGCAGGTCGATCCCCGTCTTCTTGCGGAAGTTGAGGGACACCCCTCCCGCGACCAACCGCGAAATCCCGATCTTGAGACCGAGTTGGTAGAAGTACACATCGCAGGAAACGGCGATGGCGCGGGCGAGCGTGATCGCGCCGTGCCCCTTGTGCTCCCAGCACTTGAAGTAGCGGCCGTACCAGTAGCCTCCGGTGCACGGCTCCGGCATCTTGTCATTCAGCGTCGCGATGTTCTCCTGGAGCGCGATCGCCGCGGTCGCGAGCTTGAAGGTGGATCCGGGCGGGTAGCGTCCCTGGATGACCTTGTTGAGGAGGGGCTTTCGCGGATCGGTGGTGAGCTGCTGCCAGAATTCCGGCGCGATCCCCCCGATGAAGCGGTTCGGATCGTAGCTCGGGGCGCTGTAGAGGGCGAGCACCGCACCAGTCTGCGGCTCGATCGCGATCGCTCCTCCCTGGAGAGAATCACCGAAGATGCCGGCGGTGAAGCGCTGGAGATCGAGGTCGATGTTGGTCCGCAGCGCAGCAGGCTCGCCCGGCGGAATGTCGGGGCGCGCACCGGCCTCGCGCACCACTCGTCCGCGCGCGTCCACCTCGACGAATCGTGACCCTTCCATGCCGTGCAGCTCCTTCTCGTACTGCTGCTCGAGCCCCCCTTTGCCGATCTGCTGCCCCGCCTTGTAGCTCCGGTAGACACTCTTGCCCAGGTCGGCCTCGTTGATCTCCCCGACGTATCCGACGATCGGAGCCACGACCGCCCCGTCCGGATAGTACCTCTTGGGAGCGGACTGAATGATGAGTCCCGGAAACTCGACGCGATGCTCCTCGAGCACCGACACGACGTCGAAGCGGGCATCGGACAGCACGACGGTCGGCCGGAGTTTGGAGCGGCCCCATCGCCGCACCGCCGACTCGACCTGGTCCGGAGTCAGAGGCACGAGCGCAGACAGCCGAGCGAGGGACGCGCGAAGCGAGTCCGCCCCAGGACTGAGCATCAGCACCGAGTAGCCGGGCACGTTCTCGGCGATGACTTCGTTGTTCCGATCGTAGATGATCCCACGCGGCGCCGGCAGCGGGACCTCGCGAAGGCGATTCTCCTCCGATTGCAAAGCGTAGCGCGAGTTCTCCAGCACCTGGGTGCGAAAGAAGGCGGACAGGAGGAGCGCGAAGACCACCGCCAGAGCGACCGACGCGATACGCGCCCGTCGCGCGACATCATTCGGATGAAAGCTCACGTCGGTGTGGTCCGCAGGATGGGCCGCATCACCAGCACCGTGACCATCCCGAAGCCGGCTGTCACCGCGGCGCTGAGCGGAGCCCAGACCATCAGGCGCAGCAGCATGTCGCTTCCGTCGTGGGCGGCAATCACATACAGGAGCTCGTACGCGAGCTTCCCGAGAAAGAGGAAGAAGCCATTCAGCCACAGGTCATCCGCAAAGAAGACACCCTTCATCCATGACGCGGCGAAGCCCACGACCGAGAGCGCAAACGCACTGGCGCCGAACGTCCGGAGCTGGAGGGAGTCTTCGACCATGCCTATCACAAACCCGATGATCGCGGACGTTCCGGGTCGCACCCGGATGGCGACCAGGAGCAGGCCGATCATGAGGAAGTCGGGCGAGGCGCGCCAGCCGAGAAGCGGTCGCAGCAGGTAGTGCAGCACGACCAGCACCGCGAACACGGTCGCGAGGCGAAGGGCGTCGAGGCCTCTCATCGCGGCCGAGGCCTGGCAGTGCTGTCACGCGACACAGCCGCTCCAGTGGGTCGCAGCGTCTCCCCCGCCGCGACCACGCTCTTCGTCGCCGAGTCGAGACTCTGACCCTTGGCCCATACTCCCTCGACGCCGGCAACCGAGCGCGGCGGAAGCAGAATCATCACGTTGGCCATGTCTCCCGGGATGACGCTTGGACGCAGGAGATAGCTGCGGGCCCAGAGCTCGGACGTCTTCACCTCGCTCAGTACCGTGCCGACGGGAATGCCCCGAGGAAAGGTGCCTCCGAAACCGGAGCTCACCACCAGCATGCCGGGTTTGAGGGTGCTGCGCACCGGAACGCCGTTCATCTCGAGAAGATAACGCTCGCGCTCCGCGCCGCTGTGAGCCCGGACGATTCCGAGCGCGCTGCCATCGGCGGCCATCGCGCTCACCCGGAAATCCGGGTGGGATGTCACGAGCGCGATGCTCTGCCCGGGGTCGACGGTCTTCACGATGCCGACCACCCCCTCCGGCGCGACCACGGGGCTGAAAGGACGCACGCCCGCGCGGGATCCGGCGCTGAGCGTCACCGCGTATTCCTCGCCCACCGCGCGACTGTGCAGCACCTCGGCCGGAATGAATCCCCACTGGAGCTGCGCTCCCAGCCCGAGCAGGGCGCGGAGGCGGTCATTCTCACTGCGCAGTCCGTCCAGCTGCATGGACCGCAGCACCACGCTGTCCCGCTCCTGCGTGCGCTGCTCCCGTGTCAGCCAGGCGCGTCGGGAGAGCTCCGCGTTGTGCTGCAAGCCGAGCAAGGGAGCGACAATCGTTCGGCGGAGAGACCCCGCGATCGGATCACGGACCGGTGCGGGCAGGGTTTCCGCAACCAGCGACAGCACGATGCACGCGGCAAACAACGCCAGATCCCGCCGGCTGAACGAGCGTGCGGAGATCGCCACGGCTGGCCCTCAGCGGTCCAGGACGGACCGGTATTTCTCCTCGTCGTCCAGGATCCGCCCCGTCCCGCGCACAACGCAGGTGAGCGGATCCTCATCCACGTGAATGGGAAGATTCGTCTCCTGACTCAGCAGGAGGTCGAGGCCGCGAATGAGGGCGCCCCCGCCCGTCATGACGATTCCGCGATCCACGATGTCGCTCGCGAGCTCCGGCGGAGTGATCTCGAGGGCGCGGCGCACCGCATCCACGATCTGCTGAATCGGCTCCTGAATTGCCTCACGGATCTCGCTCGAGTGCACGCGGACCGTCTTCGGAATGCCGGACACGAGGTCACGCCCCTTGACCTCCATCTCGCGCTCCTCCCCCACCGGCGCAGCAGAGCCGATCTGGATCTTGATCTGCTCCGCCGTGGGCTCGCCGATCAGGAGGTTGTAGTTCTTGCGCATGAACTGCACGATCGCGGTGTCCAGCTCGTCCCCGCCGGTACGGATGGAAGTGTCGCTCACGATCCCGGACAGCGCGATCACTGCGATCTCCGTCGTGCCCCCTCCAATGTCGATCACCATGTTTCCGGTTGGCGTCTCGACGGGCAGCCCCACGCCGATCGCGGCCGCCATCGGCTCGGCCACCATGAAGACTTCCTTGGCGCCGGCGCCGAGCGCGGAGTCACGCACGGCTCTCTTCTCCACTTCCGTGATCCCCGACGGCACGCACACGATCACGCGCGGCTTCACTTTGAAGACGTGGTTGTCGATGATGAGCGTGAGGAAGTAGCGGAGCATCTTCTCGGTCACATCGAAGTCGGCAATGACGCCATCCTTCATCGGACGCACGGCGATGATTCCTTCCGGGGTGCGTCCCAGCATCCTCTTGGCCTCGAGACCGACCCCCTTGATCTGGCCAGTCGCGCGATCGATCGCGACGACGGAGGGCTCGTTCAAAACGATGCCTTCCCCCTTCACGTAAATGAGCGTGTTCGCGGTGCCGAGGTCCACGGCAATCGCGTTCGCGGGAAAGAACGAGCCCGCTTTGAAGAAGGGCCAGCGCATCAAGTTTTAGCTGATTGGCTCGGGCGTTCCCTTAGGAACGAAGGCGGCGACGGGGAGGGACAAGCACGGTCGGAGGGTAAACTAGTACGGCAGGCAAACAACAGCAAGACGTTGACTTGACATGACCTAGAGCGTTTCGGCATCATCGGCTATGCCTCGTTCAGCTTCCGCCGACATAGCCATCGTGGATCTCGCCGCGTGCGACTCTTGCGGCCTGTGTCTGCCTCTGTGCCCTCCGGAAGCGATCCACCTTCGACGTGACGGTTTGCGAGTCGATCCCGTAACATGCACGGGTTGCCGGAAGTGCATCGCGCCCTGCCCCGTCGGCGCGCTGACCATGGTGGCTCGCCCTCCGAGCGCGCTCGGCGCCTTCCCGTGACGGGGCTCCACTGCGACGTGCTGGTGGTCGGCGGCGGGCCGGCCGGCCTCGTCGCGGCACGCGAGATCGCCACCCGCGATCCCGGACTCGACGTCCTTCTGGTCGAGCGCGATCGGGCGATCGGTTCGCCCGTGCGCTGCGGTGAGGGCGTGGGGAGCAAGGGGCTGGCGGAGTTCATCGACCCCACTGGCGCGGACTGGATCTCACGCCGGATCTCGCGGGTGATCTTCTGGGCGCCCGACGGCACCGAGGTGCGGGTCGCCGAGGGAGACGTCGGCTACATCCTGGACCGATCGCGCTTCGAGCCGGCGCTGGCCGCGCAGGCCGGACATGCCGGTGCCGAAGTGCGCGTCGGCACGGAGGTCACTGCGCTTCGCCGCAGCGGTACTCTCTGGGAAGCGGATCTCTCCGGGCCGCGTGGCTCGGAGCGCTTTCTGGCGCGGCTGGTCATCGCCGCGGATGGCGTCGAAGGAATGGTGGGCCGATGGGCGGGGCTCGACACCCGCGTTCCGTCGCGCGACATGGAGAGCTGCGCGCAGTACGTCATCTCCGGTATCGATTTCGACCCGGATGCGATCTACCTCCACTTCGGCGAGCAGGTCGCGCCCGGGGGCTACGCCTGGGTTTTTCCCAAGGGCGTCGGTGTGGCGAACGTCGGCCTGGGCATCGTCGCTCTCCGCGCCGACGGGCGTCCGGCGCGCGCCTATCTGGATGCGTACGCGGATCGCTACTTCCCCACAGGCACCCGAACCGGCTACACGGTGGGCGGCGTCATCGTCCACCCGACGATCAAGCGAACGGTCACGGACTCGCTCCTGTCGTGCGGAGATGCCGCGCACATGATCAATCCGCTGTCCGGTGGCGGAATCGTCAACGCGATGAAGTCGGGACAGCTCGCCGCTCGCGTGGCGACCGAGGCACTTGCGGCTGGCGACACGAGCGCCGCGCGTCTGCAGCGCTATCACGACGTGTGGATGTCGTTGCTCGGAGAGGACCACGTGCGATTCTACAAGCTCAAGGAAGCGCTGAACCGCTTCGACGACGGCTTCTTCAATGCGCTCGCGGCCACGGTGAATCGCGTTCCGGAGGAGAAGCGTTCGCTGGGCCGCATCTTCGCGAGCGCTCTGCTCCATCACCCCACCCTGCTGCCCGTCGTCGCCAAGTATTTCGTGTAGCGGTGCGCGCGGGCCGCGCGCCAGATGGCGGTGCCGACGGCACAGCGGTTTGCGCCCACGGCGGCAAGCCATTCCACGGCGGCGAGCGGTCCCACTCCGGGGGTAGGCGGCGACCAGAGATAGACGGGTAGCCGGGGGATGGCCATGACTGCCCCTCGCCAGCGCCGAGCGAGGACGAGTCCGGCCTCGTACCCCTCGGACCGGGCGATCGCCTCTTCCCGATCGGCGGCCGCCCCGAAGGGATAGCTCACCAATCTCGGCGGCACTCCGAGCGCGGCGGACAATGCGTCGCGCGAGCGCCTCAGCTCCGCCGCGACATCGCCGGCCGAGAGCCAGGTGAGCCGCGGATGGGTGGCGCTATGCGAGATGAACTCGATCCCGCGATCCTGCCAATGACGAATATCCCGCCACGCGAGGTGAGCGAATCGACGGCCTCCGTAGGCGACGTCCCACCGGTTGAGCGCACCGGCGTAGTTGGTGATCACGGAGCAGATCGCCCGGAAGCCGTGCGCCTCCAGCACCGGGAAGGCGTGATCGCGAAGCCCCCGATACGCGTCATCGAAGGTCAGGACCAGCTCGCGGTCACCCGGCTCGCGCTCGCCTCGCGCGCACGCCAACAGCGTGTCGATCCCGGCCGTCTGCCACCCGGCCTCCGCCAGACGCGCCACCTGGCGCTCGAAGCGGCGGGGTGATACACGGGTCACGCCCAGCTCGTGCCTTCGCTCGACCTTGTGCCAGCAGAGGATCGGCGGCAGCCGCGGAGGGCCGCCGTGGGAAACTGTCGTGCTAGCGGAGGAACGCATCGGGCGACTCGGACGCCAGCCCGAACGCCTCCGCAACGGCGGCGTAGACGACCGTGCCGTTCACGATATTCAGCCCCTTCTTGAGCGCCGGATTCTCCCGCAGCGCCTGCGACCATCCCTTGTTCGCCAGCTGCATGGCGTACGGGAAGGTCGCGTTCGTGAGGGCGAGCGTCGACGTTCGCGGAACGCCGCCGGGCATGTTGGCGACGCCGTAATGAATCACTCCATCCACCACGTAGGTCGGATTCTCGTGAGTCGTCGCCTTGATCGTCTCCACGCATCCGCCCTGGTCGATCGCCACGTCCACGATCACCGATCCAGGCTGCATCCGCTTGAGGTCTTCGCGCCTCACGAGCTTCGGGGCTTTCGCCCCCGGGATGAGCACGGCGCCGACCACGAGGTCGGCCGTCTCGATCTGCTCCAGGATGTTGTGTCGGTTCGAGTAGATCAGAACGACGTTGGCCGGCATGACGTCGGACAGATAGCGGAGTCGCTCGAGCGACAGATCGAGCACGGTGACCTTGGCGCCCATTCCGGCAGCCATCTTCGCCGCGTTGATCCCGACGATACCCCCTCCGAGGATGACGACCTTGGCCGGTGGAACCCCGGGAACTCCCCCGAGCAGCACGCCACGGCCGCCGTAGAGCTTCTCCAGATATTTGGCCCCCTCCTGGACCGCCATCCGGCCCGCGACCTCCGACATGGGCGTGAGCAGTGGGAGCTCGCGATTCGGCAGCTCGACAGTCTCGTAGGCGATACAGACCGCTCCGCTGTCCACGTGGGCACGCGTCAGCTTCTCATCGGCGGCAAAATGGAAGTAGGTGAAGATGGTCTGGCCGCGACGCATGTGCGGCCATTCCCGCTCGATCGGCTCCTTCACCTTCATGATCATCTCGGCGTGACGCCACACCTCTCCCGCATCGGCGCCGATGGTGGCTCCCACGCTGGTGTACCTCTCGTCCGGAAAGCCGCTCCCCTCCCCGGCGGCCTTCTCGATCATCACCGAGTGGCCCGCCGCGACCAGCGCCTCCGCGCCCGCCGGTACGAGGGCAATGCGGTTCTCGTTGGTCTTGATCTCTTTCGGAACGCCGATTTGCATGGGAGTCGTGGCGTGAGAGTGAAGGGGTCGCTTGCTCGGGATCAATGAGCGGACGGACCGAGGCTCAGCACCGTCTGGGCCGCAGGGGCGAAAAATTCCGCGCTGACGCCGGAGATCTGGGCGGGCGTGATCGAATCGATCTCGGCGAGAATCTCGTCGAGCGAGCGAAAGCGCTCCTCGTACAGCTCGACTCCAGCCGCGCGATACATCCGCGATGACGGACTCTCGAGCGACAGCGTAAGCTGCCCCTTGAGCTGGCTCTTGCCGGCGTCGATCTCTTCCGCGGACAGGCCCTCGGACGCGAGTCGGTCGAGCTCCTCGCGGATGGCTTCGGACGCCCGGGCGGCGTTCTCAGGCGAGGTGCCCACATAGACGCCATGCACTCCGGTGTGCACGTGAAACGACTGGAAGGTGTACACGGCGTACGCCAGCCCGAGCTCCTCGCGCACGCGCTGAAAGAGCCTCGAGCTCATTCCGGCGCCGAAGATCGTGCTGACCAGCACGAGAGCGTAGCGGCGGGGGTCGGCGTGTGGAACGGTCGGCACACCGAAGACGATGTGTGTCTGAGCACTGTCCCGCTCGATATGGCGTGAGGTCGGCGGGGGCGCAACGATCGAGGGGATCGGCAAGGGCGATGCGTCGCCGCCGCCCGGCTCCGCCCACCCGGTGAGAGCCAGGGTGTCGAGCAGCGGCTCGTGATCGATGTGTCCCGCTGCAGCGACGACCAGTTGCGACGGATGGTAGGCGCGGCCGTGCAGCTCCCGCAGGTCGTCAACGCCAAGCGCGGACACCGTCTCGCGGGTTCCGAGGATGGAGTACCCGTAGGGGTGCGTGCCCCACATCTGCTCATTGTGGATCTCGAACACGAGATCATCCGGGGTGTCGTCCACCATGCTGATCTCCTCGAGCACGACCTTGCGCTCGAGGTCGAGATCGGAGCGGCGCAGCAGGGGACGAAAGAGCAGATCACCGATCACGTCCACGGCCTGGGGCAGATGCTCATCGAGCACACGTGCCTGGAAGGCGGTGTGCTCGCGCGACGTGTACGCGTCGAGCGAGCCGCCGAGCACCTCGAGAGAGAGCGCGATGTCGCGCGCCGTCCGGCGCTCCGTTCCCTTGAACACCATGTGCTCGAGAAGATGCGACACCCCCATCCGCTCCGGCGCCTCGTGAATGGAAGCCGCCCGCACCCAGACCCCGAAAGCCACCGACCGCACTCCCGGCATGAATTCCGAGAGCACGGTCAGTCCGTTCGGCAATACGGTGCGGCGGAGCCCGACGTCGAGCTGCGACGTGCCCATCATCAGCGGCGTGGGCGGCCTCCACGACCTCCACGGCGGGGGGGACGCCGCTCATGTGACTCCTCCGACGCGCTCGCATCGCCACCCGAATTCTCCTCGAGACCGACGGAGCCGTCGCCACCGCTCACCGGGTCGCCCGCCGTGTCGGCGGTCGAGCCCACGGGCGCTGCCGCTCTCTCGGTCCGCTCGTCGCGGCGCGGCCGGTCGCCCCGATCACCGCGATCCGGTCGCTCTCCGCGGCCTCCACGTCCTCCCGAGCCACCACCCTCCCCTTCCGACGTGCCCTCCGGTTTTGGAACGAGCGCCTTCATCGACAGGCGAAGACGGCCGCGCTCGTCGCGCTCGATGAGCTTCACCTTGACGCGGTCGCCCTTCTTGACCACGTCTTCGGTCTTGTCCGTCCGGCCGTGCGCCAGCTCCGAGATGTGGACCAGACCCTCCGTGCCCGGAAGGATCTCGACGAAGGCGCCGAACGCTGTGGTACTCTTGACCGTGCCCTCGTATGTCGCCCCGATGTCGGGCTCCTGCGTCAGAGCCTTGATCATCTCGAGCGCTCGCTGCATCGCCTCGCCTCCGACCGCCGCAATGGTCACCATGCCCGAATCGTCCACCGAGATCTCGGCGCCCGTCTCGTCCTGGATGCCGCGAATGGTCTTGCCCTTCGGCCCAATGAGGTCGCCGATCTTCTCGGAGCTGATCTGATGGGTGACGATACGCGGGGCGTAGGCCGACAGATCCTCGCGCGGCTGCGCGAGCGCCTTCTTCATCTCGCCGAGGATGTGGAGGCGGCCGACTCTGGCCTGAGCCAGCGCCTCACGCATGATCTTGACGTCGAGACCCTGAATCTTGATGTCCATCTGGATGGAGGTGATCCCCTCCTCCGTCCCCGCCACCTTGAAATCCATGTCCCCGAGGTGATCTTCGGTGCCGAGGATGTCGGTCAGGATGGCGTACTTCGATCCCTCCTTGATCAGTCCCATCGCCACGCCGGCGATCGCACCGCGCATCGGAACGCCGGCATCGAACAGCGCGAGCGATCCACCGCACACGGAAGCCATAGACGAGGAGCCATTCGACTCGAGGATGTCGGACACGATCCGGATGGTGTACGGGAACTCCTCGAACTGCGGGAGCATGGCCTGGAGCGCGCGCTCGGCGAGGTTTCCATGACCGATCTCGCGGCGGCTGGTGCCGCGCATCGGACGCACCTCGCCGGTGGAGAACGGCGGGAAGTTGTAGTGCAGCATGAACGACTTGGTCGTCTCCTGCGGATCGTCGATCGAGTCCAGCCGCTGCACGTCGTTCGCCGTGCCCAGCGTCACCGCCACCAGCGCCTGCGTCTGCCCGCGGGTGAAGAGCGAGGAGCCGTGCGCGCGCGGCAGCACGCCGGTGTCGATCGTGATCGCGCGGACCTCGTCGTGCCGGCGCCCATCGACGCGCTCGCCCTGCTCGAGCACCTGGCTTCTCAGGGCGTTGTACTCCGCGTCGCCCACCAGAGTCTGGATGTCCTTCGATGCGTCGGGAAAGTCCACCGTGAGCGACTGGATCGCTTCCCGCTTCACCAGCTCGACGGCGTCGATGCGCTCGTGCTTGTCCTTGCGATTGATCGCGGCCGCGATCTTGCCCGCGGCCAGCTCGCTCACGCGCGCGACCAGCTGCTCGGGGAGAACGTTCCGGGTCCACTGCATCTTCTCGACGCGCGTCGTCGCGAGCAGCTCTTCCTGCATCGCCACCAGGTCGCGAAGGCCCTTCTGCGCGATCGTGAGACCCTCGATCACATCCTCCTCGCTCACCTCGAGCGCGCCCCCCTCCACCATCATGATGGAGTCCTGCGTGCCCGCGACCACGACGTCCATGTCGGAGTACTCGAGCTGCTGGAAGGTCGGATTAAGCGCCCATTTTCCGGACAGCCGGCCGATCCGGACGCCCGCGATCGGTCCGAGGAAGGGGATTCGGGAGACGTTCAGCGCGAACGACGTCGCGAGGAGCGCCGCCATGTCGGCGTCGTTCTCCTGGTCCGCCGAGATCACGTAGATGAAGACCTGCACCTCGTTCTGGAACCCTTCCGGGAAGAGGGGCCGAATCGAGCGGTCGATGATGCGGGCGGAGAGAATCTCCTCGTCGTGCGGGCGACCCTCGCGCTTGAGAAAGCCGCCCGGAATCTTCCCCGCGGCGTATGTCCGTTCCTTGTACTCGACGGTGAGCGGAAAGAAGGGGAGCGGACTCTTGTTGTCGCTCACCGTGACGGCAGCGATCACCATGGTTTCGCCAAACTGCACGACCGCCGAGCCGGCGGCCTGCTTGGCCATCCGGCCGGTCTCGATGATCAGCTTGCGGCCGGCGAATTGTCTCTCGACGCGTTGCATCATTGCTTGACGGGGGTGGTGGGAACGCAAAAAGCGCGGGGCCGGCTGAGCGGCACCCGCGCGGTTGCAATGTCGATGGAGTTAGTGACGGAGCCCAAGCTCTTGGATCAGCAGCCGATAGCCGTCGATATCCGTTTTCTTCATATAGTCAAGAAGTCGCCGGCGCTTGCCGACCATCTTGAGAAGGCCCCGGCGTCCGTGATTATCCTTCTTGTGGACCCGGAAATGCTCCGTCAGGTAGTTGACTCTCTCGGTCAGAATGGCGACCTGCACCCGCGTCGAGCCGGTGTCCGTGTCGTGCACCTTGTGCTTTTCTATGACCGATGCTTTTTGGAACGGCATGAGTATATATTCTCCGGACTTCCGCTGCGCGAGTTGCGCCGAATTCGTTATAGCACAGTAATTTAGTGGCCCTCGATATCCTTGTAAAGGCTCCGCCCCGTGCCTGAGCGGTACATCGGCCGCACTCTCGGCCGCTTCCGGATCGAGTCGTCCATCGGCTCCGGCGGCTTCGCCTGGGTCTACAAGGGCTACGACCCCGAGCTCGACATTCCGGTGGCCGTGAAGGTCCTCAAGCCCCAGTTCGCCGGCGATGAGAACGTCGAGGGTCGCTTCCGGAAGGAAGCGTCCACGGCCGCCAAGCTCCGCCATCCGAACATCATTCGCATCCTGGCGGTCGGGCAGGAGGACCACGCTGCCTACTTCGTGATGGACTATCTCCCCAACGGACTGGTGGAGAAGCTCAACGTCATGGGCACCCTCCATGAAAGCCTGCTCATCCGACTCGGGCTGGATGTCAGCGCGGCGCTCGCGTTCGCGCACCGGGAGGGTGTGATCCATCGCGACATCAAGACCGACAACGTGCTGTACGACGAGCACGGCAATGCGATCGTCGCCGATTTCGGCATCGCGCGAGCCCTGGTCGGCTACGTCGACCAGACGGGCACGAACATGGTCGTCGGGACGCCGCAGTACTTCTCCCCCGAGCAGGCCCGCGGCCTGACCCTCGACGGCCGGGCCGACATCTACTCCCTCGGCGTCACCATGTTCAAGGCGGCGACAGGCGTGCTGCCCTTCCAGGGCAACGACTGGTACGACTACGCCCGCCAGCACGTGGAGGAGCCGCCGCCGTCTCCGCGCTCCCTCAATCCGTCGTTGTCGGAGGAGCTCGAGCGGATCATCCTCACCTGCCTCGAGAAAGATCGGGAGCTCCGATACCCGAACGCCGAGGCGGTGCACGCCGCGCTCAAACCGCTCCTGGTCACGTCCGAGAGCGGAACGGTCGTGATGCCAGCGACGTCCGGCTCGGGGCTGCTCCGCTCGCGCAAAGGTCTGCGCGGGCGTCGGGCATCCTGGGGGTTGGGCAGCGCGGCGGCAGCTGTCGTCGCCCTCACGCTGGTCGCGACCCTCTGGCAACCCCACGGCAGCGCGCCGGCTCGTACACTGCCCACTCGGCGCGCGGCGCCGCTCGCGCGCCCTCCTGTTCCCGTTTTTCCGGGGACGACGACGGTCAACCGCACTCCCTCGCCGGTGCGAGAGCTGAGAGTGTTGGCGCCGCCGGACGCGGCGATCGAGGTGGACGGTGAGGTAGTGGGCTCCGGCGAATGGCGCAGCGACTCCCTGGACGCTGGCAAACACGAGGTGTCGGCATCCTTCGCCAGCTCCCCGGGGTGCCCCTCGGCGCGTCATTCGGTACGCGTCACTCTCGAGAAGTCGGGAATCACGACGCTCAAGCTCACGCCGCGGCGCTGCGGCATGCTAGTGTTGGACGTCAGTCGTTCTGGCGCACGTTACGTGCTCACACCCAGGGGAAGCCCCGCGAAACCAATACGCGGGCAATTGACGTCGAGCCACGCCACGATGCTGTTGGCGGCCGGCTCCTATCAGTTGAAGATCTCGGCGAGCCTCTGCGCCGACTACTTCAGCGACGTCACCATCGTGCCGACCACCAATGCGACGGAGCACGTGACGCTGCTCTGCCAGTAGCCACACCGGTCAGTGTGCTCGGGCGCCGATGATCGCGCCGACGGATGCACCCGCGATCGTCCCGGCCCAGAAGAGACCCCGCCGATAGAAGGGAATTTGCGGCCGCTCGATCAGCGCGGCGAGGTCGGTGCTGATGCGAGCAGTCTGTCCCGTGACGAGCGCGGTCGCGGTATCGCGAACGACCCGCAGCACCCGGAAGCGTGCGATCAGCGCATCGCGCCGGCGCGGGTCGACCGCGATGCCGCGCTGCCCCGGCACCACCCACCGCTGACCGCCGAGCGTGAACCGGAAGGTACTGTCCACCACGGAGTCGACGGCGAAGCGCGTGTACTCCTGTGAGCGCGCGCTGGCCGGTGCGAGCGACAGCGCCAGGCCCACGGCCAGCGACCCCGAAGCCCAGCGACAGAGGACGGAGATCATCGTCAGAAGTGCAGTCGGTTGCGGATGTCGTTGAACATGACGATGACGAACAGGATCGCGATCGTGATCAGGCCGAAGCGGATGATGTATTCGCGCGTCCGGATGCTGAAGGAGCCGCCTCGCACCGCCTCGATGACATTGATGAGAATCTGTCCCCCATCGAGTATCGGGATGGGCAGCAGGTTGAGAACGGCGACGTTGATGCTCAGGAGCGCCAGCAATCTCAACAGCGAGTCGAAGCCCTGCCTCGCCGCCTCCGCCGAAGCGCCGGCGATCGCCACCGGCCCCCCGAGGCTCGAGAGCTTCGCCTGTCCCGTCACGAGCTGCTTGACCGTCACCCCCACCATGCCGGCGAGCTGCCATGTCTGGCCCCAGCCGAGGCGCACCGCGTCGGACAACGGGATCGGCTCTCGCTCGGTGAGCAACGGCGGATAGACGCCGATCTTGCCGACCACCACGCGGATGCCACGCTCATCAGTCTCGGGGGTCGACTCCGGACGCACGGACAGCTCGGCGGCGCGGCCCGATCGAACGATGGAGAAGATCAGAGGCTGCTCGGGGGACGCGCGAACGAGCGCGACCACGTCCTCCCAGGTGCGAACCGCCTTTCCCGCGACCGCCGTCACGCTGTCGCCGGCGAGCATCCCGGCTCGACTGGCCGGTGATCCAGACTTGACCTGCCCCACGCGCGGCACGCTGAGCGGAAGGATGGCGCTCGCGACGCGCTCCCGAGTGATGGAGGGATCGGTGAGCGGGATGGTGACGGTGGCGCGCTGCGTGGTGATCTCGAGCGACCGCGCGCGGCTGAAGTAGATGAGGGAATCGACGTCGTTCCAGCTCCGGGCTGGCGCGCCGTCCACGGCGAGGACCGTATCGCCGATGCCGATGCGCGACCGGAGATCGAGTCCCGGCAGAGCCCGGACAGCTCCGACCGCGCGGCTGCGGATCACCTGTCGCCCGTACACGGCCGCCACCACGACCAGGACGATGAACCCGAGGACGACGTTCATCGTGACGCCCGCAAGCATGATCATGAGCCGCGCCGCGAGCGACTTCGACTCGAACATGCGCTCCGGGGGAACCGGCTTCGGCCCGAACGGAGCGAGTGCCTCCGGATCGTAGTGCTTCGGGCGTGGCGCGGGCTCGACGCTGGCATCGCCGCCCGCAACCTCGGCACCGTTGGCGCCGACCGTGCCCGGAACGGAGGCGGGCCTCTCCCCTCCCCCCTCGATCGCCGCCATCGCGTCGTCCTCACGCGAGGCCATGCGTACGTAGCCTCCGAGCGGGATCCACGCGAGAACGTATTCCGTCTCGCCCCACTTCCGGCTCCAGAGCGCGGGGCCGAACCCGATCGAGAAGCGGGGCGCGTACACGCCGGCGGCCTTGGCGGCGAGGAAATGCCCGAGCTCGTGGATGAAGACCACGAGGCCGAACACGAAAACCGTCGCGAGCGCTCCCTGCACCCACCCTAGCATGAGAACATGTCTCCCACGTGACGGCGTGCCTCCCGATCAGCGAGTCGCAGTGCGTCGAGAGAGTCGCTCGGCGCTCCGCCGAGCGCCGCGAGCGCCGAGCCGATCGCCCGCGAGATGTCTCCGAAGCTAATGCCACCCTCCAGAAAAAGCGCGACCGCGCGCTCGTTCGCCGCGTTGAAGATTGCCGGCGCTGCCCCTCCCTGCCGGCCCGCCTCGATGCCGAGCTGAAGCGCCGGAAAGTGGTCGTGGCGCACCACCTCGAAGGTGAGCGGGGAGAGCTCCACCGGGTCGAAGGGCGGGACACCGGTGTCCGGCAGACGATCGGGATGGGTGAGAGCGTAGAGAACCGGAAGCTCCATGCTCGGCTCTCCGAGCTGCGCCAGCACGCTTCCGTCCACGAACTCGACGAACGAGTGAACGACGCTCTGCGGGTGGACGACGACCTCGATGCGATCGTAGGGCAGACCGAAGAGAAAGTGTGCCTCGATCACCTCCAGCGCCTTGTTGGCGAGCGTCGCGCTGTCCACCGTGATCTTGCGGCCCATGCGCCACGTGGGATGCTGCAGCGCGTCCGCGACCGTGGCCCGAGCCAGCCGGTCGCCTGACCACGAGCGGAAGGGCCCACCCGACGCGGTCAGGATGAGTCGGCGCACCTCGCTCCGGGGTCGGCCGGCGAGACACTGCAGGATGGCGCTGTGCTCGCTGTCCACCGGCACGATCTCTCCGCCCCCGTCGGCGCAGGCTGTCGCGACGAGCTGACCCGCGATCACGAGCGACTCCTTGTTCGCGAGCGCGACGCGCTTGCCCGCGCGCACCGCGGCGAGCGTGGCATCGAGGCCGGCCGACCCGACGACCGCATTGAGCACGATGTCCACGTCCCTCCGCGTCGCGGCCTCGACCAGGCAACCTTCCCCGAGCATCCACCGGCCGTGGCTCTCGCTCTCGCTACAGACGAGGCCGACGAACGCCGGTCGCAGAAGCGCGGCCTGCTCCCGCAGGAGCGCGGCGTTTCTGAACGCGGTCAGCGCCGCGACGCGAAAGTGCTCGGGATGGCGGGCGAGAACGCGAAGGGCGGTCGTGCCGATCGAGCCGGTCGATCCGAGGATGGCCACCCCGCGCGGTGCAGGCCCCATGGCTCAGCGCACGACCGGGATGAGGCGGAGCACATGGAAGAGCCAATAGGCCGTGGGCATGGCGAACAGCAGGCCGTCGAAGCGGTCCAGGACTCCGCCATGGCCGGGGATTACGTGAGAGCTGTCCTTCACGCCGGCCTCGCGTTTGAGCAACGACTCGAACAAATCGCCGAGCTGAACCGAGGCGCTGACGACGACCGCGAAGAGCACCACCGCTCCCGGGGCGAAGCTCAGGAATGCGTGCGGCTCCAGCACCCAACGCTCGTAGGCCCAGCCGGCGATGATTGCCAGAGCGAGACCGCCGATCGCACCCTCCACCGTCTTGCTCGGGCTCACGGTGGGAAGGAGCTTGCGACGTCCGATCGCGCGGCCCACGAGATATGCGCCGGTGTCCGTGGTCCAGGTGAGAACCATCGGAAAGAGGAGAATTGCGGCACCTGCTGCGGCGTCGATCGCGTACTCCAGCGACCGGAGCGCATAGGCGAAGCTCAGCAATCCGCCAGTGTAGAGGATTCCGAACAACGTCACGGCGGCGCTCGCGAGCGGCCGGCGCTCCGGGCCGCGCCGGAAGATCGTCAGGCTGAGAACCACCAGGGTGACGAGGGCGATCAGCGTGGTTCCCTGTGACACCACGACCGCGTGGAGCGCTCGAGCCGCGGCGCGCAGGACGGCCGGCCCCGCTGAAGGCGGCTCCCCGAGCGACGCACGCACGAGAAGCGGAAGCAGAGCCGAGAGCGCGATCGTGAGATTGGTGAACGGTTCGTGGCCGGCGGCGCGGGCGATCCGCATCAGCTCCCACGCCGCAATCCCGGCCAGGAGGGCGAGCAGCGCCGCCAGCGGCCAGTCACCCGCCACCGCCGCGACGAGCGCCAGCGGAACGCCGACCAATGTCACCAGCACTCGCCACGAGAACTCCGAGAGCGCCACTACGCCGTGACGCGTCCGAAGCGCCGATCGCGGTTCTGAAAGTCGAGGATGGCGTCGTACAGCTCGCTCCGGCCAAAGTCGGGCCAGAGCACGGGCGTGATCAACAGCTCCGTGTAGGCGAGCTGCCAGAGGAGAAAATTGGAGATGCGCCTCTCGCCTGAAGTCCGGATCAGCAGGTCGGGATCGGGCAGCTCCGCCGTGTAGAGCCGTGCCCGCACCGCCTCTTCGTCGATGTCCTCGGGCGAGAGGCGGCCCGCCAGCACGTCGGTCGCCAGCTGCTGCGCGGCGCGGACCAGCTCGGCGCGCCCGCCATAGGAGATGAAGAGGTTGAGGGTGAGCTTGTCGTTGCCCTCGGTCTGCTCCATCAGGCGGCGAGTCGCGGAGGCTGCCGACGCGTTCAGCTGCGTGAGATCCCCGAGGACGCGCACGCGGACGCCCTGCTCGTCGAGCTCGTCGGCCTCGCGGGCGATGTACTCCTCGAGGAGGGACATCAGCGCCTGAACCTCGGACGGCGGCCGCTGCCAGTTCTCCTGGGAGAAGGCGAACAGGGAGAGCACCTCGAGGCCCACCTCCAGCGCGCCTTCGACGGTCTCCCGCACCGCTTTCATCCCCGAGCGATGTCCGAACGGTCTGGGCAGGCGGCGTTCTCGCGCCCATCGGCCATTGCCGTCCATGATGATGGCCACATGGCGCGGGATGGCGCCGTTGACCCGGATCTGAGCGAGACTGTCTGATGCGTCCATGGTCGGAAAATGTGTCCGGCCGACAGGGCAAAAGTCAAACCGGCACCGTCACTTAACGACGACCGAGTCAGACCTCGAGGATCTCGGCTTCTTTGTGCTTGAGAAGCTCATCCAGCTTGTGGATGTAATCGTCGTGAAGCTTCTGAAGATCCTTCTCGGCGTGCTTCTTGTCATCCTCCGAGACCTTCTCGAGCTTCTTCACCTTCTCGCGGCATTCCGTGCGCGCATGGCGCACGGCGATGCGCCCTTCCTCCGCCAGTTTGTGGAGGACTTTGACGAGATCGCGGCGTCGCTCCTCGTTGAGGGCCGGAAGGGGCACGCGGATCACGCCTCCCTGGCTCGCCGGATTGAGTCCCAGATCGGAGTCGCGGATGGCCTTCTCGATCGCCGAGGTGAGACCCTTGTCCCACGGCGTCACGGTGAGCAGGCGGGGCTCGGGAGCCGACACGCCGGCCACCTGCGAGATGGGCATCTGCTGGCCGTACGCCTCGACTCTCACGGTGTCGAGAAGATTGGGCGACGCCTTTCCGCTCCTGATCGAGGAAAACTCCTTCTTCGAGTTCTCCAGCGCCTTCTCCATGCCGCTACGGCAGGACTTCACGATCTCAGGAATGGTCGTCATTTCACGAGGGTTCCGATGCGTTCGCCGCGAATCGCCCGGGCGATGTTACCCGGGCTCTTGATGTTGAGAACGATGAGCGGCAGCGAGTTCTCGCGGCAGAGCGCCACCGCCGCATGGTCCATCACGCCGAGCTCCTCGAGCATCACATCCCGGTAGCTGATCTCCTCATACAACCGAGCCGTCGGATCTTTCTTTGGATCCGCGCTGTAAACGCCGTCCACGCTCGTCGCTTTGATGATGACTTCTGCCTGCATCTGGATCGCCCGTAAAGCGGCCGCTGTGTCGGTCGAGAAGTACGGGTTTCCGGTGCCGGCAGCGAAGATCACCGTACGCCCTTTCTCGAGATGTCGAACGGCCCGCCGCCGGATGTATGGCTCGGCGACTTCTTCCATGCGAATCGCGGACATGACGCGGGTCTGAACGCCCTGACGCTCCAGCACATCCTGCATCGCGAGGGCGTTGATGACCGTCCCGAGCATTCCCATGTAGTCGGCGCCGACTCGCTCCATTCCCATCTTGGAGAGCTGAGACCCGCGGACGATGTTGCCGCCCCCGATCACCAGGCCCATGCTCACGCCCATCTCCACGACTTCGCGGATCTCCTGAGCGAACCGCGTGATCACCTCGAAGTCGAAGCCGAAGCCGCGGTCCCCGGCGAGCGCCTCGCCCGACAGCTTGAGCAGCACCCGTTTGTAGCGGAGCGCGGCCACGGCCTGCTTACTCCCCTCCGACCCTGAAGCGCGCGAAGCGCCGGACGGCGATCTTCTCCCCGACCTTGGCGGACGTCTCCTTCACCAGCTCCTCGATCGTTTTCTTGTCGTCCTTCACCCACGGCTGCGAGAGCAGAGCGACCTGCTTGTAATAGGACTCGATCTTTCCGTCCACGATCCGGCCGATGAGATGGTCGGGCTTCCCGGCCGCTCGCGTCTGCTCCTCGTAGATTCGCCGCTCGCGCTCGATCACCTCGACCGGCACGCTCGACCTGTCGACCGCCAGCGGCGCCGAGCTGGCGATGTGAATCGCGAGCTCGCGCACCAGCGTCTTGAAGTCGTCCGTGTTGGCGACGAAGTCCGTCTCGCAGTTCACCTCGACGAGCACTCCCACCCGGTGATTGTGATGGATGTAGCTCGCGACGCGCCCTTCGGATGCTTCCTTCTCGTTTCGCTTCTCGGCCTTCGCCATGCCCCGGGTGCGCAACAGATCGGACGCCTTCTGCGCGTCGCCCTGACACTCCTCCAGAGCCTTCTTGCAATCCATCATTCCGGCGCCGGTCCGCTGGCGCAGCTCCTGAACATCCTTGGCCGTGAAATTCGTCGTTGCTGGCATGGTCCGTTCCTCGTCTGTGTCACGCAAACGCCGCCGGTTGGGTGACCGGCGGCGTAGCAAGTGTAGTGAAATCCGGGGCCCGGCACTACTGCGCCCCGCCGCGACGGAAAGACTAGGCGCCGACCTCCTCGCTGCTGTCCGTGCCCTCCACCGCTTCGGACGCCTCGGCGTCCACCGCCTCGCCCGGCTCCCCCGTCTTCAGGCGAGCGGCAATCGCCTCCGGCTTGGCCCGGCGACGGCGCGGACGACGACGACGACGCTTCTCCCCCTCATCGGCCGGCTCCGAGCCGCGGTCCGAGCTGTATGTCGTCTGCCCCTCGCCGTCCTCGTCCTCCTGCTGGCGCTGCGGCGCGGCCTGGCGAGCCTCTAACACCGTGTCCGCGATGGCGCGCGTGATGAGCTCAACGGACCGGATGGCATCGTCGTTCCCGGCGATCGGCACGGTGATCAGATCCGGATCGGCGTTCGTGTCCACGATCGCCACGATCGGAATGCCGAGCTTGTTCCCTTCGGTCACCGCGATCTTCTCCTTCTTCGAGTCGATCACGAACATCAATCCGGGCACGCGACCCATATTCTTGATACCGGACAGATACTTGGCCAGCTTGTCGCGCTCGCGACCCATCAGCAGCTGCTCTTTCTTGGTGTAGTTCTCGAACTCGCCACCCGCCTCCGTGCCGGACTCGAGGTCCTTGAGCCGGCGCACCTGCTTCTTCACCGTCTGGAAATTGGTGAGCAGACCGCCGAGCCAGCGCTCGGTGACGAACATCGCGCCGCAGCGCTCGGCTTCCGCCTGAACGATCGCTTTGAGCTGGCGCTTCGTGCAGACGAACAGCACGCTATCGCCACGCATCACGACCTCTCGCACGAGCTTCTGCGCCAGCTCCAGCTGACGCATGGTCTTCTGCAGGTCGATGATGTGGATGCCGCTGCGCTCGGCGAAGATGAAGCGGCGCATCTTCGGATTCCACCGTCGAGTCTGGTGGCCGAAATGCACGCCCGCTTCGAGAAGGTTTTCGAGGTTCGGCTGAGACATGAGATCGAGATCCTGGCCCTGGGTTGGTTTCCGCCGCTTCCGTCGTCATCGCTTGCGACCGGCGTCGTGCCGGCACCCGCAGCGACTCGGGAGGCGTGTGGGATCGAGACGACGTTGTTCCCGGCTCTATCTCTTCGAGAACTGGAACCGCTTGCGAGCCTTGGGGCGACCGGGCTTCTTGCGCTCCACCGACCGCGCGTCGCGCGTGAGGAGACCGAGATCGCGAAGCTTGCGGCGGTGCGCCTCGTCGATCTCCACCAGAGCCCGCGCCACGGCGAGGCGCAGCGCGCCCGCCTGACCGCTCTGCCCGCCGCCCTGAATCGATGCCTTCACGTCGAAGCGCCCGAGGGTATCAGTCGCCGTGAACGGCTGTTGGATCGCAGACACCAGCGAGGGGCGCGGAAAATAGTCGCCCAACGTCCGGCCGTTGACATCCCACTTGCCCGAGCCGGCGCGGAGATAGAGGCGGCAGACGCTCTCCTTCCGTCGACCAATCGTATGAGTAACCGCGTCCGCCATTAGTCGCTATCGCCCGGCTTGAGGTTGAGCACCATCGGCTGCTGGGCCGTGTGCGGGTGGTCCGCGTCGGCATAGACCCGCAGCTTGAGGCGCAGCTTTTGCCGGCCCAGTGCGTTCTTGGGGAGCATGCCGTACACCGCCTTCTCGATGACACGCTCGGGGTGTTTCGCCATCATCGACGCGTACGGGGTGAACCGTTCGTGACCCATGTAGCCGGTGTGCCGGAAGTAACGCTTCTGCTCGGCCTTACGTCCGGTCACGCGCACCTTGGACGCGTTGATGACGATGACGTTGTCACCGGTGTCCATGTGGGGAGTGAACATTGGCTTGTGCTTGCCGCGGATGATGCGCGCGATCTCGGTGGCGAGCCGACCGAGAACGAGCCCATCGGCGTCCACGACGTACCAGCGATGCTCGATGTCCTTCGGTGTGGCGGTGTACGTTCGCATGGTCGGAAAATGGGTGCAGATCGTCGAGCCGAGCGAGGGGCGCGCCGGAATCCGCGCACCGATCGCCGCTCTTTCAGGTCCAAAGTTTCGATGACAGACTTGTAAGCTACGAAAGGAGTTAACCCTTGTCAACGGACCGCCGCCCTCCGCGCCCGCTCGTGCTCGCCCTCGTCCTCTCCACTGCACTGCTCACCGTGAATGGCTGCCGGACCCCGACCGCCCGCTCGATCGACATGCTCTGCTCCGGAGCCGCGGTGAGAGAGCAGCTCGAGCTCGTGGTCGACAGCGTGCGACCCCAGGGAGGCGCGCCTCTCGAGAGGCTCCGCGGCTCTCGCCACCGCCTCACGCTGTCCCTGCAACCGGCTCCCGCCTCCGTGCGGCCGTGCCAGGATCAATCCGGAGAGGGAACGTTCGATGCCTCCCTTCCCGACGCCATGGCCACCGCGGTCCACCACCCGCCGAGCGCTCATTGGCAGATCCAGGGAACAGAAGTCCAGGTCAACCTGAACCCGAACGTCGCCGACAACAATCTCCTGATCCAGCTCCCGCTCGACGGCCGGGACGGCCGGTGGGAGATCAGCACTCTGGCCGGCGCGATGGCGCTCGGTCGCGCGATTCACCGGATGTGACCGGGCCGCGATCGCTCACTCCATCTCGATGAGGGTGGCGCCCTTCTCGACCGCCGCGCCGACCGAGGTCCGAACGACCTTCACGCGGCCGGGGGCGGTCGCTCGAAGCTCGTTCTCCATCTTCATCGCCTCCATCACGACCAGCGCCTGCCCGACCGACACCTCATCGCCGGGGCTCACATGCACGCGCACGATCAGGCCGGGCATCGGCGCCACCAGCGGAGAAGGGCCGGCCACCAGCGCAGCCGCCGCCGACAGATCGCGGATCGCGCGCGCTCGCTCATCGAGCGCCTCCACCTCATAGGTGAAGCCGTCGATCCAGAGCAGATAGCGCCCCCTCCCGAGACGGCGGCGTACCACGACTCGATGGGTGTCGCCGCCGATCGTCACCACGCGCACCGGAGTCCCGTCGGGGTCCGATAGCGCTGCCGGGCGCACCGCTTCCCCCCCCTCGAGCGCCGCGGCGCCCGGGCCGAGATCCACCGTGAGCCGCCGCTCGCCGATCGTCACGACGTACTTCACGCTGCCACTCTCACCAGCTCGCACACCGTTTCGACGTGAGCGGTTTGCGGAAACATGTCGAATCCGACGAGCGATTCGATCCGCCAACCGGGAAGGCGGGAGAGATCGCGCGCCAGCGTGGCCGGGTTGCAGCTCACGTAGACGATGCACCGTACGCCGGCGATCGCGCTCGTCAGGGCCGACGTCACCTCCGCACGCGCTCCGGCGCGCGGAGGATTGAGCAGCACGACATCGGCCGGGAGTGCCGCCGGCAGTTCTTCCTCGGCGCGGCCCAGAACGGATCGCGACCCGGTCGGAAGTCGGGCGGCGCTCCATCGCGCGGCGTCGGCATCGATCTCGATTGCCGTCACCCGTACTCCCTGGGCCGCGAGCGCCACCGCCACCTCACCGACTCCCGCGTACGCGTCGATCACGGTGACAGGGCGATGCGCGAGGATGCGATCGAGCACGTGTCGCTGCAGATCCTCGGCGACCCGGGCGTTCACCTGGCCGAAGGCAACACCGGGCGGCTCGTCCGCGCGTCGCTGGTGCAGGAGCCGCCGCTGGCCTCGCTCCGGCTCCCACCAGAGCGAAGCGAGCGACGGCACCGCGCCAAAGAGCGTCGCGCTGTCGGTCCACGATGACCCGCCGCTCACGACGAAAGACGCGCTCTCTCCGTCGAGCCGCACGGCGCCGCGCAGCTCGTGCGCGAGTGGCAGATGCTGTCCCGCGGCCAGGATCTCCCTCCAGACGATCAGCACCCGGGCGTCGGTGATCGGGCACTCACGCATCTCGAAGACGCGCCCGGGCGCATCGTAGGGATGCAACCCGGCGATCCAGTCGTCGGCTCCGGCGCGGCGGCGCAGCGCGAGTGTGAGCTTGCGGCGATAGCGCCAGGGCGCGCTCGGTCGCACCTCGGGCTCTCGCGCGGAGACGTCACGGCGTCCGATGCGGACGAGCGCGTCGCGGATGATCTTCGCTTTGGCCGAGCGCTGCGCGTCGTAGTCGAGATGCTGCAGCTGGCAGCCGCCGCAGCGGTCGGTCACGTAGTGCGCGCAGAGCGGCTCGACCCTCTGCGCGGACGGCACGCGAAGCTCGCGTACCCGCCCGCGCGCGAAGCTCCCATGGGGCGTGATGTCGGCAACCACGACGTCTCCCGGCGCGGTGCGCGGCACGAAGACCACGAGGCCGTCCGGCTCGGTGCGCGCCACGCCGTCACCGCCGGCCGCGATGGACCCGATGAGCAGCTCGGCCACCGGCATCAGCCCTCCCGCTGCGACTGCCGACGCGCCACGCGCCGCCAACTCTCCGTCGCTGCCGCGAGAGCCGGCTCGGTCACCGGGCCGCCGCTGCTCTCCCGCCCCCCGCGATCCTCGTGGGCGAGAAGCGCGGCCACGATGGCCGCGACGCGCGTCCCCGACTCCGGCGCGGGCTGGTGGACCAGAGAAGAGAGTCTGCGCTCCAGCCACTGAATCTCGATGTCGCCGCGGCGGAATTCCTCGTCCTCCATGACACGGAGGTGGAAATCCCGCGAGGTCTCGACTCCTTCCACCGTCAGTTCGAGCAGAGCTCGCCTCATCCGCGAGATCGCGCGGTCGCGCGTCGGCCCCCAGACGATCAACTTGGCGAGCATCGCATCGTAGAACAGACCAACCTCGCTTCCGACGGCGATTCCTCCGTCCCACCGTACCCCTGGTCCGCTGGGCAAGCGCAGGTAGCTCACCCGCCCGGTCGATGGAAGAAAGTCGTTTGCCGGATCCTCGCTGGTCAGACGGCACTCGATCGCCCAGCCGCGCGGAACGATGTCGCTCTGCGCGAACGGCAGCCGCTCGCCGGCGGCGATGCGGAGCTGCCACTCCACGAGATC
>JALZAQ010000032.1 GCA_030948255.1 Gemmatimonadota bacterium
TAGCTCGACGTTCTGCTCCGCCGTCAGCACCGGAAGCAGGTTATACGATTGGAAGACGAATCCGATCGTGCGCGCCCGCCAGGCCGCGAGCTGGGCTGCGGTCATCGCGCTCACCTCGGCTCCGGCCACGCGCACCGTTCCGCTCGTCGGCTTGTCGAGACCGGCCACGAGGTTCAGCAGCGTGGACTTGCCCGAGCCCGACGGGCCCATCAGTGCCGTGAAGCTCCCCTCCTCGAAGTCGATCGTGAGCCCGTTGTACACGTCGACGGTCTGCGCTTCGCGCTTGAACGATTTGAAGACGTCCCGGATCTCGACGAGTGCCATGGAATTCCTTGGGTCCGATGAGAGAAAGGCGGCGGCCTACCGGACCTTCACGCGCATCCCCTCGGTCGGCGCCTCGACGCCCCCCGTGAGAATCTGCTCGCCGCCGTTCAGCCCGGAGCGAATCTCGAGAAAACCACCGCTCACTGGTCCGGTCTGAACGGGACGTCGCACCAGGCGCCCATCGCGCACGATCCAGACGACGCTCGCGCCGGCATCGGTCTTGACCACCGCTGCCGGCAGGCGAATCACCGGCCGCGCGACCGCGCTGCCCCCCCCGGAGGCGACTCGACCCGAATCAGGCTGGAGAAAATCCACCTTCGCGCCCATTTCCGGAAGGATCCGGGGATCGCGGTCGTCGATCGACACCTTCACCTGCACTGTGGCGCGCTGGCGATCAGCCGTGGGAACGACCTGTCGTACCTTCCCGCGGAACGTGGTGTCGGGATAGGCGTCGAGCGTGATTCGCGCGGGGCGAGCGCTCTGGATCCGTCCGATGTACGCTTCGTTGACGTCGACTTCCACCTCGAGCGTCGACAGATCGGCCATGGTCACCACAGCACCTCGCGTCAGACCGCCGCCCACAGAGGGTGCCACGACTTCACCGACTTCGGCGTCTTTGCGCAGCACCGTCCCGGTGAACGGCGCCCGGATGATGGTATTCTCGCTGTTGGCCTGCGCGATGCGAAGTCCGGCGTCCGCCGACCGCGCGCGCGCCTCGGCGGCGTAGGATCGCGCCTCGGCCTGCGCCGCTTTACTCATCGCGACCTCGAGCTCCTGTTCCGACATGAGCGTCGGATTCCGGGCCCGGATGTCGCGAATGCGGTCGGCGTCGCGCCTGAGCTGGTCGCGGTCGGAGCGTGCTTCGATCACGGTTGCCTGGGCCGAAGCGATGTTCGCCTGGGCCTGGGACACCGCGGCCTGGAAGTCGGCGTTGTCCAGTCGGGCAATGACGTCACCGCGCTTCACGAACGACCCTTCGCTCACTCCCAGATAGGTGAGCCGTCCCGCCGTCTTCGCCGAGACAGAGGCCTTGGTGCGGGCGACGACATAGCCGTTCGCCGTCACGCTCGTTGTGCTGCCAGCGCCCGCACCACCACCGCTTCCCGTGCCGGCGCTGGCGGTGAGGACCTGAACCGTCGGAACAGAGCGCGCCCGGAGGAACAGCCATGTCCCCGCCACGATGCCCAGCGCGGCGACAAACAGCGCCAGGTTGCGCACGAGAGCCCTCCGCACCGGTGCCGACGGCGCGTCGCGGTCGATGCGAAGCTTGGAGAGGTCGGCGGGAGCGGACATGGGAGGCACAATCTATCGTCCAGAGGTCAACCGTGCGAGGCAGGCGTCGTTCGACGGGGACGCAACACCCGCGATTGACGTCTGGAGGGGCGTCGACACGCATCGCGGGCCCTCGCCTGGGACTCCGCACTCCCGGCCCTTTCGATTCACTCGTGAGACGGGTGGACTCGTTCCGCGAGGAGTGTGGCGCTGAAACGCTGCGCCTCGCCGATGCGCTCAACTTCGACAGCGATCGCGTCTACAGACTGCTGCAAGCGCTCGAGACGCTCATCCGCTTGCCGAACAGATGACGGTCCCTGTCGCCTCGTTCGCTGAATGGCACGCGTCGTCAGTACGCCCATGGTCGCGAACGAGACAGTGCCACGTTACGATCGTTGGAAATATGGCATGGCCAGCATCGCGATGCCGATGACTCCCGCGACGAGCGAGGCGAGCCACGCCAACCGCACCCGCGTCAGCGCCGCGATTGCCCCGAGCGCGATCGCGATCTGGAAGAGCGCCACCGCGGTCGCGTAGTGATGGTGCTTTTCGAGTAGGCGGTCCGCCTCGCGCGATCGCTCATCACGACGCGCTTCCAGCTCGGTTGCCTTGTGCTGGATGTCCCCCTGCTCGGCCGTGTAGCGGGCAGACTGCTGGGCGAGAGCGGGCGGCGCCGCCTTGCCGATGGCCAGCCACGTGTTCAGCGCACTCTGCGCTACCGCCGCCTTGATCCCTTTTGCCTGATAGTAGGCCCACTGGTCGGAGGCCTCGGCCTGGAGACGCGTGGCCTCGGTCTTCAGCACCAGCGCCTCGTTCACCGTTGCGCCGGCGCGGAGCGAGCCGATCGCTGCCAGCGCCGCGAGGAGCGCGGTCGTGAGCGAGATCCAGCGGAGGAGTGAGCCTCCCTGTCGCTCGATCTCGCGATCGATCGACTCGCGCAATTTATCGGTGTCGATCTCGATCTCTTCGGGCACGATTCCTCGGATAGTGAAAGGACAGCTCGCTCTGTGTCAGCGCGAGATGAGTGTGGCCGCGACGGGGTGGACCCGATCCATCTGCCGCTGCTGCGCGATGCCGATGCCGGCGAGGCACACCGTCATCCAGGCCACGCCGGCTGCCCACCCCCCGAGCACGTCCGAAGGATAGTGAACGCCGAGCAGGATGCGGCTCAGGCCGATGGCGATCACCAGGAGCGTCGCGCCGCTGTAGGCCGCCCGTCGCAGGTGACGGCGAGCCTGCCACGCGTGCCGAGAGATGTAGATCAGCATCCCATACCCGATGATCGATCCCATGGCGTGCCCGCTGGGAAAGCTGTAGGAGTGGCCGTGCAGAAACGTCGACGCATACTCGGGACGGGATCGGTGCACTGCCAGCTTCAGCGCCTGGTCGAGGACCGCGCCACCGACAAAGGCCGCCAGCCAACCCATGAGCACCGTACGGCGCTTGACGCGCCAGAGCCACAGCGCTCCGGCAAGGCAGAGGAGCGCCATGGCGACCGGGGAGCCGAGTTGGGTGACGACGTTCACGACGCGAAAGTCGAGCGCCGTCATATGCGCATGAATGGTGGCGTCGATCGACATGTCCCACCGGACGAAGACGTCGTTCTCGAGCACGCCTTCGAGCAGCGCGCTGAACAGCCAGACGCAGAGCGCGAGTATGACCAGTCCAATCGTGAGGTGGAGTCCGAGGTACGTCTTGGGATCCACGCGATCCTGCCAGAGCGTCCGGAGTCGCTCCCGAACCGTCATGCCTTCTCCAACCGCTCTACGTCGATTTTGTCCATCTGCAGCATGGCCTTCATGACCCGCTGGGACTTCTGTGGATCCTTATCGCCCAACAGCCGGCCCAGAGCCGTGGGAATGATCTGCCACGACACACCGAACTTGTCGCTGAGCCACCCGCACCGGTCCTTCCTCCCGCCCGCGGAGAGCTTCTCCCACAGCTCATCCACTTCCGCCTGCGTCTCGCAGCTCACGAAGAACGATATGGCCGGCGAGAAGGTGTATTGCGGGCCGCCGTTCAGCGCCATGAACTCCTGCCCCTCGATCTGAAATGTCGCGGTCATGACGGACCCCTTGGGTCCGGGCCCCCCCTCTCCGTACCGGGAGACCCTGCCAATCTTGGAATTCTTGAAGATCGAGACATAAAAATTCATTGCCTCTTCGGCCTGGCCATTGAACCAGAGGAACGGCGTGATTTTTTGCATGAGTGTCTTGCTCCTGAGGTTAGCTGGGTGGAAGAGCAGTCTGCAGGTATTCCGCGAGCCTGTCATAGCTCTCGGCGGCGCCATGCTCCATGCCTGAGGCGACGACCAGGTCCCGGACCTGCTTCGACTCGTAGCGCACCGTGATCGTGACCGTCGTCTTGCCTCCCTTCTCCGCGAAAAGCGTGGTGACCAGCGATTCGCCGGGGTAGTCGTCGAACGCCTCGGTGTGGACCACCCGCTCGGGTCGGACCAGCTCGCGAATGGTGCCGCGCATCCCCATGTCCTTGCCATCGGGGCCGCGCAGCACGAAGCGCCAGCCGCCGCCGACCCTGAAATCGCCGTCGCAGACGACGAGCGACCAGCCCCTCGGCCCGAACCAGCGTTTCAGTAGCTCGCAGCTGTTGAACGCGTCGAACACCATCGGACGCGGAGCGTCGAAGACTCGGGTCATCACGACTTCCGTATCCGTGGGCGTCGTGACCTTCAGTGTTCCAGTGTTCTTCATCGGCACTCTCCTCTATCGTTTCGGACGTCGACGTTTGTCGCGCGCGACTTTCCTCTCGTCGGCCTTCAACTCGTCGAGCAAGGCGTCGAGGCGCTGGAAGCTGCCTTCCCAGAACTCTCGATACTCCATCATCCATGCGGTGGCCTGCGCGAGCGGCTTCGCCTCGAGCCGACAGGGGCGCCGTTGCGCGTCGCGGCCGCGCGAGATGAGGCCGGCGCGCTCCAGCACCTTGAGGTGCTTGGAGATCGCGGGCTGCGACATTGCGAAGGGTTTCGCCAGATCCATTACCGACGCGTCACCCGACGCCAGACGGGCAAGGATCGCCCGGCGGGTGGGGTCAGCCAGCGCCGAAAACGTCGTGTCGAGGCGAGCATCGGTGATCACAATATAACCCGTCGGTTGTATAACTTAGGCGTTATATACGTACCGGGCGAATCCGCGTCAAGGGGGTTCACTCCGGCAGATCGGGTGCTACTGCGAATGCGGCGCCGTGACGACGCGCGCGTCAGCAGTGAGCGCGGCCAGACGCGCCTCCGCACGGACCAGGCGCCCGCGAAAGACCGGATCCGCGCGCTGCCACGCATTGACCACCCACCGGTAGTGCAGAGCCGCGCTGTCGCGCTGATTCGTCTGGTCGAAGGCGCGGGCCAGCAGCTCGTGGAGGTCCGTGTGGGCCACGTACATGTTGGACGACTCGAGCGACCCGTGGAGCGCGGATCGTACCACCGGAATGGCCTCGGTTGGACGTCCGAGCGCAACGAGTGCGCGACCGAGCTCCAGGTTGGCCAGTGTGAACCCCGCCGACGGCGACCAGATCGCCCGCCGAAGCTGCTCCACGGCCGCCTGCTCATTGCCGCGGGCGCGCTCCAGCATGCCACGAGCGTAATGGTGGAGGCGATTGTCCCGTCCCCAGCCGCTCAGACCTCCGATCGATTGCAGACTGTCCGCGAGGTTCTTGAGCCGCGCCGTGTCGCCCATCGCCGCGACGGCGGTCGCCACGTGAACGAGGTTCCAGCTCACCTGCCGCGCCACACGCGGCTTGAGCCGGGCCGGGTATGTGGGGTGCTCGGCCAGCGAATCGTAGAGGTGAGCCGCCTCCGCGTAGCGCCCCTGCTCCAGCAGCACCTGGCCGTAACCTTGACGAGCGCCATCATCCCCCGGCTCGGTCGTGATGAGCCGCCGCGCCGCCCACTCGGCGTCGCGCAAGCGTCCCTGATAGCGATAACTGATGGTGACGAACCAGAGCGCGCCGTCGCGCTCCCCCTCACCGACGTCGTTGCCATAGGCCATGACCTCGAGCAGCTGGTCGGCTTCGACGAACCGTCCCTGCCGGATGCGAACCTTGGCGCGCACTTGCGGAGCGACCATCCGGTCGCCGCTAAATCGGGCGGCCTGTACGTAATAGTGAAGCGCATCGTCGCCCCGGCCCTGGTTCTCGAGCACCCCGCCGACATTCACCAATGCGCCGGCGGTCTGCGGGCGCCGCGCGAGAAATTCACGCGCCGATCGTTCGGCCGCTTCGAGTGAATCGGCGAACCAGTAGCATTCCACGAGCGTGTAGTACGCATCGCACGCCCGGCATCGCACCGAGTGCCCCGACACGCTGAGCGAATCCATCGCGATGACGTGGCGCAGCAGTGGCACCGCGCCGGTGAAGTCGCCTTCGTCCATCTTCACCAGCGCGAGCAGATAGAAGCCGTCCGGCTCGTTCGGAAACCTCTGCGACAGACTATCCGCGTATGCGCGCGCGCGGGGATCATTGTACGTATGCCGGAGCTCGGCGTTGATGACGAGCCGTTCGCGGTCGCCGGCCCGTCCGGCAAGCTCCAATGCGCGCTCAGCGACAGGGAGGTACGAGCTCTGTCCGAGGCTCAGGGCGGCGATCGACGCATAGAACGCGGCCATCGCGAATGTCGAATCCTCCCGGAGCGCGAGCTGGAACAGTCTCAGCGCGCTGGTGCCATCGCCCTCCTGGTACCAGGCGCGGAGTCCCTCGTCATAGAATCGTTGCGCCACCAGAGACGACGTCGTGACGTCGGCGATGCGTAGCCTGCCGGCGGAGACGTTCAGATCGCGCGCGAACTGCGCGGTGGCAGAATCGACCAGCACGAACAGATCGCGCCCCTCCACGGAGTAGGCAGCGCGCACGGTGCCGGTCGCCAGATCGACCCGTCTGAGATCGAAGCGAAGGGACGCGCCCGGACGCCGGTAGAGGTCCCCATCGACGATCTCCGTCGCGCCGGCACGTTCGGCGGCGCGCTCGATCCGGCCAGCGCCGCCCTCTCCCCCGCTCCCCATCTGTCCGAGAATCTCGTACACGCGCGCGTTGCTGATCACGTGAAGCCGAGGAACGCGCGCAATGTTGGTGGAGAGCATCTCGGAGAGGGCGCGCACGATCCCGGATGTATCGCTGCCGCCATATTCGCGGATGTTGCCGACGGCGATGACCGGGCTCGGGGTCGCCACCCCCTCGCTGGAGCGCGGGCGCAGAACGAACGCGAATGTTGCCACGGCGGCGATCACGACAAGTGCGGCACCGAGCATCCGGCGCCAGCGCCACGACCACGGAACGGAGGGCCGAGCGCTGGTCTCCTCCGACGCGCCGGGAGCGGTCGGGGGAGAAGAGGGCACCGCCGAGGGAGTCGACGAAAACATCGACAGAGGTGCCGCCACGGTTGGCGGCAGGGGACTCTGCGTTTGCGATGGTTGTTCGCGGAGCCTCCGTGTGAACGCGCTGAGCTCGTCGTCCGGCTGAACTCTGAGCTCCTGTTTCAGCAGCGTCTCGTGCACGCGAGCGTGCTGCAACGCCCCCGCGCGGTCTCCGACGGCGACGAGCGCCTTCATGTATTGAAGAGCAAGGCGCGAATCGAGGGGATCCGCGGCTACTGCTCGACGCCGCCACTCGATGACCGCGCGAGGATCCCGCCGGGTCTCGCTTGCGGCAGCCAGCGCCTCCAGTGCGGTGCGGAACTGCCGCGCGAGTCGAGCGCGCTCCTCCTCGGACCACCGCTCGAATTCCGGGGCGTCCCTGATGTAGAAGCCGTCCAGGAACGGTCCGGTGTAGAGGTCGACCGCTTCCTCGTGATTCCCCTTTGCCAGCGCCGCCTCGAACTCCCACCGATCGACGGTGATCGTGTCGGGACTCAGGCAGACATCGTTGCCCGCGGTGACCAGAAGGTCGGCACTGAGCTCGTGCCGGATCGAGTAGAGCGTCTGGGCCAGCGCGTGTCGGGCGCTCTCGGTGTCGCTCTCGCGCCAGAGGTAGGCAGCGAGCTTGTCGCGACTCATCCGGCGCTCCCGCGCGCCGGCAAGCAGGATCAGAAACGCGAGCGGTCGGCGCCGGGACGTCGCCCCCGACATCGCCCGTCCGGCATCTTCCAACCCAAGGCCGCCGAACGACTTGAGCCTGAACACACCCCATCCCGATGATGGAATTCTGATTTCGGTGTGATGCCCCTGCCTAGTGTACGCCCGCAACGGGAAGGCGACAAGCACTCGAGCCGGCAAGGGAGGACTCGTGGGGAGACAGCTGACGTGCCCGGGTCGAGCAACGCACTGGCTCATTGTCCTCACCGTCGTGCCATGCTTGCGGGCCGTCGCCGCCGGACCGACCAACCATCTGCAGGACGCCGTCGAGAGTCACATGGCGACGGTCCTCAAGGTGTCCGGTCGTCTTCGTGTCCCCCAGCTCCGCTTCGCGCCGAGAAGCGACACGCTGCTGAGCTCCGCCGAACCGACCGTGCGCCGTCTCGCCCACGTCCTGGTGTCGGTACCCGGAACGTATCTCATCGAAGCGCACGTCGTGCCCACACGCGACGCGACCGCCGACCAGGCGCTCACCGACCAACGTGCTTCCGCCGTGAAGTCCCGCCTAATCCATCATGGCGTCCCTCCGAAGCGGCTTCTGGCGATGGGCTTCGGAGGTACGAAACCGCTCTCGCAAGCCGTCGACGATGATCCGTCACCCTCCGAGCGCATCGAGATCACCAAGATCCAATGACCAGAGCACCCTTCATCAGTAGGAGTGGCCATGTGTAAAGCCAACCGCACACCATGCATCGGCATCGTGTTCGCCTCCGCGATCCTGGGTACCGCAGCCCTCGCGCGCGCTCAGACGGGCCCCAGCCCCTACCAGCAGCTCCGGGCCCTCGAAGCCCAATTCCCCCGCGTCGCCTATGAGAACCTGCTCGTGGGCACCTTCAACGCGGCGACTGGAGCCTTCTCGGGTGAGGTGTCGACGGTCACGCCGGCCACCAAGGACTGCTCGCCGGACATCAGGGGAAAGACGATCTGCAAGACCGAAAAGGGATCGTCTACCCCACCGACGGTCGTCGCGCGGGCGCGCAGCGTCGGGCTGATCTTCAAGGTTGTCAATCCCGGCTCCTCCTTCGTCGCCACCGCGAACGGAGTTTCGGTGACGGCACCTGCCAACGCCACGAGCGTCACAGTGCCGGTGACCGGAAGACCTGTTCCCGGCGATACCACGAAGGCGCAATGGAAGGTCGACTGGCGTGTCTCATCCGGTGCCAAGAGCTACCGCGACTCGCTGGTCATCGATCGCATGAGCTTTGGCCTCGGGGCGTTCACCATACCCGTTCTTCCGGTGGCGATCGTCTACGACCCGCCGCAGGACACCCAGCGCGACAACACCGAATCCTATGGAACGTCCGAGACGCACGGATCGACGGTCACGCTGGCGTTGACGTCGCAGAACAGCTTGGGGGGAGAGGCATCGACGCAATTTCAGCCGTTCGTCGACTTCTACAGTGGCCTGAAGGCGGCCGGCAAAGCCGCCAGCATGGTTCCGCAGTTGGCCGCGGTCGCCACGGTACTCAAGACGGCGAGCGAAGTGCTGCCACAGATCTTTGGGACGGCCAGCGCAACGCAGCTCGGTGCTGGCACTCAAGTCAGCGGCAGCACGCATCAGCTGTCGGTGACCACCAAGCAGACGTACAAGACTGCCCGCCTGGGGCCCGGCAAAGGTGACGTATTCGTCTTCTTCAAGAACTTTCGAGTCGGGTGGCTGAGCCGCTGTTGCACCCCCCTGTCGCTGCTACCGCTCGGCGCCGACCTGATCGTCTCGAGCACCATCGCCGAGCTCCAGGAAGATCTCGCCACGATCAGGGCGAGCAACGGCGCGATCAAGACAGGCGCGCATAGCCATGTCGACACGCTGTCCATCCAGGCGCTCCTCGCCCTGGATCCGTTCGTGAAGGGTGGCAACTACGCGACGCTCGCGCCAGAACGTTTCGACAGTCTGGCGCCGCCGATTGGCCTGAGCAGCGTTCCAACCACCCAGTCGTTCGACGTGAGCGAGACGAGCATACAACGTCTGGGCACGACCAGACTCTCTCAGCGAATCGAGAAGGACGAGGCGGGATTGCTCGCTCCTCTGGAGCTGGGTTTCGGCCCTGACGCGTCCGGGACCATCACGACAAGCGTCACGCAGAGCAATTCGCTCGAGCAGAGCGTTCAGCAGACGCGGCACGTCGACGTCATTCTCGGTGGACCGGGACTCGATACGTCGATCGTGAACGGATTCTACGACCGCGTCTTTGGAACGATCGCGGTCCGCATCATCACGCCTGGTCCGGACGTCGTCGCGGGCGACGTGGCGGCCGACGCCTCGGCGAGCACCCCTTCGTCACAGACCGCTCAGTCTGCCCCGAACGCCATACGGCCAATCGCCAGTGCCCCGCCACGCGGCGTGCAACAAGTAGGCGGCAGTAGCGGGGTCTCGAGGATCGCGGCCGGCGCTCCGATGTCTGGGATCGCGGGACGCTCGGTGACGCTCACCGTCGGAGACCACACCTACCGCTCGACCACTGACGCCAAGGGGCATTACGTCTTTCACATCCAACACAGCCCCTCACCTGTGGAGGCGACGATCGGGCTGGTTGGGGGACAGGCCCCGCAGAAGTTCATGATCTCCCCACCACGAATCGCCGGACTGCCGCTGGCGGGCCCGATGCTTCGGGTCCCCTGAGCGCCGGAAGGCCGCTCTCCGTGTCATATCTTCTTCCTTCGAGGTCCTATGCGACTCACACTTCCCGTAGCCCTCATGCTCGGTGCGGCGCTGTGGACTCCGAGCACGGATGCCCAGAACCCGCCGCCCCCGCCTCCGCCCTCGCCGCGCCGGATACTGGCGAGCGATGTGTTCTTCACGGGCCCGAATGACGTCGAGCGCGCGTTCCTCAACTCGAGAAATCCGGGCTTCATCATTGCGCGCGACTTCCAGATGGCGGGCTGGGTGGTGAGGACAATGAAAAATATCGAGGACTTCAAGTTCGGGATCTTACCGGATCCCGACTACATAGCGTCGCGCTACGGCGCACCGAATTCCTTTCTCGCAAGCGCAATGTTGCCCGGGCACATCGAGGACGTGCCGCTCATCCCGAAGGAGATCGCCTCCACTTCGCCGATCGCGGCGATTGCGGCGGCGGTATTCAGCCGTCCAGCCGGGCCGGTCGATCCCGCCCGACGTCTTCCCTTTGCCGACGTGGCGCCGAACGGCTCGCCACGCGGTGTCACGATCAATTCTTTCCTGCTGGCTCAGTCGAGCTACTTAGAGGTAGAATTGAACAAGTGGTACGTGAATAAAACTGTACAAGGACCGTATCAGTTCAGCGGGCGGGGCCCCGCGCCCGCTGGCTGGGTTCAGGATTATGCCGAGCCGTGGGTGGATGCGAATGCGTTCTGGGCCTTCGATCCCGCGAAGCCGGATGGGACGCCCCTCAACCTCGGCGACTACGTGATCCTCCATGGCACGCTCTGGCAGGACGGCGGACACGTCGACGGCTGGGCGTGCAGCAACCTTGGCGGCTTTCCGTGTTCTGGTGAGGATCAGAAAGCCTGCTGGAACCGGGGTGAGATCCCGCCTGACCCCCCGGCCTGGCGTCGGTCACGGTGGATGGAGCCGAACGGCGGGTGGGTCGAGATCCATCCGGTCGATGCCATCGTCCACGCCGCGCGCCCGCGCTCGCCTCGGGCGGCGCGGATGGTGTCGCTGTGCGCTCCCGTCGAGGCCATCGACGCGTCGCGCGTGCTCGACATCACGCTGTCACCGACACACCTGTCGGACCGCATCGATACCGAGGTCAATTCCGTGACGCTGGCAGACTTCGCAAAGCCACCGGGGTCCCAGCTTCACGTCGACGAGCTGATCGACGGGCGCTACACGGATATGCGAACGGTCGACGAGCATTCGGTTCGCGTGGCCGGCGATAACGCCCTGGTGCATGTCAAGGTCCACAGCAGCGGCACCCTGAGCGGGCAAGGCAAGGAAGGTCGCTTCAAGGCTTCCTACATCCTCTCGTGGATCCCTCTGCCTCCGCCGGCCAAGCAGCTGATCGCCACCATGACCCCGACGCTCGTCAACAAGATCGGATCGCCGACCGCTGTCACCGTGCACGCCGAGGATCCCATCACGCGCGCCGGCGTGAGTGGAACCGTGCGTGTGAACGGTGCCCCCAGGGGAGCGACAGACGCTCCACTCAGTCTCACGCTGTGTACCAGGCCGGGCGCGCCGAAGGGAGAGGTCCGCGAGATCAAGCCGGCGATTGTCACGGTGACGGCGCCGGGATACGCCGAGGCGCGGGTGAACTTTGAATGCAAAGGCGAGTAGTGAATCGTAATGAGCACGGCCCCGGTGGTTCACCGGGGCCGTTCCCTTATCTACCGCGTGCCTAAAGTGCGGCGGTCAGGCCTTGCAGGTGATGTCTCCGCCTCGCGCGTCCACCTCCGATTGCGGGAAAGGCACCTGAGTCGGCTCCTTCCCCGGATTCACGGATTCGTTGCCGAGCGCCGAGGTCAGGCCGAACATGCGGTAATCGACGATCCGCATGTCACTCTCCCAGAGGAGGGAGAAGCGCTTCTCGTGCAGAATCTCGAGCAGAAAGTTCTGCTTGTCGGCGGCTGTCAGGAAGAGGTTGTAGTTGAGCGCGGTCTTGGGTCCGAGTCCGTAGGCGCCGCGCACTCTGTTGACCATCAGGAGCGCGTCCGTGTAGTTGCCGAGCCCCCAGTCGATCTCCGCGCGGGTGAGAATCAGCTCCTCGTTGATCAGAATCGGGAGGGGCGCGGTCGGCGACTGCACGATCGTGAACAGCAGGTCGGACGAGAGCGCCGCGCTGTAGGTGAGCCGCTGAGCGGGGTCCGAGCGGAACTTCGCATTCCGCTGGTCGAAGCGCTCGGTGTCCGCTGCCACCTTCGGGTTCACGCGATACACCGCGTTGTTGAAGTTGTTGTTCACCTGATCGCCCGACGCCGCGCTGTACACGTGGTACACGCCGGTGCGGAACGACGATGGCGTGTTGGGATCGATGAACGACGCCTGCAGCGCCGTGAGCGCGGCCGTCAGCGCTGCTGCGTCGATCGCCTGGTTCGTCGAGTAACCCTGGTAGCCCTTATACATGAGGACCTTGGCCGCCAGCCCGCGATTGAACTTGAGGAAGGTGGGCGGCGAATCGAAGCCGGCGAACCCCTTCGGGAGCACGAACGGGAACTGCGCGCCGCCCCCGCCCAGATCCGTCGCTGCCGAATCGAGGAGCGCGATGATGTAGTCGAGCACCGCCGGCTTGCACCGCACCGCGTCGAGCCCACCCGACCCGCTGACGATCGGCAGGCCGAACTTGTCGCGCGTATTGATGAGCCGGATGTACTCCAGCGCTTTCATCGTCCGCGCGTATCCTGTCGTCCCCGCCTTTTCCTGCGCGCTCAGGAACGCGGCGCCGGTGGCGCCGTCCACCAGTAGCTGCGCGCTCTTGACCGTGCGGTAGAGCGGGCTCCAGAGGAAATCGACGATGAACGCGCCGGGACTGAAGACTCCGAGGGGCTGGGCGATGTACCGGCTGTCCGCGATGTCGATGCGGTAGGCATCCCGCCCCATCGTCTCGAGGATCAGCGTCTGGAAGGCCTGCTGGTCGCGGTCGCCGGCCGCGATCCCGGCCACGCGCCGCTGCAGCTCGGCCCGATCGCTCAGCACCGGACCGACGCTCGGGCCGTTGTAGTACGGAATCAGCGAGTCCGTGCATCCCCCCGCCACGAGGGCAGCGAGACCGATGAGGAGAGCGAGCCGCCGAGCGATCGGCCGCCGAGTGCAGGGCTCGGGCCGCGACATGTGCGCTGGATGCGTCATCGTCAGTACCCCACGGCCAGGGTGAGGAAATAGCTTCGACTCGGGGGGAAGGGCGCCAGATCGATGAAGCGCGCGATCTGCTGGCTTCCGAAGTTGCTGACCTCGGGATCCACTCCCGGGTAGCTCGTCCACGTCTTCAGGTTGCGGCCGCTGAGCTGGATGCGCGCGTCGATGGCGCGCCCGAGGAAGAGCTGGTCGACGAACGACTTCGGCAGCTCGTACGAGATCGAGAGCTCGCGCAGCTTCACGAACGACGCGTCCTGCACGTACTTCGAGATGCCCTTGGCATCGTTCGAGTCGGCTCGCGCCGCGCCCCCATCCGCCAACTTGGGCGAGCCCCCGAACGCATCGTACACATCCTGCGTCACGTTGACCAGGTTGCCGCCGTGCTGCCAGTCGAAGAGGAAGGACAATCGCAGGTGCTTCCAGGTGAAGTCGTTGCCGAAGCCCATCGTGAAACTCGGCGCCGCGTCACCCTTCGCGACGACGAGGGGGTTGCCCTGCGCGTCGCTTCCCTTCGTGGCGTCGGTGGCCACGATCTGGGTCACGCTCTTCCCCACCTCGAGTCGGGTAATCCCATAGCCGGCGCCGAACTGGACGCGCTGGCCGCTCGCGTCACGCTCCACGTTGAAGAATGAGATCCCGGCCGGAAGCGACGTCACGATTCCGCGGTTCCGCGCGAAGGTCGTGTGCGTCACCCACGACAGATCTCCCTGGAGGGGCGACGCCGTGAGCAGCATCTCGATCCCGCGGTTCCTTATGCTCCCGCCGTTCTGGATTCTCACCACGCTCCCGAGCGACGGCGCGGTCGTGATGTGGAGGATCACATCGTTGATGGTCTTCTGATACCAGGTGAAGGAGAGCGACGCGCGCGACGACAGGCCGGTGATGTCGAAGCCCGTCTCGATCTCCGTCTGCCGCTCGGGCTTGATCTTCGAGTCGCCCTCCGCCGGACCAGCCTGGAGGGTGTTCTGTCCATCGTACGTCCCGCTCGCGAACGCGGGGCTGAATTTCTGAAGGTACAGCGGCTGGTTCCCCGACTGACCAGCCGCGATGCGCAGCTTCAGCTCATCGACGTTGCTCGCCGGCGTGTGGAACCTGTACGATGCGGATCCCTTGGGGAAAAAGTAGAACTTGTTGATGTCGCCGTTCACCGTGCTGCGCTCGGCGCGAGTGCCGGCCGTGAGCAAAAGCCGCTCCCCCATCGTCAGGAATTCCTCCTGCCCGAAGAAGGCCAGGCCGTGGATTTCCTCGCGATTGGCGAACGGCTGCGAGCTCGAGCCCTGGTCAGGGTTCTCCTGGCCCGGAATGGTGTTCCTCGTGACGATGTTCAGCGACCTCAATCGCGAGATCTCCCTCTGGACGCCGGCAGACGTCGTGAAGGAGTAGTCCTGGAAAGCCGGGAACCACCGGTGGACCGCGGTGAAATCCGCGTTCGCGTGCAGCACGTTCCCGTTGAGCTGGGTGAGTGTCCCCGGCAGGCCGTCGTTCGGCTCGAAGTAGAGAAATGGGGGCGAGACGATGTTGTTCTGCTGGCTGAACTGGTCGACGCCGCCCGCAACCCGGAGCTGGAGCGAGTGGGACGGACTCTGGAGGGCATCGAACGTCGCGTTGGCGTTCGAGATGAGCCGGTAGACCTCCTCCGGCAGTTTGAGGAAGTCGCGGTCCTGAAAGACGTTCGTCTGCGCGAACGGATTGGTCGGGTACACGCCATTCCTCGGCCGCATGTCGAAGAAGCTCGGCGTGCCCGCGAACACGAAATACGGCGTGATGTTCGAGTTGTCGTTGTTGCTGATCCCGCGGTTCGCGACCGTGCGGATGAGGTTGTTGTTGATCTGCACGGCGAACCGATCGCCGATCAGCTGGGAGAGATTGAGGCGGAGCGACTGCTTCTTGTAGTCGGTGCCCTTTTCGATGCCGCCATCGAACTTGTTCATCCCGGACGCGAAGTACGAGGTGCGGCCATTCGTCGAGCCGCCGCTCAGGCTGACGTTCTCCTCGTACGCGAGCTGGTGCTCGCCGTAGAGCTGCTGCTCGAAGTCGCAGAAGCCGTTGCACGACTGGAAATTGGAATCGACCTGGGCTTTGGACATGCCGGCGGCGATTCCCTTGGTCTCCGCTTCGGCCAGCGAGTAGCGGCGCGCGCCGTACTTGTTCTCGAGATCGAATGTCCCGATGCGGACCGTCGTGTTCAGCCGCGTCCGCCCCGACGTCCCCGTCTTGGTCTTGACGATGATCACGCCGTTCGAGGCCTTGGATCCATAGATCGCCGACGCCGAGGCACCTTTGAGGACCTCGACGCTCTCGATGTCGTTCGGGTTGAGATCCGAGATCCGGTTCACCCCGTTGTCCTGGTTGGTCGCGTTCGACGTGTTCCGGTTGGCGGAGGTGATCGCGTTGGTGCCCGGCTGGAGGGCATCGTTGCTCACGATCACCCCGTCCACCACGTAGAGCGGGTCGGAGGATCCGAACACCGATGTGACGCCGCGCAGCCGCACTTGGTTCCCGCCCCCCGGCGCGCCCGAGTTCGAGCTGACGCTGAGACCCGCCACCTTCCCCTGCAGCGCGTTCTCGACCGACTGCGCCGGCACGTTCGAGAGCTGATCCGAGGTCACGACGCCGACATCGTTGGCGGCATTCTGTCGGGCCACGCTGGTGGCTGCGCCCGTGATGACCTGGGTCTCGAGCTGCAGCACGTCGCGCACGAGCCCCACATTGGCCTCGGTCTGTGTGACGCCGACCTCGATCGTCGCCCGCTTGAAGGAGATGCGGCGCACGAGGAGCGTCGCAGGGCCCGCCGGAGCGTTGAGCGCGAACGCGCCGTTCTCGTTCGTCATGGTGCCGATGGTGGTCCCGACGATCGTCACGGTGGCGCCCGGCAGCCCTTCGCCCGAGGCCAGGTCGGTGACCCGCCCCGTGATACGACGTTGCGCGGCGGCCTGCGTGGTGGCGAGCGCCATCGCCAGAAGGGGAATGACGAGGCTGCGAGCTCTGAGCATGTCGCCTCCACGGGTGCGGACGTGAACCAGACACCACGGCAACGGACCGGCGAAAACACACCGCGACCGTGAGACGTCAAGCGGGTGATGCACACAGGCGTTGAAACACCTTACGCCGGATGGGGCGCGCTGTCAAACGGGGTCAGCCGGCCCGCATCGCCTCAACTGATTCGCGCAGCGCCGCGGGGAGATCTGTCGGTGTGAAGCCGAGGACTCGGCGCGCGAGCGAGATGTCGAGCGCTCGATTGACCGCGGCGCGGGCGACCCGATCGAGACGTTCCGGAACATGCATTCCCACCGCCCGCATCCCGCCCGCCGCGGCGCGAGCGAGCGGGCGCCCGACAAGCGAAGGGATCACGAGCTGTCGAGCGCGGACGCCCAACGCGTCGGCGGTCATCGCGACGAACTCGTGAAAGGGGAGAGATCGCTCCCCGGCAACATTGAACACACGTCTCTCGATCCCGCTGGCGTCGAGCACGCGCAGGCACGCCTGCACCACATCGGATACGTGCGTGGGATGCACGATCACGTTCGGCGTACTGTGCAGCCAGAGGCGCTGGCCGCGCACCCGGTCGAAGAACGCCGCCGTGGCTGGGCGTCCGGCGCCGTAGATCCCCGCCGGCCGAAGAATCACCCACGCCACGCTCGAGCCGGCGAGCCGATCCCTGAGCGCGCCTTCCGCGGCCAGCTTGCTGCGCTCGTAGGCGTTGCCGGGTGTGGGGGTGTCGCTCTCCCTGTGCGGCTCGAGCGTTCGGCCGTCGCCGTATACGCCGCCGCTGCTGACATGGACGAAGCGCTGAACTGACGACGAGCGAGCGACCATGGCCATGGCGGCGGTCGAGCCGACATTGAACTCGTGGAGCTCGTCCGGGCTCTGCACCGGAGAGTGTAGCCGGGCCGCGAGATGGATGATGGTGTGGATCCCGCTCACCGCCCGCGCGAGCGACGCCGCGTCCGTCAGGTCGCCGGTGGCGATCTCCACGCCGGTGCCCATGGCGGATGGCGCGGAGGATCGAGAGAGAACCCGGACCTTCTCGCCGCGCGCGGTCAGCGCGCGAACCAGGTGGCGACCGACGAACCCGGTGCCGCCCGTAACCAGGATCACGCGCTCGTCGTGGCCACCGCGGCGCGTCGAGGCGACTTCGTGGCTGGCCCGCGCGTGGCGCCATGGAGCATCAGGCGGAACGCGGCCGATCCGACCGTGAACATCGCGCGCCCGCCGAGCCGCGAGCCGAGGTCCGCCGCGCCCCGAAGCGTGGAATACAGCGGGTCGTGTCGGAGATCGTTCTTGAGAACCCCACGCCGGTTGAGAACGTTGCGGGCCAGAACCTGACCGAATCGGTGCAGCAGGTGCACCTGTTGCGGCGTGAGGTTCTCGTTGCCCATCGATCCTTCGTGGCTGCTCACGATCGTGTAGCGGTCCTTGGCGATGAATCCCTGCGACACCGCCCAGTCGTGCAGCTTCGTTCCGATGAACGGCGTCGCGACGGTGAATTGCGTCCACGTCGCGCCGAGCTTGAGAGCGAAGCGGATGCTCGCGAGGATCGTGTCGACGGTGTCGCCTGGCAGTCCGACCACGAAAAAGGCGAAGGTGCTGATCTTGTACTTTCGCAGCAGGCCGATCGTCTGCACGAACTGCGCTTCGGTGATCGGCTTGCGCTCGACGTTCTTCTGGATCTCGGGGTCGCTGCTCTCGACCCCGAAGTTGACTCCCGTGCACCCCGCGCTCGCCATCAGCGCGATCGTGGCCTCGTCGAGGCAGTCGATGCGCGTCTCGCAGCGCCAGGTCACCTTCACCCCGCGCCTCACGATCTCGGCGCAGATCTCGGCGACGCGTTTCTTGTTCGCCGAGAAGAGCGGGTCGCGGAAGATCACGTACTCGACGCCGAAGGTGCGGACGATGTGCTCCATCTCGTCGACCACGTTGGCCGGCGACCGATGGCGCCAGGGGAGTCCCTGCCCCACCGGATACGGACAGTAGTTGCAGCCGAAGGGGCATCCGCGCGAGGAGAGCATGGGCAGGAAGCGCATCACCCCCGCGGCCGCCGATCGTGGCATCGTGTACTTCTCGAACGGCAGTAGATCCCATCGCGGGAACGGCATCGCGTCGAGCGCCTTGTCGAACGGCCGGTCGGGATTCGACCGCCACTCCTGCCCGTCGCGATAGGTGAGCCCCGCGATCTCCGAGAGCGGTTTGCCCTCGAGCAGCTCGAGCACGGGCTTGTCCGGCTCGCCGGTGATCGCGGCGTCGATCACCGTGTCCTGCTTGATGCGATGCAACAAAGGTTTGACCGCCGCGCCGTAGAGAACGATGCGACCGGGCCTCACCTGCTCACGGATCGTGGCGCACATGGCGAGATCGTGATCGATCGTCGGGAGCGACGTGCGGACCACGACGACCGCCCGCTCTACCGCGGGATGCTTGCGCAGGCGCTCGCACACCTCTTCCGTGCTCCACAGCATCGCGCCCGCTTCCACCACCTCGACATCCATCCCGGCGTGCGCGAGGGCGCCGGCGAGATAGGGGAGGTCCAACGGCGGGAATGGGGGTGCCCCCTCGTGGAAGAGTTGGCCGAACCCGCCCATCGAGTCCTTGTTGGAGACGTATCCGGGTGGGTTGGGAGGGTTCAGCAGAATCGCCGCAGCGCCGGACATGGGACTCCTTGATGCGGAGGTCGAGGCGAGAGAGGCACACGACCCTGGGGTTCTATTGCTCAGGCCGCACAAATTAGGTGACGACCGGTCCAACACAACTGCCTTTCATGGCGTGAGAGGCCGGCAGCTTTGCGCCTTCTGAAAGGATAACCGTAGACCGCGCACGGCGATTTTGGGGTGCTTTCGCACCACCTACCACCTCTCCGCGGCGGACGACGAGCGCGGAGCGGCAATGATCCGGATGTTTTTCTCCGGCCGTACACCCAACTCTGCGTTGCCGGCGTCCGCGACTGTACGTCCAGCAAGCCAACCCTCGACAGGAGCAGGGTTTAGCTCGACTGCGCGATGTCGCGAGCGTCACCCGGTTTTTGCCCGGTTCGACGTGACGGCACCCGAGACCTGGGATCGTCGAGGGAGGCCGACTTCGCGCCTCCGACGGGGAGTTTCCTCGCAAGAGAACGGCCCCGGAGTCCCGCAGGGCGTACCGGGTCGATGCTGCTACGCCGGGAAGAGTCCGTCGACCGAGAGATACCGCTCACCGGTGTCGTAGCAAAAGGTGAGCACCCTGACGTCCGGCGCGAGCTCGGGCAGCTTCTTCGCGACCGCCGCGAGCGACGCGCCCGAGGATGGGCCGACAAGAATGCCCTCTTCGCGCGCGGCCCGGGCGGCGTAGGAGAACGCGTCCTCCTCGCTCACCTGGATGACACCGTCAACTGTGCCGGGATGGTAGTTCGCCGGAACGAACCCGGCGCCGATCCCCTGGATCTTGTGCGGTGTGTGCGTCCCGCCGCTCAGCACCGGAGACTTCTCCGGCTCGGTGGCGAACGTCTGGAGCTTGGGGCTCGTCCTCTTGAGCACCTCGCTCACGCCGGAGATGTGGCCCCCGGTGCCGACGCCGGTGATCAGCACGTCGAATCCGTCGGGAAAATCGCGAGCGATCTCCCGCGCGGTCGTCTGGCGATGGATCTCGACGTTGGCGGCGTTCTCGAACTGTTGCGGCATCCACGCGCCCGGCGTGGCGGCCACGATCTCCTGCGCGCGCGCGATCGCCCCCTTCATCCCGATCTCGCGCGGCGTGAGCACCAGCTCCGCTCCGTAGGCGGCCAGCACGCGCCGTCGCTCGACGGACATCGAGTCCGGCATGACGAGAATGCAGCGGTACCCCTTCACCGCCGCCGCCATCGCCAGGCCAATACCGGTGTTCCCGGACGTCGGCTCGACGATCACGCTGCCCTCGCGAATGATGCCCCGTCGCTCGGCGTCCTCGATCATCGCCACGCCGATGCGGTCCTTGATGCTCCCGCCCGGATTCGCCCGCTCGAGCTTGAGCCACACCTGGGCTCGGGGCGCAATGTCGCGGTACAGGCGGTTGATTCGCACGTGCGGCGTATCGCCGATCGTGAGGAGAATGTTGTCGGCGCGCATGGGGTTGCTCGACGTGTGTGGACTGTTCCGGGGTCGCGGCCCGGGCGTGGCCGGCGCCGGTCCCGGAAGCATGGGGTAGCTACCACGGGTTAGAATGCGCGCCGAGGGGGGGAGTTCCACCGTGCTCGCCCGCGACTGTGCGCGCATCTTGACTACCCGCCAGACCGCTCGCATTGTCCCGATTCGCAACCGGACGGGCACGCCGGTCTCGCTCGTGGCAGCGCAGACGCGCGCCTCGTCACTCGCTCCTTCAACGCTGGGGAGGTCGTCATGGCAGTCATCCGGTGCAGCAGCGCGTTGGCCGTGATCGCGTCGACGATGGTCGGATGCGCTGATGCGAGTCGACCGTCGGAGCCGGTCAGCCCTCTCACTCAGCCGAGCTTCTCGAGCTCGACGGCCGACAAGACGTCTGAGGGGCGTCGCACGATCAAGGTTGACATGCTGGACAAGTGCGATCAGGCGACCTTCGACGCGGCGATCGGAGTGGGCACCTGCACTCGCAAGCGCGGCACCACGTTCGCGAAGTTCGTCGCCGAGCTCACCGCGACCCAGTCGGCGCGTGCCTGGCGCTTTGATCCGTCCACGCTCGAGGCCGATGTGGGCCAGACGATCGTCGCCATCAACCGTGGCGGCGAAGTGCACACCTTCACGAAGGTCGCGAAATACGGCGGCGGGATCGTGCCGTTTCTCAATCAGCTCGCCGGCACACCGGACGTCGCGCCGGAGTGCAAGACGCTGACTCGAGCGGAGTTCGTGCCGCCGGGCGGCAGTGACACCGAGGAGCCGTTCGCGAAGAGCGGGACCGTCCGGTTCATGTGCTGCATCCACCCCTGGATGAAGACGACCGTGACCGTGGAGAAGAAGGGCGCGGACGACGGCGCCCGCGGCGACCGGGGAAGCTGACTCGGCATATCCGTCCAGAAAAACGCCCCCAACAAGATCCCGATCTGTGTGGCCGAGAGATGCACCTCGTTCTTGATGACCGGGGCAGCTGTTGCCCGAGATACCCGCTTGCGACCGCTGTCCTCGGCCTACTGTTGAGCGCAGCGCCGCTGCTGTCCGCCCAGTCGCCAACACCGCCATCGCCGCCAGCACCGCTGTCGACGGCGCACACACAGATCCTGATTCTTGGCACAGGCACCCCGATCATCGATGCCAGCCATTCCGGCACGAGCATCGGCGTTCTGGTGCGGCGCCCTCTACATCTTCGACGCGGGCCCGGGCGTGGAGCGCCGGATGCTCGAGGCCGTGGCAAGGGGCACGCAGATCGACACGATTCCCGCCGTCTTCATCACCCATCTTCATTCCGACCACACACTGGGACTTCCGGCGCTCGTGTACCATCACGGTCCCAACGCCCTATTCCGTCGAGGCGGCCCGCTCACTGTCTATGGACCGCCGGGAATCGGCGCCATGATGGAGCACATTGTCGCGGCGTGGGCGGGGGATCGCGAAATTCGAACCCAGACGGGCGGGGCGGCGGTGTCCTGACAGGTGCGCGGGACGGATGTCGCCGCACCCGGAGTCGTCTATCGTGACTCCAACCTCGTCGTGAATTCGTTCGACGTGCCTCACGGAGTGTGGCCGCATGCCTTCGGCTACAGGGTGGAGACCACGGATCGCACGATCGTCATCTCCGGCGACACAGGTCCCAGCGCCGCCATCGCGCGCGAGTGCGCGGGATGCGACGTGCTGTCGCACGAGGTGTACGCAGCGGAGGGGTTCTCCAAGCTGCACCCGAGTGCACAGGCGTATCACGCCACCGCCCACACGTCGACCTATCAACTCGCGGAGATCGCGGCAAACGCGCACCCCAAGCTGCTGGTGCTCTATCACCAACTGTACTTCTCGGGCGCCAGCGATGACGACCTCCTTCGCGAGGTGCGCAGCCGCTACCGCGGACGCGTGGTCTCGGCGCACGATCTCGACATATACTGACGCTAGCGTAGACATACTGTTTGGAGTGGCGACCCTGGTGCGCCATCTCTTTCACCAGGATGGACGCATGCGCAGACGAGCACTGCCAACCGCCTTGCTGAGTGCTGGCTTGTTGCTTCCCCGCCCACACGGCGACTGGGCGCAGCGAGCCAGCTCCGTCCGCCCCGTCACCCTCCGCACCGAATACCTCGTCGATCCACTCTCACTCGACGCCCGCATCCCACGGCTGAGCTGGATCATCGATGCCGGCACCGCACGCGGGGTCACCCAGAGTGCGTATCAGATCGAGGTGGCGAGCACTCGGGCCAACCTTGCGGCGGACAAGGCCGACCTCTGGGATCCGGGCAAGATACAGAGCAACCACCAGAACCAGATCGAGTACCAGGGCGCTCGACTCACGAGCCGCCAACAGGCCTTCTGGAAGGTGCGTATCTGGGACCAGTCCGGCGCGCCATCAGGATGGAGCAAGCCCGCCCGTTGGTCGATGGGGCTTCTCGACAAGACCGACTGGTCCGCGCAGTGGATCGGCGATCCGCTCCCCTCGGTCGATAACGTCGCCGCGACAGCGCTCCGTCACCGGTTCACGCTCACCTCCAGGCCGGCGCGGGCAATCGTCTATGCCTCCGCGCTCGGTGCCTACGAGCTCCACATCAACGGCCACCGCGTCGGCGACCACGTACTCGCGCCGGAATTCACCGACTATCGCACCCGCACGCAGTACCAGGCATACGACGTGACTCCGATACTCCACGCCGGCGACAACGTCATCTCGGCGCTCCTCGGCGACGGATGGTACGCGGGCGGTATCGGGCTGGCTCAGGCGCTCATTGGCCAATCGCGCAACATCTACGGGGATCATCCGCGCTTCCTCGGTCAGCTCGAGATTGCATCGGACATACGTACGGGCGCGACTAAGCGCATCGTCACCGACAGCACATGGCGCGTCACGCGCGACGGACCGATTCGCTCCGCCGATATTCTCAACGGCGAGAGCTACGACGCGCGCAAGGAGATGCCCGGGTGGGACACGCCCGGCTTCGACGACTCTCACTGGTCGGTCGCCGACGTGGCATCGAGCGCCAGCACGCAGCTGGTCGCGCAGCCCAACGAGCCGATTCGCATCACGCAGGACGTCAACCCGATTTCCGTCACCGAGCCGTCACCGGGCGTGTATGTCTTCGATCTCGGGCAGAACATGGTGGGTTGGACGCGTATCTCCGTGCGCGGCGCGGCGGGAACCACGATCACGCTCTCCCATGCCGAGATGCTCCGCGATGAGGGGACGGTGTACACCGACAATCTTCGGGGAGCGCGCCAGACGGACCGCTACACGTTGCGCGGATCGACCGGACCCGAGATGTTCGAGCCGCATTTCACCTATCACGGCTTTCGCTATGTGCAGGTGACCGGCCTTCGATCCAAGCCTCGTCTCACGGACGTCGTCGGGCGTCAGATCAACTCGGCGCTGACCGAGGGGAGCAGCTTCGAGACATCGTCGCCCCTGATCACGAAGTTGTGGCAGAACGTGCGATGGACCCAGCGCGACAACATGATCGGGATTCCCACGGACTGTCCGCAACGCGACGAGCGCCTGGGGTGGATGGGTGACATCCAGGTGTTCAGCGGCACGAGCATCTACAACGCGGACATGGGCGCGTTCTTCACCAAGTGGATGAGGGACGTGCGCGATGGGCAGGCGCCGGATGGCCGCTTCGCCGATTTCTCGCCGCAGCCATTCCGGCAGCGGCTCGTCGACATGAAGCGCCCCGACTTCATGGGCGTGCCGGGATGGGGAGACGCGGGCGTCGTCGTGCCCTGGCGTCTCTGGCAGCAGTACGGTGATGCACGCCAGCTGCGGGAGAACTACGACGCGTCCAAGCGGTGGATCGAATTCATTCGCGCCAACAATCCAGACCTGCTTTGGAAAGAGAAACGCGGCAATGACTACGGTGATTGGCTGAATGCCGACACCATGAATGATTCGACCATGCCGCACAAAGGCGGGGAGGTGCCGAAGCCCGTCTTCGCGACGATGATGTTCGCGTACGCTACCGATCTCGTCTCGCGCATGGCCACCGCACTCCGTAATGACGCGGAGGCACGACAATACGGCGCGCTCTTCAACGACATCAAGGCAGCCTTCAACAGGGCGTACGTGACGGAGGACGGCCGCGTCGAGGGGAATACCCAGGCGGGATACGCCCTTGCGCTGCACTTTGGTCTCTTGCCGGAGAGCAAACGTGCGTCCGCCGTCGCGTACATGCTCGAGGGGATCGACGCGTATCACGGGCACATGTCGACGGGCTTCCACTCCACCTACCGCATGATGCTGGAGCTCTCGCGAGCGGGGCGGTCGGACGTCGCGTACAAGCTGGTCAACAACACGACCTTTCCGAGCTGGGGCTATTCCATAAGGAATGGCGCGACGACGATCTGGGAGCGGTGGGACGGATACGTCAAAGGCCGCGGCTTTCAGGACAAGGGAATGAACTCGTTCAATCACTACGCGATCGGCGCGGTCGCCGAGTGGATGTATCGTGTGATACTCGGCATCAACAACGACGACGATCAGCCGGGGTACGAGCACTTCGTGCTGCATCCGATACCGGGCGGCGGGCTGACGTGGGTCAAGGGGTCTTACGACTCCATACGGGGCAGGATTGAATCCGGTTGGCGCACGGATGGCCTGACGTTCACGGAGGATGTGACGATTCCGGCGAATACCTCGGCGACCGTCTACGTGCCCGCCAAGGGTGTCGAGCGTGTCACCGAGAGTGGGAAGCCTGCGAGCCGATCGAACGGGGTGCGCTTCGCTCGAATGGAGGGGGATGCGGCGGTCTTCACGGTACAGTCGGGGAGGTACCGCTTTGTGGCTCGCTGACTTGCTGGGACAGATGAGAGGTTAGCCCAGCGACCTGTTGCGGACCGGAGCGCCGAAACGCGGGCGCGCACGCGTGACACTTCGCACCGCACGCTCCGACTCGGCTACGTCGAGCTGGCCCCGATTATTGGGAGGGCGTCAGCGGGTCGAAGCTCTTTGACGTATCTCACCGTGTCGCGTGCGTAGCCCGCCCGCTCGTACACAGCAGCGGCTCGTTCATTGTTGGCGAAGACGTTGAGTGTCACGAATCGATAGTTTTGCGCCGCCGCCCATCGCTCGACCGTCGCAATCAGAGCACGTCCGACACCATGCCCCTCCGTCTCCGCGGCCACGGCGAGGATACCAAGGTGCGCGTGAGTTTCCTCGGTGAAGTAGTCGACCGCGGGTTCAGCATAGGCCACCCCGACCACGGCCCCGTCGGGGCCACTGGCAACCCAGAGCGCGGCGCCCTCGAAAGGCGCGTCGAAGAACCGGTCAAGCGTGCGTCGCTCGCCTGCATCCAGGCTCTCCGGCGGTCGTAGAGGCGGTGGACCAAAAGCGCGCAGTCGCGGAACGAGCGCGAGAACAGCTGCCCGATCTCCAGCGTGCGCCGGTCGGACAACGAACGGGCCAGACGGTGACATGCTCTAAAGTGGAGTGAACCCTAGCCCACCGATAGTGAACACCCCATCCGCACGAACGGCGGACTCTCCTGCGGTGGAAAGCACCAGACCGCCCGAGCAACCGCCAAGCTAGATGGCGAGCTTTGGCTGGGTCATGGGCATCGATGTCTAGGGATGTAGAGATGAAACTGCGAGGCCCCGACGGTGCGACGGCACCGTTCCAACACGCGACGCCTACGCCGGCACCACAACAACGGCGGTGCCGTAGCAGAGGACTTCAGTTACCCCGGGCATCACTTCGGTGGCATCGTACTGAATCGCCACCACCGCATTTGCTCCTAGCTCCTGAGCGTGCGCGAGCAAGAGATCGAACGCCTCCGCGCGTGTTTTTTCGCACAGTTCGGTAAGCAGTGTGATATTGCCGCCGACAAGGCTCTGGAGCTTGGCCCCGAATGTGCCGAGCACGGAACGGGACCGCACTGTCACTCCCCTGACCACGCCGAGCGATTTGGTGGAGCGGTAACCATCGAGGGACATGGCGGTGGTCGTCATGGCGTGGGGCACAGGTCGCTGGGACATTTCTCTCCTCCTTTATTGGTCGGCCTGCCGTTCAAGCCGGTGCGGATCGCCACGAAGACGGCTGGACTGGATAGGAGTTCGCGCCGGTCCTTGTCAAGCGCAAGCTGGTGGCGCACACTCAACCCGATGAGTTTTTCTTCCTCGTGTGCGATGCGCAGTGTGCTCGGCCTCGGCGCCACGCTCGCGCTCCTGTCGGCCAGTTCGGCGCACGCACAGCCGCGCGCAGAACAGATCCCCCTCCCCGAGCACCCGCGCCCGGACTTTCAACGCCCTGACTGGGTCAACCTGAACGGACGCTGGCAGTTCAGCTTCGACGCAAAGGATGAGGGAGAGCGCGCGCGATGGTTCGACGGAGCGCTGGCGACGCCGCACGCCATACTTGTCCCTTTCTCGTGGGGTGCGCCGCTCTCCGGCGTGCCCGACAGCGCGGACATCGGGTGGTATCAGCGCACCGTGACCGTGCCGGAAAGCTGGCGCGGCAAGCGTGTCTTCCTCGTCGTCGGCGCGTCCGATTGGCGGACATCGGCGTGGCTCGACGGAGCGCCGCTCGGCGAGCATCGAGGAGGATACACACCGTTCTCGATGGAGCTCACACGCAACCTCAAGTATGACTCGGCGCAGCGCCTCACCCTGCGGGTCGACGATGCGCCCCACCCGTTCAAGCTCGAGGGCAAGCAAGGCTACGGGAAGGCGCGGGGGATGTGGCAGACCGTGTACCTCGAGGCGCGCGGCAGCGATCCGCTCGAGTACGTGCACTTCACGCCGAGCATCACGCGCGGTCGGGTGGCGGTCGAAGCGCAGCTGCGGGAGCCCGCGCCCGTGGCGATGACGCTGCGCCTGGGGTTCAGGAAGGGCGATGACTCGCTGACGGCGACGCAGGCGACGCTCCCAGTGGCGGTCGCGACCCGCGTCCCACGCGGCGCACGGCAGCTTCGCTTCGAGGTTGCCGTTCCCGATGCGCGGCTCTGGTCGCCCGATGATCCGTATCTATACCACGTCGCCGCGACGTTGCGCGGAGACGGCATGGCTGCTGACAGTGTGGACACGTACTTCGGGATGCGCGAGATCTCGGTGGTGATGCTTCCGGGCACCACCATCCCCTACGTCGCGCTGAATCGCAAACCCATCTACCTGCAACTGTCGCTCGACCAGGCGTATCACCCGACCGGTTTCTACACTTTCCCGACCGATTCCGCGCTCCGCCGCGAGATCCTTCAGGCTCGGCAGATCGGGCTGACAGGATTGCGCGAGCACATCAAGATCGAGGCGCCACGCAAGCTGTACTGGGCCGACCGGCTGGGCGTCCTGATCATGGCCGACGTCCCCAACTGGTGGGGTCCGCCCGACTCGGCGGCGTTCGGCGAGCACGACTACGCGATGCGCCGGATGATCGAGCGCGACTACAACCATCCCGCCATCTTCTCGTGGGTCGCGTACAACGAGGCGTGGGGGCTGCTCTCGAAGGACGGGACGTATCTGCCGGCCACGCAGCAGCGGGTGATACAGAGCGTCCATCTCGCGAAGCAGCTCGATTCCACCCGGCTGGTGGAGGACAACTCCCCCTGCTGCGGTCACGGCCACACCGTCACCGACCTCAATTCGTGGCACAACTACCTGCCCGGATGGGAGTGGGAAAAGCATCTCCGCATGATCGACGACAGCACGCGCGCCGGCTCCCCGTGGAACTTCGAGCGCGGCTACTCGCAGGCGCAGCAGCCGATGCTCAACTCCGAGTTTGGCAACGTGTGGGGCTACGAAGGATCCACCGGCGACGTGGACTGGAGCTGGGACTACCACCTCGCTGTCAACGTGTTTCGCCGGCACCCCAGGCTCGCCGGCTGCCTCTACACCGAGCTGGATGACGTGATCAACGAATGGAACGGCTACTGGCACGCTGATCGCACGAAGAAGGAGACGGGGCTCGGCGAGCTGGTGGACGGCATGTCGCTCCGCGATCTGCACGCGCCACTGTACGTCGCCGTGGGAACCGGAATGAGTGAGGCGGCACGCCCGGGCGAGGTCGTTCAGGTGCCGCTGTACGCATCGTTCCTCTCGGATAGCCGAGCGTACGGCGATTCGCTCACGCTCCGCTTCGAGCTTTCCGGGTGGAACGCGCTCGGCGAGCGAAAGACGTACGCGACCTCGACTCGACGGCTGCCCTTCCGCCCCTGGTCGTCCGAGCCGCTCGCTCCCGTCGCAGTCACGATGCCGAACGAGTCAGCCGTCGTCGTGCTCGCGACCCGACTCGCGGACGCCGCCGGCACCGTGATTCAGCGGAACTTCACGACCTTCGTCGTGGAGGGCGGCGTGCCGGAGGAGTTGCCGCTCGCCGACGGACGGCGCGCCCGGCTCGCGCGCGTGAGCCCGGCCGCGTACCGCGCCGCGCATTGGTCGAGCAAGACATGGACGGTGATGGACAGCCTCAAGGTGAACGGCGCCGGCTCGGGATTCTTCGAGTACCGGATCCCCTGGCCGCGCGATCTCGAGCCGGTCCGGGTCGGGGAGGGAGTGTTCATCGTCGAAGCGTCGGCGAAGCGGTTGCTCGGCAAGGATCGCGACACCACCGTGCGCGACAACGGCGATTACATGCGCGGCGGCGGCTTGCAGGACCCCAGCCGGAACCGCAATGCCTACCCCATGACCGGCGTGACGCCCTTCCCGAGTGCCGTCACCGTCCGAGTGAACGGTCAGATCGCCGGTCGTTACGAGCTCGAGGACGACCCGGCGGATCATCGTGGCATCCTCTCGTGGCACTCGCAGAAGCACGATCGCTATCTGCGCGAGGCGGGCTCCTACGGGCAGTTGCTCAGGGTGCCCATTCCCGCCACCGCACTCGCGAAAGCGGCACAGGCAGGCGAGGTGGTTGTCCGGCTCGAGGTGGACGACGCGATGCCGGGCGGTCTCGCCATCTATGGGTCGCGATTCGGACGGTATCCGGTCGACCCGACGGTCGTATTCATCCTTCGCCCGTAACGCCGCGCGTTATCCGACCGCCCGTTGCCCCTCATTTCGACTGGCGGTGATGCGTCGCGCGAGCGGCCGCGTCCCAGGAACGCGCCAGCCTCGCCGACGGCGCTCCGCCTCGACCTCGGCGACGCCACGTGAAGCAGCTCGCGGTAGTACATCGCGGCCAGCGTGTCGTTGCTGGTCGCGTGAGCGGCGCGAGCTGCGCCCAGAAGACCGTTGAACCGGCGTGGATACAGCTCGAGCGAGCGCCGGTACGCCGTGAGCGCATCGCCGGGGCGGTGCAGATCGCTGAGCAGATCGCCGAGCAGCTCGAGCGCGGGCACCGTCGGCGCCGGTGTCACGCCGTGCTTCGGCGTCGATCGCTCGAGATCCGCGGCGGATTGCAGTAGCGAGATGCTCGCTGCGCTGTCACCTCTCACGTGGGCAAGCTGCGCATCGAGCTCGAGACGAAGTATCCGGATCTGGCGCGCGAACAGCTCCTCGCCACGCGCGGTTGCGACGGTGTCGAGCCCGCCCAGCCGCCGTCGCGAGTGCTGCGCCTCGGACACGTTGCCGATGTGAGCGGCCCCGAGCCCGCGCGCGAACCACGCGATGGCCTCGGCCCATGGGAAGCGATCCCAGTCGAGCGTGTGGGGTTGGCGCGGCACGATCGACGCGGCCTCGCTCCACGCCCGTCGCTCGAGCGTATAGCGCGCCCGGGTCGACGCGAGGTGGAACGCGCTCTTGAACGTCGGCTCGAGGTGGCCCGTGCTTCGGAGTCGGCGCAGCTGTCGCGCCGCCTCGTCGTCCGCGCCCTGCTGCAACAGTGCATAGATGAGATATTCGATGGCGTGGGGGAACTCGTCCCACACGAGCTCTCCGCGCACTCCGGCTGGATGCCGCAGCGCCGCATCCGCGGCTCGCAGGTTGCCACCGATCACGGCAGGCCAATCGCCGTGGCGGACGTAGATGTGCGTAGGCATGTGCAGCGCATGCGGGTTGTCCGGCGCGATGCGCTCGTACTTGCGGATGAAGTCGAGGGAGTCCCGTTCCCGCCCAGGGACGTCATTTGCGTGCACGAGGTAGTGCAGAGCGCCTGGGTGACCGGGATCCCTGGCGAGGATGCCGAGCAGAATCCGTGCAGCGTCCGCCTGATGCGACGCAGTCGTGTCGGTCGGCGGCGACGTGGCGAGGCGCGCGAGCGAATAGAAGGCGCCGACTTCCTCGTCCTGCGGGAACGCATCGTAGACCACCTTCATTGCGGCTTCCCACCGACCGATCCGGCTCCAGTAATCGGCCGATGCCGGCTCGCGGTAGAATGCCTCGACTGCCCCCACGAAGAGACTCTCGCGCGCGGTCGGCGGGTGCAGCGTCCTGGCCGACCCGACCTCATTCCACCCGCGCTGGAGATCCGGCGGATTCGGTCGCGTCGGCCAGAGTGGCTGGAACAGCGTCATCGCGATTCCCCAATGCGCCATTGCGCACCGGGGGTCGAGGCGGGCCACCTTCTCAAACGCGGCGCGCGCGTCGGGATACGTCATGTGGTGGAGCAGTGCCACCGCATGGTCGAACTCGGCCTGCGCGGGGGCCAAGCATGAGACCGGAAAGTGCACCTGTCCAAGCGCGTCGCGCGCTGCGCCCTGCGCCAGTACCGTCGCGGTTGTCGGCACTGCGCCGAGCAAAGCGAGGATGGCGCCGAGCGTCAAAGATCGACGGCTCCGGACACCATCACACATCACACATCGCACGTTGTGCGTCGCTCGCCTGCATCCAGGCTCTCCGGCGTCCGGAGCGGCGGTGGACCAAACGCGCGCAATCGCGGAGGAGGCGCCAGTCGAGATCGGCCAGTGTCTTACTTGGCGGTAGGGGGAGGTGTTTCCCCGACGGTGGTGAGTTGGACCGAGGCGGTCTTCCACGTGCCGTGATCCTTGACCCACACCGCCGTGATGCGGGTGGGCTTGCCGCCGGCAAGCTCGGAAAGGGACGTGTGGACCGCTGCCCCACCATAGACGCGCCAGCGCTCGTCACTCACGGCGGCTTTCTGCGTTCTCGGGTGGCCGTCGATCTCTGCGAACCGCTGCTCTTTCGTCTTCACACTCCCGTCGGCTCCAATGACCAGGAAATCCTCAGTCGTGTACTTGCCCCACATCTTTGCGTTCCCGTCATCCAGGGCGGCAGTGCGGACCTTATTCACGGCCTTCAATGCGGCATTCGGCTGCGCGAGGACGGGGCTGGCGAGAGCGACCACGAGACAGAGTCCGAGTGTTGCACGCATGGCGGTTCTCCAGCGATGGGGGACGGCGAGAGAAACAGTTTGCATCCAGCCCGCAACCGGGTCAAGTGTCGTCGCGGACGGCGCAGCGCTATCATCTCTCGAGTCATACGCCACTCGTCTCGCCTCGACCACACACAGTCACCCTTTCTCACGCTGTGACCGCAACACTGAGCGCCAGTCCTGTCATCCGCATTTCCGGCATCCGGAAGAGCTATGGCAGGCTCGTGGCCGTGGACGAGGTATCGCTCGACGTCACTGACGGAGAGATTTTCGGGTTGATCGGCCCCAACGGCGCGGGTAAGACGACCACCATGGAGTGTGTCGAGGGGATTCGCAGGCCGGATCGCGGCACGATCACCGTGCTCGGCCTCGATCCCTTTCGCGACCCCTACGCCCTGCAGGAGCGCATCGGCGTTCAGCTGCAGCAGGCACAGTTGCAGAAGCGCATCAAGGTGTGGGAAGCCATGCATCTCTGGGCGTCGCTGTACCGGCGGAAGTCTGGCGCCGGCGACCGGCTGCTCGAGCAGCTTGGCCTGGCCGACAAGCGCGACGCCTGGTTCATGACGCTCTCGGGAGGTCAGAAGCAGCGTCTGTTCATCGCCCTGGCGCTGATCAACGATCCGGAAGTGGTATTTCTCGACGAGCTCACGACCGGGCTCGACCCGCAGGCGCGTCACGCAATCTGGGATCTCGTCCGCGGCATCCGCGAGCGCGGCAAGACGGTGTTTCTCACGACTCACCTCATGGAAGAGGCGGAGCGGTTGTGCGATCGCGTGGCCATCCTCGAGCACGGGAGGATCATCGACCTCGGCACCCCTGCGGAGCTTGTCGCGCGCCACTGCCCGCAGCGAAGTGTCATCCTCGTTACGGCGGACCCTCATTGCGAAGAGCGGTTCGCGGCCATTCGAGGAGTGCTCTCTGTGTCACGCGACGGTGCTCGCTACACTCTGAGCGGGTCCGACGAGTCCTTCGTGAGTGACGTCCTCGGATGCCTGTCCGAGCATCGCATCCGGGTCACGGACTTTCGAACGGTGCTGCCGAGCCTCGAGGACGTCTTCCTCAAGCTCACCGGCCATTCCATCCGCGACTAGCCATTCAGATGCGCGGACTCTGGGAGCTGACCTGGCTCGAGATCAAGATCTTTCTGCGCGAGCCGCTCGGCGCGGTGGGGACCATTGTCTTCCCCGTCCTGGCGTTCGTTGTGCTGGGGAAACTGGCTCCTCGCGGCCTTCAGGCGACCTCGACCGGATTCTTTCGCGACAGCGGCGTTCCGGTCTTCGTGTCCACGCTCATCGCGATCAGCGCGGTGTTGTCGCTGGTGACGATCATCTCCATCTATCGCGAGGGGGGCATCCTGAAGCGCCTCCGCGCCACGCCATTGCGACCGTATACCATTCTTACCGCGCATGTGCTGGTGAAGCTCGTGCTCACCGTCTCGACGATGACGTTGATGATTGCCGTCGGCAAGCGATACGTGTCGATCGGCGCGGGCGTGCCGGTCATCGGATTCGCCCTCGCCCTTCTCATCAGCGTCGCGAGCATCCTGTCGATCGGTTTTGTGATCGCGAGCATCGTTCCAACGGCGCGATTCGCTCAGCCGATCGGTGCGCTCATTCTGTATCCCATGATTGGCCTATCAGGGATATTCGTACCCATCGCGTCATTGCCGCCGGTGCTGCGGTCCGTTGCGCGCGTGATGCCACTGACGTATTCCGTATCGCTCCTGGAGGGCATCTGGCGGGGAGACAGTTGGTCAGCTCACCTGGTGGACGTCGGCGCCCTGGTCGTCGCGGGTCTCCTTTGCATCGCGATTTCGTCGAAGGTGTTCAGATGGGAATAGTCCCCGCTGGGGGGCGGCGGGGCCACGCATCCGCCGGTGCCATTGGCGACTCCCGTCGGGCACGCGGCGCCGGCCGGCAGATTCACGCATGCGCCGCGCTTCAGCGTCTGTCCCGCCGTACAGGTGATCCTCGTCCTCAAGCATCCGCCGGTACCATCGGCTACTCCGCTCGGGCATGCGGCACCGGCCGGCAGATTCACGCATGCGCCGCCTTTCATCGTTTGACCCGCGGTACAGGTGACCGTCGCCGGCGCGACACACCCGCCGGTGCCATCGGCGACTCCCGTCGGGCACCCGGCGCCGACCGGCAGATTCACGCACGCACCGGCCCTGACGGTCTGACCCGCCGCGCAAGTGACCGGCGGTGGCGCGACACACCCGCCCGTGCCATCGGCGACTCCGGTGGGACACCCGGCGCCGGCGGGAAGATTCACGCAGGCACCGGCCCCGACGGTCTGACCCGCCGCGCAGGTGAGCGGCGCTGGCGCGACGCACCCGCCGGTTCCATTGGCGACTCCTGTGGGGCACCCGGCGCCGACCGGCAGATTCACGCATGCACCGGCCTTGACCGTCTGACCCGCCGCGCAAGTGACCGTCGGCGTTGCGACGCACCCGCCGGTGCCAGTGGCGACTCCGGTCGGACACGCGGCGCCAACCGGCAGATTGACGCATACGCCGGCGTTCATCGTCTGACCCGCCGCGCAGGTGACCGTCTGGGGCGCCACGCAACCGCCGGTACCAGTGGCGATTCCGGTCGAGCACGCGGCGCCAACCGGCAGATTCACGCATATGCCGCCCGTCATCGCCTGACCCGCCGCGCAGGTGACCGTTTGCGAAGCCACGCACCCGCCGGTGCCATTGGCGACCCCGGCCGGGCACGCCGCGCCGGTGGGCAGATTCACACATACGCCGGCCGTCATCGCCTGACCCGCCGCGCAGGTGACAGACTGTGACGCGACGCATCCTCCCGTGCCATTGGCGACTCCCGTCGAGCACGCGGCGCCAATCGGCATATTCACGCACACGCCGCGGTTCATCGTCTGGCCCGCCGCGCAAGTGACCGTCTGTGGCGCGACGCATCCGCCGATACCATTGGCGACGCCGGTAGGGCACGGCGCCCCGACGGGCAGATTTACGCATACGCCGGCGCTCAGCGTCTGACCGGCGGCACACGTGGCCTGGGCCACGGAAGTAGGCGCAAACACCGTTGCGCTTGTCAGTCCGGCGACGAGAGCTAGGGCAACACCCACTATGGTTGATCGGTTCATCGCTCCCTCACCGTGCGAAGTGGATGTGCGTACTGTTTCGAGCTCCTGTACAATGCGCTACAAGCGCACGGGCACGCGAGGGGCAGTGACACGCTGGAGCGACCTTCGGAATCGGAGGAAGCGGATATCGGGAGCGTTGCGGCGTCCTTCGTTCACAGCTCGAACATTTCGTGTTGTACGCCCAAGACGTGCGCGAGCGTCACCGGGCATCGCGAGCTATCTCGAGGTGCTGGACGCGGAGCGCAACCTCTTCTCCGCCGAGATCGCGCTCACGCAGGCGCAGCGGCAGGAGCTTGTCGCGGGGGTGCAGCTCTACAAGGCGCTCGGTGGGGGGTGGTGAGGCCTGGCACGATCAGGCTGCGCGCCCGCCCTCCGCACGGCGCCGCGTGATCGACGACGCCGCATAGAGCGCCGACGCGAGCAGGAGCGTGATCCCGGTGGCGAGCCACTCCGCGCGCGTCGCGGTGGAGAGGAGCCAGACCAGCACCGCGGCCGCGGCGATCGGCACGACCGGGCCCCCAGGCACCACGAATGGATCGCCTGCCGCGCGGACGTTCTTGCGGCGCAGCTGGAAGAGCCCGACGCAGACGACGCCGTACATGAGCAATATCGCGACGTTGGCGACGACGACCAGGGTCGCGAAGCTCCCACTGGATGCCAGCGCGAAGGCGAGCAGAGCATGCGTGGTGATCGCCAGCCACGGGGAGCGGAACGACGGGTGGACCCTCGCCAGCCAGGCCGGGAGCACGCGATCCTCTGCGAGCGCGAACAGGGCGCGAGGAGAAGTGAGCGCGTCACCGCTCAGGTAGCCGAAGGTGGATACGAGGGTGCCGAGCAGGATGAGCTTGCTTCCGGCGCTGCCGAACACGACCCCCGCCACCGCGGCGAGCGGCGCCGCCGTTTCCTTCGCGAGCTGCGGCCCGAGCACTCCCGCCGCAACCATCTGGACTGCGAGGTAGAGCACGGTCACCAACCCGAGCGCCAGCAGCACCGCCCGCGGCACCGACCGGTGCGGATCCTTCACTTCGCCGCTCGGATTGAGGGCGTTCTCGAAACCGAGGAAGGCGAAGATCAGTGACACGCACGCGCGACCCATGTCGCTCGCCGGCGGAAGCGCCGGAATCACGAGATTCTCGCGATGCATCACGAACAACCCGAACGCCACCAGCACGAGAAGCGGAGCGAGCTTGCCGAGCGAGAAGATCTCCATAGTGCGCACCCCCGGCTTGGAGCCGCGGATGTTCAGCAGGGCGAGTGCGCCGTAGGCGAGCGCCATGATCGTCATGCGCGCGAGCGGGGCGCCGAGCGACGGCGTGAGCACGGTGAGCGTTCCGGCGAAGGCGTTCATGACGACCGCGCTCGCGATCGCTCCGGCGCCAGCATACAGCAGCGCCCCGGTGAGCGCGCCGACGAACGGGCCGAACGCGGCGGTCGCGTACGCGTAGGCGCCCCCGGTGCGCGACACTCGGCTCCCCGCCTCCGCGAAGCAGAGGACCACGAGCGCCATCGCGAACGCACAGATGAGGTACGCGACCGGAGCTGCGGCGCCGATCAGCGCGGCGACCGCGGCTGGGAGGATGAAGATCCCGGATCCCACGGTCATGTTGAAGGCAGAGGCGGTAAGTGCGCGCACCCCCATCACGCGCTCGAGCGCGGCGCCGGCGGGCGGAGAGTGGTCGTGGGGCACCCCCGGATATCGGTCGGGGAGGTCGGGGCGTCAAGCTTGGGCGGAATTCCAGTTCTTGTTTACCTTGAGCCTTACTGGCTCCGACACTCTCGTGTGACCGCGTTCAGTTCACACCCCAAAGGGATTCTCATGCGCGTACCGAGTGGTTGGCTGGTGTGGACCGCGTGCATCATCTCCGCGTCGTCGTCCTACGCTCAATCCTCCGCATCGTCAGATAGCTCGGACGCAGTGTTTCGAAGTTTGATCGCGGACCAGAGGGCCGCTCACAACAACGCGGACACTGCGGGATAAAGCCGTCTGGTCGATCCGGCGCTGGAGTATCTCGAGGATGATGGGACTCGGCAGACGCTCAGCCAACGCATCCACATCATCGCCGCAGCGGGTCGGGAGACGACGCGGATCCGTCGGGACATCGACAGTCTTCACGTGCACTTCGCGGAAGGACTGGCCCTCGTGGATTACTGGAGCGTCCTCCGCGAGCGCTATGGCTCGCGCGATGTGACATCCCCGTACCGCCTCCTCGACGTCTTCGTGCATCGAGGGGATCAATGGCTCCTCCTGCGACATGCGGAAACCCATGCCGTCGCCTCGCCAAAGCCCATCGTCGTCGCGCGCGCGATTCTGGATGAGTACGTCGGCCGGTACGAATGGTGGCCGGGCTACATCGAGACGTTCACCCGCCGCGGCAATCAACTATTCTATCAGGGCACGGTGACACGACCGCCACTCCTGTTCGCGCCGCGACCCGCGAGGCGTTCTTCACGGCGGGAGACCCCGGGTTGACCGTATTTGTTCGCGATCGGGCCGGCCGAGTAACTGGTTACCTCCTCACCTGGCCAGACGGGCAGGTCACCGCCGCCCGCAAGGTGCGCTAGTCAAGGGTAGCGGTCCTCGCAAGCCTGCGGTGTCTACGCTGTGTCGGCTCTACCTCGGTATCACCGGCAGCACCACATGCGACGGATGCGCCGTATCGTGCACCAGCCGCTGATGCGCCACCACGAACGTGCTATCGCGCTCGTTGTTCCCGCCGGTGTTCAGGTTCCGATCGTACTTGGGAAAGAGGGCCGACGACACGCTCACCCTGAGCCGGTGTCCGGGCTCGAACACGCGCGACGTGAACCACAGATCCAAGTCGTACCGCTCGACCTTCCCGGGCGTGAGCGGCACTTCCCCCCCCACGTCGAATCCATGGCGGAATCGCGCCCGCGCCACCCCGTCCTGCACGCGCTCGGCGTGCCCGTCGGGAAAGACGTCGAGCAGCATCACGTTCCAGTCGGTGTCCCTGGCATCGGTCGCCGCCCAGAGCGTGGCCGACATCTGGCCGGTCACCTCGATCGGCTTCGTCAGCGCAGTCGACGTG
>JALZAQ010000033.1 GCA_030948255.1 Gemmatimonadota bacterium
ACAATGACATGACGAGGCTCTTCGAGAAGTGAGCCGCTCGCTCGCCGGCGTCTTCACGCCGGTGGTGACCACGTTCGGTCAGAAGGATGGGGCGCTCTCGGAGGGGCCATTCCGAGCGAACATCCAGGCTCACCTCGAGGCCGGAATGCGCGGCGTCGTCGTCAGCGGCTCGACTGGCGAGGCGGCGCTGCTGGACGAGGGGGAGCGTCGTCAGCTCATCGAGTGGGCCCGAGAGCTGGTGCCGGCTGACGCGTGGCTGATCGCCGGGACAGGCGGCGAGTCCACCCGCACCACGGCGCGCCGCTGCGCCGAAGCCGCGGAGCGCGGAGCGGATGCCGTCCTCGTCGTCGCTCCGCACTACTACGGCGAAGCGGTGACGCCGGCCGGGCTCGCGAGCCACTATCGACGGGTCGCTGACGAATGCCTCGTGCCCGTCATCCTGTACAACATCCCGAAGTACATGCACTTCGCGCTGGAGCCGGCACTGGTCGGCGAGCTCGCGGCGCACGGCAACATCATCGGCATCAAGGACAGCTCGGGAGACGTCCAGCTTCTGGCCGATTATCTCCGCAGCCAGTCGCCGTCGTTCACCGTGCTCACGGGCAGCGGCGCGTCGCTCCTGTCCGCGCTCGAGCTCGGCGCGCGTGGGGGCATTCTGGCCGTCGCCGATTTTGCGGCGTCGCTCACGCTCGAGCTCTGGCGCGCGTTCGACTCGGGCGATCTGCCCCGAGCGCGGCGAGCGCAGGAGCGCCTGATGCCGCTCGCCCGTCAGATCGTGGGAGGGATGGGTGTGCCGGGGATCAAGGCGGCGATGGATCTGGTGGGACTCCAGGGCGGAGAGCCTCGGCCACCGCTGCTCGTGGTGGGCCCCGCGGAGCGTGCCCAGCTTCGTGCCGCGCTGACGGCGGCCGATCTGGCGCTCGTCGCCTGACCGTGCCGGGGATCACCGCCGCGGAGGCCGCCGCACGGATCGCTGTGCTTGCGGCGGCACCGCGACCGGCTGGCGGAGCGGCGGAAGCGAGCGCTCGCGCTGTGTGCGCGTCGGCGCTCCGGGAGCAGGGCTTCTCCACCGAAGAGATTCCATTCGAGTACTCCAGCCTCCCCGGACGGTGGGCAACTCCGGTCATCGGCTTTCTCTCGATCTTTGCGCTGGCTCTTGTCTCTCGCGAAGGACGCCAGGGAGATGCGGCCGGAGCGCTCGCTCTGCTCGTTTTTTTTCTGACTGTCCTCGGATGGTGCGTTCGTTGGATTGGCACGACCGGTGTTCTGCGACTGCCCTGGGGGCGCGCGTCGTCGATCAATCTCGTGGCCACGAGGGGAACGCCGCGTCTCTGGCTCATGGCCCACCTGGATTCGAAATCGCAGCCGGTGCCAATCGGACTCCGGGCGCTCGGAATCAGCATCACTCTTCTGGCGTGGCTGGCGGCGTCGGCGCTGGCGCTGCTGCAGCTCGGAACCGGGCGTGGAGTGCAGCTGTGGCCCTGGATCACCACGGCCGCGCTTCTGGCCGCGCTCCCCGTGATGGCGAGCGTGGTCGGGTCGAGATCGCCCGGCGCCCTCGACAACGCCTCCGGCGTCGCCGCCGTTCTGCTGATCGCCGGCGCGCTGGCGCCGGCGATCTCCGTCGGGGTCGTGCTGACGAGCGCCGAAGAGCTGGGGCTTGCGGGCGCCCGTGCGTGGGGCCTCGGGCAGCGGCCGGGCGTGGCGATCAACTTCGATGGGCTCGATGATTCTGGCCCGCTTCGACTCAGCTGGAGCGGCGCTCGCCCCACCGACCTGTTGGCTCGCATCGAGCGCAGCGCGGCGCTGGTCGGGGTCACGGCACGCGCGCAGCGGCTCCCCCCCGGTATCCTGACCGATGGCGTAGCCCTTGCCGGAAGCGGGTGGCGTGTCGTCACCGTCAGCAAGGGCGGGATTGGAACCCTGGCGCGCATTCACACGCGGCGTGACCGCGCGTCCGCTCTCGCGGGGATCGGAGTGACGGAGGCCGCCTCGATGGTGTCGCGCATGCTCGCGGAGCTGGACCCGTGATCCTGCTTCTCGTTGCTGCGCTCGTGCTCGGCCTCCTGTTGATCCCGTTCGGCCTCCCGGGGCTCTGGGTGATGGTCGGAGCGGCTGTCGGCTACAGCCTCCTGGTACCTGGTGGAATTGGGACCGTGACGCTGGTATTGGTATCGGCGGCTGCGCTGGGGGCGGAGCTTCTCGAGTGGTCGGTGACGGGGCGCTTCACGCGCCGCTACGGCGGGTCGCGGCGCGCGAGTTGGGGTGCGATATTTGGGAGCATGGTGGGGGCGATGGTCGGGGTGCCGCTTCCGATAGTGGGCTCGGTGATCGGTGCGTTCGCGGGCGCGTTCGCCGGCGCGCTGGCCGGAGAGCTCACGCAGGGCAGCAACGTGGCCGTCGCGGGACGGGTGGCGACCGGCGCGCTGCTCGGTCGCGCCGCCGCGACGGCGCTCAAGGTGGGCATCGGCGTAGCCATGTCCGCATGGATCCTGGTGACGGCGTTGGTGTAGGGTGCCGACTGCCGCAATTGCGAGGAGCATGCATCGATGAGTGAGATGACTCCGGTCAACGGTGGGCTCACCCGCACCGACGCCGAGCGCGACGAAGGGACAGCTGGCCGGGCGTTGGAGGGCGGAAAATACGTGTATTGCATCATCCGACTCGCCAAACCGCGCGAGTTCGGCGACGTCGGCATCGGTGAGGGGGCGAATCGAGTCTACACCGTGCACCACAGCGACCTGGCGGCAGTCGTCAGCGACACGCCGATCGTCATCTACGACCCGACGCGCGAGAATGTCCTCGCGCACGAGTTCGTCAACGAGACCGTCATGCGCGAATTCACTGTGATCCCGATGTCGTTCGGCACCGTCTTTCGCTCGGAGGACGACGTTTCCGAGCTGCTGCGCTCCACCTACCAGGCGTTCAATGACGTCCTCGACAAGATGCGCGACAAGATCGAGTTCGGCCTCAAGGTGCTCTGGGACCGCGACAAGGTGATCGCGAACATCGAGAAGTCCAACGACGAGATCCGCCGTCTGAAAGATGAGATCAGTCGCAATGCGCAGAGCTCCACCTACTTCGCCCGGATGCAACTCGGCCGCCTGGTAGAGGCCGCGATCGAGGACCAGGGCAACGCCTTCGTCGCGGACGTGCACGAAAGTCTGAAGCGGGTGGCGGTCGCGAGCCGCAGCAACAAACCGATCGGCGATCGCATGATCATGAACGCGGCATTTCTCGTCGAGCGCGAGCGGGAGAAGGAGTTTGACGAGAGGGTGAAGGAGATCTCGCGGAAATACGAGGAGCTGCTCACTTTCAAGTACACCGGTCCCTGGCCGCCGTACAACTTCGTGAACATCAAGCTGAAGCTCGAGCGCGCCGGTTGAACGGCGCGGCCGGCTGAGCGCACCCGTCTCCCATGGGCCTCCTCTCCAAGCTCGTCTTCTTTCCCGTGGCCGGACCGATCGCGGGCATCCGGTGGAGCCTCGCGCAGGTCCAGAAGGTGGTGGAGGACGAGCTGGTCGATGACAGTAGCGTGAAGCAGGAGTTGATGGAGCTGCAGATGCTGGTGGAGCTGGGTGAGGTGGACGACGCCGAATACCTCGTGCGCGAGCAGAGGCTGATGCAGCGGCTGCGCGAGGTACGCTACTGGCGAGAGCAGTTCGGGCTCGCGACGGCGGGGGGACCCGTGCGGGTCGCCCGCCCCGAGCCCGATGATAGCGGGTGAGAGAGCTGGACTCGCTCCTCGACGCGCTACCCGCGTGGGTGCTCGTCGGAGGAAAGGGTGGCGTGGGCAAGACGACCTGCGCTGGCGCCCTGGCGGCTCGCGCCGCATCCCGGGGCGAGTCCACATTGCTTCTCTCCTTGGATCCTGCACGCTCGCTCGGCGATGCGCTCGGCTGCGCACTCCGGGCGAATCCCGAGCCGGTGCCTGGACGCCCCGGACTCGACGCCGCTCAGCTCGATACCGGCGTCGCTCGCGATGACTTTCTCTCTCGCTGGCGTGGCGTTCTCCTGGACATCGTGGATCGCGGGACCTACCTGGACCGGTCGGAGATCGAGTCGCTCATCGACGCCGCCCTGCCCGGCGCCGATGAGACGATGGCCATCCTCACCCTGTCACAGCTCGAAGGCGACGAACGCTGGCACCGCATCGTGATCGACACCGCTCCCACCGGCCACACGCTGCGATTGCTCCACCTTCCCGATAGCTTCCGCGCGCTGTTGTCGCTGCTGGACGCGATGCAGGAGAAGCACCGCTTCATGGTGCGCGCTCTCACCCGCCGCTACCGCAGCGACGAGGCGGACGCCTTCCTGGCCCAGATGCGGCAGCAGACGGAGAGCATCCACACGACCTTCACCAACGCGCGGCGTCTCGCCGTCTGTCTCGTCTCGCGACCGGAGGCCGTGGTGGTCGCCGAGACGAGGCGCTATGCGGAGGCTCTCGACGGTCTGGGCATGCGCGTGGGCGCGCTGGTCGTCAACGCCGTGCCGTCGGCCTTGGGGCCGCAGCAGGTCGCGGCGCTGGCGGAGCTCCGTGCGATGGCACCGGTGGCGCGGCACTACTCGGTGCCTCTTTCACCCCATCCGCCGCTCGGGATCGCCTCGCTTGATGCCTGGGGCGAGTCGCTGACAAAGGATACGGTGCGGAGCGATTCCGTCCCGCGGCCACGCGCTGGCTCCCCGGGAACGTCCCCCCGTGCGGCCGCACAGCCCCTCCCTCTTCCCACGCGTCCCCTTCTCATCGTCGGCGGCAAGGGGGGAGTGGGGAAGACGTCCGCGGCCTGTGCGATCGGGATCGCGGTGGCGCGGGCGGAGCGACCCGCGCTCGTGGTCTCGACGGATCCGGCGCCGTCGGTGGGCGATGCGCTGGACCAGGCCATCGGCGAGGAGGTCATGCCGGTGCGGGGCGCCTCGGGGTTGTTCGCGCAGCAGCTCGATGCTGCCGCCGCGTTCGGCCGCTTTCGCGACGACTACGGAACGCGGGTGACCGGAGTCTTCGATGCGTTGATGGGAGCCTCCGTCGATGCGTCCCACGACCGTCGCGTGCTCTCCGGGCTGCTCTCTCTCGCGCCGCCCGGCATCGATGAGCTCTACGCCCTCTCCGCTCTCGGCGAGACCGTGGGCGCCGGCCGGTATTCCACGGTGATCGTGGACCCCGCGCCCACCGGTCATCTCCTTCGTCTGCTCGACATGCCCCGACTGGCGCTCGAGTGGAGTCATCTCCTCCTCCGATTGATGCTTCGGTACAAGGAGATCGTGGCCCTTGGGGATGCCGCAGAGCAGCTGCTCGCGTTCGCGCGGCGTACACGGGAGCTTGCTGCGCTGCTGCACGATCCGTCCCGTGCCGGACTCCTGATCGTCGCCCTGGATGAGCCGCTCGTGCGCTCCGAGACGCTCCGGCTGGTGGCCGCTGCGCGGGCGATCGAGATCCCGGTGCTGGGCGTGCTCTGGAATCGGGTTGGTGCCAGGGTCGAGCCACTTCCGAGCGTGTCGTCCGACGATCAGTTTCAGGCGTCGGTCGCCGAGCCGCCACCGCGCGGTGTTCCCGCGCTCCAGGATTGGCTTCGCACATGGACCCCCCTGCATCGTGCCGCGAATGGGTGAATCGATCCTCTACGTCTACGGCATCGTGCCCTCGGCTCTCGACCCGGCCGGCGCCCCAGCTGGAATCGACGCGACCCCGGTGGCGGTCGAGCGTGAGGGTGCTCTGTCGGCTCTCCTGTCGCGCTTCGACCGGGAGGAGTTCGCCAGCGAGCGCATCGAGGCGCGTGTCGGCGATGTCGGGTGGGTGGGGCCTCGTGCGGTCGCTCACGACGCGGTGCTCACCTGGGCCAGCGATGCCGGGCCCGTCGTCCCGCTGCCTATGTTCACCCTGTTCAGCGATGCCGAAGCCATCCGCGGAATGCTGCGGGAACGCGCGGAGGTGCTGGACCGTCTGCTATCGCGCGTCGCCGCCGGACAGGAGTACGCCCTTCGCATCTTCCGGCTCGACGACGTGCTCGCCGGTCGAATGGGAGAGCTGAGTCCGCGCGTCGCCGAACTCGAGAAGGCCGCCAGCGCGGCGTCGCCGGGGCAGCGCTATCTGCTGGAGCGAAAGGCGGATGCCGCTCGTACCGCCGAGCTCCGCGATGTCGCCGCGAAGGTGGCACGGGACAGCTACGCCTCGCTCAGCCGACTCGCTCTCCTCGCGGCAACCGAGCCGATCGCGACCAATGACGCGAGTCGCGCGGCCGGCGTCGCCGTGCTCAACGCCTTCTTTCTCGTGGCGCGTGATGCCGAGAATTCCTTCCGCGAGGCGGTCGCTGCGCGTGCGTCGAGTCAGGAGCCGCTCGGCTTTCGCTTCGACTTCACCGGACCCTGGCCGCCCTACCATTTCGTGCGCGATCCGTCGTGAGCGAGTCCTCCGATCTCGATGCCGGCGAGCAGCTCGTCCTCGCGGATCTGCTCAATCACGTTCTCGACAAGGGCGTTGTGATCACGGGCGAGGTGACGATCTCGGTGGCGGACGTCGATCTCATTCGCGTCGGACTGTCGCTGCTCCTCGCCGCCGTGGAAACCATCGAGCGCCCGCGTCTTCCGCGTTGAGTGCCGTGCCCACTTACGTGTACTGTCTGGTGGACAAGACGACGTTGCCACCGGCCGGTCTTCTTGGCGTCGATGAAGCGGCCGTGCGCTGGCTGGAAGTGGGCGACCTGGCGGTGTGGGTGAGCGACGTCGGCAATCGCGCGCCGGCTGCGACCCCCTCACGCGCGCTCGCCCACGATGAGGTCGTGCGGCGGGCCCTCGAGTTGCAAACTCCCATTCCGGCGCGCTTCGGGCAGACGTTTGCCGGCGACGAGGAGCTTGCGGCCGCCGTCGCGGCGCGATCCGACGACTGGGCTGACGGGTTGGCGCGCGTCGCCGGGTCGGTCGAGATGACGCTTCGTGTCCTCCTCGACGAGCCGGCCCAAGTCCCATCCGATCAGGGGCGCGCGGGCGAATCGGGCGTCGACTACCTTTCGCGGGTGAAGGCCCGCCAGGTGGTGGAACACGTTATGCGAGAGGGTGCGGGGACTCTCCGCGAGAGCATCACGGAGGCCGTCCGGGAGTGGATACGGGAGGAAGCCTGGACCCCTCTCCTGCAGGGCTCGCGTGCGATCTCGGTGTCGCATCTCGTTGCTCGCGAGGTACTCGCCGACTACCGCCGCGCGGTTCGCCGATTCATGAACGAGCAGCCGACGTGGCGGGTCATGGTTTCAGGTCCGTGGGCACCGTACAGCTTCACACCGCTGCGTCATGACTGACCCCGGTAAGCCTCTGGTCGAGCTCTCTCCGGGTGCGGCGGCGGCGTTCGAGCAGGAGCTTCGGGCGGTGGCGAGAGCGCTGCCCGAGCGGATCAACGCCGATCCGGAGCGGGTGGAGCAGGGACTCGCGCGGATCGTGCTCACGTTAATCGAGGTGCTGCGAAAGGTGCTGGAGCATCAGGCGGTTCGTCGCATGGATGGAGGCACGCTGAGCGAGGATCAGGTCGAGCAGCTCGGGCTGGCGCTGCTCAAGCTCAACGATAGAATGCAGGAGTTGAAGACGACCTTTGGGCTCACCGATGAGGATCTGGACATCGATCTCGGGCCCCTTGGGCGCCTGCGATGATGCCCCCGTTCACGACCGCACCGAGAGAGCAGCTTTCTTCCACCGGAGCGAACTGGCTTGGCCGACTACAACGCGTCTCCCACACGTAGTCACGGCCTGGTCGAGATTCTCGACCGGGTGCTCGACAAGGGCCTGGTGATTGCGGGCGACATCAAGATCAACCTCGCCAACGTCGAGCTCATCACCATTCAGATCCGGCTGCTGATCTGCTCGATCGACAAAGCCGAGCAGATCGGACTGAACTGGTGGCGACACGATCCGCGGTTGACCGCGCCCGCGATCGGAGCCGCCGGTGCGCTTCCCGCCGGTGATCTGGAACGGCGCCTCGCGATGCTCGAGCGCCAGCTCGAGAAGCTGTCGCCTCCCCCGAAGAGCGGTGGCCGGGCTCGCACGACCCCTTCACCCACGGAGTGAAAGACAATGGCTGTTGAACGCTCTCCTGGCGGCAGTTCCCTCATCGACGTCCTCGATCGTGTCCTCGACAAGGGCATCGTGATCGACGCGTGGGTGCGCGTCTCTCTGGTCGGCATCGACCTGCTCACGGTAGAGGCCCGGATCGTCGTGGCGTCGATCGAGACGTACCTCAAGTACTCCGAGGCGGTGGGAATCACCGGCCCGGTGTCGCGTCCCCGGGAGCTGAGCACGGGCACGACCTACGAGACGGATCTCGACCGCGTGACGCGCGAGAACGTCGAGCTGCGCCGCAGACTCGATGAGCTGGGCGGGACTCGCTAGCCAGCAATGTCCGGAGGGGGGGAAGGCGCCATGCGGAACGGCGCGTTGCAGGCGCAGCTTCCCGAGCTTCTCGCGGCGCTGGCCGAGGCTCCCGGCTTTGCGGCCGCGAGCGCGCTTCTCCTGGAGGAGCTGGCGACCGCAGCCGGCTCCCATCGGGCGCTCCTCCTCGTCCTCGACCGCACCGGTTCCGCGCTGCAGCTCGCGCAGCAGATCGGCTTCGACCAGAGAGAGCTGACCGATGTCTCCATCCCGCTCGAGGACCAGGGCCACCCGCTGATCGTCTCGGCCCAGGGTCTCGAGACGGTGGGAGGCGCGGGCGAAGTGCTGCTTCGTGACGGCATCCCGGTTGGGCGCTGGTTCAGCCTTCCTCTTCCGCAGCCGCAGATTCGAGGCGGTCCGGTGCTCCGGCACGAGAAGCGATGGACGTTCGATCCGCGATGCTCGGGCTGCGAGATCTTCCTCACTCCGGGGGATGAGCGCCGCCGGCGCATCGGTCGGTCCCCGTTCGCGGTGGCGGTGCTGGAAGGGCGTCCGAGCGACGACCAGCTCGAGCAGCTCTCCGCGGCGGCCGCCCTGGCAGGCCCGATCCTCTCTCGAACGGCGGCGGTCGATGCCCTCAGCCGCTCCAGCGCGAGACTCGACGAGCAGCACACGCTGCTCACGGCGATCATCAACGCGCTTCCCGATCCGATCATCATCACCGACGCCGCCAACTTTCTGCTCGTCCAGAACAGCCGCGCCGAGGTTCTCCTCACTCCGCGAGAGCGCGATTCGGAGGGACGCCGCCGGGCGGTCGAGATCAACAACCTTCTGTTCAGCTCCTTTCTCTCCAAAGCGGTCATGGCTGGCGGCAAGGCGTCGGCGAGGGAGCTCAATCTCGTCGATCCGGATGAGGGCACCGATCTCCTCTTCGAGGTTCTGTCGCGACCCCTCCCGGGCGCCGCCGCGCTGGATGGATCGCACGTCTCGGTGCTGCGCGATGTCACCGACCTGAAGCGCGCCTCGATCGAGCTGGAGCGACAGTTCCAGCGGGCGAGACTCACCGAGCAGGACACGACGCGCGAGCGCGACCGACTCAACCTCATCCTCGGCAATGTCGGTGATCCGATCCTGGTGACCGATGACCAGGCCAAGATCATCCTCATGAACCCGCAGGCGGAGCAGCTGTTCGAGCTGCCCGACGGGGCGCGCGATCGGCAACAGGTGCAGCGGGTGCGCAGCAACGACACGAAGTTCACGACTCTCATCTCCGACTTCGCCATCAGTCCGGCCACGGAGCGACGCGAGCGCATTGCCCTCCTCCAGCCGCAGAAGGGCATCGAGCTGCCGATGGAGGTGATCGCCGGCAAGATCATGAACGAGCGCGGCGAGCCCCAGGCGATCGTGAGCGTGCTTCACGATCTGACCCAGCAGGTCGAGAACGAGAGACTGTATCAGGAGCTCAAGAAGTTCAGCAGCGAGCTCGAGGACCGCATCCGACTGGCGACATCGGACCTCGAGGCTCAGAACATGAAGCTCCAATGGCAATCGAGCGAGCTCGAGAAGGCATACCGCCTCAAGTCCGAGTTTCTCGCCAGCATGTCGCACGAGCTTCGAACGCCGATCAATGCGCTCATCGGCTACGCGGCCCTGATGCTGGACCGGATATACGGCGACCTCACGCCAAAGCAGGTCGAGGGGCTCACCCGCATCCAAGCGTCGTCGGAGCATCTGCTGGCGCTGATCAACGACATCCTCGATCTGGCGAAGATCGAGGCCGGCAAGATGCCGGTTCACCTCGAGCTTGCTCCGCTGCGCGCGATCATCCAGGAGGTCACGGCCCAGATCGAGCCGCTCGTCCGCAGCAAGAACCTCGAGTTCACCTATCGGGTGGGTGACGACGTGCCCGCGATGCTCACGGATCGCACGAAGCTGAAGCAGATCCTTCTGAACCTGCTCTCGAACGCGGTGAAGTTCACGCACACGGGCTCGATCACCCTGGAGGCGAGCCTCAGGGGGGATGAGGTCGAGATCGCGGTCGCCGACACCGGGATCGGAATCCGGCCGGAACATCTCGACGTGATCTTCGAGGAGTTTCGCCAGGTGGATCAGTCGCGCACACGCGAGTACGGGGGCACGGGGCTGGGACTCTCGATTACGCGGAAGCTCATCGCCCTGCTCGGGGGTGACATTCTGGTAAAGAGCGTCTATGGGGAAGGCACGGTCTTCACCGTTGTGCTGCCGGTTCACAGCCCGTCACTCAGCATGCAGGAACAGGTTACCCGCGCGGTCATCGGAACCACGGGAGAGCCGAGCGCCACGCCGAGTTGACACTTCGGCTCGGGCCGGTAGATTGGGTCAACGCCCCGCCTCGCGCGGGGCGTTTGTCGTTTGCGGCTCTTCGAGGGACTCCATCCCATGTTCGACTCGGTCATCCGGACGCTCGTCGTCGTCGGCGCTCAATGGGGCGACGAGGGGAAAGGCAAGCTCGTGGATGTGATCTCCGAGCGAGCCGACTGGGTCGTGCGCTACCAGGGCGGTGCCAACGCAGGGCACACGGTGCACATCGGCGACACCTCCGTGGTCCTGCACCAGGTACCGAGCGGAATCCTCCATCCCGGTGTGCGCTGCGCGATCGGCAATGGAGTCGTTCTCGACCCCGATACGCTGTTCACCGAGATCGATCAGCTCGTCCGAGACGGAGTCGATGTCGAGGGCCGATTGTACGTCAGCGACCGGGCCCATCTGGTGATGCCCTACCACAAGCTGGTGGATGGCGCGAGTGCCGCCAGCCGCGAGATCGGCACTACGGGCCGCGGCATCGGCCCCGCGTACGAGGACAAGGTGGCGCGACGAGGGATCCGTGTACTCGATCTCAGGCATCCCGCGCGGCTGCGCGCTCTCCTCGAGCGCGGGATCGCGCATGCCAACCGTCTGCTCGAGGCCTCTCACTCCGAGCAGCTCGTCGACCTGGACAGCATGCTTGCTCTGCTCGCGCGACTCTCACCGCGGTTGTTGACCCTGGCGGACGACATCGGACTGGTGGTGCACCGGGCGATACAGCAGGGGGCGGCTGTCCTGCTCGAAGGCGCCCAGGGCTCGCTGCTCGACATCGATCACGGAACCTACCCGTTCGTGACGTCGAGCAGCACCACCTCGGGAGGCGCCGCGACCGGCGCCGGCATCGCCCCGACCGCCATCGACGCGGTGCTCGGAGTCGTCAAGGCGTACACCACGCGCGTCGGGAACGGACCTCTCCCGACCGAGCTCGACGAGCCGCTCGCCTCGGAAGTCCGGCGCCTCGGCAACGAATTCGGTGCGACCACCGGCCGCCCCCGCCGGTGCGGCTGGTTCGATGCCGTCGTGGTGCGCTACGCCGGCCGGGTGAACGGATTGTCCGGTCTCGCGGTGACCAAGCTCGATGTGCTGGATACCCTCGACCGCATCGCCATCTGCACGGGCTACGAGGCCGCGGGAGCGCTGTACACGGAATTCCCGGGCGACCTGGTGCTTCTGGAGGGAGCGACTCCCCGCTACGAGTGGTTCGAGGGATGGCGATCGCCCACCGCCGGCGCGCGACACCTCGAGGATCTTCCCGCGCCGGCCCGCCGCTACCTCGACCGCATCGAGGCGCTGGCCGAAACGCCGATTGCCTACGTCAGCGTCGGAACGCGGCGCGAGCAGATCATCGGTCGCGCCGGGCCGGAATGACATCGGGAGCCGCGTCGACGCGCGACGCCACCGACGTCGCCATCATCGGAGCCGGCCCGTGTGGACTCGCTGCCGCGATCACCTTGCGCGCGTCCGAGCTCGACACGCTCGTCTTCGATGCCGGAGTGGTGGTCAGCACGATCTTCGAGTATCCGACCTACGCGACCTTCTTCTCCACCGCCGAAAAGCTCTCCATCGGCGGCATGCCCTTCGTCACGGCCACCGAGAAGCCCACTCGACGCGATGCTCTGGCGTACTACCGGGCGGCCGTGCGCCACTTCGCCATCCCGGTAAGGCAGTACGAGCCGGTGATCGCCATCGACGGCCGGGACGGTGCCTTTCACGTGCGCTCGCGAACGGCAGCCGGCGTGGAGCGACGCACGTCCGCGCGGGCGGTCGTCGTCGCGACCGGCTACTTCGGGTCGCCCAACTGGATTGGCGTGCCCGGTGAGCGACTGCCCCACGTCACGCACATCTATCGCGAGGGGCATCCCGCATTCGACCAGGATGTGGTCGTGGTGGGAGGCGGCAACTCGGCCGCCGAGGCGGCGCTCGACCTCTGGCGCTCCGGCGCGCGCGTGACCCTGGTTCACTTCGGCCCGACGTTCGACAAGCGCATCAAGCCATGGGTTCTCCCCGACATTACCAACCGCATGACCGAAGGAAGCATCGCGGCGCGCTGGAGCTCGCAGATCACCGGGATCTCGGCTGACGCCGTCTCCCTCCACACCGCCGAGGGAGATCTCGAGCTGCCCGCCCAGAAGGTGTACCTCATGACCGGATTCGCTCCCAACGTCGAGCTGCTGAGAAGCGCCGGGGTGACGATCGATCCAGTGACCGGGATTCCCGCGCACCGACCGGAGACGCTCGAGACGGATGTCCCGGGGATCTTCATTGCGGGCGTCGTCGTGGCCGGCTTCGATGCCAATAAGGTGTTCATCGAGAACGGCCGCTTTCACGGCCAACGCATCGCGGCCCGGCTACTCGGACGCGCCGCGCCCGCCGAGCCAAAGCTCAGCGCCGAGCTCGATTCGTGAGTACTTTTCCATCCACCCGCCGTGTCGCGATGACGTCTCCCACGCCGGCGTGATGCACACCCCTCCGACTTCCATGACCGCCCCCGACCATGGCCGAGAGTAGTCGTCCCGACGTGATGGAGAAGCTCGTGTCGCTCTGCAAGCGGCGCGGCTTCATCTTCCAGTCATCGGAGATCTACGGCGGAACAGGGTCGGTGTGGGACTACGGCCCGCTCGGAGTCGAGCTCAAGAAGAATCTCAAGGACAGGTGGTGGAAGTCGATGGTCCGCGATCGCGACGACGTCGAGGGACTGGACGCCGCGATCCTCATGCACCCGCGCGTCTGGGAGGCGAGCGGTCATGTGAGCGGCTTCGTCGACCCGCTCGTGGATTGTCGGAATTGTCGCAAGCGCTTTCGCGCCGACGACCCGAAGATCAAGGGAACCCCGGGTGCTGCCGATGCCCAGTGCCCGGCGTGCGGCATGAAGGGGACACTGAGCGAGCCCCGCCAGTTCAATCTCATGTTCAAGACGTTCATGGGACCGGTCGAGGAGTCGGCCGCCACTGTCTACCTGCGTCCCGAGACCGCCCAGGGTATCTACGTCAATTTTCTGAACGTGCAGCAGTCCACGCGCCAGAGAGTGCCGTTCGGCATCGCGCAGATCGGGAAGGCCTTCCGCAACGAGATCACGCCGGGGAATTTCATTTTTCGCACGCGCGAGTTCGAGCAGATGGAGATGCAGTTCTTCGTCGAGCCGGGCACGGACATGGAGTGGTTCGAAAAGTGGAAGGGCTGGCGCATGGAGTGGCACGAGAGGATCGGGCTGGACCCGTCCCGGCTGGATTTTCACCAGCACAGCGCGGAGGAGTTGGCGCACTATGCGAGAGCGGCGTTCGATGTGCGCTTCGACTTCGGGGGAAGCCTCGGCTTTCAGGAGATCGAGGGCGTCCACAATCGCGGCGACTTCGATCTCTCGCGCCACCAGGAGTTCTCGGGGAAGAAGCTGGAGTACTTCGATCAGCCGAACAACAGGCGGTTCGTGCCCTACGTGATCGAGACATCTGTGGGCGCGGATCGAACCACCCTGGCCGTGCTGGTGAACGCCTACCGCGAGGAGCTGGTCGAGGGAGAGCCGGAGGGACGGACGGTGCTCGGCCTCCTTCCTGCGCTCGCTCCGATCAAGGCCGGCATCTTTCCTCTCGTCAAGAAGGATGGTATGCCCGAGATGGCCCACCGGATCGCGGGCGACCTGCGTGCGCGCTACCCGGTTTTCTACGACGAGTCCGGGGCGATCGGGCGACGGTACCGGCGGCAGGACGAGGTCGGCACGCCCTGGTGCATCACGGTCGATGGCGAGTCGGTTGCCAACGGAACCGTCACGATTCGCGATCGCGACACGCTACGGCAGGAGAGGGTGCGCGCCGAGCAGCTTGCGACCGTGCTCGCGGACCGCCTGGACGCGTGACCGATCTCTCGCTGAGCTCGCTCCGTCGGGGCGGCCAGGCGCTGATGGAGGAGCTGGCGAGGGAGCAGTATCTGGCGTATGCCGGGTTCAAGCCGACGGCCGAGTTGCAGGCGATCTACGAGAGGCACGCTGACGTTCTGACCCCGGATGCGCTGGCGCTCGTGCGCGAGGCGTGGCGGGACGGCGACGGCGAAGGGGAAGATTGGCGGGGAGCCCGACTCCTGCTCGCCTGGCAGGTAGAAGCGCACGTGCAGCGGCGCCTGGCTGGACTGGAGGAGCAGGAAATCGCGTGGGAATCGAGCGCGATCGTGCTCATTCCCGACGGCCGGAGGATCCCCTATCAGCGCATCGCGATCGAGATCGCGAACTGCGCCGAACGCCCGGAACGACTCGCGCTCGACCGGGCCCGCGCCGATCTCGTCGCCAGCGAGCTCGGCCCCATCCGCGAGGAGCGCTTCCAGCGCGAGCGCGAGGATGTCGAATCGTTGGACATCGCGAGTGGATACATCTCCACCTTCGACGCGCTCAGCGGAGTTCAGCTTGCGCCTCTGGTGGATGCCTGCCGCGACTTCCTTCGCGACACTCAGCCCATGTGGGACGACACCCTGCGCGACGTCGTTCGCCGTCGCCTCGGCATCTCCCCGGCCGAAGCGCATCGCTCGGACGCGCTGGCGCTTCTGCGCGCGTCCGAGTTCGATCCCGGGTTCCCGGGCCGCGGAATGGAACCGGCGGTACGGCGGCAGCTCTCGGAGATGGGACTCGATCCGGAGGCTGGTGGCCGGGTGATATTCGACACCGGCGAGCGGGAGGGGAAGCGATCGCGCGCATTCTGCGCTCCCGTGCGCGTGCCGGAGGAGGTCTACCTCGTGCTGCGCCCCCACGGCGGTCAGTCCGACTGGCGCGCCCTCCTCCACGAGCTGGGACACGCCCTCCACTTCGCCCATGCCCGGGAAGAGTATCCCTTCGAGTACCGCTGGCTGGGCGACAACTCCGTCACCGAAGGCTACGCGATGCTGTTCGACCACCTTCTGCACTCTCCGAGGTGGTTGGGGCGTTATTCCGACCTTGGCCGGAACGAGCTGTCCGCCTTCCGCCGCTCCGCCGGCTTCGAGGAGCTTCACTTTCTCCGCCGCTACTGTGCCAAGCTGATCTACGAGCACGCGCTGTACGGTGGAGAGGCCCCATGGAGCGCTCTGCCCGGGCTGTACGTCGACCTCCTGACCGACGCGACCGGATTTCGGTATGACGCCGCCGATGCCTTCGTCGACGTGGACCCCGGCTTCTACGCCGCACGCTACCTGCGAGCCTGGCAGCTGCAGTCCGTGCTGCAGGAGGCCCTGACGGCGCGCTTCGATGATGACTGGTTTCGGAATCCGCGCGCCGGCCCCTGGATCGTCCGGGAGATGTTCGCCGAGGGGCAGCGAGAGCTGGCCGACGAGCTGTCACAGCGGGTTGCGCGGCGAGCGCTGGGATTCGAGCCTCTCGTGCGCGCGACCGAATCCCTCCTTGCCTCATCGTGACGACCCGCCTAGCCAGCCCGCTGGGACCTCCCGTAGATTGACAGCGTGATCGACACCCAGGCGTCCTTCCACGCGCAGGGCGACCCGGCGATCCGGGAGCTCGTGGCGGTGCGCGAGATCGTGCACGCGTTCCTCACCGCCGACCGCCCGGAGGAAGTCTTCCAGTTCGCGCTCGAGCGGGTGAGTCCTCTCGTCGGCGCAAGCTTCGCCTCCGTCTATCTTGTGGAGGGCGAGGACGAGATGCGGCTCGCGGCCGCGTACAACTGGCCCGAGCGCTTCCGTCCCTTCCTCGGGCAGATGCGGGTCCGGCTCGGAAGAGGGCCGAGCGGCGAAGCTGCGAGCGAGCGCCGGCCGGTGCTGGTGCCCGATGTCTTCGCCGACAAATCGCTCGCCGACTGGCAGGAGGTCGCAACCGAGCTCGGGTTCCGCGCGCTCGTCGCCCTTCCGCTGCAGACGCCCACGCGCGTGCTCGGGGCGGTCACCTTCTACTTCGAGTCGGCCGGCGGCTTCAACGAGGAGGAGCACGGGCTCCTCCGCATCGTCGCGGATCAGATGGCCGCCACCGCGGAGAAGGCCTCGCTGATCGACGATCTGCGTCGCACCAATGCGGCTCTCATCGAGTCCAATGCCGAGCTCGAGCAGCAGTACGTGGCCTCGCTCGAGGCGCGTCGCCTCAAGGATGAGTTCCTCGCAAACATCTCCCACGAGCTCCGCACTCCGCTCACGGCCGTGCTCGGCTACACCTATCTGCTGCACGAAGGAATGTCGGGACCCCTCACGGATGAGCAGAAGGGGACGCTCGGGCAGGTGAGCTCGGCCAGCCAGCGCATGCTGTCTCTGATCGAGGATCTTCTCGAGCTGACAACGCTCAAGCGAGGCGAGCTTCGCCTGACGGTGGAGGAGTTCGACCCGCGTGATGCGGTCAGAGACGCGCTCGCCGGACTTCGCGGACCGTCCAGTGACGTCTCGCTGCGGATCGACCTTCCCGAAGGCGAGATTCCAAACATGCACAGCGACCGGCGCAAGGTCGTGAAGATCATCACGAATCTCCTCAGCAACGCCTTCAAGTTCACCCCACGGGGCGAGGTTGCCCTCGACCTTCAGGTCAACGGCGGACGTATGCGCGTGTCGGTGACCGATACCGGAATCGGAATCTCCCCCGAGGCGCAGAAGATGCTCTTCGAGGAGTTCCGGCAGCTCGATGGCTCGATCACGCGACGCTACGGGGGGTCCGGGCTCGGCCTCGCGCTGTCGCGACAGCTGGCCCGGCTGCTCGGAGGGGATGTGGACTTCTCCCCATCGGACCAGGCCGGGGCGGCCTTCTTCGTGGACCTTCCGCTCGTGTACGCGCCGCCGAAGGGCGAGCCCGCGGCGCGACCCGTCCCCTCCAGTGGATTGACGCTCAGCGCATGATGCTCGAGATGAGAACCGCCGGGTCGCCGGCCGTGGTGCTCGCGGCCGCGAGGAATTTCTTCGCCGGTCGCAATCCGATCTACGCTGCATTCCTCGAAAAAGAGGGGCCGAACTACGTCGCTTTTCGCGGACAGGGTGGAGAAGAGATCGTGATCGCGGCCGAGGAGGTAGCCGGCGGAAGTGCGGTGCGCGGCTCGACCTATCTCTTCTCGCAGCAGCTGCAGCGATTCTTTTCGACCCTCGATCCCCTCCCGCAGGATCAGGGGGTGGGCTCGTGACCCTGCCCGCGCCGTTCGTGTCGTCGGTCCGGAGCCGACCCGGCACGGTTGTGGTGGGCGATCCGGGACCCCAACCGGTCACTCTTCGGGTCGAGGTGCCGGAGCTCTGGGACGTCGTGCGATTGCAGAGCTCTCTTCAGCAGCCCGTCAGTGCGCTCAAGGCGGCGGCGCTGTCGGCGCTCAGCCCCGGCGCCGATGTCGCGCGTTACGTGATCAAGCTGCGCGGATTTGAGGTGCTCGATGAGAGTCGCTCCCTCGCCGACGCGGGAGCGATCGATGGATCGATCTTCCTGCTCACGCACCGCCGGCGCCGGCCGGTCAAGTAGCCACCGCCGCGCCAGACGGTGACGGCCCATCGGATGTCCGTTGCCTTCATCTCACATGCCGACTGTGGGCGTCACGACACCGGTTGGGGCCACCCCGAGCACGTCGGTCGTCTACGTTCGATCACGCGGGCATTGCGTGAGCGTCCGGAGCTCTTTCTTGCGATGGAACATCTGGAAGGACGACACGCCACCGAGGACGAGATCGCGCTCGCGCACGCGCCCGGCTACATCGCGTCCGTGCGGGATCTCGCTCGTGCGGGTGGGGGTCGACTGGATGCCGATACCGTCGCCAGCTCAGGCTCGTGGGACGCCGCCTGCGCGGGCGCGGGCTGCGTTCTGGACGCCGTGGACATGGCATTCGACGGTCGCGCGCGCCGGAGCTTCTGCGCTGTTCGCCCGCCCGGTCACCACGCGCTCGCCGGCCGGGCCATGGGCTTCTGTCTGTTCGGCAATGTCGCCATCGCGGCTCGCTACGCACGCCAGCGTCGAGGGGCCGAGCGCGTGCTGATCGTGGACTGGGATGTCCACCACGGCAACGGAACGCAGGCGCTGGTGGAGGACGACCATGACATTCGCTATGTCTCCATGCATCAGTGGCCCTGGTATCCCGGTACCGGCGCTGCCGACGATCGGGGGAATGGGAACGTCTGGAATCTCCCGATGCCGGCCGGTCTTCCCCCCGCACAGTACGTGGACGCGCTGCAGCGCGGCGTGGAGTCCGCAACCAGCGGGTGGACGCCGGACCTTCTCCTCCTCTCCTCGGGATTCGATTGTCTTCGCGGTGACCCACTGGGCGGGTTCACGCTCGAGATCGAGCATGTCGCGGTTCTCACTCGGTGGCTGGCCGACCGAGCCGAGGATTGGTGCGGAGGACGGCTCGTGAGCGCGCTCGAGGGTGGTTACGCCGTGACGCGTCTCGGAGAGGCCTGCGTCGTCCACCTCGAGACGCTGGCCTCGGAATCGTGAAGGCTCCCGCCGACACTCGACACGCGCCATTTTCCCCGGGCCCGCGAGTCCCTCCCGCGCCGGCCGTGCTGACGCTGGTTCAGAGTGCCGTGCTGGGACGATGGCGGGCGACCTCGGAAGATCTCTTTCACGAGGTGGCGAGGCTCGTCGGAGCCGCGCCGGGGCGTGAGGTGCTGGTGGCCGGCGCCGATCCTCACGGGCTCGCTCCCTGGCTGGCGCGGCGTACCCGGACGTCGGTCACCAGCGTCCACCCCGACACGCCTGGCATCGACAACGCCCGCCACGTCGGGCGTCAGAAGAACGCGGCTCCCGCCATCCATCACGAGCAGTGCCGGCTCGACGACCTCGCCTTCGCGGACGACGTGTTCGACGCGGCCGTGGGAGAGCCTGCCCTCTCCGCGGCCGCAGAGCCGCAGCGCGCGATCTCGGAGCTGGTGCGGGTGGTCAAGCCGTTCGGGTTGGTGGTGCTGCTCCAGCCGACGTGGATGTCGGGAACGCCGGCCGGGACCCGCGAGCTCGTTGTCGAGCGGCTGGGATTGCGGCCTTTCCTCGTGGTCGAGTGGAAGCAGATGCTTCGCACCGCGGGTGCGGTCGAGCTGCAGGTCCAGGACTGGACCGATGGCTCCCCGGGAGGCCGCGCTCTTCCCCCGCTGCGACCCGCTCGGCTCTCGTGGCAGCAGAAGATGCACATCGTCGGCCGCTCCTGGCACCGGTGGGGGTTGCGCGGCGCGCGGAGCATGGTCGAGCGCGAATCCGCGCTGCTGCGCGATCTCTCCCACGAGCGCGCGATCGGCTTCCATCTTCTGGCAGCACACAAGTGGCCGCACGGAGGGCGGATTGAGGATCGATGATTCGATCGGTCCTGGTCGAATGACGTGCTCCGCCGAGGTTGCTGGGGCAGCCAGCCGAGCGTCCTACCGTTGCCTCCTCCCGCGACGACCGAACCGGATGTTGCCGTGATCCAGCCTAGCGATCCACCCGCCGTGACCCTCGCGGGATCCTCCCGTACGGGATCCCGACTCCGGATGCTGCTGTGACCGGCATTCGTCTCTTCGGTGTGATGCTGCTCGGCAGGACCAGCGGCGGGACGGCGCCGGAGCATCCGTACCGGCGCACGCAGGCAATCCCGGTGAGCGCGTTGCGCTCCGCCGACACCACGACGATACGCTACCGGGAGCTTGGCGCGATCGTGCGACCGTGCCCCTTCGCGAGCGTGGACTTCACAGCCGAGGAGCTGCAGGAGTATCAGGAGGTGATCGGCACGGCTTTTCACGATACGTCGGTTCTGCCGGCTCCATTCGGCGCCGTCTTCCGGTCCACCGATCTGCTTCAGCGCTGGCTCGAGATGAATTACATTGCCCTCGCCGAAGGAATGCACTTCGTGGATGGTCGCTGCGAGACGCGCGTGCGTGCCCGCGAGCCTCAGGACACCGTCCGCCGTGGCGGGGCCGCGGTCGGGGGAGACGCTTCGCCCGTCGCGAGCGAGTGTTTCCGGCTGCTGCGAAAGGATGCGGTGGCCGCAGTCCCGCTTCGGCAGGAGGAGGGCGCTCCACTGGCGATGAGTGGCGCCTTTCTGATCCAGCGCACGGCATGGGACGAGTTTGCAGAGCTCGTGAGCGACTGCGGGCGCCGCTACGAGCAGCTGACCTTCGAGCAGACGGGACCGTGGCCCCCCTACGACTTCGTTCGAATGGATTTCGGAGCCTAGATGTTCTGTCCCGAGTGCGGCACGTGGAACCGATCGCTGGCGGTGGCCTGCGGGCGGTGCGCCGTGGATCTGCCCGAGCTGCCCGACGCTCCGCAGGAGAAGCCCGACGAGGAGCTCGATCTCCTGCGCCGAATGACCGGCGGTCGCTACCGGGTTTTTCGCCGCCTCGCGACCGGCGGGATGGCGAGCGTCTATTACGCCAAGCACGCGGCGCTGCAGCGGCCACTGGTCATCAAGGTGCTCCTCGCACACCTGGCACGCGATGTCGAGATGCGCGTGCGCTTCCGGCGGGAAGCGGAAGCCGCGTCGCAGCTCTTCCACCCCCACATCTGCGCGATTCTGGATTACGGGGACATCGACAGCACGGTCTTTCTCGTCATGCCGTTCCTGGCGGGCGGGTCGCTCGCCGACACGATCGTTCGGCAGGGCAGCGTGGCTCCGACGTTCGCGGCGCGCGTTGCGGTTCAGGTCGCCAATGCCCTCGACTATGCGCACCGGCACGGGATCGTCCACCGCGACATCAAGCCCGACAACATCCTCTTCGATGAGGATGGCAATGCCCATATCACCGACTTCGGGATCGCGACCGCGAAGTTCCACAACCGCCTGACGATGACCGGGCGCGCGATGGGCACGCCCCACTACATGTCCCCCGAGCAGGCCATGGGGAAGATGGTCGATGGCCGCAGCGACCTCTACGCGGTCGGCGTGCTGCTGTACGAGATGCTGGTGGGATTTCCTCCGTTCGATGGCGCGGACTCCTACTCCATCGGATACAAGCACGTCCACGAGACCGCCGCCTCGCCGGAGCTCGTGGATTCGCGCACTCCGCCAGCGCTGGCCGCGATCACGATGAAGTGCCTCTCCAAGCTTCCCTCCGAGCGCTTCCAGCGCGGGAACGAGCTCGCGGACGCGCTGATCGGCTATCTGTCCCAGAACCAGTCTCCCGAGGACTACCGCGCAGCGTGGCTCTCCTTCCGGAATCGGCTGACGCCCGTCGCGCGCTGACGTTATCTTCTCCGCGACACCCGCCACCCGAGCGAGCCGTTCGCGATGAAGATCACCCACGAGATCCTCACTCTCCGCACCCGACACACCTTCACCATCTCCCGTGGCGGGGGAAGCGAGTTCCGCGTCGTCGCCGTGAAGGTCACCGACTCCGATGGCGCCGAGGGCTGGGGCGAGGCGGATCCGAGCAAGTTCTACGGCGAGAACGCCGACACCGTCGTCGCCGCCCTGCGGGTGATCGCCCCTCTTCTCGAGAAGGCCGACCCGTGGTCACTCGAGACGATCGAGAGCGAGATGAATCGGGTCATCCGCTACAATGGGTCGGCGAAGACGGCGGTGAGCGCGGCCCTCCACGACCTCGCGGCGAAACGGCTCGGCATCCCGCTCTACCGGATGTGGGGGCTCGAGCCCGCGCGCGCGCCACAGTCGAGCTTCACGATCGGCGTCAGCGACGAGGCCGAGCTTCGCCGCAAGGTGGAGGAGGCCGCCGAGTACCCGATCCTCAAGGTGAAGCTCGGAACCGATCGCGATGAGGAGATCATCCGCGTCATCCGCGATGCCGCTCCCGACAAGGTGCTGCGTGTGGACGCAAACGCGGGCTGGTCCCCGAAGCAGGCGCTGAACATGATCGAGCTGCTGACCGAGTTCGATGTCGAGTTCGTCGAGCAGCCGCTGCCGCCCGACGACATCGAGGGTCTCCGTTTCGTCCGGGACCGCTCGCCGCTGCCGATCATCGCCGACGAGTCGTGCGTCATTCCTGCCGATATCCCAAAGGTGCTCGGGGCGGTGGACGGCATCAACATCAAACTCGCCAAGTGCGGAGGGCTGAGGCAGGCGCTCGCCATGATCGCGACCGCCCGGGCGCATGGGCTGCTCGTGATGATGGGCTGCATGATCGAGACGACTCTCGGGATCGCGCCGGCCGCGCAGATGGCGTCGCTGCTCGACTACGCCGATCTCGATGGCGCGGCATTGCTCGCGAACGATCCGTACACCGGCGTCTCGATCGCCGGCGGAACGATCGTCCTGTCCAGCGAGCCGGGGCTGGGCGTCCGCCGACTGTGAGCACTCGGGATCCATGGCGCCATGGGTGAGCTCGTCGAGGTCGCCCTCCCACTCCCGCTCTTTCGGACCTTCACCTACGCTGCGCCGGCCGTCGCCGGCCATCCTCTGATCGCCGGCGCCCGGGTCGTCGTCCCCGTGAGAAAGGGGCGGGCGATCGGCATCTGCCTCGGTCCCGCGTCGGGCGAGGGTGTGACAGCCCCGAAGATGGTGCTCGAGGTGCCGGACGCAACGCCGTCGTTCACTCCTGCTCTGCTCGAGCTCGGGCGGTGGATCGCGGACTACTACGTCGTTCCGCTCGGCGTGGTTCTTCGCTCCATGCTCCCGGCGGCGCTGACCGGGGCGGGCGAGCCGCATCCCGCGCGGAAGACGCAACGCATCGCCGTGCTCCGGCAGGCCCTTCCCTCACTGCAGGAGAGAGAGCGCGTGTTCGGCCGCGCGAGGAGACAGCGCGAGCTCTACGAGATGCTCGAGTCGATCGGCGGCCGCTCGCCGGTGGCGCATCTCACCGACCAGCTCGGCTTCACCGCCGGAGTCGTTCGCGCCCTCGAGCAACGCGGATTGCTCGCGATCGAGAGCGAGATCGTCGGGCGTGATCCGTTCGCTCTCCGGCCCGGGCTGGCAGCGACGCCACACGTCCCATCGGCCCCGCAGCGCGCCGCGATCGCCGCCCTCACGGCCGCCCGTCCGGGCGAGGTCTTTCTCCTCCACGGCGTGACGGGGAGCGGGAAGACTCTCGTGTACATCGAGCTGCTGCGCGACGTCGTCGAGCGACGCGGGCAGAGTGCGATCGTCCTCGTTCCCGAGATCGCGCTCACTCCACAGACTGTGGACCGCTTTCGCGCCGTGTTCGGCGACAAGGTCGCCGTTCTGCATTCGGCGCTGTCCGACGGCGAGCGCTACGATGCGTGGCTCTCCCTCGCGCGCGGCGAGAAGCGCATCGCTGTCGGCGCTCGCTCGGCCATCTTCGCTCCGCTCCACGATCTCGGCGCGATCGTCGTGGATGAGGAGCACGAGGGGAGCTACAAGAACGGCGAAACGCCCCGCTATCACGCTCGCGAGGTCGCGGTGGTGCGGGGGCGGCACGACGGAGCGGTCGTGGTGCTGGGCAGCGCCACACCGAGCCTGGAAAGCTGGCACAACGCGGCGGGAGGGAAGTACGCGCTCCTCACGCTCCCGGAGCGGGTCGGCGGTGGACGGATGCCGGGCGTTCACGTCGTGGACCTCCGCTCCACCGCCGGTCATACCCCGCGCGCAGCGCTCGCACGACCCGGCGCCCCCCCCGCTGACCACTTCCGGCGCGTCGTGAGCGAGCCGCTCGAGCTTGCGTTGGCGGCCCGCCTCGAGCGCGGCGAGCAGAGCATTCTCCTCCTCAACCGGCGGGGATACGCGAGCTTCGTGCAGTGCGAGAGCTGCGGCGATGTGATGACCTGCTCCAACTGCAGCATCAGCCTCACCGCCCACCGCGCACCCGAGCGGCTGGTCTGCCACTACTGCCTCTATGAGGAGGCCGTCTCCCACAGCTGCCGGCGCTGCGGCGGCACGACCATGCGGCAGCACGGACTCGGCACCCAGCAGGTGGAGCGGCTCATCGGGGAACGCTTCTCGGCCGCGCGCATTGCCCGAATGGACGTGGACACGACGAGCGGAAAATGGGCACACGCCGAGATCCTCGACCGGGTCGGCCACGGCGAGGTGGACATCCTGCTCGGCACGCAGATGATTGCGAAGGGGCTGGATTTTCCGAATGTGACGCTGGTGGGGGTGATCGATGCCGACGTCGGCATCAATCTTCCCGACTTCCGCGCCTCCGAGCGAAGCTTTCAGCTTCTGAGCCAGGTGGCGGGACGGGCCGGCCGCGGCCCGAAGGGGGGAGACGTCATCATCCAGACTCGATCGCCCGGCCACCACGCCGTGCAGTGCGCGCTCACGCACGATTATCACGGCTTCGTGGCGAGGGAGCTCCCCTCTCGAGCGAGCCCGCCCTATCCCCCGATGATCAGGCTCGCCAATGTTCTCGTGAGCGGACTGGTCGAGGATGCCACGGCGCGCCTGGCAATCCGCGCCGGCGAGTGGCTACGCGCCCTCATTGCGGCACGGGATCCGGACGGAGTGGCGGTCGTCGGGCCGGCTCCTTGCCCGATCGATCGCATCAAGCGCCGCTGGCGCTGGCACCTCCTGCTCAAGAGCGAGCAGCCGGTCCGGCTCACGCGCCTCGCCCGATATTTCCTCGAGCACTTCGAGCCCGGGCGCCGACAGGAGCTTCGCATCGCCTTCGACCGGGATCCGGTGACCCTCCTGTAGGCGAGGCATCGCACTGGCGGGCATCTGCTTCGCCACATTATCCTGTCCTCCTGCATCTGGCCGGCCCGATCTCCCCATTCGGAGGCAGCATGCGAACGAAGTTCGTGCTCACCGGCACCGTCGTGTGCGCCATGGTTCTGTTCGCGTGGCAGTCGCTCTCGAACGCCGCCATCCCCTGGCACGAGAAGACCCTCTCCTCGTTCACCGATCACGGTGCCGTCGCGCGCGCGATCCAGGCGAATGCGCCGAGGAACGGGGTCTACTTCGCGCCGGAAGGGCTCGTTGCCGCGGTGTCGTTCGTCCCGGGCGTCGCCGACAAATCGAAAGACATGACGGGGATGCTGGCGCGGCAGATGGCAATCGATCTGACCACCGCCTTCCTGCTGTGCCTGCTCGTCCTGCGCCTTCCACCCGGTCCGGCTACGCGCACGGCCGCCACGCTCGGAGTTGCGGGACTGTCGACCGCTCTCGTGATCGGCCTCTCCGACTGGAACTGGTACGGCTTTGCCGGCCCGTACGAGGTCGTCAACGTGATCGACCACACCATCCAGTGGGTGATCGCCGGATTGCTGCTCGGGTGGCTCCATAACCGCACCCGGAGGATGTCGAGCGCGGGGGGCGGGGAGCCCCCGATCTTCGACTCCCGCCGCGAGGCCGCGCTATCGAGAAGGTGAGGGGGCGAGCATCTTTCTCCCGTGAGCACCTTCCCTCGACCGGACTTCTCGACCGCGCCCTTCTCCTCGGCGCCCGATGCTCGGTTCGTCGCTGCGCCGGCCGATGGTGTATTGCCGGACGACTTCTTCTCCACCACGAACCTCCCGACCTACGTGAAGCTCGAGGGCGAGTGGCGTATGCCGCGCGAGCCTCGGATGGATGCCGCCCTCGTGCGCGACGCCGCGGGTGATCTCTGGGTGCGAGAGAGCCGTCGGGTGAGGAAGGGCGATGCCATCGCCGTCGGCCACGATGAGGACGGGTCGCGCGGGATCTACGTTCATTCCAGCGCCCTCCAGGCCGCGAGCGCCGGAAGCGAGTTCAAGTTCATGACGAGCGAGGTGTCCCGCGAGAAGCCCATCGACTATGAGCTCATGGCTCAGCTTCTCGTGGCCGAGCGGGAGCGGGGCGGCTATCCGGTCTGGGTCACCGGGCCGGCGCTCGTTCACTCGCGCGCCAGAGCCGACATGACGTGGTTCATCGCGAACGGCTTCGTCGGCGTACTCCTCGCCGGGAACGCGGTAGCCGTCCACGACATCGAGGCCTCGATCTTCGGTACCACCCTTGGCATGACCGGAAAGGGAGAGGCCTCGAGCGGGGGACACGGACTGCACATGCGCGCGATCAACAAGGTGCGCGCCGCAGGATCCATCGCCCGGGCGGTGGAGCAGGGAGTCATCGCTGACGGGATCATGCACGCCTGCGTGACCCACGGCGTCCCGTTCGTGCTCACCGGATCGATCCGGGACGACGGTCCCCTCCCGGATGTCATCACCGATGCGCTCGCGGCCCAGGATGCGATGAGGCGTCACACCGTCAAGGCGACGATGGCCCTCCTGATCGCGACCGCTCTCCATGCCATCGCCACAGGAAACATGCTGCCGGCGTTCGTCACCGGCGCGGATGGCGAGCTGCGCGAGCTGGCCACGATCTGCGTGGATTCGGCGGAGTTCGTGGTCAGCAAGCTCAAGGATCGCGGCACCCATCAGGCGTTCGGTGTCGTCACGAACGCTCAGGACTTCATGCACATCCTCCGGCTCTACGTCGAGCGTGAGCTCGACGCCCACGGCCGAGCCGAGACCCGCGAACGACCAGCCGTGCTGTCGCGATGACGGAAGGGCGCGAGCGTTTTCTTCGTGCGATCGCCGAGCAGATTCCGCTCGAGAGGATCGAGGAGATCCACCTCTTCCAACCGAATCGCCAGGGTGGACGCGAGACCGGGGTGGCGGTCATCGCCGCGCGTCAGGAGCGCCCGCTTCCGGTGACGCCCGCCGCCCATGCGGGGGACGCGCCACCCCCCGCGGACGATTCCTGGCTCGACACCGATGCGCCGATGGTCGGGAAGGATGCGAACGAGCTGGCCGAGCGTGCCAGAGCCCGTGGGCCTGCACCCGATCGCCTGACGATCTTCACCGCCCACTACCGCCTCACCTTCAAGGGGATGGACCGCGGGAAGTGGGAGGTGGATGTCAACGCCGAAGCCGAGGCTCCACTCGCGACCGTGGACGAGGTGGTTCGAGGTGTCGTCCGCCGCGCGGGCGACGAGGCCGCCGCAGAGCGGCTCACCGGAGATGCGCTGCGAAGCGAGCTATCCGGATAGGCTCCTCTCACGGCTCCTTACGGAACACGATGCTCCGCGTGCTCGCGATCGTGCCGCTGATTGAGCCAGTTGCCAGAGTGCCACGAAAGACACGGAGCGTGTCGGCAGCGTTGGTCTCCCGGATGAACGCGAGGGTCACCTGCGCCTCACGGAGGATGCCCAGCACACCGGATCGAATCGTGTCGGACTGTAGCGCACCACTCAGCAGAAGAGTGGAGCCGGAATCAGCGTACGCGTACAGGCGCAATATCTCCGCGGCGCCGCCGAAGACGCTGACGCTCGGGCGGTACCGCCCCTCGATGTCGCGCGTGATCGGTTTAGTCACCTCGACTACGCGCCGATCGAAGGGAACGAACGCGCCGAAGAGCCCCGAGCCGCCAATGAGATGGTTGACGATCCCGGCCGCAGCGAAGGGATCGAAGCGCGACCGGTAGTAGTCGAAAAAGTTCTGATCCACCGCGCCAAGAGTGATGGTCTGCCGAAAGCCGGGAAGGAACACCGGTGGCGTGCCGGTCACGAGCGGATGCCGCAGTGTCCCGGGCAGCAGCGCGGACGTCCCCCCGCCGAAGAGCGAGAACGGGCCGAACGGCGACTGCACCTGCAGGAGATAGCGCACCGCCCCCGTCGCTGTTCTCCACTCGAGCCGGACGCTGTCCCGCTCCCGGTCGAGGCTATCGACCGCGAACCGTTCCGGCACGGGGGAAGCGTCGGGAACCGCGACCCTTCCGGTTACCCGAATGCCCGTCGGGTCGATGATCTCGATTGAGTAGACTCTTCCTCGTTGTACGCGTACTCCCGTACAAAAGCGGGAAAACGGATCTATCAGGACGGAATTGAACACGTGATACACGCCGGCTCCCTTGCCATCGGAGCGCACGCTCCGCTCTTCGACCCCCCGTGCGGGAGCGCATTCGCCCAGTGGTCCGATCGCCGCCGGCGGAATCGACCGGAGGACGACGGTCGCATCGCTCACGGGAATTCCGCCGGAGGAGCGAATCGGATCGTCCGGGTCTGGGGCGACAGTGTCCCCTATCGCGCGGCCCGTCAGCGCCCTCTCGATCAACACCACCGTGTACGGCGCGGCGGGATCAAGAACAGCGTGGATCACCAGAGGACCCTGTCCAGTCGGCACGACGCTGCGATCGAACTGGCACGCCGCCGCGGTGAGGAGCAGCGCCCGAACCGTCAGTCGGACGCTCCTCACCTCTTCCGGAACTCCAGCGAGTCGCCGCCGGACACAGATCCGCGAATCGATCTTCCGTCGAAATCCCCGGTGAAGCGCCGCAGCGTGTCGAGCGCGCTCTGCTGTCGGACCAGAGCGAGGATGACGCGTGACCCGCTCATCCGTCCGAGCACGCCGGCGCGGAGGGTGTCCGACTGGAACGAACCGCTGAGGAGCGTCATGCCGGCGGAATCGGCATACGCGTAGAGCGTCAGCTCCTCGACAAAGCCCGGATAATACGGCTCGAAAACGCGCGTGGACGCGAGGTAGCGTCCCTCGATCGGCGCCTCGAAGCGCTTCACCACTTCGACCAGGCGCCGCTCCAGCGGGACCAGCGACCCCACCAGTCCCCCGCCCCCCTGAACGTGCGAGATCGGTGGGCCGGCAGAGCCCGGAAGGAAGCGCGTGCGGTAATAATCCCAGTAGTTCTGGTCCACCGCCCCGACGGTGACCGTCTGCTGGAAGCCAGGAAGAAAAAGCGCCGGCTGGCCGCGCGCGAAGGGATTGCGAAGGTCTCCCGGGAGAGTGACCCGCCGATCGGTGACGAACAGGCTGAACGGGCCGAAAGGAGAGCCGACCTGGAAGAGATAGTGTGGAGCCTCGGTCGTCGTCGTCCACTCCACGGCCAGCGAGTCGCGGGAGCGGTCCAGACTGTCGCGCGACTGGCGCGCAGCAACGATCTGCGCCAGCGGAATCCGCGTCGAGCCGGACACGCGAAGCCCGGTGGGGTCCGTGACGACCACCTGTATCAGCTCCCCTGGGACGATCGAGATGCCAGTGCAGCTCGTCGACGGCTTCGGAAATGAGAACGAGGGAAGGCCAGGCACTTGGTAAACCCCCGCTCCGCGCCCGTCCGTTCTCACGGTTCGCAGCTCGACGCCAACGGCTGGATCGCACCGCAGCTGGCTCGGATTGCTCGGGATCCAGAACAGCTCGACGCGAGCATTGCTCACCGGTGTCCCGCCCGACGACACGATCGGATTGTCAGGATCGAAGAGCACGCTGTCGTCGCGGACCCGGCCGGTGAGGGCTCGCTCCACGAGTACGTACTGAAAGTATTCGCCTCGGTTCATCACCGCGTGTACGACCAGCGGGCCCTGACCCGTCGGAACGACTACTTGGTCAAAGCGGCACGCGCCGAGCACGGCGAGCGGCGCCAGAGCCGTCCACCGGACCCACCCCATCAGAACTCCACCCGCACCCCAATGGTGGGCAGGATGGGGAACTGAGAGATCGCCTGACGCGTCGGCGGGTTGCCGGCGTAGTCGAAGTTGTAGGTGAAGACGTTGTGCCGGTTGTAGGCGTTGACGATCTGGAGCGATGGGGTGACCACCGTTCCCCGCCAGCCATAGCTCCGCGACGCACTCAGATCGAGTCGATGAAAGAGCGGGTAGCGCGCGCCGTTGCGCTCTCCCTCCACCGGCACCAGCTCCCGATTCGGCGTACCCGTGTCCCACGAGTTGGTCGTCCCGTCGTAATTGCGGCGAATGGTCTGGCCGAGCACGTTGGTGTACGGCGTGCCCGTGCCGAGCGCGAAGTGCGCACCCAGGAGCCATCGTGACGCCGTCCGGTAGCTTGTCACGACGTTCAGGTTGTGCGTGCGGTCCTGCGCCGGAGCGTAGCTCACGCCATCGCGCGTGCGCCGACTCACCGTGAAAGTGTAGGCGAGCCAGCCGCTCAACGGGCCCGTCTCGAGCTGGCGAGCATACAGGTCGAGACCGTACGACTTTCCGGTCGTCGCAACGAACTCGTCTCCGTCAACGGCCGGATCGTCGCTCGGGTTCGGCTCGTACAGCCGATCGTAATTCTTGTAGAATCCCTCGACGCGGACGAAGCGGTCCGCTCGCCGCCATGACTCGAGCCCGCCGCCGAAGTGCTGCGACTTCGTCACCTGGATGTTCTTGTCGCTCGCGATCCAGAAGTCGAACACGCGGAGGGGTACGTCCTCGTTGCGCAGCCCGTGGATCCACTGTGTGTACCGTCCGGCGGCCGCCGTGAGCGCCAGATCGCGAGTGAGAAACAGCTTCGCCTGGCCACGGGGCGATACGCCGCTCCAGCCGGCTCCGGTGACGTGCTCCGCCCGGACCCCGTAACGAAAGAGCAACCGCTCGGCGGGCTGCCAACGATCGTCGAGGAAGACGCCGGCCACGGACGGTGACTGGGTGATCGACTGGAGCGTGACCTGCGTTCGCGGCGACTTGGAGCCGTAGCGAATCTGGAACTGCGAGAATTCGTAGCCGAGGGTGGGCGCGTGGACTCCCGTGTGCCAGCGCAGCGAGCCCGCCAGCCGCTCCTCGGTGACGCGGTTCGAGTACTCGAGCGCGCCGCGCGCGAAGCCGAGCGTGGTGGAGTAGTGTGACACCGAGGCGCGCTGCACCAGCCACGCGCTGTCGCCGAGGCCGATTCCTGCTCCCCCGCCGAGCGGGATCTCCGAGCCCGGTCCGATCGGCTGCTGAAGCGTCAGTCCGAGAAGCTGATTTCCCCAGTCGAAATGGTAATCGCCGGCGCTGAGGTTGGCCCGAAATCCGCCGCTCCCCACGTCGACGGAGTCGCCGAGAGCCGATAGACCTCCGCTCAAAATGTCCTGCCCTGCGTACCCAGTGAGGGACAGTGTGCCTCCGCTGGGCAGGAGACGCGTGGCATGCACCTGCGCATCCTGAAAGTGATAGGGGAGGCCATCATTGGAGAATGCCGATGCGACGAGGTCGGCATACGTGCGCCGCGCGCCGACATTCCAGCTGCCATTGCCACTCGCGAGGCCACCGCCCAACGCCACGCTCGAGGACAGCAGCGACGCGTTGACGGTGCCGTGAATGCCCGGCCGCGTCTCCTCGGCGCTGGTGACGTCGAGGACGCTCGATAGCCGGCCGCCGTAGGTGACCGGGAAGCCGCCCGTGAGCAGCTGCACGTCGCCCACGGTCTCGTCCATGAACATCCCGAAGAGGCCGCCGAGGTGAAAGGGATTGTAGATCGGAATCCCGTCGAGAAGAATGAGATTCTGGTCCGACTCCCCGCCGCGGACGTTGTAGCCGGCGCTGAAGTCGTTGCGCGCGAGAACTCCTGGCAGGAGCTGGACCGCGCGCAGCACGTCTGGCTCGCCGACCGCCGGGATCGCCGCGATGGTGGCGCCCGAGATCGCCACGCTGCTCGCGCCGACGTCCGTCCGGAAGCGCAGGCGCTCGCGGTCCGCCGCTTCGGTGCGCACGCTCCGCAGTGCGACCGGAGCGGTCTCCAGTCGAAAGACCACATCGACCCACCCGTTCTCGACCACCGTCACCAGGCGCTCGGCAGCGCGATGCCCCAGCGCGCGAACCCGGATGGCTGTCGGTCCGGCTGTCAGGCCGGTGAGAGTGAACCGGCCGTGCTCGTCGCTGGTGGTGCTGGTTTGTCGGCCCGGCACGGAGATGGTCGCGCCGCGCAGAGAATCGCCATCGGCGCCGAGCACCAGACCCCGCACCGATCCGGTCGGCAATTGGGCGACGAGCGGCGCGGCAGTCGCCGTGAGAGCGACCAGGGTTTGCGCGCACCACGCCACCCGGCGCGAGCCACGGGCGATTCGAGAGAGTCGAACAAGGGGTACGGTCATTGCGCCTCCGGGCGACGAGGCCAATCGCGATCGAGTGGGATCGGGTGGGGCAGGCTAGCATATAGCCGACAGCGCGTCCCTGCTCAAGGTCATGGCTGCGACCGATTGCAGGCGACGTCGCTGTCGCTCGACGACCTCAGTCGTTCGGGATCGTGCCCATCGCGTAGCGGCTGAGGATGGCCCGATGGATGTCGCGCGCGTCCTCGAGGGTCTCGCCGGCCACAACGAGCTCGGGCGGAGTGATGAGAAAGGGATACATCTGATCGCCCCCCGCCGAGCCGTGGGCGCCGACCTGATCGTCGAAGGAGATGATGTCGTATCCATCGTAGGCGCCGAAGAGCACGAGATCGCCCGCATTGGGCTGCAGCACGAGGTCGCGCACCGCGCGGACCACGTACCCTTCGGTGCCATAGGGCTCGAGAGGATTTTCTCCGGCCATGACCTCGACGTGCTCGTCCACGATCAGAGCGCGGCCGCGCCGGCTCTCGAGGTGCACCTGAGCGCCCACGCGGGTGGCCACCAGGCCGATCCCGGGATGGGCGAGCAGAGACGCGTAGAGGAGGGCGTGCTGGCGATGTCGTGAGATCTGCTCGATGCCGATCTGCTCCGGAACCTCGGCGAAATAGACCAGGGCCAGGCAGGAGCTGTAGGTGACCACCACGTCGTGGCGGCCGCTCACATAGTACTTCTCCGGAAAGATCAGCTCACGCAGTCCGTACCGGCTTCGCAGCCAGTCGCGCAGATGTCGCAGGGCGCCGTAGACCCTGTGATCTGGCTCCGCCCCTGACGCGCCCGCCATGGCCTCCACCAGCTGCGGACCGATGTCCGCGTACTCGGAATCTTCGGCATAGCTCGCGAGGAGCTGCAGTGGCTCGCCTCCGACGCGCAGGGCGTCGCCATCGAGGATCCGCTTCACGGTCTTGCCGAGGGATTCCCCGAAGCGGACGCGGTAGCTGAGCGCGGGCGTCATTCCGTGGTCGGAGAGAATCACCAGGTCGTAGCGCCGCGAGCTCACCGCCCCGAGCATGCGGCGGATCTCCGCGATCCGGGCGTCGGTGCGGCGAAGATCCACCAGCGCCTGGCGGCTCGACGGGCCAAAATGGTGCGCGAGCTCATCGTACTGCATGTAGGTGCTGTAGATGACGGGGACTCCGAGATAGACGTCGAGCATGATCGCGAGCGTCTGGAGCTCCCGGACGATGACGTTGCTCAGGATGCGGACGAAGGGGAAAATGCCCTCCGAGTGAGTCCTCCGTCCACTGAGCGCGGACGCGACCCTCTCCCATTCCTCGCGTACCCACTCCCACGCGCTTTGCAGCGCCATCCGCGCCATGCGGATCGGATGCAGCAGAATGAGGAGAGCCATCCGGGTACCGCCGAGCCGCCGGTACACGGAGAGGCGCTCTCGCGTCGCGACCGTGAACGCGACTGTCTGCGCATCGCCGTCGAGGAGGTTCACGTAGCTCGACCCGCCCGCGAGCGCGCCCGGCGAGTGAATGCGGTCGCGGATATATTGCACGCCGTCCGGCATGTTGCAGGTGATGACCCGTCGTGCCGTCTTATCGTAGAATCGGAACGCCGGGATGCCGCCGTTCTGCCCGTGAAAGAAACCCGCCTGGCAGTACGGGGTCGCCGAGGGCAGGCCACAGAACCAGCGCCGGAGGGAATGACCCTCCTCGTGCATCAGGCGGGCGATCGTGGGGCAGTACCCCAGCTCGAGCGCCCGCCGCAGATCGGCGTACGCCAGAGCGTCGATTTGGAGCATGACGAGTCCGCGCCGGTCGTCACGCGGGCGCTTCTCACCGCGAAAGGCGCGATACTTCAGGGCGTAGTAGAATCGAAGCAGCGGCCCCATGCGTCGCCGGGCCCGCCGCTCCCCCGAGGAAGAGGGAATGACCGATACGGGCGGGTTGGGACTCGCATTCGCGTTCACGGGAGGATTGCTCAGCTTCCTCTCCCCCTGCGTGCTGCCGCTGTTTCCAAGCTACCTCTCCTTCATCACGGGTTTGAGCCTCGAGGAAGTGCAGGGAGCACGCCGCACCGCTCTCATCCACTCGCTCCTCTTCATCCTCGGCTTCACGAGCGTGTTCGTGACGCTCGGTGCGACCGCGACAGTGCTGGGCCGCGTGCTCGCCGCCTACCGGGGACCGATCAGCCGCGCCGGCGGCGCGCTGATCATCCTCTTTGGCCTGAATCTCCTCGGCGTCTTCGAGTGGGGCGCCCTCGCTCGTGAGCGCCGCGTGCACCTGGCGGCGAAGCCCGTCGGCTACCTGGGCTCGGTCCTCGTCGGAATCGTCTTCGGCGCCGGCTGGACGCCCTGCATCGGGCCCCTCCTCGGCTCGATTCTGATCTATACCTCGACCGCCGCCGATCTGCGCGCGGGCGTTCCCTTGCTCCTCGCATACTCGCTCGGACTCGCTGCTCCGTTCCTCCTCGCCTCTGTCGCCGTCAGCTCGTTCCTCTCGGGCGTCCAGCGTTTTCGTTCATGGCTTGTGTGCATGGGGAAGCTGGGCGGACTCTTCCTGATCATCGTCGGAGTGCTGCTCGCGACTGGCTATTTCACACTCCTCGCGAGCTGGCTGCAATCCCTCACGCCCGAGGCGATCCGGAGTCGGCTCTGAGCGCGGATGGCCGACCCAACGGCGGTCGCGGACGAGGGGCGTGGCCTCCCTCATCCACGATTCTTCAGCGCAGCGGCGATGCGGGCCCTCAGCGTCGCACTCGGCACTGGCTTGACCAGCACGTCGACGCATCCCGCCGTCCGGCACGCGGCGCGCACCTCGGGACCGTCGGACCCGGTGACGGCGATCGTGGCCGGCAGGGCGAGTGATGCGGCAGCGAGGCGCTCCAGCACGACCAGCCCGTTGTCGTTCCCAAGTCCGAGGTCGAGGAGCATGACGTCGGGTGGGTCACGCTCCACGCTCGCCACCGCGGCCGCGACCCCTGAGGCGGTAGTCACCCGGTGATCCGTGGCCTCGAGGAGAATTCGGAGAGCGTCCGTCACCAGCACGCTGTCCTCGACGATCAGGACGTGAACGCTCACTCCTCGGGCGCGGGACGAACGGGAATGGTGAAGAGGAAGCGGCTCCCCTGATGAACCGCGCTCTCGACCCAGATATGCCCGTCGTGAAGCTCGACGAATTTCCGCGCGATCGCGAGCCCGAGACCGGTCCCATGGTGTATGCGCGATGCCGAAGCATCGACCTGAGCGAACTCGCGAAAGACGAAATCGTGATGCTCAGGAGCGATGCCGATGCCGCTGTCGCCCACCTCGAACAACACCGTCTGCCCGCGCTCGGTCGAGTCACCGAGCCGCGCAGCGATCCAGACCCGACCGCCGGGCGGTGTGAAGTCGATCGCGTTTCCGAGCAGGTTACTGAGGACGTGGGTGAGCTTTTCGCGGTCCGCGTAGATCGGTGGGAGGCCGCGGGTCATGTCGACGGTCAGGGAGTGTTCCTTGCGCGCGACCAGCGACTCGCTCATCTCGCACACCCGATCGATTACCGATTCCACGGAGAACCGGCTCCGGGTGAGCGACAGCTGGTTGGCCGCTCCGCGAGCGTAGGTGAGGATCTCACCCACCATGTCCAGCAGCTGGCGTCCACCGCCGATGATGCCGACGATGCTCTCGCGCTGCCGGTCGGACATCGGTCCCAGAATACCGTCGCGCAGGATCTCGGCGTGCGTGATCACGGCCGTGAGCGGGGTGCGGAGATCGTGAGAGATGTTCGCCAGGAATTGGGTCTTCAGCGCGTCCTGGTTCTTCAGTTCCGCCATCTTGCGCCCCTGCTCGAGCAGCTGTGCCTCGAGCGTGGCGACCCGCTGCTGGAGCGCATTCTCGTCCGTGAACATCCGGCTCATCGGGCCAAGTCTAGTCGCGCGCTGCATGGCACGCCAATTCACGCCGGAGACACCAGCTTGTCCCAAGCCCGAACGAACCGCCCTGTCGGGGGTAGGAAAAGGGCTGGCTCGGACCGAGTGAGAGCGAGCGCGCCGGTGCCAGGTCTGTGCGCGGCACGGCCCTTGCGCCAGTTAACTTGTTCGGCCGGGTCGCAGTCGGTTCGACGCGCCGCCGATAAGTGAAGGTTCCCGAACAAGTTACAATCCACCCGATGGGGAGGATCTCCATGTTGAAATATCGCCTGTCGCTGATCGCTGCCATTTCCGCCGCTCTGGTGAGCGGGGCCTGCGCGAAAAAGGACAACACGCTGTCCCAGGACTCCGCGCTGTCGCGGGACCTTCAGATGGCCAACAAGGACAGCGCCGTTCAGCCGCAGCTGAAGGACGTGCCGGCGGCAAATGCGCCCGCGACCACAAGCACCGTGAGCCGGCCCGCTCCGACGCGCACCGCGACCCGGCCGACCGCGCCTGCAACCGCCACGAGCAAAGTGACCCCCGCACCGACGACGACCGCCTCGGGCAACAGCGTCGCCCGCAGCACGACGGGGAGCGAAGGGCGCACCGCGACCATCGGTGCCGGCACGACGATCGCCATGACGTCGAACCAGCGCATCTGCACCAACACGGCGCACCCCGGCGACCGCTTCACTGCCACGGTCACCGAGGCCGTGACCGGCTCGAACGGCGCCACGATCCCCGCCGGCGCGACGGCGGCGGTCCAGGTGACGTCTGTGAGCCGGAGTGACAACGCCACCGACCCCATCAAGATGGGCTTCGTCGTGCAGAGCATCTCTTGGGGTGGCAAGTCGTACCCGGTCGACGCGTCGATCAGCGACGTCTCGGTGCAACAGGTCCGCTCCGATAACAACAAGGATGCGCAGAAGGTGATCGGAGGCGCCGTGATCGGTGCGATCGCCGGGCGCATTCTCGGGCATGACACGAAGTCCACCATCATCGGAGCGGCCACCGGTGCAGCTGCCGGAACCGCCGTCGCGATGGGTACCGGGGATTATGAGGGCTGCCTCGCCAACGGCGGCCGGATCGCAATCAAGCTGAACTCGCCGGCGACCATCACCATGTAATCCCGGCAGGAAACGCTGACAGAAAAGGGCCGAGTGGTGATCCACCCGGCCCTTTTCCATTTCGACCGCTAAGCGACGGGATCCGCCCGCAGATCAGTACCCCACCGCTCCACCGCTCGCCCGCGGCTCGAACACGCCGACGTATCCGCGGCTCACTTTCATGATTCCGTTCACGTTCGTGAGCGAGCCGGTCTGCCAGAGTCCGTGCCCCATCCGCCGCAGAGAATCAGCTACCGCCGCGGTGAGCCCGCCGCGCTCGTAACGAATCGAATCCGGCCAGGCCTGATGATGGATCCGCGGCGCCGCCATCGCGTCGGGGAGAGACATATGGTGATCGATGACGTTGAGGATCACCTGCGCCACCCCGGTGATGATCGTCGGGCCGCCGGCGGCCCCGCCGCCC
>JALZAQ010000034.1 GCA_030948255.1 Gemmatimonadota bacterium
GGCCGACAAGTCCGCGGCGAGAGCGCTAGCCGCGGACCATTCGCCGAAGCCGACGTCGCAATCGCCGCGGCAGGAAGAACGCGGACGCGAGCAGCACTTCCCGGAGCGTTTCCGGGCTCAGATCACCGGGCGCGCCCAGCCAGTGATCTCCGACCACCGCTCGGCCCGCGTTGTCGATGAGCCGCTGCAGCGCGAGGACGAGCACGAAGACATCATCGACCTGGCCGAAGAAGGGGATGAAATCGGGGATGAGATCGAATGGGAGCAGGATGTACGCGACCGCACCTCCCACGAGCAGCTTGTCGAAGGACGACACGCGCCGGTCGGTCATCAGTCCAGCGAGCAGCTTGAGGTAGTTGGGGATCTCACTGATGCTGCCCAGCATCGTGCGGCGTGCTCCCACGCGAGGCGAGGCAGGCGTGGCCCGCTCCGCCGGCTCCGTCTTCTTGCCTCGCCTCGCTCCGCGCGCCGGAGTTCCTGCGACCTCTGCGCTCATGTTCCGCTTCCTCCGCCATTGACGGCCGGCGACCCCGGCTCGGGTGGACGCGCGGATGCAGGAGCGGAGCCCGGCTCACCGGGCGGCCGCGTCGCCTGCCTGGCCGCGCCGACGACATCCGTTGCAACGGACTTGCCAGCGGCGGCGACGCCGCCGAGCAGGTTCATGGCCTTGTTCAGGAGTCCCATCGTCTCGGCCACCGTCGAGGCGGAGACGCGGCCCGCGCGCATGGTGTCCTCGACTCCTTCGGCGAAGCGCTGAAAAACGCCGGGCGCTGCGGGGCGGCGCTCGGCGTACTTGGATTCAACGAACTCGATGTAGTCGAGGACCTGGTACGCGCGCTCGTCGGAGAGCGTGTCGAGCTTGCGGAGAATGCGATCGCGCAGAAACTCGTTCATGAGGTGGAGCCTCGGGTGGGCGTCAGCTCTTCCAGCGCGCCCTCGTTCCGCGCGCGTCGATATGCACATAAGGATGGCGATATCGGCGGCTGGTATACAGGCCCATCCCCCCGATCAGATCGGGATAACGAAATTCGACGATCTCCACCGCCTGCGCCACGAGCTTCGCGTCGCGCACGGTCATCCGGCCGTCCCCGTCGGCATCGATCGCGACGTCCACTGCATCTCCGTACTGGTGGCGGCTGTCGTGGGCAGCCCGACGCACGTTCCGGTTATGGGCGGGCGAGCGGAAAGTGGAGTGCAGGTCGAAGACCATCTGGAGCTGGCTCCGCTCTCCCCCTCTCCACCGCTGCAGCTGCTCGAGAACCAGCTCGAGCTTGTCGAGCACGCGCGGATTGACGGCGGCATAGCGGGGCCACGTTTCCTGATCATCCTGATTGAGGAAGTCGGCCAGTCGCAGGTGCTTCGAGATCGGCAGCTCCGCCGTCGCGGCTGTGACCTGGACGAATCCAGCCGGGCGCTCGCTCTGCCGGCTGTGGAGCCGCTCCGCCAGATAGGTCCCGATCCTGTAGCCATCCAGCCACCCGCCCTTCTTCTCCTCGAACGGCACCATGACCGCGAGGGTGACCCCATCCACGATCCGGCGCACGCCATCGCGGGCCAGTGCGAGCCGGTAGAAGCCGGGGATGCGGGGTGCGCGCAAGGTGTCGCTCCCCAGTGCCCGCTCAGGATCGGTCGCCGCCGAGTCCGCCAGGCGCAACCATTGGTAAGTGAGCGAGGCCGGGTTGCCCTTGACCACGAGCGGATACTGGACGGCTCCGCCGGGGAGGGCGAATCGAACCTGAAGTGCTCCGCTCCTGCCAAAGGCGTCGGTGGAGGGCTCGGCGGCGAGAGCCTCGTCCGTGTCGGCGGCGACGACCAGTGGTGCATTTGTGGCGGCCGCGACTGCCCCGAGCGGAGTGGTGCTCAGCGCCGAGGGAGGACGGTAGAATCCAATCACCCCGAGAGCGGCGAGAGGAATGGTGGTGAAAGTGGCGACGCGTCCCCAGCGACTTCGCCGTGGGACCGGTCGCTTCAGATAGCGGGACTCCGGCTGGGTCACACCAGACCCCAGCGGGCGCGACTGCCACGAGCGTCGATGTGGGTGAACGGCCCATGCGCGCGTGTCCCGCGATAGACGCCGCACCCACCGGCGAGCTCGGGGTGCGCCGCCTCGACCCGATTCACCGACTGCATCACCACACGCGCATCGCGGTAGTCCACTCGACCGTCGTGATTGAGATCGGCGCCACGGCCGGTGCCGTTGTTATCCACGAACACGTCGGCGGCGTCACCGAACTGGTGGCGGCTGTCCTTCGCGCGGCCACCCCTCCCGACTCCACGGACGTTGTATTCCGGGGTTCGGAAGCCCGACATGATGGTCAGATGACGAACCGGAATCCCGTGTGCGTTCAGATCCTGGATCACCAGCTCGAGCTTGTCCACGAGGCGCTCGTTCAGCACCAAGTACTTCGGCCAGACATCCTGTTGGTCGTGCGTCATGAAATCGCCGAGCCGGAAGTGCTCGGAGACCGGCGTGTCGATGTTCGAGGGGGTGACCTCGATGAATCCTTCCGGATTCACATACGTCTCGGTCCGCGCATGACGCCGCTCGCTCGGGAAGGCGCCGATGCGATATCCGCCGATCCGCCCAGCGATCTTGTCGGTGAATGGACGCATGGTGATGAAGTTGAACACGCGGTCGCTCAACAGGGAATCGCGCCACGCGTAGACGCCGGGGCGCTCGGCTGCCGAGTCACCGAACAGGCGCTGCAGCAGGGGCAGTCCGAGGGAACGCTGCCGCGTGATGAAGTGCGCGCGCAGCTTGCCGCTTCGACCCAGCAGGGAATCGAGGAAGGCGAGACCCAGGCCGTCGGCGTTGACCGAGAGCGTCGACTCAGCCGGGAAGGCGAAAGGGACGGGTGCCGGAGACGCCTCGGCGCGCTTCGCGCCGAGCTGGAAGACAGCACAGACGGCGAGCGGGATCGCGGCGAGCGCGACGGGCGAGCGGTGCGCTCGCCCTGGGCGCGCGCGATACAGATCAGTAAACACGACTGCCTCCCTGGCAACCAGACGGGCGGTGACTGTGTAGATCACCGTCTCACGGCTTTGCGCACCGGCCACCAGAGCACCGGATTGCCCTTTACAAGGAGTTCCTAGGAAAGACGAGGAACAGCCGGAAAGGTATCACCCGGGCGCCTCGCCAACCACCCAAATAGGCAGCGAATCCTGGCCTTGACTGACTAGCCGGTCAGTATATGTACACTGGGGTTCCGACCGGGACGATGTTGTACAGGTAAGCAATGTCCTCGTTGCGCAGGCGCACGCAGCCATGGCTCGCCGCGCGCCCGATCGAGTTCGGCTCGTTGGTCCCATGCAGCCCATACCCGTCGCCCATGTACAGCCGGTGGGTCCCGAGCACGTCCTTGTATTTCCGTTGGTTGGTGCCGTATGGCGGGATCACGATGTTTCCAGCCGCCGTGATCTCGTGGCCCTCGGCGGCATCCAGCACCTCCTTCCGACCGTCGGGATAGAGCTTCACGATGTCGTTGCCATCCACGACGATGCTCGCTCCGTCGGCCGCTGGAATGCTCTTGCCCCGTTCCAGGTGGATCAACCCCAGTCCCTTCTTCTTCGCCATCTCCTCGTAGTGCCAGTCGGGAGGGACCCAGGTGGGATCGGTCTCCTTGCTCTCGACCACCAGGCGTCCGCGGGGCGTATCGAACTTGTACTCCTCGCGTCCGCCGACCTTCTGCATGGTCTTGCCACTCCCCACGGCCACGAGCGTGGTGAATAGCGTCTGGTCCCGCTGCTTGTACCAGAGCCGCCGGTCGGCAATGCTGACCACCAGGTACGGCTTGTCCGCTGTCGGCTCGTTCCCTGTCGCCAGCGCCTTCTCCAGCGAGTCGGTCGATCCGCCGGTCGCCTTCACCAGCTCTTCCAACAGCTGCCAGTTCTGGTTGAAGCCGATCCGGTGGATGTCACGGCGGTAGCGGATATCGGCCGTGGTGGCGAGCAGCCACCCACTGACCGCCAGCAGGAGCACGCATGCTCCCAGCGTTCCAAAGGCGAGCGTCGAGTTGTCGGTGATCAGCTGTTTCAGTCTTCGCATTACCTTTGCCTCTCAGGAGTGGCTGCGCCCGCCGACCCAGGCAGCCCGACGAAATACCCCGCCGTCCGGTGACTGTTCACCGCAGACGGGACGCCAAAAGCAGACCGATCGCCCATCAGTAGAAATACACCGGTGTGCCTGCCTTGAGGTTCGGCAGCACCGCGCTCAGATCCGCCGCGCTCACCCGCACCGATCCGGGCATTACGTACGCGGAATCGTTGAGCGGGCCGCTCTTGGGAAGCGAATAGATCACCGCGCCCCCACTCAGGAGCACCGCCACTGGTCCCAATGCTCCCTTGATGCTCCGCTCGCTGGGAACAGGGAGACCCCGATCCCGAAAGACCCATTTCGGCACCTCCCACCCCCCGCCTTCGAGGATGCGCTGCACACTGCGGGTGCCTCGGGGGATCGCCAGGTGCACTGTGTCCGGAGGAACGCCCACCCTCTTCTCGGGGCCCACTTCGGCGGGGCTCACGCGCAGGAGAGCACCTTCCCGCTCGAGATACATCCGGCCACTGTCGACGGAGATGCCGAGATGGATCTGTGGATCGATACGCGCCTGTCGGCGCAGGAGCTCCATCATCAGTGCCATCTTCCGCTCGTTGGTCGCCAGCACCGCGTCCGTGCGCTTCCGCTCGAATTCGCTCATGCCCGAGCGGAGGCGAGAGATTTCCCGCTGGTATCGGTGCCTTTTCAGCACGAGCCAGCTGTCCATCGCCAGCAGCGCAGCGAGCAACAGACCGATGGCGATGACGTAGCTCCGATGTCGCCTCCAGAAGACCCGCAGGTCCCGAGGGTCCGGGCTGGGCTGGAGGGGACTGGGGATGGGGCTGCCGCTCATCGGCGGGCGATGCTGAGGAGATCGAGGATCGGCACTCCCGCCGGATCACTGCGTCCCGTGCGAACTCGTGCCGAGATGATAGCCCGGGAGAGAGGAGGCAAGCCGTCGGCAACCGCGAGAAGCGCCGGCGGAATCGCCAGATAGACGAGCGAATTCTCTTTGCCCGGGCCGCGGGCGAGAAGATACGGCTCGTCGGGGGCGAGATCGCGCCGGAGAGGGTCCGCGCTCTGGCGCGCGATGACCTGCACGTCCCATCTCACCGTTCTTCCGCGCGCCGCTTCGGGATCGGCCCGAATGTCTGCTCCACTCAAGGAGCCGAGCACGCTCGAATCGGCGGGCAGCAGGTCTGACTCCTTCACCCACCCTTCAACCTGGACGCGCACCCAGCCCCTGTCACGCGCAACCGCCCTCAACGACACCCCTGGAGAGAGAGTCGCCAGCCCCGCGCCATCGGGCGCGGTGCTGAGGGTCGTGGCGCGCGCGGGCGTCATCGCACCACTCGCCACCGGAGGGGCGCGCCCCGTGTCGGCCACCGGCGATGCCGGCGGAGCGGCTCGGGCGGCGGGCCTCGTCGGCGCGACGGAGGCAACCTGCCGCGGAGTAGTAGCCGGGGAAGGATTCGACGCGAGGAGGCGGGTGGGTATCCAGCCGCTACGTACGACCTCGATCCACTCCCCTCGCCGCGCGACGAGTGACAGGCCCGTGCCGGCTCGCAGCGTGGCCACCACCGGCGCTCCCGTCGTTGCCGCGGCGCGCAGCTGCGCCGGAGATCCCGGCTTCACGGAGACGGCAAAGCTGTCGCGTTTGCCGCCGGCAAGTGAGCGGCTGACAAATCCAGCGATCGAGACTTTCGTCACCGGGCCGCGGGTGAGCAGCGTCGTCACGCGCGACCCGCGACGGACATCGGCGATCACTCGTCCACCCGGTGCCGCCAGCAGCTCCGTGCTCGCCGAGAGCGTCGCCTGCGCCCGAAGCGCGGGCGCGAGCAGCAGCAGGGCGAGAACGGAGGACAGACGCATCGCTGGTTGGGGCGAGTGTGGTGGGATAGATTCCAGCCTCGCGATCGCACGACCACTCCGGGGGGCGGCGATTCGCGGACACAATATACGTTATTCGACGAACCATTCCGAGAACGATGCCGACTTCCGCACGCCGTCCAGTCGTGCTGCTGGTGCTGGACGGGTGGGGATACCGCCGCGAGCGCGAAGGGAATGCCATCGCGCTCGCAACGGCACCGACGTGGGATGCACTGTGGAAGCTCCCGTCACGCACTCTGCTCGACGCGTCCGGCCTGCCCGTAGGACTCCCGGAGGGCCAGATGGGAAACAGCGAGGTCGGCCATCTCAACCTCGGCGCTGGGCGCGTGGTGCCCCAGGATCTGGTGCGCATCTCGGCGGCGATCCGAGACGCATCGTTCTTTCGAAACGAGGTCCTTGTTCCATTCTACCATCGGGTGAAGAGTCGGGGCGGTACCCTTCATCTGATCGGGCTCCTCGGCAAGGGCGGCGTCCACGCGGTCGATGAGCATCTGTTCGCGGCGATCGATTTGGCCGAGATCGAGGCCGTGCCGCGCGTCGCGATTCACGTCCTCATGGATGGGCGCGACACGATGCCCCGATCGGGTCTGGGCTTCATGCGAGAGCTGCTGGAGCACGCTCGGGGCCGAGCCGACGTCGCGTCTCTGGGCGGCCGGTATTACGGGATGGACCGGGATCGGCGATGGAGTCGCACGGAGAAGTTCTACGATGCCGCTGTCCGGGGTCGCGGTCCCCGCGCAACCGATCCCCTGATCGCGATCCAGGCGGCCTACGACCGTGGCGAGACCGATGAGTTCATCATCCCGACCGTGATCGAGCGTGCCGGCGTGCCGACGGCTCCGGTTCGCGACGGCGACGGCGTCTTTCTCTTCAACTATCGTGCGGATCGCATGCGTCAGCTCGTGCGGACGCTCATCGAACCGGGATTCGATGGCTTCGACGTCGCCGACCGTCCGGCCGCCGATGTCGTCTCGATGACGATGTACGACGAGACGTTCGACGTTCCCGCGGCCTTCCCGCCGTTCACTCTCTCCCGTATCGTCGCCGAGGTGCTCGCCGAGCACGACATGACGCAGTTCCGAACGGCCGAGACCGAGAAGTACGCCCATGTGACATACTTCTTCAATGGCCGGTTCGAAGCACCGTATCGAGGCGAGGTGCGCGAGCTCGTGCCGAGCCAGAAGGTCGCGACCTACGACCTGATGCCGGAGATGAGCGCGCCGGCTCTCACGGACGTGCTCTGCCGAGCAATCGAGAAGCGAGAGCACGATTTCGTGCTGTGCAACTACGCAAACGGCGACATGGTCGGCCACTCCGGCGTGCTCGCCGCGACCATCTCGGCGGTGGAGACTGTGGATCGCTGTCTCGCTCGTGTGATTCGGGTGGCCGAGGTGGCGGGGGCGAGGCTGATCGTGACGGCCGATCATGGCAACTGCGAGCTGATGATCGACCCGGCGACGGGCGGTCCGCACACGGCGCACACGACCAGTCCGGTGCCGCTGGTGATCGTGGACCCAGACGGAGACCGTTCGCTGCGCGCCGGCGCGGCGCTTCAGGATGTCGGACCGACCGTGCTCGCGATGCTCGGCGTGGAGCGACCCGCCGAGATGACGGGCAGGGACCTCAGAGACATGGGAGCTCGCTCGTGATTCGCCTGACCCACGCTCATATTCTCGCTCCGCTCCTTCTGATGGCGGCTTCCTCGGCCGGAGCCCAGCAGATCGGCTATCCGCCCGAGCGCAGCCCGTTCGAGGATGTGCCCTACAAGCAGTCGCTCGGTCTCTTCACCGGCTACTATGAAGGCAATCGGGGGAGCGCCGGCGTCGCCCCCGGATCCGGAGCGGCCGTCGGCGTGCGATTTCTCATCCATCTGGGCGGCCCTGCCTATTTCGCCGCTCGCGTCACCCAGACCTTCTCGACCCGGATGGTGAAGGATCCCGCTCAGCTCGACGCCCGGCGCGATCTCGGCGAGCAACCCTGGCATCTGCTGATCGGCGATCTGGGGCTGAGCGTCAACCTGACGGGCCAGAAGAGCTTTCACGGATTCATCCCGGCACTGAACGCGGGTGTCGGGCTGGCGAGCGACATGGGGAAGAATCCCGATATCGGCGGATACGATTTCGGCACTCCCTTTGCGTTCTCTTTCGGTGCTGGTCTGCGCTATCTGCCGGGCGGTCGCTACGAGATCCGGGCCGACCTCGCCAACTACTTCGCGCAGCTCAGTTACCCGGAGTCGTACCGTCAGAGTCCCGCCGGCGGCACGTCTCTTCTCAAACCGACCTCCGGCCTCAGCGAATGGAAGCTCAGTCCGGTGCTGTCGCTTGGCATTTCATATCTCTACTCACGCTGACGGAGGGTACACCATGGCGAGCGGCTCGGGGGATCTGTTCGACACGGAGGGAATGAGCGATCTGGAGCTGCGCGACCTCGTGCGGGATGAGCTCTCCACCTACGACACCATCGACAGCGACAGCATCGTGGTGACGGTCGCGCGGGGTGTGGTGATTCTCGCGGGCCGCATCGGCACGGAGGAAGAGCGCCGAATCGCCGAGCACGTTCTCACCGATGTGATCGGGGTGACGGAGTACGAGAACGATCTGGTGGTGGACCCGATCCACCGCGATGCCGAACCGGAGGCGATCGACGAGCAGCTGGTGGCAGGGGGTGGCGGCGGCGACCTGGGCAGGCGACCGGATCAGGAGAACGACGAGGCGGCTCATCTCGATGAGGACCTCGATGCGCGGCTCTTCGGCACGAGCGACGTGCAGGCGGCGATCGAGCGCGGCACCCCGTGGGTGCCCCCCGATTCGCCGACGCCTGAAGGGGTTTCGGAAGGCGACGACGACTGATTCTGGGTTCGATGTCCATCAGCAAGCGATCGGGGGATATGGCGAATGCCTCACTCACCCGCCGCGTGACCTTCTCGGCGGCACATCGTTACCGGCGACCGGATTGGTCGGACGAGCAGAACGTCAGAATCTTCGGCGGTTCCGCGAACGCTCACTATCACGGCCACAGCTACCGCTGCGACGTCACCGTCAGCGGCCCGGTGGATCCCGATACCGGGATGGTGATCGATCTCGGGCTGCTCGATCGCGCTCTGTCGATCGAGGTGAAGCAGCGCTTCGACCAGCGCAACATCAACAAGGAAGTTCCGGAGTTCAACGAGGGGATGCTGATCCCCACGGGCGAGAACCTCGCCCGCTTCATTGCCGAGAGGGTGCAGCAGGCAATCGGCGACGTGGCGCGCGTGTCGCGCGTGGTGCTGGCCGAGGATGACGGCCTATGGGCGGAGTTTCCGGCGCGTTGACTTCGCGCTTTGCCTTGAAATGGCGCCGTCCGGCCTCATCATTCGAGGCATGACCGACCCTTCCGAGTCTCCCTCCTCTCCCGGCGCGTCGAGTACCGTCGAGCGCACCGCGCTCGACGCGGTGGACGAGGCTCCGGTATGGCTCGACGTGAATGGCGCACCCGCGGTGACCTGGATGTGCACGCCGGCGCAGCTCGACGATCTCGTCGCCGGCTGGCTCTACGGCGAAGGCTACATCGAGAGCGCCGGTGACATCCTCCGGATGCGCCCCTGCACCCAGGAGCTCGGATTCTGGGTCGATGTGCCGGCGGAGCGGTACAATACGGTAGAGGGAACCGAGCGCCGACGAGTTCTCGCGTCCGGCTGCGGAGCGGTCACGACGATCCTCGGGTCCCTCAGCTCGGTGGCGCGACGCAGCGACCCTCCGCCGGAGCTCGACACCCCGATCATGCGTGGGTTGTTCAAGGAGCTGTTCGCGCGCGGCGAGCGCTACAAGGATACCGGCGGCATCCACGCCGCCGCGCTCACCGATGGCAGGACGCTGCTCCACCACGCCGAAGACATCGGGCGCCATAACGCCGTGGACAAAGTGATCGGTGCGGCGGTGCTCGACGGCCGGGTTCTCCACAATCTGGTTTTGCTCGTTACCGGAAGGATCTCGGGCGAGCTCGCCTTCAAAGCCGCGAGGGCGCAGCTGTCAGTGGTGGCCACGCCGTCCGTACCGTCGACGCTCGCGGTGGACATCGCCCGGGCCGCGGGGATGATGCTGATCGGACGGGCGGTGAGCGGCCAGCCGCAGCGACACCGCCCGTGAGCGCCCCACTTCCCTGCACCGGCGTCATCCTGGCCGGCGGTGGGGCGACGCGTTACGGTGGCCGTCCGAAAGGGCTCGAGCGCGTCGGAGGTCGCCGGGTCATCGACAGGGTTGCGCGTGTGTTGGCGGACACGACCGATGGCCTGCTGCTCATCGCGAACGATTCCGCGGCCGGAGCATGGCTGCCCGGAGTACGCACCGCCTCCGACCTACGCGCGGCGAGCGGCAGCCTTGGGGGCATCCATGCCGCGCTCGCCCACGCCGCCGGTCCCGTGCTCGTGGTCGCGTGGGACATGCCGTTCGTGCCCTCTCCCCTGCTCGCGCGATTGCGGGAGCTGGGTCAGGATGCCGACGCCGCAGTCCCGGAGAGCGGCTCGCGTCGTGGTCTGGAGCCGTTGTGTGCGTACTACTCCCAGCGCTGCCTCGCGCCGATCGAGCGGCGGCTCGACTCGGGAGACCTGCGCGTCGTGAGCTTCTACGACGATATCCGGGTATCCCGGCTCGACGCCGCCACCGTGCGCAGCTTCGGCGATCCGGACATGCTCTTCATGAACATCAATGCCCCGGATGACCTCGACCTCGCGGAGCGATATGCGTCGACCACCGATGGTGGCCGTGATCGGCCGGAAGCATAGCGGGAAGACGACTCTCCTCACGCGGCTGGCGGCCGAGCTGCACGACCGCGGTCATCGCGTGATGACGATCAAGCACGGCTCGCACACCTTCAACGTGGACCCGGCCACGACCGACACCTATCGGCACTATCACGAGGGTCGAGCCGACAAGGTGGCCATGGTGTCGCCGGACAAGTTTGCTCTGATCGAGAGATGGAGCGACGAGCTCGGACCGGAGGAGATCGCCGAGCGCTACATGGAGGATGCCGATGTGGTGCTGTGCGAGGGCTTCAAGAAGTCCTCTCTCCCGAAGATCGAGATTCATCGCGTCCAGGCGCACGCGGAGCCGCTGTACGAACCCGGCTCCCCTGACGCCGCCCACTACCTGGTGATCGTCACCGACGCGTCGCGATCCGACTGGCCCGTGCCGGTGATCCAGCTCGACGAGCCGCGATGGCTCTCCGCCCTCACCGAGTTGGTGGAGCGGCGCATCATGGGCCTCCTGGAGACCGCGTGAGGAAGCGCATGGATCTCGCTGCGCCGATGCACGACCCGGCCTCGCGTTGATGCTCAGCGTCGCCGAGGCGAGCGAACGCATCCTCGCCGACATCCGGCGGCTCGACGGGGAGGAGGTCGCACTGCGCGACTCCCTCGGCCGCGTTCTCGCCAGCGACATCATCTCACCGGTCACGCTCCCTGCCTGGGACAACTCGGCCATGGACGGCTACGCCGTGCATGGTGATGACGTGCGCGGAGCAACGGCGGACGGTCCCGTTTCGCTCCCAATCGTGGAGACGATCGCGGCCGGCGCGTTCGCCTCGCAACCGTTGCCGCGGGGAAGCGCGATGCGGATCATGACCGGCGCTCCGCTGCCCGAGGGGTGCGACACGGTGATTAGACAGGAGGATACCGACGGAGGCATCGAGCGGGTGGCGGTGCGTGACGCCCGAGATGTCGGCAAGAACATCCGCCGCCGCGGCGAGGACATCCGCGCCGGCGTTCTCGTGCTGGCCGCGGGCACGCCGCTCGGGGCGGCCCAGCTCGGCGTGCTCTCCTCCGTCGGCGCTTCCCGGGTGACCGTGTCCCGGCAGCCGCGCGTCGCCTTTCTGGGATCGGGGGACGAGCTGGTGGACGTCGACGGATTCGCGGAGGTGCTGGCCGGCCGCAAGATCGTGAGCTCCAACAGCTACACGCTCGACGCGCTCATCCGCCTCGCGGGCGGAGTACCGGTGAATCTCGGTGTCGCGCGAGATGATCCCGCCGACCTGCGGACCCGCCTCGATGCCGGTCTCGGTGCCGATCTGTTGATCACGACCGCAGGCATCTCGGTCGGCGAGTTCGACTACGTGCGGAGCGTGCTCGCGGAGCTCGGAGCCGATCTGCGCTTCTGGAAGGTTCGGATGCGCCCGGGTGCGCCGATCGGCTTCGGGCTGCTCCGGGGCGTGCCCTGGTTGGGGCTGCCCGGGAATCCGGTCTCGACGATGGTGACCTTCGATCTCTTCGTCCGCCCTGTGATCCGGAGAATGCTCGGCCACGCGCGCCCATTTCGACGTCCCGTGCCGGTGGTGCTCGAGGAGGCCATCTCGATCGGCGCGCCGCTCACACATTTCCTGCGCGCGATCGTCACGCCCCGTCCCGATGGCAGACTCACTGCCCGCCTTACCGGGAGCCAGGGATCCGGAATCCTCACCTCGATGGCGCTGGCGAACGCCCTCCTCGTCGTTCCCCTGGAGCGCAAGCGCTACGAGAGCGGAGAGAGCCTGAATGCGCTCCTGTTGGGCGAGGACGCGTATCTCGCGGAGCATTTCGAGCTGTGATCGAGATGATCGGCGATGCGCTCCTGAGCGATCTGTCTCGACGGTTCGTCACCGCCGCCGAGCGGGTGCAGGTCGGGAGTGAGAGCATCGAGCTGGTGAAGCCGGGCAATTTCGACGACCTCGTGAGCGAGGAGGACTTCGCACGCGACGACCGGTTGCCCTACTGGTGCGATGTGTGGCCCTCCTCGCTGATCCTCGGCGCGGCGCTGCTCGAGCGCCAGGGAGCCGGGCGCCGGCTGGTCGAGCTCGGCTGCGGTCTGGGACTGGTGACGATCTGCGCGATGCGCGCGGGATTCGACGTGCTGGCCACCGACTATTACGACGATGCTCTGCGCTTCACGCGCGCGAATGCCTGGCGAGCGCTCGCCCGTGAGCCGGAGACGCGCCTGGTGGACTGGCGAGTCGTTCCCGCCGACCTCGGCGCGTTCGAGTGCGTCGTGGCGGCCGACGTCCTGTATGAAGCAGTCCATGCCGAGCTCGTGGCGGAGGTGCTGGCGAGAACCGTCGCGGATGGGGGCGAGGCGCTGATCGCCGATCCGGGGCGGCCGGCAGTGCCGTCCTTCATCGAGGCGTGCGCCGAGCGCAGAATGCTGGTGGCCGCTCAGAAGACCCATCCCTTCGTCGCCGGAGACATCCGGCAACAGGTGACGGTCTACTCGATCAGACGCGCTCCAGAAGGATGATGCTGCTCATCCGTTTTCCCGCTTCCCTCTCCTTCGCGCCGCGAAGGTAGGAGAGCAGGCGCATCAGCCACGCTGCGGGCATCTCGCGATGCAACCGTCGCGCCTCCTCGAGCGACCATCGCGCTTCGGCGAGCTTCCAGCAGAAGGGCTCGAAGAAAGCCGGTCCCTCTGCGGGAGCGAACTGGAATGCGGCCTTCCCTTCCGCCAGCGCCTGGCGCATGCGCTTCTGCATCCATTGCAACAGGAGCGGCGATGCCAGGTCGCTGAGCCAGTGCGAGAAGGTGGGCTGGGCGTGGAGATCGCCCGCAAGCGTCTCCACCTCCTGCCGCGGCAGGTAGATGAGAAGGCCCTCGCTCACGACGAGGACGCGCGCGCCCTGAGCGCCGACGCGCTGGAACAGAGCGCGACGGCCGGAGGCGTCCGCCAGATCGAGCGCCACGCTCTCGAGCTGACACGCCGGGCGCTCCCCGGCGAGCTGCTCCCGCTTGTACTCGATCATCGCCGGCAGATCGACGTCCACCCACCGTAGCGTCGGCGGCAGAGGGAGCCGGTAGGCCCGCGTGTCCAGACCTGCCGCGAGATTCAGCACCGTGTCGACCCCGGCTCGAATCTGCGTCAGAATCATCTCGTCGAACACGGCGGTGCGAACGATCATCGCCCACGCCATCCACTTCCCCCAGGGCATGGCGCGCATGATCTGCTCCCCGCGCTCGCCCGCGAGCCGGCGCGCGAAAGGATCGCGGAAGTGCGCGTCCGGGCGGTCGTTCTCCATGGCGCGGTAGACCGCAACCCATCGCGCGGTGTCGGAGATGCTCTCGATCCGACCGTTCGGCTGGGTCATGGCCGCACCGCCAGACGGCTGGCGACGACTTCGGAGATGTCCAGCACCGGGACGTCGGATCCCAGCCCCTTCACTCCATCGCCGATCATTGTCATGCAGAAGGGACACGCGACGGCGATCGCGTCCGCGCCGGTCGCGAGCAGCTCCTCGCTACGCTCCACGTTGATTCGCTTTCCTTGGCGCTCCTCCATGAACATCCGTCCGCCGCCCGCGCCGCAGCAGAGTCCGCGGTCGCCATGTCTCGGCGCCTCGATCAGGCGCATGACCGGAAGCGAGCGCTTGAGCGTCTCGCGTGGAGCTTCGTAGACGTCGTTGTACCGGCCCAGGTAGCAGCTGTCGTGATAGACGATCGAGGCCGGGGCGCCAGCCGGCGCGGCCGCGAGCGGGATGCGTCCCTCCTGGAGCAGGCGCTCGATGTAGGTCGAGTGGTGGATCACCTCGTAGTGTCCGCCGAGCTGCGGGTACTCGTTGCCGATCTGATGAAAGCAGTGCGGACAGAGGGTGACGACGGTCTTCACCTCGTACCGGTTGAGCGTCTCGATGTTCTGCTTCGCCAGCATCTGGTACAGATACTCGTTCCCCAGCCGGCGAGCCGGATCGCCGTTGCAGCTCTCCTCCTGTCCCAGGATCGCGAAGTCGATGCCGGCTGCCTGCATCACCTGCGCGAACGCGCGGGCGATGCGCTTCGCCCGGTCGTCGAACGAGCCCATGCATCCCACCCAGAAGAGCACATCCGGACGGCGTCCGCGCTCCGCCAGCTCGGCCATCGTGTGAAGGTCGAGTCCGTCTGCCCAGCGCGCTCGATCGGCGGCGTGAAATGCCCACGGACTTCCGTTGCGCTCCATGGACTCGAATGTGGGCAGCACCTCCTCGGGAAAGCGCGACTGCATGAGCACCAGATCACGCCGGAGATCCATGATGTGATCGAGGTGCTCGATCCCAACGGGGCACTCCTGGATGCAGGCGCGACAGCTCGTGCACTGCCAGAGCTCCTCCTCAGTGATGTAGCCATCGAGAAGACGCCGCTCCATCACGGCGGCCGTAGAGCCGCCACCCGTGTCGCCCCCCTCCCCGTGCAGCATGCGGTGTTCCCGCGACTCGGTGCGGTCCCCGAGCAGCAGGGGGGCCTTCTCCATCAGCCTCTGCCGGGTGTTGATGATGATCTTTCTCGGGCTGAGCACCTTCCCGGTGATGTGGGCCGGGCAGGCGGCGGTGCAGCGGCCGCACTCGGTGCACGAGTAACCGTCCAGCAGATCCTTCCAGGTGAGCTGGTCCACGTCCGAGGCGCCGAACTGCTCCGCCCCCTCCCGGTCGAGATCGAGAAAGCGCATTGCCCCCTTCGGCCCCGGGCCCTGGGCGTTGGAGAAATAGACGTTGGGGATCGCGGTGAGGATGTGCAGGTGCTTCGAGTACGGCAGATAGTTGAGGAATGCCAGGATCAGCGAGGCGTGCAGCCACCAGGTGACCTGGTGGGCGGTGTGCGCCGCGGACGGACTCAGCGACCCGAGGGCCACCGCGACCGCCTGAGACACGGGCTTCTCCCGCACGATCGAACCGGGCTCCGCGATCAGCAGCAGTGCATTGGTGAGGAACATCGTGATCATCAGGCCGCCGATCGCAGCCAGAATGATGAATGCGTCCACCTGCTCGAGATGATCTCCGGAGAGGCGCTTCGGACGAATCACGAGGCGCCGGTAAAACGCGAATGCGATCGCGGCCAGGACGAGCGCGCCGAACAGATCCTGGGAGACCGAGTAGCCCAGATACGCCCAGGACGGCAGCACATGATAGGAGAAGGACGGAAAGATGCCTTGCAGGACAAGCTCACCCGTACCGGCGGTGAGAACGCAGAAGCCCCAGAAGATCAGCGCGTGCATGATGCCGGCAACCGGCTCGCGCAGGAGCTTCTTCTGCCCGAGAGCGATCGAAGCGACATTGCGAAGGCGCGCCAGGGGATGGTCATAGCGCTCATCGGGCAGTCCGACAGCGAGGTATCCCGTGAGACGCTGGACGTTACGCGCGAAGAATCCCGCGGCGATCACCACCACGAAGAGAAACACCACGCTGTGCGCGGTCACGGCCGGTCCGACATTACCGGCGCGAGAAGCTGTAGCGCGCGCCCAGCTGGATCGAGAAGTCGTGGGTGGTGGAGCGGGCCACTGCCCTGGCGGAGCCGTCGGCGGTCGCGGGCGGCGCGCTCGGAAAAACGACGTAGCCCTGATAGACGGCGCGAAAGCTCCAGCGATTCTGCGTGCCGCCGTCGTAGCCCAATCCATATGTGACTTCGGGATCCGTCGAGGAGCCACCCGTGGGCCCGGCGCGGCGATTCGCTCCCACCATCCCGCCGCCGGCGAAGAAGAACACGGGCGCGCTGGGCTTGAAGCGCCAGCCGAGCGCGGCGTTCGCTCTGTACACCACCGCTGTGGACGAGTCCGACCGAGAGATCGAGCTCCGCTGGGAGATCTTCGAGAGCGGGGAGATGCTGACGTCGCCCAGAAGCCCGACACGTCGAGTGACCGATCGCTCGGCGCGGGCTCCCAGGGAGACGGAGCTGCTGTAGCTGTAGTCTTGGCCGCCCACGCTCACGCGCGGCCCGAAGACCGTCGGCCCGATCCAGAGAGACGCGGACGGCTCGAACGCGCGATGCGACTCGAGGAGCTGGGCGGATGCGGACGATGTGCCGACGAGTACGAGGAGCGTCGCGACGCTGAGCCGGAGGGATCGCATGCGCAGAAGCTAGGGCCGAGTCGCCGGGAATCAAGAACGATCGGGTAGGCCGGTCAGTGAGACTTCCTGGCCTCGCGCACGGCGGCCGTCAGCACTGGCAGCACCTCCAGCACATCGCCCACGATGCCGTAGTCGGCAATCTTGAAGATGGGGGCGTCCTTGTCCTTGTTGATTGCGACGATGGTCTTCGAGGTGCGCATTCCGGCCAGGTGCTGGATGGCGCCGGAGATCCCGACCGCGACGTACAGGTCGGGACTGACGAGACGTCCGGTCTGGCCGATCTGATCACTGTGGGGACGCCACCCATCGTCCGTGACGGCGCGGGTTGCCCCGACGGCCGCGTTTCCGAAGGCGTCCGCGAGCTCTTCGACCAGCTTGAAATTCTCGGCCGCGCGCAGTCCGCGCCCTCCGCTCACGATCACGGGCGCGTCGCCGAGATCCAGCTTCGCCCCACCGCCACGGAGCATCTCGGTGACGACAACGCGCGAGGCCGCCGGATCCCCCACCGGCGATCCGCTCTCCACCCGACCGGGGCGTGCGCTCTCAGCCGGCGTGATCGCGCCGGGCCGGAGAGACAGCACGCCAGGCGTTGCGGCGAGAACGAGCGTCGCCAGCACCTTGCCGGCGTAGACCGGGTGCCGAACGACGAGCGGATCGCCCGCGCTCTCGATGCCGACGACGTCCGAGGCGAGCGGCACGCCGAGCCGCGCAGCCACCCTCGGCGCCAGATCCCGGCCCTGCGCGGACGCGCTGAACAGCACGGCGCGGTACGTCCCCGTCGTCGCGCGCTCGGCGGCGACCGCGGTCGCGGCCTCGGGATTGTAGAGCGCGAACGCGGCGTGCTCGACCACGATCACCACGTCCGCGCCGTGCGCGGCGAGCCGCGGCGCGAGTGCAGCGATCCCGGCTGACCCGACCAACAGCGCGTGCACCTCTCCCCCGCTCGCATCGGCGATCGACCGCGCCGCGGTGACCGCCTCGAGCGCCACCCTCCGCAGCTCTCCCTCACGCGCCTCGGCGAATACCAGAACGTTCGACATCAGAGAACCTTCGCTTCGGTTCGCAGGAGGCGAACGAGCTCGGGAACGGCGGCTGGCCCTTCGCCCACGATGCGCCCGCCGGAGCGCTCCGGAGGCAGCGTCAGACTCCGAATGGTGATCCGTTGCTCCCCGAGCTGCGCCGGGCGCACGTCGAGCGGCTTCTTCTTCGCCGCCATGATGCCCTTGAGCGACGGGTAGCGCGGGCGGGCGATGCCTTCGTCGATGGTGAGTACCGCCGGCAGAGGACACTCGAGAAGCTCGGCTCCGCCCTCCAGCTCACGGCGCGCGCTCGCCCGGCCAGCACCCACCTCGAGCTTCGAGATGCCACTCATGCATGGAAGTGCGAGGAGCTCGGCCGTCATCGTTCCGACGACTCCGTTGGAGGAATCGAGCGCGAGCTTGCCGAAGAGAATCAGATCGTAACCCCCGCCGCCCAGCTCGGCCGCGAGAGCGCGCGCGATCGCGAAGCCGTCGAACGGAACGGCGTCGGCCTGGAGATGAACGGCGCGGTGCGCCCCCATGCTGAGCGCCTTTCGTAGCGTCTCCTGCACCACGTCGGGGCCGACCGAGATGACGGTGGTTTCCCCCGGCGGGTGCTTCTCGTTCAGCTGCAGCGCGACCTCCACGGCGTAGCCGTCGAAGTCGCCGATGTCGAACTTGAGTCCCGACTCATCCACGGACGTCCCCGTGCTCGCGATCTTGAAGCGCGACTCCATGTCCGCCACCCGCTTGATGCACACGGCGATCTTCACCGCGCGGTCTCCCCGATGAAAGGATTCACGCTCTACTTGAACGCGCTCAGACCCGTGATCGCCTGGCCGAGGATCAGCGTGTGCACGTCGTGCGTTCCCTCGTACGTGTAGACGCTCTCGAGGTTCGCCATGTGGCGCATCGACGCGTACTCGGCGAGGATGCCGTTCGCGCCGAGCAGCCGGCGAGCCTCGCGCGCGATGTCGGTGGCCACCGACACGTTGTTTCGCTTGGCGAGCGATACCTGCTGGGGAGAGAAGGTGCCCGCATCCTTGAGCCGTCCGAGATGGAGTGAGAGGAGCTGGGCCTTCACGATCTCGGTGAGCATGTCGGCGAGCCGCGCCTGCTGGAGCTGGAAGCCGCCGATCGGCCGGTCGAACATGACGCGGTTGCCGGCGTAGCTCACCGCTTCCTCGAAGCACGCCATCGCCGCGCCGATCGCGCCCCAGGAGATGCCGTACCGCGCCTGCGTCAGACACATCAGTGGGCTCTTGATCCCGCCCGTGCCGGGCAGGATCGCGTCTGCGGACAGGTGCACGCCCTGCATCACCAGCTCGCTCGTGTCGGACGCCCGGAGCGACAGCTTCCCCTTCTGATCGCGGGCCGAGAAACCCGGGCTATCCGCCGGCACGAGAAAGCCGCGAATCGACGCATCTTCCTGGCGGCCGTTCGTCTTCGCCCACACGATCGCGACCTGGGCCGTGGACCCATTCGTGATCCACATCTTCGCTCCGTCGAGCATCCAGCTGCCGTCCGATTGCTCACGCGCCATTGTGATCATGCCGGACGGGTTGGACCCGAAATCGGGCTCGGTGAGACCGAAGCATCCGATGATCTCGCCGGCCGCCATCTTCGGCAGGTAGTGCCGCTTCTGCTGCTCGCTGCCAAACGCGTAGATGGGATACATCACGAGCGCGCCCTGGACCGAGGCGAACGACCGGACGCCGGAATCGCCTCGCTCGAGCTCCTGCATGATGAGACCGTAGGCGACGTTGTTGAGACCGGCGCAGCCGTACTCCTCCGGCAGATTCGCGCCGAACATCCCGAGCTGCGCCATCTCCGGCACCAGCTCCTTCGGAAAGCGTCCCCGCACGTAGCAGTCGCCGATGATCGGCAGGACTCGCTCGTTCACGAACTGGCGCACGCTGTCGCGCACTGCCCGCTCCTCTTCCGAGAGAGCACTGTCGATGTCGTAGAAGTCCTGATTCATCGGCAAAAGCTATCGGGTGCGAGGTGCTCGGTGCCAGGTGCCGTAGGCCGAGAGCGGCATCACACAGACCCGGTCGCGACTCGTTCCTCACCCTCTCCGCCATTCGCGCTCCGCCCACCGCGTGCATGCAGCTCGCGGCGAGCGTAGGGAGCGATCCCGACCACGGCCGCCTTGGCGCGAAAGGCGGAGCCGTGGTCGATCGGCTGATCGCTCTCGGCCTGCCACTGGTGCACCATCTCGTGCAGCAGAGTGTGCAGTGCTTCCGCCCACCCATGGCGTCTGATGTGAGACCGGCTGATCGCGATCTCAGCGGAGTCGCCGCCCCGACCCACCGTGTATTGCCCCAGGCGCGCGTGCATGCGACCGGAGATCCGGATGGGGATGTCCTGCAGCCGCCCCCCGAACGATCGCTGATTGAGCTCGCGATGCCAGCGGTGTAGCTCGCGGACGAGAGGGACGTCGTCCGGGTGCGGCCGCTCCGGCCGGCGTTTGGCCGGGCGGCTGGGCGCGTCCACCTCGAAGGCGAGAATGGTGCGTTGGGCGGGTCGCCGGTCCGCCCGGGTCCGGCCCAAGACGAAGACGACGATGGCCTGAAGGACTTCGGGCGGTGCCCCGAGGTACGCGGAGTGGACACGCAGCTCGGGGCCGCTGAAGCTGACCATCACGGCACGATTGCGGGTGAGGCGGAGCCGGGTGATGCCGCGCATCCCGAAGCCCTCTAACCGCTTCAGCAGCTCCGGGCCGCTGCGCGGCGGCACATCGAGCTCGAGCCGCAGCTGTAGCACCGTCTCGAGCGACCGTCGCCCGCGCTGGCTCACCGCTGGAACGTCCGTGTAGGCCCGGTCACGAAGCGCCGCTCGGTGCTCGACCAGACGAACGTCTCCACCAGGATCGATCCTGGAACGAGCGTGAGCACGTTGAGGCTCGACGGACGGCCCCCCCGGGAGCGGTTGGACACGGTTCCAGCCGTGGAGATCACCGTGCCCTTCCTGGTATGCTCGACGAAATGGATCGCTTCCTGATGGTCGTGACCACAGAGAACCGCATCCACTCCGAGCTCCGCGAACGCGCCCAGCACGCGTTTGGTCTTGACCAGGCCGTGGCGCTGGGAGATCTCGCCCTTCACCGGATTGTGGTGCATGACGATCACGCGGGCGTCGGTGGCCGGCGACTCCGAGAACGCGGTCCGCGCGAACGCGATCTGGCGCCGCCCCACCGCCCCGATGATGCCGATGTCCCTGAGATTCCAGGTGAGGGTCCGCATCGTCACCCCCACGGAGCTGTTGAGGCCGACGAAGGTCGTACCGGGCACGCGCAGCACCGGCTCGAGCTCGGCCGAGATCCAGGTGCGGTAGGCGCGATAGATCGACTCCTTGTCGCCGAGCCCCACGGGTGCCTTCCACCACTTCACGTCGTGGTTGCCCGGGACGACGATCGTCTTGCTGACCCGGCGGGCGTCGCGCAGAAAGGCCGCGGCGCGCTGGAACTCGCCCGCCCGCCCGCGCTGGGTGACATCGCCCGAGACGGCGACCACATCGTAGCCTTGCTCCTGGATGAGCCCCTCGATCGCCTCGATCTGCGCCGGCACCGCGGGCTTGCCGAAATGCAGGTCGGAGAGATGAAGGACCGTCGTCACCCGAGTCTCGCGATGATCGCGTTCGCGAACTCCTCGGTCCCCGCCGCTCCGCCCAGATCGCGCGTCACGGTCTTGCCGGCGCGTACCGTCGCCTCGAACGCCGATCGGATCCGGGCCGCCCGGCGGTCATCCGCCAGGTGCTCGAGCATCATGCAGGCGGCGAGCAAGAGCGCACCAGGGTTGGCGACTCCCTGCCCCGCGATATCGGGAGCCGTGCCGTGAACGGCCTCGAAGATGGCGGCGTGCTCGCCGATGTTGGCTCCCGGGGCAAGTCCCAGACCGCCGACGAGCCCGGAGATCTCGTCGGAGAGAATGTCGCCGAACATGTTCGTGGTCACGATCACGTCGAAGCTCTCCGGCTTCATCACGAGCAGCATCGCCGTCGCGTCGACGATCCGGTCCTCGAACTGGACCCGTCCCTCGTACTCGGCTGCGATACGCCGGCCTTCCTCGAGGAAGAGTCCGCTCGTGGATTTGAGGATGTTGGCCTTGTGCACGAGGGTGAGCTTCTTGCGCCCCGTACGGATGGTGAACTCGAAGGCGAAACGAATTACCCGCTCGCAGCCCTTGCGGGTGATGATGGAGACCGCCTCCGCGACGGCGTGTGGGTCATCGCCGACACGAATGAAGTGATCGATGCCGCTGTACATTCCCTCGGTGTTCTCGCGGATGAGCACGACGTCCACGCGATCGAATCGACCGCCGGGAACGATGGTGCGCGCCGGTCGCACGTTGGCGTACAGATCGAAGGTGCGTCGCAAGGCGACGTTGACCGACCGGTACCCGCCGCCCGACGGCGTCTCGAGCGGACCCTTGAGCGCCACGCCATTCCGGCGGATCGATTCGATGGTGACGTCCGGTGCCGGATCGCCGTGCGCGGTGACCGCCGCCATCCCCGCCAGCTGCCGATCCCACTCGATGTCCGCCCCGGCGGCCTCCAGGATCCGCACGGTCGCGTTCGTGATGTCCGGCCCGATCCCGTCGCCCGGGATCAGCGTCACGACTCTGGGCATGACCGTCCGCGCATCACGGTGTCGCGATCAGATCGGCGAGGTGACCGGCAACGCTGGCCGTCAGCGCCGGCGCGAATGCCCGGAGGGAGTCGCTCTTGACGTCGCCCATGTACACGACTTGGGTCGCGCGGGCATCGACGAGCGCGACCCTGAGCACCGCCCGTCCGGCTCCGCCTCCCGCGGGCTCGAAGCGGAGCTCCACGGGAATGAGAGCGTAGCGGGCATCGTTGAGTGCGACCAGCGCTCGAAGCTGCGACGCGAAGGGATCGGGGAGGAGCCGCTCGGGCGCAGGCTTGAAAGGCGGCCGCATGAACTCGATGCTCAACGCGTAGGGATCGGCCGCGAAGCCGGCGTTGCGCCTCGCCGAGCGGGCGAGGGCTTCGGGGAAGATCCAGCTGCTCTTCACGCCGCGCTCGCCGAGGGCGATCGCGATCTGATCATCGAGGGAGCGGAGGTATTCCCTGGGACGTGCCACCTGCGCGGCCCAGCCGAGGCTGTCCGCTGGCCTGAGGAAGTGGGTCGGCAGCACGATCACCCGTCGCGTCGCAAATGCGGCGAGGGGACGAGAGGGCAGCGGCGCCAGCTGTGGCTCCGCATGCTGCTGCTTGGGCGCGCACGCAGCCAGGACAAGCGTGGTCGCGAGCAGCGCGAGCTCCGATCTCACATGAGGGCTCAGGTCAGGGACGACGAAAGGTACAGCCGCGCCGGATGAGCGGGAATGCCCGCCGCGGCGCGTTGACCTCCTGCCGCCGCCGCTTCAATTTCTCTCGTCACATCTTCCGGGCGAACGCTCCCTCGATGCTCCGTACACGCCTTCTCTCCGTCACCGTCTGGCCCCTCGTCGCGATGCTCGGCGCCGGGTCGTTCGCATTCCTGGCGCTGTCGCGTGGAGAGCCCGTGAGCGCCGCGTGGCTGCTCACGGCGGCGCTTTGCAGCTACGCGGTGGCGTACCGCTTCTACAGCAAATTCATCGCGTCGCGCATCTTCGCGCTCGATCCCGAGCGCCCGACGCCGGCTATCCGCCTCTCGGATGGTCGCGACTACGTGCCCACCAACCGGTGGATCGTCTTCGGACACCACTTCGCCGCCATTGCGGGCCCGGGGCCGCTCGTCGGACCAACGCTCGCTGCGCAGTTCGGTTTTCTGCCGAGCGCGCTCTGGATCATCGTCGGCGTGGCCCTCGGCGGGGCAGTGCAGGACTTTGTGATTCTGGTCGCATCGACGCGCCGCGATGGGCGCTCCCTCGGCCGGATGGCGACCGATGAGATCGGGACCGTTGCCGGCTTCACCGCCCTGATCGCCGTGCTGGGAATCATGGTGGTCCTGATCTCCGTGCTCGCCCTGGTGGTGGTCAACGCGCTGGCATCGAGTCCCTGGGGGACGGTGACCATCGCCCTCACCATCCCGATCGCCCTGCTCATGGGCGTGTATCTCCGGTGGCTGCGCCCGGGACGCGTTCTCGAGGCGAGCGCGATCGGTCTCGTGCTGCTGGTGCTCGCGCTCTATGCCGGCCGCTTCGTGGCCGAGAACACTTTGTTGGCCCCGACATTCACGCTGAGCCGTCAGACGCTGGCCCTGCTCATCATCGGTTACGGCTTTGCGGCGTCGGTGCTGCCGGTGTGGTTGCTGCTGGCTCCGCGCGACTATCTGTCGGCGTTCGTGAAGATCGGAGTGGTGATCGCTCTGGCCATCGGGATCGTGGTGGTGTTGCCGCCGCTCCAGATGCCCGCGATCACGCGCTTCGTGGATGGCAGCGGACCGATCTTCGCCGGGAAGGTCTTCCCGTTCGCCTTCATCACGATCGCCTGTGGCTCGATCTCCGGCTTTCACGCGCTCATCGCGTCGGGAACCACCCCCAAGCTCCTCGAGCACGAGACCGACGCCCGGGCGGTGGGCTACGGCGCGATGCTGATGGAATCGCTGGTCGCGGTGATGGCCTTGATCGCGGCCTGCGTTCTCACGCCGGGAGTCTACTTCGCGATCAACGCGCCCGCGGCGCTGCTCGGGTCTACCCCCGAAGCGGCAGCATCCGCGGTCGCGCGTTGGGGGTTCACCCTCGATCCCGAGCAGATGCGGCTCCTCGCCCGACAGGTCGGCGAGTCTTCCCTTCTCTCCCGCACCGGCGGAGCGCCGAGCCTGGCCGTCGGCATGGCGCACCTCTTCTCCAACGCGCTGAGCGGGGGCGGCGCGATGGCGCTCTGGTATCACTTCGCGATCATGTTCGAGGCGCTCTTCATCCTGACGACCCTCGATGCGGGGACGCGCGTCGGACGCTTCATGCTGCAGGACCTCGGGCGCCACGTCTGGGAGCCGTTCGGACGCGTCTCGTGGTATCCGGCCGTGCTCCTCTCGAGCGCGATCTTCGTCGCCATGTGGGGACACTTCCTCTATCAGGGAGTGAGTGATCCCCTCGGCGGTATCAACTCTCTCTGGCCGCTGTTCGGCATCTCGAACCAGCTTCTCGCGGCGGTCGCTCTCTGTGTCGGAACGACGGTGATCATCAAGATGAATCGACAGCGCTACGCCTGGGTCACGCTTCACCCGCTCAGCTGGCTGGCCGTCGTCACGCTCACCGCCGGCTGGCAGAAGATCGCCTCGCCCGATCCGAAGCTCGGCTTTCTCGCCCACGCGCACCTGCTCGCCGAGACGCTGGCATCGGGGCGGCTCCCGGCCGGAGTCAGGAGCGCTGTCGAGGTGGGTCGGTTGATCTTCAACGACCGGCTCGACGCCGGGGTGGCCGCCTTCTTCATGACGGCAGTAGTCGTCATCCTCTCCGCGTCGGCCCGCGAATGGGTGCTCGTGCTGAAGGGGCGGAAGCCGGCGCGCTCGACCGAGATACCCTTCCCGGCGCGTGGCCCTCGGCCAGCCGTCGCCGGAGACTGACGTGATCCGAGTCCGATCCTTCCGCCGACTGCGCGAGGTCGTCCGCGCGCTGCGCACGATCGTCGGGATACCCGACTACGAGAACTATCTTCGCCACGCCCACGAACAGCAACGCGGGGGTGACGTCATGACGCGCGAGGAGTTCCTGCGCGAGCGAATGAGCGCGCGCTACGACAAACCCGGCTCGCGCTGCTGTTGAGGGACGGTCGTGGGCGTCGGATCTCCACCGCCCGCCGGCGCGACCAGCGCGATGCCGACCGCCGCGAGGAGCGCAATCGCAGCGCCGACAAAGAACGCGATGGCGGGGCCGGCGTGGTCCCAGATGAGCCCGAAGAGCAGCGACGCCGGCAGCGAGCCCAGGCCGATCGCCAGGTAATACCAGCCGAACGCCGCCCCGCGACGCGAGACCGGCACCATGTCCGCCACGAGCGCAGTCTGCACGCCTTCCGTGAGTCCGAAGTAGACGCCGTAGACGGCGAACAGGGCCCACGCCTGCCACTCTCGCGTCGCGACTCCGAAGCAGACGTACACGAAAGCGTAGACCAGCCATCCCGCGATGATCAGCGGCCTGCGACCGTGGCGATCGGAGAGGATTCCCCCAGGCGTGCTGGAGGCCGACTTCACCACGTGCAGCATCGCCCAGAGCACGGGCACCAATGCAGTCGCGACGCCGAGCTGGGCCGCGCGAAGCAGCAGAAACGCGTCACTCGAGTTGCCAAGGGTGAAGAGCAGCATGACAGCGAGCACGGCCCAGAAGCGCGATCCAAAGCCCCCGCGCGTCACCGCTACCCGGGAGCGGCTCCGCGCGTCTCCCGGCACGTCGCGGACGAAAAAGACGATCACGAGCACCGACAGGACGCCCGGGATGGCGGCCAGCCAGAAGAGGTGTCGGAGGAGCACGGCCCGGGCGTCGGGAGCGAGCGACGCGATGTGCCGCGAGCGGAGGATGGCGAAGGCGATCAGCGGACCCACCACCGCACCCGCGTGATCGGCAGCGCGGTGAAAGCCGAAGGCCCGCCCGCGAACCGACGCATCCACGGACTCGGCGATCAGCGCATCGCGCGGCGATCCCCGGATGCCCTTTCCCACCCGGTCGCTCACCCGAATGAGCAGCACCTGCGTCGCCGATTGCGCGATCGCGATCAGCGGACGCATGAGCGACGCGAGCGCGTAGCCACCGAGGACGAGCGGCTTTCGTCGCGCCACCCGGTCCGACCACCACCCGCTCGCCAGCTTGAGGAGCGCCGATGTGGACTCGGCCGCCCCTTCGATGGCTCCCACCGTTCCCGCGCCGGCGCCGAGCACCGTGGTGAGAAAGAGGGGAAGAAGCGGATAGATGATCTCGCTCGACATGTCGGTGAAGAAGCTCACCGCGCCGAGTGCGATCACGTTCCGGCTGAGTCCTCCGAGGTAGCGCCGCGGGACCTCGTCGCTGGCTCCTTCTCGAGCGTGGCTCATCGCGACACCGCGATGCCCCACGGTCCCTTCCCGACGGCGATGTGCTTCGTCACCCGCAGTGTGCGGGTGTCGATCACCGCGACGTCATTGGTGGGGCCATCAGCACTGTAGAGCTTGGCATCGTCGGGCGTGAGACCGATCCCCCACGGGCGACCGCCAACCTGGACGCTCCCGATCACGGCGCTCGTCCGGATGTCGACCACGGCGATCGAGCCGCCGCGCCCGGTTGAGACGTAGAGCCGCGCGCCGGCGGCGGAGAGGGCCAGCCCCATGGGTTTGGCGCCCGGGGCGCTGATCGGGATCTCCTTCGTCACCTTCCAGGAGGCGACATCGACGACGCTCACGAGCGCACCGTTCTCGGCGGAGACATACGCCGTGGCTCCGTCGGATGAGAAGATCGCCGCCCGCGGACGCTTCCCGACGGGGATGGTCGCAGTGACGGCAGCAGGAGCAAGGGTGATGACGCTCACCTGACCGAGCGCTTCGCTGGTGACGAGCGCGCGCCGACCGTCGGGTGACACCGCAACGCCCTCGGGCTCACCGCCGACCGTGACCGTCGCGGTCACGCGGGCATTGGCGACGTCGATCAAGCTGGCTGCCGCGGCATCTTCGTTCGACACGATCACCGTCCGTCCATCGGGAGAGATCGCGAACATCTCGGGATCGGGACCGCCCGGAAGACGACGTATCGGAGCGAGGCTGGCGGCATCGATCACGACGATGCCATCGGCCGACCTGTCGGCCGGAGCCAGCTTCGACTCATCGACACCCGGACCTCCGCGGGGCGAGCCGCTCACCGCCACGAGCACGCTCTGGCCATCCGGCATGAGGCGGATTCCGCGCGGGCGCTTGCCGACGGCGATCGTGCGGATGACGCTGTCGGTCGACGCATCGATCACACTGACATCGTTCGACACTTCGTTGGTCACGTACACGAAAGTCCGCGGGCTGGTCTTGGTCGCTGCGCTGGTGTCAGCGCGCATCCTGTCGCGGCCGGCATCGAGGCAGCCAGAGAGCAGGACGGGAGCCGCGATCGCGCCGAGGGTGAGGCACCGAACGAACCCGGTCATCGCGAGATGCTCTCCCCGGGATCGCGGATGAACATCGAACTCACGCCAGCCCCATTCCCCATCGGGCGAGCACGGCTGGGAGCGCGCCGTACCCCAGCAACTCGGCGTGAAAGTCGGCCAGGGAAAATTTCTTCCCGCGTTGCGCTCTGGCATCCTCTCTCAGCGCCAGGATGTCGCGACGGCCCACAGCGTAGCACAGCTGGTACGTGGGAGTCGCACAATAGCGGCGCACCTCCGCCTCGGCACTGGCGACGCTGAAACCGAGCTCGTCCCGCAGCATCCGCACGGCACTCGCGACCGGAAGGTCGCGGGTGTGGAGAGCAACGTCGAGGAGGATACGCAGTGCCCGCCAGAGCAGGTGATGCGCCTGGAAAAAGCGCTCCTCGGGCGACAGCAGATTCAGCTCGGCGAAGAGCGATTCGCAGTAGAGCGCCCAGCCTTCCCGCACGGCCGGGGTGCCGAGCACGCGTCGAACCTTTCTCGGCAGGCGATTCGCGGTCAGGATCTGAAGGTGGTGGCCGGGTATTCCCTCGTGCACCGCCGTCGACGCCAGCTCCGGCCGACAGTGGGTACGCCAGGGCCCGTCCCCGTCGGGCAGGGTGACGAGGAACAGTCCCACCTGGACCTCGTCGAACGCGCCTGGGGACTGGTAGGCCGCGAACGGCACCAGCGACCGGAGATAGGCAGGGGTGGGGACGACCTGCGGCGCCGCATCCGGGACGGCTACGAGCCGGTTCTCTGCGGTGAGGCGCGTGGCGCGCTCCATGGCGGCGCGGTACTCGGAAATCACGCTCGCTGCGGTTGGTTGATCGGCGCGCAAGCGATCCACTACCTCGCGCCAGCCGCTACCAGGCGAGATCTCCTCGGCGAGCCGCGACAGCTCGGCGAGCGCGGCATCGCGAAGGTTTTCGCCGTAGCGATAGAGCTCGTCGGCATTCTCCCGGAGCATGTGGGCGGTGTGAAGCTTCTGGTCGAAGAGCTTCCGTCCGAGGGCGAAATCGGCCCGGGATGTCTCGCCCATGATCGACAGGGCATCGTTGAACTCCACCAGCGCAGCCGCGGCCGCCGAGCGCGCGCTCCGGAGCTCGGCGGCATCGAGCGAGGTGAGATCGAGATCGGGGTCCTCCAGTGCATCGCGGACGAGCGACAGCCCGCCCGGAATCATGGTCTGGGCAGTCTCCACGAACATCGTCGCGGGCTGCACCACGATTGCCGCTGCGCGCTGAAGGAAATCGGGAAGGGCTCGCAAACGCGCGAGCACCGCCGCCGCGCGCGCGGGCGGGGCCTGCGCGTTCCGCGCCACCAGCAGAAAGAGTCCGTTCAGAGCGTGAGCCAGGTGAAGTCCGGGGTCGCGACGAAACGGGCGCTCCTCCTCCAGAACGAGGAGGTCATGGCGGGCGCTGTGCAGCGCCGCAGTCCGATCGATCTCATCGTCGAGCGAATCCGCCTCCGCCTCCTCCAGACTCGCGGTGTAGCTCCTCAGCGCAGCCGCGAATTCCCGCACCGGCGCGGAGCGGTAGTCAGCGAAGAGATGATCATGGTCGTGACAACCCACGTCGGTCGCTTCCACGGGATCCATGATCCAGCGGAGCTCGAGATAGCCGTCGAGGAGTTTTCCGAGGGTGTCGCTCACGAGCCGGCGTGCGATCGGGCGTATTCCGCGACCAGCGCGGAGAGCTCGTCATCGCGCAGCACCCGGCTCACTCCCTTCGCCGCGGCGAGGAGGTGACGGCCGAGCCCCTCATCGCTGGCGTCGTGACCGTGCTCCTCCAGCCAGCACTTCACATTGGACAGCCCGGACACGTGAGAGACGTCGATGCGCTGAGAGAGACCGAAGTCTCCCGCGGGCACCCCCGAGTAGATGCGGTCGGCGAGCCACGCGTGGCCCTTGCGCCGGGCCTTGATGATGGCCGCCGCATGCACACCGGTGGCGGTCCGAAAAGCATCTTCACCGATGACCGGGTAGCTCGGCGCGATTGGCACGCCGCACGCCCGCGATACGAGACCCGAATACTCGGGTAGCCGGGACAGATCGTGGCGGTGGGCTCCCAGCAGCTTCAGGTTGATGAGCAGCACGTCCATCTCGGCGTTCCCCACCCGCTCTCCGATTCCGAGCGCGGTGCCGTGCACCCGGTCCACCCCGGCCTCGATTGCCGCGAGACAATTGGCGAGGCCGAGACCACGGTCGCGGTGGCCATGCCAGTCGATCTTCACGGCTTCGCCGCTGGGCACGATGATGGTCTCGCGGACGAATCGGACCAGAGCGCGCACCCCATCGGGAGTGGCGTGACCGACGGTGTCGGCGAGGCAGAGGCGCCGCGCTCCCCAGCGGATCGCGTTGCCGTACAGCGCGATCAGAGTCTCCGGTGCGGCGCGTGTCGTGTCCTCGGTGACGAACATCACCGGCAGCCCTTCCCGGACCGCGAAGGTGACTGCCGCCTCGCTCACCTCGAGCATCCGGTCGAGCGTCCAGTCCTCGGCGTACTGGCGGATCGGAGAGGAGCCGATGAAGGTCGCCGCCTCGATCGGGATACCCGCGTCCTGGGAGATTCGAGCGATCGGCTCCACATCCGAGACGACAGTCCGCGCGGCGCAGTTCGCCTCGAGCGCGAGATTCGACCCCGCGATCTCGCGCGCGAGAGCCAGGGTGTCGGCGCGGGCGCGCTCCCCTGCTCCCGGCAGCCCGATGTCGGCCGACGCGATCCCCAGATCGACCATCAGGTGCAGCAGGCGACGCTTGTCCTCGATCGCCGGGTCGGTGACCGAGGGGCACTGCAGTCCATCGCGGAGCGTTTCGTCGTTCAGCTCGACGCGGCAGGTCGTCCAGTCGAATGGCGACGTCGCCTGATTCCAGTCGTGGATGAGATCGCGCTCCCGCATGAGCGTTGAATCTATTCCCGCTCGTGCACCGAACAATATCCACTCGGGACTTGCGATTCCGTCTCTGTTCGCTCAATTGAGGGCATGCCTGCCACCTCTCCTCTCCGGTCGCTCTGGCATCACGAGTCGCTCTACCGCGCCCGTCAACGCCTCGCCGCCCGGGACGAGGCAATCGTGGCGACGCAGATCGCGATCTCGGAGATCGCCGCTCCCACCGGAGAGGAGAGGGAGCGCGCGGACTGGATCGCGGAGCGCTTCCGCTCTCTCGGTCTCGAAGCAGTGCGCACCGACAGCGCGGGCAACGTGATCGGTCGCCGCCAGGGGCTCGGGGAGGAGAGCCCGGTCGTCGTCTGCGCGCATCTCGACACCGTGTTCCCGCGTGACGTGCGGCTCTCGGTGCAACGCGACGGTCCCCGTCTCGTCGGCCCGGGCATCGGCGACAACGGCCGAGGGCTGGCCGCCATGCTCGCGATCGCCGAGGCGATCGACGGCCGGCAGCTGCGCACGCGCGCGCCCGTGGACTTCGTCGCCACCACCGGCGAGGAGGGCACCGGAGACCTTCGCGGCGCGAAGCACATCTTCGGTCGCGAGGCCAAGGATGCGAGGGCCGCGATCGCCCTCGACGGAGCGGGAGACGAGCGCATCGTCTGCCGGGCACTGGGGTCGCGCCGCTACCGGGTGATCTTCCGGGGCGTGGGTGGTCACAGCTGGACCGCATTCGGCACGCCCAACGCCGTGCACGCGGCGGCCGCGGCCACCCACGCACTGGCGAGGGTCGCTCTGCCCACAGAGCCGCGAACCACGTTGTCGGTGGGACGCATTGGGGGCGGCATCTCGGTCAACGCGATACCCGACGACGCGTGGCTGGAGATCGATCTCCGATCCACGAGCTCGACCGCGATCGAACGGATGGACCGGGAGATCCGGGCAGCCGTGCGCTGCGCCGAGGCGGAGGAGAATGGCCGGCGCACGCGCGGCACGCCGGCGCTCACCTCCTCCATCGCCGTGATCGGGGAGCGGCCCAGCGGCGAGACACCCGTGGACCATCCGCTCGTGGTCATGGCGATGGAAGCGACGCGACTCATCGGCCGCGACCCCGAGCTGGCGACCGCCTCCACCGACGCGAACGCCCCGATCAGCTGCGGAATTCCAGCGATCGCCATCGGCGCGGGCGGACGCGGCGGGGACGCCCACACCGCCGGCGAGTGGTTCGAGAACACGGACGGGCGCCTCGGCATCGCGCGCGCCCTGGGCATCGTCGTCGGAGCCGCCGGATTGGCGACCTGAGGGAAGAGCCCCCCGGCGATCAGCTCGCGCGCACCTCGGCGTGGTCGCCGAGCGTCACGTCCCCCGTCACTCCTTCCACCACCGCTTCATCGCCGATCATCGAGTTCGACAGGACCGACCGCGTGATCCGAGTCCGTTCGCCGATCACGGCATCGCGGATCACGGAGCCCTCGATCACGCTTCCCGTCCCCACGGAGACGTTCGGCCCGATGGTCGAGCTGGTGATCGCGACGCCGTCCTCGATGTAGACGGGCTCGATGATCGAGACTCCGGCGATGGCGCTCGGCGCACGTGCCCGTCCCTTCTCGAGCATCACCCGGTTCGTGTCCAGCAACGTGTCCAGCTTTCCGGCGTCGTACCATCCGTCGACGTCGATCACCTGGATCCTCGCGCCCTTGTCGATCATGTACTGGAAGGCATCGGTCAGATAGTACTCCCCGTTGTTCGCGGGCTGCCGCATGATGTGATCGATGCCCTCGTAGAGAAGCCTCCAGTTCCGGATGTAGTAGAGACCGATGTTGGCGCGACGGGAGACCGGCGTGGTCGGCTTCTCGATGATGCGCGTCATGTTGCCCGCCGGGTCGGTCACCACCACGCCGAAACGCTGGTAGTCGTCGACCTCCTTCACCCAGATGATTCCGTCGGCGTCGCTCTTCTGGATCACCGACAGGTCGGCATCGAAGATCGTATCGACGAAGATGATGAGCACCGGCTCCTCGACGAACGGCCGAGCCAGCTGGACCGCGGTCGCCGTGCCGTTCTGCACCCGCTGCTCGATGAAGACCGACGGGAAATCAAATTCGGCGCGAACGTACTCCTCGACCTTCTCCTTGAGATGGCCCGTGATGTAGATGATCTGGTCGATGCCACCGAGCCGTCGCAGGTCGTCGAGGATGTAGGCCATCACCGGTTTTCCGGCGACCTTGAGCATCGGCTTCGGCGTGACGTGCGTGTGCGGGCGGAGGCGGGTTCCCTTGCCGGCGAGAGGAATGATGACCTTCATGGCGCGCTCGTTCCCTCACGACCGTACCGGTCCTTGATCCGAACGACATCGTCCAGATCGGGAGTGGACGCTTCGAGGACGTCGCAGTCGGTCACCGCTTCCATCGAGTGCACGGTTCCGGGTGTGATGCGGAAGCTCTCGCCGACCTTCAGGTGCATGTCCTTCAACCCTTCCTCCTCCCGCTGCTGCACCCAGTAGATCAGCTCGCCCGCGAGCAGATGGACCGTTTCGTCCTTGCGCACGTGGTACTGATCCGACAGGCGCTGGCCCGCCCTGATGTGAAGAATCTTGCCGACGTAGCGATCGCTCTGGGCCCAGATGGTCTCGTGACCCCAGGGCTTGGGCACGACGGTCACCGTCACGCGGCCGGCGGCCGGCCGATCCACTGATAGGTCCCGCGGAGAGTCGGGCATCGATCAACGTCTCGTGTGAGGGGAGCCACGGAGACGCCTCCGCGGGAGCACCAATATCACGTCCCTGATGGCGTTTCGGCAGGGCCGACGAATCATCCGCGATCGCGGCCGCGCGCTGCCCGGTGGTCGCGGTACGCCTCATGCACTCGGCAGCCGCCATGATTCTCGCACCGCGCTACCTACCTCGACTGGCCGCGACCGTCGGACTGTTCACGCGCTACGGCCTCAAGGATTTCGCCAACCGACAGGGGCTGCAGGCGCTGGCTCCGGACGAGGTGGAGCCCGCCGGGTCCACCTCCGAGGAGACCGGCCAGGCCGAGCGCGCCGTTGCCTTCCGCAAGCGACTGGTGGAGCTCGGGCCGGCCTACGTGAAGCTCGGGCAGGTGCTGTCGACGCGTCCCGACCTCATCCCCTCGATGTACATCGAGGAGCTCGAGAGGCTGCAGGACGATGTGGGCGAGATCCCCTACGCGGACGTCGAGCGCACTGTCCAGGAGGAGCTGGGCGCGCGGATCAGCAAGCTGTTCCGCGTGTTCGAGGAAAAGCCGATCGGGACGGCGAGCCTCGGACAGGTCCACGGGGCCGAGCTGCGAGACGGTCGTTCGGTCGTGGTCAAGGTGCAGCGCCCCGGCATCCGTGAACTGCTCGCGGATGACCTCGAGTTCTTCAATCAGCTCGCGCAGTTTCTCACCGAGCATACCGACGCCGGCGCGCGCATCGACATCGTCGGCATCATCCAGCAGCTCGAGCGAGCGCTGTCCGACGAGCTGGACTATCGCATCGAGGCGCGGAACGCGGCCTCGTTCCGGCGATCGCTAGCGCAGTTCCCGCACCTGTTGATTCCGAGGATGATCGAGGGCTACACCTCGCAGCGCGTCCTGACATCCGAGCGCATTCGCGGCGTCAAGATGGACGAGATTCCGCCGATCGCCCGCATGGAGCACGACTTCGCGCGGCTCGCCGACGAGTTCGCCAAGGCGTACCTCAAGCAGATCACGGTGGACGGCCACTTCCACGCCGATCCGCATCCGGGCAACGTCTTCGTCGTGCTGCCTGGCCGGGAGAATCCGAACACTCCTTCGCAGGCAGCTTCGGCCGATCGGCGGCTCGAGGTGCGGCCGGCCTCGACCCCGCTCGCGAAGATCGAGCAGGAGGCGCAGGCCGAAGCGCCGCGCGACGCGGAGGAGACCGACGTCAAGCTCGCCCTGATCGACTTCGGCATGACCGCGCACCTCTCGAACTCGCTGCGCGAACACATGGTGCGCGTCCTCCTCGACCTCGCGGACAATCGGGGAGATGCGGTGGCGGAGACGCTGATCGAGATGGGCACGCCGGTGGATGAGCTGTTCGAGCGGGCCGGCTACATCCGCGAGATTGCATCGCTGGTGAGCCGGAACTACGACCGCGCCGTCGGAGAGATCCATGCCGGGACGCTCATCTATGAGCTCATCAACATCTCCTACCAGAAGCGTCTGCGGCTGCCGGCGGAGCTTACCCTGCTCGCCAAAGCGCTTTTCAATCTCGATGCGGTGAGCCGCGCCCTCGACCCGTCATTCAGCCCATTCGCGGCCGTCCGCAAGTTCGGCAATCACATCGCCACCGAGCGGATGAAGCGGGAGCTGAGCTCGAGCCGGATGTATCAGGTGCTCACCCAGGCTTCCGACCTGGTGAGCGTGCTCCCCCGCCGGCTCGACCAGATCACGGCGCTTCTGGCCGCAAACGACTTCGGGGTCCGCGTCGACGCTCCCCAGCTGCCGGTGCTCCTCTCCGGAATGCAGAAGATCGCCAACCGTGTGTTCTCGGGACTGGTTCTCGCCGGCCTCCTGATCGCGAGCGCGATGCTGCTCCCGTACCGCCGGGTGCTTGGCACGTCGGGATTTCTCGTCGCCGCGGGCGTCGCCGTCTACATGGTCGTGAGCATCCTCATGACCGACCGCCCACCCAAGAGGGGCTAGCGCGCGGGCGCGTCACCAGAGATCGCGGAACGAGAACGCCCAACGGTATTTCACGCGCTCCACATCCGGCTCGCCCACGGCGAGCAGCGGCTGGCGAACATAGAGGGGTTGGTCGAGGCGCACCACGTAGTCGCGGTCGAACAGGCGTCCGCGTGCCGACACTCCGAGCCCGGCGTCGGCGAGCGTCGCGTCCCGCGTCTTCGGTGCACCGAGAAGAAATCCGGCATCGCCAAAGGTCCCGATTCGAATCTGCGGGACGAGCGATCCTCCCGCCGGACGATTCACCGCTTCGGTGAGCTCGAGGTTCGCGGCAGCGATACTGCCCGTGCCGAGCTGCCGCACGCGCACCAGCGGAGAGTAGCCTCGCAGGGCGGGGCCCCCGAGCGCTTCGTAGTGGACGTTCTGCTGGTGATAGGGAGAGAGTATCGAGCCGGCCGGCCTCAACAGGTGATTCTCGAACGTCTGGAAGCCGTCGAGGGCGGACAGACCGAGTGACCGCTGGAGCGGCGTATTGTCGCTCAAGCCAAGATAGACGCGAGCGTGGTCGAGTCCCCTGGCTCCCCGAGCGTTGCTCTTCTTGAGCTCCAGCTCGGCGATCCCGTAGAATGCCCCGCCGAGATCGCGCGCGTGCTGACCACCGCTCCACCCTCCGGCGAATCGGACGTGAGATGCGAGGCCGCTCACAGACGCGGACTGCCGATCGTCCTCCAGTGTGAGATCGAGCGTCGTCACGTCCGACCACCGGCCAAAATCCAGCCACTTGCTGTCGTAGGGAAAGGTGGCGCCGAACGCAAGCGAGTGAGTCAGTCGCGGGCCACGCACCACCGGAAAGGGACTGTCGTCCCAGCTCTTCCGTAGCTCGCCTCGAAAAATGCCATCGAGCGCCCAGATCCCCGCCCGCACGCCGATGAGCGGACTGCGTCCCCCGATGCGGGGATTCTCCACCGCCGCCCACCCCTGCAGTCGCGACAACGGGGTCGCCTGCTCGCCGAGTACATACCGGCCGAGGCTGTCCACACCACCGGGATAGCGCGGCAGCCTCTCCGACAGCGCCAGGCCGAGCTCGCGTTGATCCACCAGCCCCTGATAGTTGCTCCGCATACGGAGCGCGCCCGTCACTCCTCCGGTGCGGCTGTACCACGCAACGGGGGAGAGCGCCACGATCTGTCGCTCGCGCTCGTACTGCCTGAGGAAGGGCCAATCGAAGACGTAGCGACTCGAGCCGGTGGTGACATCGTTTCGGCGATCCCAGTCCTCGGTCACGCGATCGGGATCGAGCCTGACCTCGAGGGGGCGCTCGGCGGTGCGCACTTCCACCGGGACATCCCGATCAGGGGACGGTGAAACGCGCGCGCGAGTCCACCCGCTGGCGGTGCGCACTCCCAGCGGAACCGGATGCAGATAGGCGCCGAGTCGCCGGACGCGCGCCCGCGTGATCCATCCGCTCCCGCTCTCCTCCCGGACGGTCCGCACATCCGACAACGCGTAGTCGATCAGCCCCGTCCGGTGAACCCATTGATCGAAGAACCATCCGAGCTTCTGCCCCGACGCATCCTCGGCCGCCCTCAGCATGGCCAGCTCATCGACGTGCTTGAGCTTCCACCGCTCGAAGTACAGGTGGAGGAAAGTGGCAAAGGCCGAATCGCCGATGGCGTCGCGCAGCGCGCCGTACATCTGCTCGGCGCGCGAGTAGATCATCAGGTTATACAGACCGAAATCGCGAAAATCCTGCGCGCGCGTCCCGATCGGCTGGTCCCGTCCGGTCAGATCGAGGCGGTACAGAAAGAGCTGCGAGAGCTCCCAAGGTTGCGGCA
>JALZAQ010000035.1 GCA_030948255.1 Gemmatimonadota bacterium
GATTACGCAGGTCGGTCTTGATCGTGGCGAAGTACGCCTTGTCCTTCGTGTTGGCGAACTTCGGGATCGCGATCGCGGCCAGAATGCCGATGATCACGACCACGATCAGGAGCTCGATCAGCGTGAAACCTTTACGCGTTGTCGTCTTCATGGAGCGGCTCCCGTTGGGGGGTCGTAGGACTGAGCGAGAGGAATCGAAACGAGGGGAATGGATTGGAGTCCCATACAATATAGAGTGTCGACGGGGCCAGTTGGTAACTTGAGCGAACCCGCGCCCGTCGGCGCCGGAACGTGTATTGCCACCCTCCTCCTCAGCCAGCGGCCTACTGCTAGCGGACGATCATCCAGTCGTCGACCGCTGCCGTCTTTCCGTCCCTGTTCTCCATCTCGATCTTCTGGAAGGTCATCGACACGTCTTCGAGCTGGCGGCCAGCGTCCGCTGAACGCTTCGAGGCCGCGGCACCCTCCGCCGTGGCGCCGGCGCTGTACTGCTTGATGGCGGAGACGGTGGCGTTCGTGAGCTTGATCGTCTGGAACACATACTCTTCCCCATTCGCGTTGGTCCGGGAAAACTCGAAGAGGACGGATTTCAGAACCTCGTTCGTCGTCAGCGCCTGAAACAATTGTGGCGATGCCGCCCCCCACTCCTTCGTGAAGACGATCGGCTTGTGCTGCCTCTTCCCGCTCGCCATCCCGCTCGCGAGATCGCGGGGCGAGGTGACCTCGTACTGAAAAGCAAGTCCTGCGATCTTGTCCTTCTCTCTGTCTCGCACGCTCTCGCCTTTGAACTTCCCCTGCTTGGTGCCCTCGATGGTGACGTAGAACTCGGAGGCGAACATCAACGAGCGGAGCTTCGACTCCGGCGTCGTGACGGGCGCTTTCGCCGCCGTCAGCGGAGCCACCAGCAGCAACATGGAGAGCAGCGAGGCGTGACGCATCGGTGTGGGCACGGGAGGCCTCCGGGGAAGTGAGGATGGCAGCGCTCGTGGCGCCACTGTGGGAACGCAATCCGGCTGCCGTCCTCAATGCGATACTCGAGCGGCCCTGTCAAGTCGCCCGCACGCAGCGCGAATCTCGGCACCGTGATATCTTTCTCCTGTCCGGCGTTGTCACGCCTGGGACAGCAGACGCTCTGGCCTCGAGGCCAAGCATTCATCTCGCCGACATCCGGTCCGGGCGGCCTCAGCCCCCTCCCCCTGCCGTCAGTTGGGTGTTGCAGGACGGCAGAAACAGGGACGGGCCTCATGGCGACATCACTGGCACGACGGGTTCAGCCGCAGGCGGACTCCCGCTCTGCAGAGCAGAATCATCTCCTCCGCGCTCTTCCCCGTGCGGAGTACGACCGACTTCTCCCCGCCCTCGAGCCAGTTCGCCTGACCGTCAGACATGTGCTCTGCGACCGGGACGCCACCATCACGCACGTCTACTTCCCGACCACCTGCGTCGCGTCGATGGTCAACGACAGCGAGGAAGGCAGCGTCGAAGTCGGCACGATGGGCAGGGAAGGAATGGTAGGTATCCCCGTTCTGCTGCATTCGGACTCCACGCCCACACGGGTCTTCGTCCAGGTCGCCGGTGCGGCCAAGCGAATGACGGTGCCGGCGCTCCGCGAGGCGGTGCGGAAGAGTGCCACTCTGGAGCGGCTTCTCTTTCGCTACGCCCAGGCCTTCTTCGAGGAGGTAGCACAGTCGGTGGCGTGCAACCGGCTGCACTCCCTCGAAGAGCGCTGCGCCCGTTGGCTCCTCATGACTCACGATCGCGTGGACGGCGATGAGTTCGCCCTGACGCAGGAATTTCTCTCCTACATGCTCGGCGTGCACCGCCCCGCGGTAACGCTGGCGGCGGGGGCGCTCCAGCAGTCTGGGGTCATCCGCTACCATCGCGGCAAGATCACCGTGACCGATCGCGAGGGGCTCGAGGAGGCGTCCTGCTCCTGCTACGCGAGGACGCGCGAGGGCTTCCGGCGCCTCGTCGTCGATCAGGGTCGCTGACACGCACCCGCCGAATTCCTCACGATGCGGACTTCAGCGTACCGACGCACGAGCGCGCGTCACCGCGCCACTTGCGCCGACACTCGCCGCGCATAACGTGGAACCCGAGCGTCTCGAGATGCAGTCCTCTCACGAGCACCCCGCTCGACAACGGACGGATTGATGGAAATTTCCCCCCACGTCGCACCCGAGTCGGACCCGCGTAGTCCGATCGCCTCACCGCTCCATCCCGAGATCGTCGACATCGCAGAGCTGCTCCTGCTCGGCGCACTCCTGCGACTCGGCCACGAGCCGTCGAGACAACTCTCCGCCGAGCACGCGGATCTCCGCCGCACCATCCGTCTGTTCTGCGAGGACGCTCGTGATCTGGATCTGTCGGCCGAGCAGGTCATCGACGTCCTGAAGATAGCCTGGGCGGCCATCGGCCACCCCGGGACCGGCTCCGCCGGCGTGAGGGGCGACCAGCTGCTCCACGCTGTCGTCTCGATGTGCATCTCGGAGCTGTACTCCGCGGCCTAGATAGCGTCGCCGAGCGGTACAACGCTCCGCTGGTCGCCCTGACGGATCACACGCGCGCGCACGCGCTCGTAGAGCGCTGCGCTCAGAGCCGCGACGAAAGCGCCCAACGCCCAGCCGCCGAAAACATCCGTCGCCCAGTGCACGTCGAGATACACGCGACTCGCCCCCACCAGAAGCGGGCCGGCTGTGCCGACGACGAGCGCGACCCAGGCCGGAATCAGCCTCTCACGCGCCAGGACGTAGCTGAGTGTGAGCAGGACGGCGGTGGATGTGGTGGCGTGCCCGCTCGGGAACGCGTACGTGAGGACGTGGAGCTTGCCGGCGCCGGCAGGTCGCGCGCGGTGGAAGATCGCCTTCACTCCGTTGAAGACCCCGGTGGCGACCGCGGGCGCGGTGACGACGACCCCCGCGATTCTCCGGTGGACCGTGTGCCAGAGCCAGATGCCCACAGCCGCGGCGAACAGGATCATTGGGATCGATGAGCCGGCACGCGTGATGAAGACGAACGCCGCGTATCCCCCCGGCGTTCGACGGGCCAATACCCAGGAGCGTACGGCATCGTCCACGCCACCGGACTCGTGGTTGAACACGTCTTCGCCCACGAGCGCGAACAGCACGAGCGCCGCCATCGAGACGGCCACGATCGCGATCCAGTGCCACGCCAGCGTGCGAAACCAGCGCGCGGCACGGGTACCGTATTCACTTGCGGAGCTCGCTTCTCCTCCGCTCACCAGCGCATCCCGCTCGCTCGCCCGCCCATGATTCAGGATGAAGCGACGGGCGGTGCATTGCAAGCGTGGTTGTTCGCGGCGGGACGGCTCCGTACGTTCGGTGATCACACCGGAAGGGAGGAGCTCCAATGACGCTCCACAGCCGGCGGCAGCTCGCGATCCGGGGGGCGCTGGTGGCGGCGCTCTTCCAGACGGCTGCCATTGCGGCTCAGCCACGACCGCGGGATGTCCAGGCGGTAATCTCCTATGGGACGGCCCGCTGGAACGCCGACAGCCTGGGCAATCACCGCGTTCTCGTGCACGTGGACGCGACCGCGGACGCCGTGCAACTGCACATCCCTTGGCGGCGCCGGGATGAATCTCCTGAACTCAAAAAGATCGTGGTGCTGGATGCCTCCACCGGCGCGCGCGTCATGAACGTGACGCGTATCTCGGTGACGCGCGAGGCCGGCGATCTGGTCTTCCAACCCGGCGGAGCGTCGCTCGACTACGCCGTCTACTTCATGCCGTATCGTCGCACGAACCGGTCGGCGAACTACCCGCGGATCGCCTATCCGCCACCAGATTCGACCGCCGACAGCGCCTGGCTGCGTCGCAACCGGCTGGGAGAGGCAGACCGCGAGGCCGAGACATGGCGCTCTCTTCCCCGAGCGCAGGTGGTGGCTTTCGAATCCGCCGATTCGCTCGACGTCTTCACCGCGATGGAGATCATCGCAACCTCCGAGGAGACGCGCGACCTGGTGGCCAGGAATCCGGACGCTCCCTTCCTTGTTTTCCCCGAGGACAGGGCCAACGCGATCCGCATGACCTCCGACTTGCCCGAGCGGTGGATTCGCGCCGGCGCCAACGCACCCTTTCACGGTGTGGCGCGGCGCGGCGAGTTCTATGTTTTTCAGGTCGGTCTGTACGCGGCTCGCCAGCCCCTGAGCGATGTGGCCGTGCGATTCAGCCCACTCCGGACGGACGGGGGCGCAGTCATTCCCCCCTCCGCCATGCGCTCCATCAACACGGGAGGGGTGGGCTGGTCGGGGGAGCCGTTCCGGAAGCGGATCTCGGTGGCCCGGGGGCGCGTGCAACCGCTCTGGATCGGAGTCGACGTGCCCGTGGGCGCGCGCGCCGGCGACTACCACGGCGTCATGACCGTGGTGACGCGCGAAGGATCCTCGCCGGGCACCGCCATCACGCTCCACGTCGAGGAGCATAGCGTCGCCGCCCACGGCGACGACGATCCCGCTCGACTCTCACGGCTTCGGTGGCTGGACTCTCGCGTCGCCCACGACGATGGGATCGTGCCGCCGTACACTGCCGTGACGAGACGTGGTCACACGATCCGGATTCTGGGCCGGAGCGTGACGGTCGGTGACGACGGGCTCCCCACCCGCATCGGAAGCCGGTTCACCGATGGGAACACCAGGATCGGAGCGGCCGAGCGCGACATCCTCTCGGCCCCGATCGCCCTGAGCGTGGACCGAGACCGCGCCGCCGCCCCGTGGAAGCACGGTGGGCTGCGCTTCACCGGACGGCCGCCCGGGGCGATGCAATGGCAGGTGATCAGCACGTCGGGCGCTCTGACCATGCTGACACGCGCCCGGCTGGAGTTCGACGGTGACATCGAGTACCAGGTGGCGCTCAGCGCGTCGCGCGCCGTGGACGTCGGGGACATTCGCCTCGAGGTCCCCTACGCCCGTGACGTCGCCCGCTATCTCATGGGGCTGGGACAGAAGGGGGGCGAGCGCTCGTCGGACGTCCACTGGAAATGGGACGTCAAGAAGAACCAGGACGCCGTGTGGATCGGCGATGTCACCGCGGGAATGCAGGTGAGCCTCAGGGACGAGCGCTACGTGAGGCCCCTCAACACGAACTTCTACCAGCTCAAGCCGCTGGTGATTCCCGCATCCTGGTCCAACTCGGGTCGGGGCGGGTGCGACGTGGCAAACCGCGATCCGGGGGCTACCCTCCTTCGCTGCTACAGCGGCCCGCGAACAATCAGCCCGGGAGCGCCGCTGCGCTACGACTTCCGGCTGCTCGTCACTCCCTTCAGGGCGCTGGACACGCGCGAGCACTTCACGAATCGCTACTTCCACATCTTCGCGCCCGTGGACTCCGCGGCGCGGATGGGCGCCAACGTGATCAATGTGCACCACCGGACTGCCATCAATCCCTACCTGAACTATCCCTTCCTGCGTCCGGAAGCGATGAAGTCGTACATCGATCAGGCGCATGGGCGCGGGATGAAGGTGAAGATCTACTACACCGTCCGCGAGCTCACCAACCACGCTCCCGAGATCTTCGCGCTGAAGAGTCTCGGCGATGAGATCCTCTCATCCGGGCCCGGAGGGGGCCCGAGCTGGCTGCAGGAGCACTTCGGGAGCGACTACATCGCGGGTTGGTTCGTTCCCGAGATCGGGGACGCGACGGTCGTGACCAGCGGCGTCTCGCGCTGGCACAATGCGTACGTCGAGGGAATGGACTGGCTCGCGCGCAACGTCGGGGTGGATGGGATCTACCTCGATGATGTCGCCTTCGATCGCATCACCATGCAGCGCGTGCGGAAGGTGCTGGATCGCCGACGGCGCGGCGCGCTGATCGATCTGCATTCGGCCACCCAGTTCAACCCGTTGGACGGTTTCGCGAGTAGTGCCAATCTGTACCTCGAGCACTTTCCCTACCTCGACCGTCTCTGGTTCGGGGAGGGCTTCGACTACCAGCGCACGCCGCCCGACTACTGGCTGGTCGAGATGTCCGGCATCCCGTTCGGGCTGATGGGGGAGATGCTCGAAGGCGGTGGCAATCCCTGGCGCGGAATGGTGTTCGGGATGTCGAATCGACTCTACAACGATGACGCCGCGTATCGTGGCGACCCGCGCGCGATCTGGAAGCTCTGGGACGATTTCGGCATCGCGGAGAGCCGTATGGTCGGCTACTGGAATCCACGGGCGATCGTGTCCACCGGGCGATCGGATGTCCTGGCCACGATCTATCGGAGACCGGCACGAGCGCTCGTGGCCGTGGCGAGCTGGGCGCCGGACAGCGTCCGCGTCAGACTGTCGATCAATTGGCATGCACTCGGGCTCGACTCGGCGACGGCCGTGCTGATCGCTCCCGCCGTTCCCGGCTTCCAGGACGCTGCGACCTACGATCCCGGCGCGGCCATTCCGCTGTCGCCGGGGAAAGGAGTGCTTCTTCTCCTGCGTCCGCGCCGACCATAGCGATGTGACTCGCCCCGCCAGGCCGTAATGGCCAGGCGGGGCGAGTAACCATCGACAGAGCGCGCGGGACTACGGCCGGTAATTCTTGTCCTTCTCTTCGCCGTTCTCGCTGCGGCAGTCATGATCCTCGTTTTGCTTCTTCGGATCCTTCGCGCTCTTGTCGGCATCGCACTTCTTCTTCTTGCAATCGTCGTCATCCTTCTTGGCCTTGTCGTCGTCCCCTCCCTTCTTGTCGTCGTCCTTCCTGGCCTTGTCGTCGTCCTTCTTCGCCTTGTCGTCATCGTCCGAGCACTTGCTGGGAGCCGAGTTGACGTACGACGCGGTGACCCCGTGATAGAAGTTGATGCCGCCCTTGACGGTGGAGCCAACGACGCCCGGATTGTTGCCGTTCCCCACGACTGTGACGGATTTGAAGTTGGGGCTCGTCTCCGTGACGGTCACGTTAGCGAGGAGACCCGTCTGTTTGTACTCGGCCACGGACTGGCAGGTGCCTTGCACGACAACAACCGAGTGTGGAGCGACCGTCTGCGGGCCGCTGACGGAGACGGTGAACGTCCCATCTGACCCGCTCTTGCACACCTTGAAGACGCCGGGTGTCACGCTGGCGTCGGTCAGACCGCCGACGGCGAAGAGTGGACGGCTGAAGGCGCTGGCGGGGTTGGTGGAAACTTCGGTGCTACAGGCTGCGAAAGCAGCCGCCGCGGCCAGGTATAGCGGCGCGCGGGTGAGTCGGGGTAGCCGGACCACGGGGCCTCCTGTCGGAATTCGGTGAACGAGGCTCGTCGCGATGGGGGTCGCCGAGCGTGTGGTCCGAAGGCAAAGAGCTGGCCGGGCACAGGCTCCCGCTGGAGTGGCTGAAAAAGGACTCGGAGTGCCACCGGAAACGTCGTCGTGTCGCGCCATCGCCACGATTGGCGTGCGCGCTCTCCGCAGCGCAAACGACACGGTGTCCTACGGCACTGCGCCCGTCTCAGCCAGCGAGGATGCGGTCGATCTCCGCGAGCTCTTCGGCCTCGAACCTTCGGCGAGAGAGCGCGCCGACCGCATCCTCGACGTGTGATGGGCGGCTCGCACCGATGATCGCGGAGTTGACCTCGGGGTGCCGGAGTACCCAGACCAGTGCCATCTGGGCGAGCGACTGCCCCCGCGCCCGGGCCATCTCATCGAGCCGTCGCACCCTAACCCGCAGCTCTTCCGTGATCTGCTCTGGCTGCAGAGCGCCGTGCGGCTTCCCCGCGCGGGAATCAGCAGGAATGCCGCGCAGGTACCGGTCCGTCAGCACCCCCTGGGCGAGCGGCGAAAAGACGATGCACCCGATGCCCTGCTCGCGCAGCACCCCCAGGAGCCCGTCCTCGATCGACCGATGGAGCATGTTGAATTTTGGTTGGTGGAGGAGGCAGGGCGTGCCGAGCGAGCGCAGCAGCGCGGCCGCGGCGACAGTTTGCTCGGGTGAGTACGAGGAGATTCCGGCATAGAGTGCCTTTCCGCTCCGGACGATCTGGTCGAGCGCCGCCATCGTCTCCTCGAGCGGGGTGGCCGGATCGGGACGGTGATGGTAGAAGATGTCGACGTAGTCGAGTCCCAATCGGCGGAGGCTCTGGTCGAGGCTCGAGACGAGATGCTTGCGTGACCCCCACTCGCCGTACGGACCATCCCACATGCGATAGCCGGCTTTGGTGGAGATGATCAGCTCATCCCGGTACGGCGCCAGGTCGTCGCGCATGAGGCGTCCCAGGGTCTCCTCGGCAGACCCCGGCGGCGGGCCGTAATTGTTGGCCAAGTCGAAGTGGGTGATGCCCAGATCGAACGCTCGCAGGAGGACAGCGCGACCGACGTCTGAGCGATCGACTCTCCCGAAATTGTGCCAGAGCCCGAGCGAGACGAGCGGAAGGAGAACCCCGCTCTGGCCGACGCGCTCGTACGGCATCGCATCGTAGCGCGAAGTGGCGGGGCTGTAGTCAGTCATACTCCTCGCGACGGCATGAGACCTGTCGCGCGCGCCGCGAAGGGTTGCGGGCGCGCGCAAACGCGCTACGGTCGGCCCGACGCGTCCAGCGGGTCCGGTCGCACCTCGGCGGCGGTACTCTCGATAATCCTCGCCGGCGCGTCAAGACTCCACTGGCATCGCCACGCAGCGCTGCCGGATGCGCCTCGTGTCCATCTCCTGGCGACCTGCCAAGTCACTCCGGGGTCAGCTGTTCCCGCGGGCCCCAATTAGAGAACGCTAAGGCATTGCGGCGCAACGTGATGCGGTGTACCATGGGTCGTTCGAGGCGATTGACATCGCGCGATCCGATCGGTATGCTGGAGTACTGAACTCAGCGCTGCGGGTCGATTCACCGGCCGCAGCGAAACGGAGCAGACGCTCAAAGGCGATCCCGGCGACGCCCACGCCCGGGGCTACTATGCCTGCTGCCAGCACCAGCGTCCCGCGAGAGGGATTCCCGACCGGCCTCGAACCGAGTCCTCACTCGGTGCTGTCCGAGGCGAGCCGGCTGCTGGCAGCGTCTCTGGACTACGAGACGACGCTGGCCACGGTGGCCCGCCTCTCAATGCCTGCCCTCGGTGCGTGGTGCATCGTGGACCTTCTCCTCGACGATGGCGCGATGCGCCGGCTCGCGGTGGTTCATCCCGACCCCGTGATGCAGGCGCTGGCACGCAAGCTGGAAAGCGGGTGGCCGCCAGAGCGCGACGATCCTTTCGGGCTGCCCGTGATGATGCGCACACGCAGATCCACGGTGATGAGCCCTCTCCCGGAGGAGTTGCTCGAAGCTGCTGCCGGTAGCGCGAAGAGGCTGCGCGTCCTGAAGGCGCTGGGAATGGGTTCCATGATGATGGTGCCAATGATCGCTCGCGGGGTCGTGCTCGGCGCGATCACTTTCATCAGCGCGAAGACGGGCCACCAGTACACGTCCGAGAATCTCTCGCTGGCCGAGGACCTGGCGAGCCTGAGCGCCATGGCGATCGATCGTGCGCATCTCCATCGCCGCGCCGGAAAGCGGAGCGATTTGGGGGCCGCGCTCGCCTCGGCCCGCCGAGCCCGTGCAGCGGCGGAACGCGCCGTCACCGCGGCCCACGTCGCCCAGGGTCGAGCGGAAATGGCACGGAAGACGGCCGAAACGGCCAATCGCGTCAAGGGAGAGTTCCTGGCCACCATGAGCCACGAGCTGCGAACGCCCCTCAACGCCATTGCCGGCTTCGCGGAGCTTCTGGCGCTGGGGATTCACGGCGAGCTCGGCGAGAAGCAGCAGGATTACGTGAGACGCATCCAGCAGAGCGAGCAACATCTGCTGGAGTTGATCAACAACGTTCTGCAGTACGCGCAGGTGGAAGCGGGACGCCTCCCGTACGAGATGACGTCCGTGTCATTGCCCGCGGCGCTCGCGTACGTGGAGGACATGATCGGGCCCCAGTTCGCTTCGGCCGGCCTTGCGCTCAGCTGTCAGTGTACCGAGCCCATCCACGCGCGCGCCGACCGCGAGAAGCTTCAGCAGATCCTGCTGAACCTGCTGTCCAATGCGCTCAAGTTCACTCCGCCGGGGGGAGCGGTGAGCGTTGGCTGCGAGAGAAACACCGATTCGGTCTCGATTCGGGTCGTGGATAGCGGTATCGGGATCCCGGCTGACCGGCTGGACGTGATCTTCGATCCATTCGTGCGGGTGGATCACAGATTGACTCGCACCACAGCGGGCACGGGACTGGGGCTGGCCATCAGCCGCGACATGGCCCGGGCCATGGGTGCCGACCTCACGGTCGAGAGTACGCTGGGAATCGGCTCGACTTTCATCCTCGCGCTCCCGGTTGGAGAAGAGGACGCGGTGCGGCCCGTCTCTGCCGCGGGGCGCGAGTCCTCGGGCGGAGCCCTCTAGCGCGGGCGAAGCCGATCGTCAGTTGCGCGCACACGCGCGAAGCTGTCTATATACCCGGCCACCGCCCGCCCGAGGTCCTTGATGGCGCCGTCTGCACACGCACAGTCCCGCCACTCGCTCGGTTCCACGCGTCGAGCAGGGCGCAGCTCCCCCCTCCGCGCAGGCGCGGCTCCCTCGCACGCGGTGCAGTTCTACGACAGTGACGATTACCTCTCGGAGACCATCGCCAGCTTCCTCGCTGACGGGCTATCGGGGGGACAGCCTGTGATCGCGGTTGCCACCGAGCCGCACCTCCGTGCGATGCTCTACGCTCTTCAAGGCAAGGGGATCGCGCTCGGGCGCGCGCGCGCTAGCGGGCAGCTCACCCTGCTCGACGCCGAGGAGACGCTCTCCACCTTCATGGACGGCGGACTGCCCGATGCGATGCGCTTTCGAAGCTCGATCGGGGGACTGCTGGAGGCAACCGGCGCGGGACGGCCTGGCGTGACGATATGCGTCTATGGCGAGATGGTGGATGTGCTCTGGAGAGCGGGAAACCCGGCCGGTGCAATTCGCCTCGAGGAGCTGTGGAACGATCTCGCCGACACGTACTCGTTCTCGCTCGTCTGTAGTTACGGGATGGGCAGCTTCGCGAGCGAAGCGCACAGTGCGGCGCTACATGCGATTTGCCGCCAGCACCGGCTGGTCATTCCGACCGAGAGCTACACTCAGGCGGATGAAGACGCGCAGCCGCTGGAGATCACGCTGCTGCAGCAGCGTGCGCAGGCGCTCGAGACCGAGATCGAGAGGCGGCGGGAGCTGGAGCGCTCGCTGCGCAAGGCGTTGGCGAGCGCCGAGGACGCGAACCGCGTCAAGAGCGAGTTTCTGGCCGTGATGAGCCACGAGCTGCGAACCCCGCTCAATGCGATCGCCGGTCACGTGCAGCTCATCGAGATGGGTCTACACGGGCCGATCACCGAGGCGCAGCGGGACGCGCTGGGCCGCGTCCAGCGCAACCAGCATCACCTCCTGGCGCTGATCAACGACCTGCTCAACCTGTCGCGAGCGGAGGCGGGACGCGTCGACCTCTTCCTGGAGGAGATCCCGGTCGAGGCCCTGCTCTCCGACGTCGCCCGGACGATCGAGCCGCTGCTTCTGGCCGGCCACCTGACCTGCTCCATCGATGGCCAGCCCGGCGGTGGCGCAGAGGAGAACGCAATCGTGATCCGCGCGGACCGGGAGAGAGTGAACCAGATCCTCCTCAACCTGTTGTCCAACGCGATCAAGTTCACGCCTGCGGGCGGGCACATAGCGATGAGGGCGACGCGTCATCCGACCATCCAGAGGATGGCGCGAATCCAGGTCTGCGACACCGGTATCGACATCCCAGAGTCGAAGCTCGACCGCATCTTTGAGCCTTTTGTGCAGCTCCGAACGCACGCCCTCGGACAGGGCGATGGCGTTGGACTCGGCCTCGCGATCAGTCGCACTCTCGCGCGCGCGATGGGCGGGGACCTGACCGCCGAGAGCGAGGAAAAGGCGGGTGCGACACTGACGCTGACGCTCCCTCTGGCCTAGCAAGCACTCCGCGTGCCGAGCGCGCGGCAGCAGCTGCTCCTGCGGTGGTCGACCGAATCCCCGCCAGGGGCAAGGCGTAGACCGAAGCCGCTCCGCCTGCTACGTTCGTGCGCGTTCCGCTTCTCTCGTTCGCGACGGTCCGAGTTCGCCTGCGCCGGGTCTCCTCCGCGCTGACTCACCTTCGGCACTTCTTCGATGAACCAGGTGGTGGCGGTCATTCTCGGTGGCGGTGCCGGCACGCGGCTGTTCCCGCTGACCCGCGACCGTGCCAAACCGGCCGTGCCGCTCGCCGGCAAGTACCGCCTCGTGGACGTGCCGCTGTCCAACTGCATCAACTCGGGACTGGACCGGGTCTTTGTCGTCACCCAGTTCAACTCGGCCAGCCTGAACAACCACATCTCTCACTCCTACGTCTTCGACCGCTTCAGCGGCGGTTTCGTGACGGTCCTTGCCGCGCAGCAGACCCAAGCGTCCGAGAAGTGGTTCCAGGGCACCGCCGACGCCGTCCGGCAGTCGATCCCGCATATCAAGAGCTATCCACACGAGCAGGTGATCATCCTCTCGGGTGACCAGCTCTACTCGATGGACTATCGCGTCATGCTCGAGCACCACCGGCGGCTCGGCGCCGACATCACCATCGCCGCGACCCCCGTGCAGGCCGATGAAGCGCCCGGCTTCGGAATACTCAAGACGGATGCTCAGCAGCGGATCACGGAATTCTACGAGAAGCCGCGACGGGGCGATCTGGCCGGAAAGGAAAGTCCGGTGTCGCACGACCTGGAGGCGGACGGTCGGATCTATCTCGCCTCGATGGGCATCTACATCTTCGAGGCCCGTGTGCTGTACGACACGCTCGATTCGCACCCGAACGACCACGATTTCGGCAAGGCGATCATTCCGCGAGCCATCCAGGAGCGACGGGTCATCGCCTACCCATTCAAGGACTACTGGAACGATATCGGAACGGTCCGGTCGTTCTTCGAGACAAATATCATGCTGGCCCAGCCGCACCCGGCGTTCAATCTCTACGACCCGAGGATGCCGCTGTACACCGACGCGTGGATGCTTCCTCCTGCGAAGATCAGTCGATCGCGCATGGAGAACACCCTGGTGGGTGAGGGGAGCGTGATCGTGGAGAGCGAGATCTCGAACTCCGTCGTCGGCATCCGCAGCTTCATTGACCGTGGGACGCGGATCAACCGGGCGGTGTTCATGGGCGCCGACTACTTCCGGTGGGAGAATTCGGAAGCCCGTAGCCGCGTGCAGGGTCCTGCTTTCCCGGGAGTCGGGGAGGGCTCGCGGATCGAGAACGCCATCGTGGACAAGAATGCGTCGGTGGGAAATGGGTGCGTGGTCACCAACCAGGCGGGAGTGCAGGAGGGAGAAGGCCCCGGATTCTACATCCGAGACGGCATCATCGTCATCGTCAAGAATGCCGTGATCCCCGACGGCACCGTCATCTGAGCGTCTAGTCACCGCCTCGTCGCGGCGCCATGCGCATCGCTCTCTTCACGAACGAGTACCCGCCGAACGTGTACGGTGGCGCGGGCGTGCATGTCGAGTACCTGTCGCGCGAGCTGGCCAAAGCTGACGGCGGGGCGCATCGCGTGGATGTCTTCTGCTTCGGGGAGCAGCGCGAGGCACGCGGAAATCTTCGCATCCGCGGCGTGCCGGAGCCGCCGACTGTCCCGACGCAGGATCTCCGGCATGGCAGATTGCTCGATGCGCTCGTGCGCGATCTCGCAATGGTGGGAGCCGTGGACGCGCCGGACATCCTGCACTGCCACACCTGGTACTCCCACCTCGCCGGCTGTCTCGCGCGGCCGCTCACCCGTGCGCCGCTCGTGCTGACCACACACTCTCTTGAGCCGCACCGGCCATGGAAGGTCGAGCAGCTCGGGAGCGCATACGACGCGACGGCGTGGATCGAGCGGACGGCGTACGAGAACGCAGATGGCGTCATCGCCGTCTCCCGCGCGATGAAGGACGACGTGCAGGCGCTGTACGATGTGTCGCCCGCTCGGGTACGCGTCATCCACAACGGCATCGATCCCGACGAGTATCGTCCCCGCCCCGATGTCGCCACTCTCCGTCGGCTGGGCGTGAGCGCCGAGAGCCCGATCGTGCTCTTCGTCGGTCGCATCACCCGACAGAAGGGAATCCTCCACCTCGTCCGCGCCATCCCCCACCTGCGGCCCGGCATACAGATCGTTCTCTGCGCCGGCGCTCCAGACACCCCGGCGATCGCCGCCGAGATGAGCGCCCTGGTTGAAGAGGTGAAACGCGACGCGGTGGTCGATGTCCTCTGGCTCCGGGAGATGCTGCCCAGGGAGGACCTCATCTCCCTCTACACCCATGCCGCGGTGTTCGTCTGCCCTTCGGTCTACGAGCCGTTCGGGATCATCAACCTGGAAGCGATGGCATGCGAGACGCCGGTCGTAGCTTCGGCGGTCGGCGGCATTCCCGAGATCATCGTCCCGGGCGAGACTGGGCTGCTCGTTCCGCTCGACGCCGAGGGCGCAGGCTCCGCGGAACCGCGTGATCCGGCGGAGTTCTCGCGCGCGCTCGCTGCCGCGGTCAACGAGCTGATCGACGGCCCGGAGCGTCGCGCCGCGATGGGAAGAGCCGCGCGAGCCCGCGTTCTGGCCCACTTCAGCTGGCGGCACATCGCCAGTCTCACCCTCGCATTCTACCGCGAGCTACTCGCGGCGCGCGGCTGACGTTTACATCCGCGCTCCGCTCTCGACATCCTGCCCGCGGTGCGGCAGGAGGGCCGAGACTCCGCTCAGCCAGCCCTCGAACTCGAGCGTGGGGAGCCTCTGGCCATCGCTCAGTCGTGGCAGCTCGAAGGGTGACATCCCCGCCGACGCGATGCCGTTGACGCAGGTCGTGGCCGAGACCACGCCGAGCTCGCGGAGCCAGGGATCGAACTCGGGACGGTGAAAGCCGCTCGGGTAGGCGAAATGGCGCAGGGTGGCGCCACCGGTCATCGCGCGAATGTGCGTCCGATTCTCCTCTACCTCCGACAGAAAGTCCTCGCGCGTCATCGGAGTGCGGTGCCGGTGGGTGTGCAGCTGGAAGTCCACGCCGCGGGCCGCGCACGACGCGACCTCATCGGGCCTCATCAGCTGAAGCACGCGGGCCGAGACGAGCTCCTCGTAGTCCACGCCCAGCGAGCGCGCCAACGAGGCGGCAAGGCGGTCCTTCTCAGTGCTGTCGAGCCGCATGTCGGTGGCCCGCCGTCGAATCTCGTACCCGGCCTCCTCACATAACGCCGGAGTGGACAGGTCGAAATCGCAACCGTCCAGAAGTCCCCTGCCGCGCAGCGTCGCGCCCTGGGAGCGCCAGAGGATGTAGCGGCACATGACGTCGAACACGGGACGCTTTCGGAGCGCGTAATGCGTGGACAGGTACACCGTGACCGGATAGCCGAACTGTTCCAGTAGAGGGAGGGCGCGGTCAACGAAGTCGTACGCTCCGTCGTCGAAGGTGATGACGACCGAGCGCGGCGGCAACGTTCCGGCGTAGAGCTGGCGCACGGCATCCTCGAGCCGCAATACCGCGCAGTCATGACGGCGCAGCATCTCCAGCCGCCCGCGAAAGACCTCCTGGGACATGTACAGGCGGGGATCCCACAGGTGCTCGTCGCGGAGGGAGATTCCGTGATAGCAGAGGATGAGGAGGCGGCGATGCCGCCACTCGGAATCCAGGGCGAGAGAGAACGCGCCCACGGAGCGGCCAACCTGGAGCGCGGCGCGCTTGGCAAGTTTCAGCAGGGACACCTCGTTCCGCGATCCCGCTTGGTAATGCGGCTGTGCTAGGGGGGATGAACGGGAAGATGATGCGCTGTCCGGTCGCGCGGCGCAATCCGGCTCGGGAACGCTCGGCGACGCACCGACGGATGCGACTCAGGGTGTCGCGGTCGCAGTCGTGGAGTTGGGCCCGTTGAAAGCAATCACCCAGAGAGTCTGTCCCCCGATCTGTGGGCCGAGCGTCCAGTAAACGGCAATCTGACCGGGAGGATACGCCACCGGTACGCGACGCACTGTGCCATAGGTCGCCCCGGGCCCGTAGGATGTGATGAAGGAACACGAGCTCTTTGGTGTTCCGTCGACGGCCTCGCAGAGTGCCACGACAGGTTGCGACAGCTCGGTGCCGGCGCGCCCAGTCTGGCCGCCTCCGCTGATGACGTATCCGGTAGTGCCGGCCCCCGTGCCCCGTCCTTGGTACGTGAACGTCACCGATGACCCGCCCGCGACGCTCGCGTGAATCCCGAAGATCTGATAGATCTCGTTCGCGACCTTCGCCGCGACCGCCGAGCGACCGGTCGCGTCAGTGCGGGAAGTGGACGCGCTCGTGTCCCCGGAGAAGACCTGGGGAGCATCCCAGGTCACTGTGACGCCGGGAAGTCCGTTCCCCGCCGCGTCGGTCACGCGCACGACCAGCGAATCCGGAAGGAGTGGATACCAGGAGAAGCCGGGACACGTCTTTCCGCATCCCGCCACACCCTGGCCCAGCCCCGAAACAAGGTAGATCTGCATCGGAAGGGTCGCGCCGGTCGCGGCGGTCGAACTGAAGCCCACGGGGGTCGCGCTCGGCAGCGACGGGAGACCGGCCTGGAGGGTGTTTGCTCCGGACCCCGGACCCAGCGTCCAGCGGACCGATGCTCGACCGTCTGGGCCCGCCATGCTCGACACGGGCGTTGCTCCGCCTCCCGATGTGATGGACCAGGTGACCAGCGCGTAAGGGACAGCGTTCCCGAAGCGATCCCACGCGCGGACGACGAGGTCGCTCGCGAGCGGCTGGCCAGCGGCTCCGGCCTGGCCGTCGCCGCTGATCAGCGTGAGGCTCACGGCCGGTAGCGGCAGACCGGTCGCCGTAAAAGCAGCGGAGACAGAGCCGACGGCGGCGTTGAGCCCGTTCGTGCCGGTCACTGCTCCCAGCCGCCACGAGGTCGTTGCGGTGCCGCTCGTGTCGGTCGAGCTGCTCGCGGAAGAGACCACACCTCCGCCGCTCGTGACGCTCCATCTGACCGTCAGGTTGGGCACCGGATTTCCCAGCCCATCCCTGACCACGACGCCAACCGTTACGGCCGAGTCGACTCCTGTCACAGCGAGATCATTCACGCGGGTGAGCGTGATGTTCGTGCCGGGCAAGCCGGTTTCCGAGAAAAGGACCGACGAGTCGTTGGATATTCTCGCCGCGACGGTTTGCGACCCGGCGGTCGATGAGAGCGTATATGTCGTCCTGGCCAATCCATTCGCGTCCGATATTGCCGACGTTGGACTGGCGGCCGCAGTACGGAGAGTGATCCACGTGACCGTTTCACCGGCTCTCCCGTTGCCATACGCGTCGATGACACGAACCACGAGCGGCTGCGGGAGAGTCGTCGCCACGGTGCCGGACTGGCCATCGCCGCTGACCTTCGTAACGAATGCTGCCGGCCCCGCGGAGACCGTCGCCCGGAAAACGACGCTGCCGGCCGGGCCGAACATCGCTGTGACGGTCTGGGCACCCGCAAGCTGTCCGAGCGTCCAGGTGGCGGATGCCATGCCATTCGCGTCAGTGCTTGCGGACGCGCTGGAGACCGCGCCGCCAGAGGCGCTTACTGTCCAGGTCACTGGAACAGCAGATACCGGGTTGCCATTCGCATCCGTCACCCGGGCGGCGAGTCGCGTCGGAAGGACGCTGGTGACGGGCGCCGTCTGGTTGTCGCCCGCGACGACCGCGACGACCGACGGTGATCCCGTAGTTCCGGTCGCCTGGAAGCTCGCTGAGGTGGGGATCCCCGCCGCGGTTGCACTCGCGCTATCCACCCCGGCTGTCGGCGCGAGCGTCCAGCGCGACTTGGCGACGCCGGCACTATTGGAGGTGGACGTGGCAGGACTGACGCTCCCGCTGCCCGACCTCGCGCTCCACGCGACGGACACGTTCGCCACGCCATTTCCGTACTGGTCGATCACCTTCACCACGAGCGAGTCTACGAGCGGCTGGCCGGCCACACCCGACCGGTCATTTCCCCCCACGGCCACGACCGACTGTGCGGGGCCCGCGGTCGCGGTGGCGCTGAAGATCGCCCAGGTGCGCGGTTGTCCGGTCGCGCCGTCCACGGATCGGACCTCGATCGTCTGGGCGCCGGCGACCGTGCCAAGAGTCCAGCGCTCTTGCGCAATGCCCGCGGTCGTGGTGCTGGCCGCCCCGGCGAACGCGCGGCCGCCGCCCAGAGTCACGACGAAGTTGACCACCTGATTGGGGATCGGCCGACCGTTCGCATCCAGCACCTTGACGACCAGTGGCGCTGGAAGCTCGGTCCCCACGGTCGCGGTCTGATTGTCACCCGACACGAGATCGAAGCGCGCTGGGGGGCCCAGGGCGTTGCCAGTCGGAGCGTCGCCGCTACAGCCGGCTGCCACCAGCGCGCACACGAGTGCCGCAGCATACGCGCGGTTCGACCATCCGGGGAAGCGCAAGACCATGACTGCTCCGAAAACAAGGCGATCCACTGACGGGAGACGGCGAAGGCCATTCCCTCTCCCGTGATCACCCCTCGCGCACGATGTGCGCCGTGTCATGCGCCGTCAACGCCGGGGGCCGAGTGGCGGCCCGAGACGTGACCATCAGGAGTATCGGCCGGATGGTATTGATCCTGCATACCCGGCCGCCACATCCGCAACCTCGGAGAATTCCATGACTCGCACGTTTTGGAGCGCCACCAGGATCCTGACGCTGAGCGGCTCGCTGCTGCTCACGCCGCTCGTTGCCCGCGCGCTGCACGCGCAGAGCACCCAGCAGCCGGCGACCCAGCAGCCCGCGCCGGCCAAGCATCACAGCAAGCTCAAGGGTGCCGCCGCTGGAGCGGTCGCCGGCCACATGACCCACCGCAAGCACGGCGCAGTCGTCGGGGCCGCTGTGGGCGCAGAGGTCCAGCATCACCGGAACAAGAAGGCAGCGAAGGCCAAGCCGTAACAGCACGACGCAGCTGAAAAGAGAGCGAGGGTCCGGACAGTCTCCGGACCCTCGCTCGTCATCACCGATCCGTAAGTCCCGCCGGCTCGCCACCACCCATCGCTATCTGCCGAATGCCTTCTTGAGTGCGTCGGCTGCGTACTGCTCGGCGTCCATGGCCTTGTCGATGACCATCCCCATGCCGAAGAACTCGTGCGCCACGCCATCGTATTGCTTGCGTTCGACCGGAACGCCGGCGTCCTTGAGATGCTGAGCCAGCATCTCACCCTCCGAGCGCAGCGGATCGATCTGTGCTGCCACGATCGTGACGGGCGGGAGACCCTTGAGATTCGCGTGCACCAGATCGATCCGCGGATCCTTCATGTCGGCGGGGCTCCTCGTCGACTGCCGGAGGAACCACCCCATCATCGCGCGGTTGAGCGGCTTCGCGTCCGCGTTCTCGATGTATGACTGCGTCGTGGTGTCGCTTCCCGCGATCGGGTAGACAGCGAGCACCGCCACCGGAGCCTTCAGGCCCTTGTCGCGCGCCGACATCGCGGTAGCGATCGCCAGGTTGCCGCCGGCGGACTCGCCAGCGAGCGCGATTCTGGTGGGATCGCCCCTGATCGAGCTGGCGTTCGCGAGCGCCCACTGATACGCAGCCAGAGCGTCGTCGTGCGCCGCCGGGAATTTGTGCTCGGGGGCCAACCGATAGTCGATCGAGACCACGATCGCGTTCGCCATCTTGGAGAGAGCGCGCGCGCCTCCATCGTACACGTTCTTGTTGGCAATGACCCATCCGCCACCGTGATAGTAGACGATGATGGGTAGCAGCGCGGTCGCCCCCGCCGGGGTGTAGATGCGAGTGGGCATCGGCGCCGCCGCGCCCGGGATCGTCCGGTCGGCCGTGATCACGCTCGCATCGGGCGCCGCGGGCTTACCCTGCTTCGTCAGGACAGCTTTCGCCGCGTCCGCGGGCGTGGGCTGTTTTCGTGCTTCCGCCGGCGTGAGCGCCACGATCGGCTTGGGACCAAGCGCGGTGAGCTGATCGAGCACGGCCTGCATCTGCGCGTCGGGCTCCGCCGGAGTCGGCGCGGCCGGACTCGTCGTCGCCGCAACTTTGCTGGAGTCGGCACTTCCGGAATCGGCGGGCGCACTGCGGTCATTCCTGGCGCACGCGCCGGCTGTCAGGATGGCACTCATCGCGAACGCCATGACGCTGGCGCGCTGGGAGAACGTCGCGGTAATCGGTCGGGTCAGCTTCTGCATTGCACGTCCGTATGTGAGCGTGATGGTCATCACCGCGCCGCGTGGCGGGAGCGCGGGCCGCGTCGCAAAAGGGATGCCGCGACCGCTCGGCAAAGAGGACCGCGCCGCATCCGAGCCATCTGCAGCACGCCCGCTGCAGCAGTTTTGCTCGCTACGTTCCGATCTGCTACCGATGGGAGGCTTCGGGCCGCGACGGCGTCGCGGGGTGCGCCACGAGCGACCGCACAATCCAACTCCTCGCGGCCTCGACCTCGCGATCGGTGAGAGCGTGGCCGCCCGGCTCCCAGTGGAGCGTGACGTCGGCGCCGGCCCGCGACAGAAGCTCCACGAGCCGCTCCGCCTGCGCGGGCGTTGCGATGGGGTCGGCGCGCCCGGCGCCCACGAACACCGACGTGCCGGCCAGCTTCGGCAGCTGGTCTGGCTCGAACGGCACCACCGGGCTAAGGAGCACCGCGCCCCGCAACAGCCCCGGGTGCCGCAGCAGAAGACTCGCGGCGATGTTCGCACCGTTTGAGAAGCCGACGGCAACGATGCCGTCGCGATCCAGCTCATACGTCTGTGTCGCTGCCTCAATGAACGCCGCCAGCTCCTCGGTGCGACGCGCGAGGTCTTCCTGATCGAACACGCCCTCGGCTAGACGGCGGAAGAAGCGCGGCATCCCCCGCTCCAACACCTTCCCGCGCGGGCTCAGCAGCGCGGCATCCGGCAGCAGTGCCCGGCCGAGGGGCACGAGGTCGTCCTCGTCGCCGCCTGTGCCATGCAGCAGGAGGAGCGTCCTGCTGCCGCGATGCTCCACCCCGGACGGCGGGGAAACATATCGATGGACGAACCCGAGCGCGCGCTCAACTGGGCCGCCGCTGCCGCCGATCATCCTCGCCTCTGACGGGGACCTGGGAAGGTGTATCGGAGGCAAAGCCGCCTCGATCTGCGCCCGGGATGGCTCGAACTGCGGCGGAAGCATCAGCCCCTCGCCAAGATGCTCCACCGGTTCGTCTATGGCGAAGCCCGGCGGATCGGTCGCAAGCTCGAAGAGCACACCGCCCGGCTCGCGGAAGTACACCGAGTGGAAGTACTGGCGGTCGATCACTGGCGTGGGCTCGCGGCCCGCGACGACGAGCCGCGTCCGGGCGGCGATCTGCGCAGCGTCATCCTCCACACGCCAGGCGACATGGTGGACGGTGCCGGCGCCCCCGACGCCTCGAGGGAATCCGCCGATGGTCCGCACGTCGACCAGACATCCCGGACCGCCATCTCCGGTCGCGTAGCGGCGCGTCGTTCCGTCCTCGCCCGCCAGCCGGAATCCCATCGTGCCTACGAGGAGCCGCTCCGTCTCGTCGCTTCCCTCCTCCCACAGCGTCACGGCGTGGAAGCCGTGCAGCGCGTGCTCGAGAGGGATGCCGGGCGCTCCCCCCCACGCGGAGCGCGCTTCGGCCCCGGCGTCCGCCACGATCTCGAGAAGGAGCCCGTCGCGGTCCGTGAATGCGATCACCTGCTCGCTCAGTGCGCCGCCGAGCGGGCGCTTCTTTGGTCCATCGAACGCGATCCCGTGCCGCACCAGGCGCTCCGTCCAGAAGCCGAGTGCGGCCGGCAGGACGGCGAACGACGTCGTCGCGACCTGTCCTGTCCCCTGTCGGCCGCGTCGAGCACCCGGCCAGGGGAAGAATGTCATGATGCTCCCCGGCGTGCCGACCTCATCGCCGAAATAGAAATGGTAGCTCTGCGGGTCATCGAAGTTCACTGTCCGCTTGACGAACCGCAGCCCGAGCACGCCGGCATAGAAGTCGAGGTTCCGCTGCGGGTCGCTCGCGATCGCGGTGACGTGGTGGATGCCGAGAACCCCGGTCACGGCTCTTCTCGACGTCTGGCGGCCGCCGCGGATCCACGTGTGTCGCGTGCCGACTCCAGGCTCGCGCGCTCCCAGCCGGCCAGGTCGGCCGCCGCGTCGTAGCAGCTCTGGAAGAACTCGAGCACCGCATCGTCCGGCGCGGCGTGGCTCCTGACGGCCTCGTACGGCAGGACGAACTCTCGCAGATCCCGATTGTAGTACGCCGCATCGGGGCGCACGCGCGCTTCGCCATAACCCGCGGGCTCGGGATACGCGTACGCATAGAACGCCGGCTCCACGATCGCCCCGCCGCCGGGCCAGAATCCGCAGCTGCTGCACTCGTGAGAGTAGGCCTCGCGCATGACCCAGTCCGGGCAGTTCGGGATTCCGCCCGGGTGCGCCGGCGCAGGCCGTCCCGAGAAGCGGGTCGCCGCCAGATCGAACGCCCCCCAGAAGAAGTGCACCGGGCTCGCCTTGCCTATAAAGCGGCCGCGAAACCGCTTCAGAACGCGGTCCGACTGAACCATGACGCGCCACCATCGGGTCGCCGCCTCGGCGTCGTAAGACGCATGCTGCTGGTCCTCGGCGAAGGGAATAGCGGTCTCGATCTCCACGGGCACGGGTCTGATGTGCACGTCGATGCCAACCGACAGAAGCGCCGCCGTATACGCGGCGAAGAAGGCGGCTACCGACTGCGCGACGAGGGGAAGCGCCCGGATCGCGCCGTCGCAGGTGCGCACGTACAGATGATGGTCGAGAAAGTCGAAATCGACCGCGAAGGTGAGCGCTCCCCACGGGATTGCGGACGTCGTGAGCCCGCGCGGGGTGACGTAGAGCGCCACCTGCCACCAGTGATTCTCCATGGGAGCGAGCGCGAGCCGCGTCTTGCCGACGATCTGCGTCCACATGTGGAGTGTGGCGTACGTGTCCTGCCACTCGCCGAGCGGCAGCGCGGGCCACGTGGCGGTGGGATCGTCCTTACGACCGGCGTCCATGCGCTCCTCGGCCTTCCGCACTCACCGCACCCTGGGAGCCGGCTCCAGCATCAACTGATCGGCGTAGCACCAGCCCCAATCTTCCCCCGGCTCGAAGCTGCGGATGATCGGGTGTTCGGTGTGATGGAAATGTTTCGTCGCGTGCTTGTTCGGCGACTCGTCGCAGCAGCCGACATGGCCGCAGGTCAGACAGAGCCGCAGGTGCATCCACTCGCCATCGATCGCGAGACACTCCTCGCATCCGTCGGGCGTCCGTGGTTGCACGGGACGAAGCTGATCGAGATGCGTACACCGAGTTGTCATGCTCTTCTCCTCGGGCGAAATGCTGCAGAGCGACGCGCGGCAGTGCAAGAGAAACCGTCCAGTCTCCGGGCGGAAGGAATATGTTAGCGAAGCCGGGTCGGCGCCTGTTTACGGGTTGGAATGCTCTCACGATTCATGACATCCAGCTCCGGAGCAGAGCGCTGAGCTCGTCTCATGCCTCGAGGGGCGCGGGACACGTTCTTGCACTCCGAGAACGCATGACTATCCATGGTAAGCCGATCATCCGCGCCCTGAGGGGTGACGAAGCGCAGGCGCTGCTCGCCCGCAATCAGGTGGGCCGGATCGCCTTCTCCCTGCACGATCGAGTGGACGTCGAGCCCATTCACTACGTCTACGACGCTCCCTGGATCTTCGGGCGCACGAGCGCGGGGGCAAAGCTGCTCACGCTGTCCCACCACCAGTGGTGCGCTTTCGAGACCGATGAAGTGCGCGGGCTGTTCGACTGGACGAGCGTGGTCGTGAAGGGGCCGTTCTCTCCGCGAGGCTCGCCGTCCGCGACGTGGGACTACGATCGCGCGGTTGCCGCGCTCCGCCGGTTGCTGCCGAGCGCGTTCACCGATGATGATCCGACACCGAGCCGCGACATCGTCTTTGGCGTGCACGCAGCCGAGATCTCCGGACGCTGCTCGGTACCGAGTCACGAGCTCGCGGGGTTGACGGTCGCGACGGTCGCTTGACGCTCCAGGCACCGCGCGCACCAGCGCAGTCAATCCAGCGCGGTGAACAGGAGTTGACCTCGACCGCTCGTTCACCTGCGCCGGAGCCTTCCGGCGACGAGCTCGCCTTGCTCGACGCCTACTGGCGCGCGGCGAACTATCTCTCCGTTGGACAGATCTACCTGCGCGACAACCCGCTGCTGCGCGAGCCGCTCACGGCGGCCCACGTGAAGTCGCGGCTGCTCGGCCACTGGGGAACCACGCCGGGGCTCAATTTCATCTACGCCCACATGAATCGCGTCATTCGCGAGCGCGACGTGGACGCGATCTTCGTGGCGGGCCCCGGACATGGCGGGCCGGGCGTCGTGGCGAACGCCTACCTGGAGGGCACGTACAGCGAGATCTATCCCGCCATCTCGCACGACGCGGAGGGCCTCAAGCGGCTGTTTACCCAGTTCTCGTATCCAGGCGGAATCCCGAGCCATGTCGCGCCCGAGACACCCGGGTCCATCCACGAGGGTGGCGAGCTGGGGTATGCCTTGCTTCACGCATTTGGCGCGGCGTTCGACAACCCGGAGCTGCTCGTCTGCTGTGTGATCGGCGATGGCGAGGCAGAGACCGGGCCGCTCGCGGGGAGCTGGCACTCCAACAAGTTCCTGAATCCGGCCAGGGACGGCGCCGTGCTCCCGATCCTGCACCTGAACGGGTACAAGATCGCCGGTCCCACGGTGCTCGCTCGCATCGGCAAGGGCGAGCTCACGGCGCTGATGCAGGGTTACGGGTACGAGCCGCACTACGTCGAGGGAGACGATCCCGATGCGATGCACCGGCTCATGGCCGCGACGCTGAATGAGGTCGTGGATGAGATCCGGCGAATCCAGTCGGATGCGCGATCCGCGGGGGATACTCGTCGCCCGCGCTGGCCGATGATCGTGCTCCGATCGCCAAAGGGTTGGACCGGGCCCAGAACGGTGGACGGCAAGCCGACCGAGGGCTCCTTTCGATCGCATCAGGTCCCTCTGGCCGGCGTCGCGGAGAATCCCGGACACCTCGCCCTCCTCGAGCAGTGGCTGCTCAGCTACCGACCCGAGGAGCTGTTCGACGAGCGCGGAACGTTGCGACCTGAGATCGCCGCGGTTGCGCCGCGCGGAGCACGCCGCATGAGCGGCAGCGCACACGCGAACGGCGGCCTGCTGCTGCGCGATCTCGTGCTCCCCGACTACCGCGACTACGCCGTAGCGGTTCCGAGTCCCGGCGCCGTGGACGGAGAGGCGACGCGAGTGCTCGGGCAGATGCTGCGCGACGTGATGCGACTCAATGACGCATCGTCGAACTTTCGCGTCATGGGGCCCGACGAGACGAGCTCCAACCGCCTCGATGCGCTATTCGAGGTCACGGGACGCACGTCCATGGCCGAGATCCTCCCGACCGACGAGCATGTCACCACCGATGGGCGCGTCATGGAGGTGCTCAGCGAGCACATGTGCCAGGGTTGGCTCGAGGGTTATCTGCTCACGGGTCGCCACGGGTTCTTCTCGTGCTATGAGGCCTTCGTCCACATCGTGGACTCGATGTTCAACCAGCACGCCAAGTGGTTGAACGCGGCCCGGCATCTCCCCTGGCGCCGCCCGATTGCGTCGCTGAACTATCTCCTCACCTCGCACGTGTGGCGACAGGATCACAACGGCAGCAGTCACCAGGATCCCGGCTTCCTCGATCACGTCGTGAACAAGAAGGCGGACGTGGTCCGGGTCTATCTGCCGCCCGACGCGAACACGCTTCTGTCGGTCGCCGACCACTGCCTGCGCAGCCGCAACTACGTGAATGTCATCGTCGCGGGAAAGCAGCCGGCGCCGCAGTGGCTGGACGTCGATGCCGCGGCCGCGCACTGCGCCGCGGGCCTCGGCGTCTGGGAATGGGCCAGCACCGATGGGGGCCGCGCGCCAGACGTCGTGCTCGGCTGCGCGGGGGATGTCCCGACGATGGAGTTGCTGGCGGCGGTGGCGCTCCTTCGCGAGCACCTGCCGCGTGTGCGAGTGAGAGTGGTGAACGTCGTGGATCTCATGACGCTACAACCGGAGATCGAGCATCCGCACGGGCTCAGCGACGACGCCTTCGACGCACTTTTCACCCGCGATCGTCCGATCATCTTCGCCTTTCACGGCTATCCGTGGCTGATACACCGCCTGACCTACCGGCGCACCAATCACGCGAACCTTCACGTCCGAGGCTTCAAGGAAGAGGGCACGACGACGACCCCGTTCGACATGACCGTACGGAACACGCTCGATCGATTCCACCTTGCGCTCGATGTCGTCGCGCGAGTGCCCGGTCTCGCCGCGGAGGACGACGCAATGCGTCTGGCGGACTACTGCCGCGCTCGGCTCGAGGAGCATGCGCTCTACATCCGCGCGCACGGCGACGACATGCCCGACGTGCGTGACTGGCGATGGCGGCCGTGACGCGGCGGACGACCGCGAAGGCCGCGTGAGGGCTCTGACGCTGAATGCGGGCTCGAGCAGCCTCAAGGCAGCGGTGTACGAGCTGGAGCAGCCGGGCAACGATGGCGATCCTCCGCCGGCCCCACGCTGGGCGGCAGAGCTCGAGATGGTCGATGGCGCGGTGGTGGAGCTCCTATCGTCGCTCTGCGCCGGCTCCGATCCTGTCATCAGCCGAGAGCGGCCGATCGATGCCGTGGGCCACCGCATCGTGCATGGTGGTGCCGACCTCGTGCAGGCCGCGCGCCTCACGACACGTGTCCACGAGGCCATCGCGCGCGTGGCCGAATGCGCGCCCATGCACAACATTCCGGCGCTCGCCGTCGTGGACGCCGCGACACGGGCATTCGGCGAGACAGTTCCTCAGGTCGCGGTGTTCGACACCGCCTTCCACACGACGCTGGCTCCTGCAGCTTACAGCTACGCCGGGCCCTTCGAATGGGTGCGTCAGGGCATTCGGAAGTACGGCTTTCACGGCATCAGCCATCGATACGCGTCCCATCGCGCTGCCCGGATGCTGAACCAGACCGAGAGTCCTCGCCGCGTGGTGACCTGTCATCTCGGGAGCGGCTGCTCGCTCGCGGCGGTGCAGGATGGACGGTCGGTGGACACCACGATGGGATTCACGCCGCTCGACGGGGTCCCGATGGCCACGCGCTCCGGCGCCGTCGACCCTGGCATCCTGATTCACCTCCTGCGTCGCGGTGAGCACACTGCGGACTCGCTCGAGCGGCTGCTGAACCATGATGCCGGGCTGGCGGGACTCTCCGGCACCAGTGGCGATATGCGGGCGGTGCTGTCGGCACTCGACGGCGGGAGCGAGCGCGCGCAACTCGCCTTCGATGTCTACGTCCGTCATCTCCGTCAGGCCGTCAGTTCGATGGCGACGAGCATGAATGGCCTGGACGCGCTGGTGTTCACGGGTGGCGTCGGTGAGCACGCGCCCCGCGTGCGCGCCGCGGTCTGCGAGGGTCTCGCCTTTCTCGGTGTGACTCTCGATCAGCCACGCAACGAAGCATGTGTTGGCGACGCGATTCTCTCCGACGAGCACGCCCGGGTTGCGGTGCTGGTGATACGGGCGCAGGAAAACTGGATCATCGCGCAGGAGTGTCTGCGGGTCGCAACCGACGCGTTCGACCTGCCCTGCACCCACGGGCAAACGGTGGAATGATGGAGGTTGCGGTCACGGCTCGTGCAACCGCGGGACGTGGGGCGGCCCTCGGCGACCGAGCCTGTCGCCCCGTGCACCGATCTCGCACATTATCCGTGAACCGCAGTCCCTCGTCGAACGAACAGTAGCCGCCGAACATGGAGACATCCTACAACTTCGGGCTCGTTCTTCTGTCCGTTGTCGTGGCTATCGCCGGCGCATACGTCGCTGTCGAGATCGCCCAACGCGTGCGCGAGGCGACGGGACGCAGGCGCACCCTCTGGTTGTTGGGCGGTGCTCTCGCGATGGGGCTCGGGATCTGGAGCATGCATTTCGTCGCGATGCTTGCGCTCCGCCTTGCGGAGCCTGTGTGGTATGACGCGTTTGTCACCTTTCTCTCGGTCGTGGCGGCAGTCGGCGGCTGCGCCGTGGCATTCGCCATCTTCGACCGCTCTCGCGTCACGGCTCGCCTGGTTGGGATCGCGAGCGTCGTCATGGGGCTCGCGATCGCCGGGATGCACTACACCGGAATGGCGGCGATGCGGATGTCGGGCGCGGTGCACTATGACCGACTGCTGGTGGCCGCCTCGGTTGCAGTCGCGATCGCTGTCTCCTTCGCCGCGCTGATCGTCACCCGCACGCTCATCACCTCACGCGATCCGGCATTTCGTGGTGTGCTGAGGACCGCCGGCGCGGCGCTGCTGATGGGACTCGCCGTCGTGAGCATGCATTACACCGGAATGGCCGCGGCGACGTTCACGGCAGCCGCAGAGGGCTCGCAGCCCGACGGCGGGCTCCTGCTCGGCAACCGCAATCTGGGACTGGTGGTGGCGGTCGTCAGTCTCGTGCTTCTCGCGCTCGCCCTCGCCGGCACGCAGTTCGAGAGTTGGAGTCTCGAAGCCTCGAGCAGGATCGAGAGTCTTCTCCAACTGTCGCCGCAGATCGTCTGGTCGGCGAATGCCGCGGGGATGATCACCGACTGCAATAGGTACTGGTACGATTACACAGGCCTCGCCCGCGAGCAGTCGCTCGGCGACGCGTGGGGTTCGGCGCTTTATCCCAAGGATCGGGAGCGGGTGATCACCGCCTGGCGTGGCGCCGTGGAAGCGGGCACAGACCTCGAGGTAGAGTTCCGGCTCCGCCGAATGGACGGGGCGTACCACTGGTTTCTCAGTAAGGGTCGGCCAGTAAGGGGCGACGGGGGTGAGGTGATTCGCTGGATCGGCATCGCGATCGATATCGAAGATCGCAAGATTGCCGAACGGGAGATTCTGAAGCGCGAGGAGGCACTGGAGGCGCAAACCGCGGAGCTACGGGCGACGACCAGGGAGCTGATGCAGAAGTCGAAGGAAGCCGAGGCCGCCAACCGCGCCAAGTCGGACTTTCTGGCCAGCATGAGCCATGAGCTCCGCACCCCTCTCAACGCCATCGGAGGCTACGCAGATCTGCTCGAGATGGGCCTGCGCGGGCCGCTCACCGCGGCTCAGAGCGACGACATCGCCAGAATCAAACGCAGCCAGCAGCACTTGTTGGGTCTGATCAATGACGTTCTCAACTTTGCAAAGGTCGATGCCGGGCGATTGGAGTACCGGATCGGCGATGTTCCGCTAGGCACGACCATGAGCGACACGGAAGCAATGATCCGTCCTCAGCTCATGGCGAAGGGTCTCCAGTACCGGTTCGACGGATGCTCGAGCGCCGGCTTCGTCCGCGCCGATCGCGACAAGCTCCAGCAGATCGTGCTCAACCTTCTCGGCAACGCGGTGAAGTTCACCGATCGCGGCGGCGAGATCACCGTGTCCTGTGAAGTCGACGGTGACACTATGCTGCTGCGGGTGAGCGACACCGGAGTCGGGATACCCGCCGACAAGATCGACACCATCTTCGATCCCTTCGTGCAGGTCGACCAGCGGCCCAACCAGATGAATCAGGGGGTCGGGCTCGGCCTATCCATCAGCCGCGCGCTCGCGTGCGCGATGTCGGGTGATCTGACGGTGGAGAGCGCGCCCGGATGCGGGTCCACGTTCACGCTCAGCCTCCCGCGGTCCCTGGCCGGGGTGCCAGCCGCCTCGTGAGGTGGCCGACAATCGCTAATCGGCTAGGGCACTGACCGGATCACGCCGCACGCCACGCGCGCGCCGCTGTTGCCGGAGGGTTGCGTCGTCTGATCGTCCGGCGCCGCGTGTATCACGACGGCGCTCCCGTCGGCGTCGAGAAGCGTCGTCCCGCCCGACGTCAACGTGACACGGTCCGTCGTGAACGACAGTGTGCCGCGGCCATCCGCTCCGATCTGGATGTTTGGCGCATCACCGGCGTGCGGGCCGTCCGAATTGGTCAGTCCGTGCTGTTTGTTGAGGGGATTGTAGTGCGCGCCGGCAGTGGAGAACGGGGTCGCGCTGCTGTCGCAACGCCCCACCGCATGAAAGTGAATGCCGTGAGCACCCGGCGCGAGGTTGACAGCCGAGACATCGACGTGCACCAGCCCGCCCGCTTCCTGCCACAGCTCTGCGGCTCCGACCGTCCCGCCACTGGTGTTGGCGAGCGTGGCTCGCGCCGCTGCCACCGGGTGTTTGGTGACCAGCGCGGATGAGCACGCCGCAAGCAGGGCAGCCATCGGAATGATCGTGATCAGGGTGGATCGGCTCGATGTCAGCATTGTCTCCTCCGGCTGTGGGCTCTCCTCCAGAGGCTGAAAGCACACTGGATTCGCCAACGTTAACGTGCGGGGTTCATGGAGGGAACCGTGCGAGCCCACGATCGGCTCCCAAGCGCGGCGCGATTCCTGTTCGGAGCGGCAAAGGCACTCTCACCCATCGCTCGCGCGAGATGGAGTGGCCGATGATGCCGCCCACGAGCGCGCCCAGCACTCCGCCCTCGATGCCGCCCACGATTGCGAGACCCCCGGGGTTGTTCCACACGGCCCCGGGTTTGGAACGCTGGGCCAGGACGGCGCCGCCGACCACTCCCATGGCGAGTCCCAACATCGCGCCGTCATCAGCGTGGGAACCAAGGTCGGAGTTCGTCCGCACCTCGAGTCGCAGCACTTCGGCGAACGGCACGGCGAGTTGCTCGCTCGGCTCGCGCGCATCAAGGAGGAGTGTGTCGCCGTACACCGCGACCACCGAGGCCACGCGCTTCTTGATCGGGCCGTTCGACATCCAGATTCGGACCTGAGCGCCCTGGCGGAGGGTCGGCGCGTGCGCCGTGCCCTGCGCGATGAGCGCGGCGGGCAGGGCGAGAGCCAGCAGGGCGTACGGCAGCTGTAAAGTCTGATGCATTGCAACCCCCTGATTGACAATCTCGCTTCCAAGATCAGCGACCGATCTTGAGCGACGTGATCCCCAAGCCCACCGACATTGCGCTGAATGCGAAGCCCGGCCCGATGTAGTAGTGCTCGACGACGTCGCCGCGGATGCCGAGTCCGGCGCTGAGTCGAGCGATCACGCTTGCGCCAACATGGCCGCCAATCGCGGCCTCCCCGCCGCCCCCGCCACCCGCAAAGAGCACGCTGGGCCCCGCCTTGATGAGGAGCGTCGTGCCGGGAAAGCTGACGTTGTCCGCTGCACTGAAGTCGGCGGACATGAGGATCACTCCGGCGGACCCCAGAGCATCGGGCGACATGCCGATCGCCGCATCGAGCCCGGTCGTGCTCGGTGTCAGCGAAGTGAGATGCATCGAGACGGTCGTCAGTCCGGCACTGAATGGGACGCCCGTCGGCACGAACCGATCGAGGCTAAAGCCGATCGCCGAGCCGCGGAGGAGGCCCGCGGGCCTGCTGGAATCCGGCGCCACATGCCGTGCCGGCGGCGTCTGCGCGGTGGCGATCAGGGGCCATGCAAGGCCGACGAGGGCGACGAGACGACGCATTGGGGACCTCCCGAGTGAAGAACCGGTTTCGTTGCTCCACTCTGAAACGCGCAATCGGACGCAGAATCGGCTCATGCGCGTGGCTCGGTCGTCGCGCGCCGAGCGAGCCGGGGCGTGACCAGAGTCCCGATGACGAGGATGGGAAGCACCTGAACTGCCTGGATCAGCAAGGCCGCGGCGATGGCGGCATCCTCGGCAATTCCGAACGAGCGGACCGTGAGCGCATACACTGCCTGGAACACCCCCACGTTGCCGGGTGTGGCGCGCACCAGGAAGCTGATCCCCACGGACAGCATCGCCGCCACGGATCCCGCGAACGGAAGCGGCAGGTGCGCCGCGCGAGCCGTCAGATGGTACGTCACCACCTGGAGCGCCCACGCGCCCAATGAGAGCGCCAGGGCAACCGCGACGCGTGGCAGAGAGCCGACCTCCCTGAAGGATCCCGCAAAGCGGCGAAGGTATGACGGCGCTCGCTCGCCCGCGGACCCGAGCGACAGCAACCGCACGCGACGGCCGACCAGCCCCAGCGCGATCAGCGCGGTGAGCGCCGCTCCGAGAAGCACGCTCGCAGCCGCCTGCCATCGCGCGATGCGCTCGGGCAGGGGGAAGAGCCAGGCACCGCCACCGAGCAGCACGAGATAGCTCACGACGTCGAGCGTCCGCTCGAGGGCCAGCGCGGCGAACACCCGCGCGCTCGACACGCCCGATGCGCGCGAGACGAGGAGGGCGCGCGCTCCTTCGCCCCCCTGAGCGACGAGCAGGTTGTTGAGCGAGGCGCCGGCGAAGGTGGCTCGAAGCACGAGCGAGAGCGAGCGCACCCCAAGCGGGCGGAGCAACACCCACCATCGAACACCCTTCATGGTGAGCGAGATGAGATTGCACACCAGGGCGAGAACGAGGAATTCGGAATCCGCGCCTCGGACTACCGCGACGACGACGGCCCACTCCACGCCTCGCGAGAACACCAACAGGAGCGCGAGAATCGCGATGATTCCAGCGACGCGAAGCCAACGCTGCACCGCGATGCTCATGCGCGTCGCCGAGCTTTCTCGAGCACCGTGATGAACTGTGGCGTGATGAGCAGATCGAGCGCACTCGTGACGTGTGTCAAGCCGGAGCACGCGGCCAGCCGCCGCATTCGGCGCGGAGTGAATTTGTGGACATGGAGCTTTCGCGCGAGCAGCGGGTTGCCGAATCCAATCCATGCGCCCGGCATGGCGTAGAGCCCGCGGAGCGGCTCGGCCGGGTAAACGAGCAACGCACGGCCGCCGGGAACGAGCACTCGCCGCATTTCACATAGCGCCGCGGCGGCGTCGGGGATGTGCTCGATGGCATGGAACGAGTAGACGTGATCGAACTGCTCGTCGTCGTAGCACAGCTTCACCGCGTCCATCACGGACAGGTTCGGCGCCACGCCGTGCTCGATGGATCGGGGATTGACGTCCACGCCGAAGGTGGCCGGGCAATGCTCCTGCACCCGCCGTGTGAGCCATCCGCGTCCGCAACCCACCTCGAGCAGACGTTGGTCGGAGCGCGGCGCGAGGAAGCGCGTGATGCGCCGGAAGTGCCGCCCCGTCTCGATCGGACGGTTGAGCATCGCGTAGTTCTCCGAGTCATACGTCACTCCGGCGAGCGGGGGCCTGTCATCGGTCAGTCGCAGACGCGGGGGATGAACGGCAGGGGGCGTCGGCCTGACGCGGCGCGGTGATGGCTGGGTGCGTGACTGCTGGGCGGCCACCTTCAATCCGGTGTGGCGCTGGGGCGCCAGACGCATTGGGTACCTCCTGAGTGAAGACTGGCTTTGTTGCTCCACCCTGAACCGCGCAATCGGCCACCGAATCGGCTCACCAGCCCCCTAAGAGTGCGCGCCAGGATTCCTTGACGGGCTCTAGGACCGTCCCTAACGTCGCTCTACGACGAGCGTCGATCGCGTCCACCTCCGTCGCACCCGCATCATGCCGACGCCACGCGACCAGCACGGACCGGAGATTCCAGCGTCCGACGTCACCGCCCTCCTCATTGCGTGGAGCGGCGGCGAGCGATCGGCGGCCGATCGCCTGATCCCCGCTGTCTATGAGGAGCTGCATCGGCAAGCAGCTCGCGCCATGCGGCGCGAGGGGCACGAGCACACCCTACAGCCGACGGCGCTGGTGAACGAAGCCTATCTGCGGCTGGTCGATCAGCGGCGCGTGGAGTGGCGGAACCGCGCGCACTTCTTCGGCATAGCCGCCGAGGTGATGCGCCGTGTGCTGGTGGACCATGCGCGGGGGAGGCTTGCGGCCAAGCGCGGCGGCGGGGGGCAGCGCCTCACCCTGGGGAGCGCGGTCGACGTTTCGGCCGGGGAGGGCGACGCAGACGTGCTCGCTCTGCATGACGCCCTCGAGCGGTTCGCTCTGCTCGATCCCGGCCAGGCGCGGGTGGTCGAGATGCGCTACTTCGGCGGGTTGACCATCGAGGAGACCGCCGAAGCGCTCGGCGTCTCCCCCGCCACGGTCAAGCGCGAGTGGGCCCTCGCCCGCGCATGGCTCCGCCGCGAGCTCTCGACGCCATGATCGGAACCCACTGGGAGCGCGTGAAGACGCTCTTTGCCGAGGCGATGGAGCGGCCTCCCTCCGAGCGGGCCACCTTTCTCGATGAGCTCGGGGAGAGCGACGCCTCGCTGCGTACCGAGCTCGAGTCGCTGCTCGCGGCCGCGGAGAGCCCGGACAGCTTTCCCGCCGCGCGCGCCGCCATCGCGGCCGCAACGAGCGCCACCGCGTTGCAATCGATGCTTACTGCCGCCCTCGGTCAGCAGTACGACATCGTGCGGCCGCTCGGACAGGGAGGGATGGGCGCGGTCTACCTCGCGCGCGAGCGTGCGCTCGAGCGGTTCGTCGCGGTGAAGGTTCTGCGTCCCGACCTCGCGCAGGTAGAGGACGGCCGGGAGCGATTCCGGCGCGAGGCGCGCGTCGTGGCGCAGCTGTCGCACCCGAGCATCCTGCCGCTGCACACGTTCGGCGAGGTGAGCGGAACATGGTACTTCGTGATGGGCTACGTGCGCGGCGTCTCGCTCGCCGAACGGCTACGTATCGAGGGACGGCTGCCGAGTGAGGAGGCGCACCGTATCCTCTCCGAGCTTGCCGACGCGCTCGAGTGCGCCCACCGGAGTGGCGTCGTCCACCGTGACATCAAGCCGGCCAACATCCTGCTCGACGCCGATTCGGGACGCGCCGTGCTCGCCGACTTCGGGATCTCCAAGGTACAGGGCGCGGGGGACAGCCTCACCGCCGCGGGCCTCGTCGTCGGGACGCCCCACTACATGGCGCCCGAGCAGGCACTTGGCTCGCCAGAGGTGGATGAGCGCAGCGACATCTACTCGCTCGGCGCCGTCGGGTATGCGATGCTCTCCGGCCGCGAGCCATTCGCCGGTATGAGCGCGGAGCAGGTGCTCTACCACCGACTCTCCCACGATCCACCGCGACTCGAGATGGTCGCGCCGTCAGTCCCGGCCGAGCTGGCGGGAATCGTCATGCGCTGCCTCGCGCGTGATCGCGCATCGCGCTGGACGAGCGCGCGCGCGCTGAGGGAGGCGTTGGGCCGGGCGGCCGGCGAGCGGCACGCTCTTCCCGAGCCGGTGCGCGAGCTGCCGATGTTCGGCCTGTTCGCGCTGATCTGGGCCGCGGTGTGGACAGGCCTCGCGGCGCGTCCGTTCCGGTCGATCGGCGATCGGACACTGCTTCTGCTCATCGCGCTGCTCGTGCCGACGGGGTTACTGCTGCAGCTCGGGAACGTCGCGCGCGAGGGGATGTCCCGGCGCGAGCTGACGCGGATCGCGTTCTGGCCGCCCGAGTGGTGGGGGATGTGGTGGCCGCGATCGCTGCGACGGCCGAACGATCTCTGGATGCGCCTCCCGTGGCCCGCGCGCGCTGCACGCGTGCTTCTGAGCGCCTTCATCGTCGCGGTACCGACGATGATTCTCTTTCGGGAATGGGCCGAGGCCGCCTCGCGCGCCCCGCTCGCCGCGGTGCGACTGACGTTCGAGCGAACCGAGTGGACGCTGGTGCTCGCGGTGGCGGCAGGCATCGTGGGGGCGCTGCTCTGGGCGCTGGGTCGCCGACTCTCTCTGTCCGATGCCGTTCACGTGCTCTTCGGCGCGACGACACCCAACCGCCACTGGGGCGCGCCACGCGTCGCGCGGGTGCTCATGCCGCGCCGCGGGGGCATGCGCGCGCCGGCAAGCGACTCGCCGGCCGAGCACGTTCAGGCGATCTCCGAGGTCGTGCAGCGCGTTTCAGATCTCGGCACGAAGGAGCGCGAGGCCGTAACAGTCGCGGCGCGCGGGCTTCTCGCCGCGATCCTACAATGCGACGAGGAGATCGCGCGACTCTCGTGCGATGCGAGTGCAGGGGAGGTTGATCGACTCACTGCCCAGGCCGATGCGCTGGAGACGGCCGCCAGTGCCGGCGCCGAGCATCAGGAGCTGCTCGAGCTGCGCCGGCGCGAGCTCGACCTGTTGCGACGGATGCGCGCGCGCTGCGAGCTGCTCTCCGACCGACGCGCGCACCTGTTCAGCCTCCTGCGTGGACTCTGGCACCAGCTCTCTCTGGCGCGTGATTCAGCGGAGGAGTCAGGACCGGCGGAGGGAGTCTCGGTGGAGCGGTTGCGTGATCTTCGAGAGGAGATCGCACGAGAGATCGGGAACGGCGAGCCGCTCCTTCGTCCGCGATGAGCCTCGCTCGCGGACTCGACGATCAGCGGGTCGTCGCGAGGGCGCGCTGTTCCGCCGCCTTCTCCACCAGACGGCGGAGCTCCTTGATCGGCTCCGGGCTGTCGTCCACCTGCAGGCGCAGGACGACATCGTTGTGCAGCCAGACGCCGCCATCCTTCTTCACGATCAGCATCGCGGCCGACTGCATGCCGCGCTTGTCGCCGCCCGCTTTCTGACCTGCTTCGAGCGCCGCCAGCAGTCGCAGCGACAGATGGCCGGAGGTATTCTCGAACGCCGCGACCATCGCGCTCACCACCTCGGGCCCCGCCAGAATATTCCCCTGCGCCGTGCAGAAGCGTCCCTGCTTGTCACCCGCCCACGGCGTCGCCTTCGGCCCGGTGTACGCCGCCACCACCCCGGTTGCGTTGATCACGGCGAACTGCCGGCCCAGCTTGGTCCAGTCACCCGGCCGCGGATCGGGATCGCTGTCCCAGACCTTCTTCACAACGTCCGCCGGCTTCATTCCGGTGCGGAGCAGGGCGATCGCTTGCGGCCCGTAACTGACGTCCACGATGGCCTGCGTGGCGGCGGCACCCACCCCGGCCTCGGCCCAGAGCACACCATTGCCGACGCTGAACACGCGCGACTGCACCGCTCCTCCCGTCTCGCCGGTCGCCGGATCGTAGCCGAGAAT
>JALZAQ010000079.1 GCA_030948255.1 Gemmatimonadota bacterium
ACCCAACATAGCTTCCGCGCGCTCCGTCAAAATGCGAGGGCATAGGCGACTTGTACCCAGTCGCATACGTCATCGCGCTCGGGCTCCTACGTCGCGCCACGTACAGCTAGGCGCGTCCGGCGAGCCTATCCTCGGGGGTCGACCACTGGAGCTCCGTCACCCCGTGCCACGAGGCCACAATGACCTACCCATTCCGCTCGACGGTTCGCTCGCTCGCCGCTCTCGCAGTCGTACTCGCAGCATGCAGCGAGGACCGGAATCCGACCGCCCCGCGCCCGGCCGCGAATCAGGCAATCAACGGCCACGAGGCGCCCGCTCCTGCCGGGCTCGTCACTCTCGCCCTGGGGAGCCATTCACTGTCGGTGTGGCCCTTCACAGGAGTCGACTTTAGCGGAACACCATCTGACCCGATCAATCTGGTCTTTACCGGGAAAGCCGACCCACGGCAGATCCGCGCTGCTCTCATGGGCCTCTCCGGGACCGGCCGCCCTGGTCCGTTGGCGGCTTTCGGCTGCACGTGGGACGATGCAGTGGGCGATCCGCAGACAAACTACGGCGCCGATCTGGGCTGGGTTGGGAGCGCGATTCAGCTCGAGTGCGGCGACTATTACGGCCCGCGTTTCCACCTTCGCATGTTCAGGCAGGGTGGCGTCACCGTCGCGAACGCGCACTATGAGATTCTGATCCCCGGTACCAACGAGCATGAGGTGCTCAGCTGGGAGCTTGCGGAGCAGCTCGTCACGGCGGATATGGCGCGAACCGGCTTCCTCGGCGCCGCACCCGGTGCAACCGACGTCATCACCCCGACGCCCTACTATCGCGCCGTTCAGGCGCCGGTCGCCAAGATGCTCTCACCGCAGCAGATCGGCGGACTGGGGCTCCGCGTGAACGCTGACGGCACCGCCAGCATTCCGAACGACGGGCGCGCGACGATCCTGCAACTCGGGTCGGCTCCGCAGATCACCGACGGCATGGCAGAGAGGGACTTCATCATCAGCTTCGGTCAGGTGATTCCGAAGCCATTCTGCACCGCGGGCACGACCGGATATCTGTACGCGTCCGGGCCGATCCGTGTCCGGATGCACTCAGGCATCAGTGGGAAGAACTACTTTTCGGGTTGGACGGCGGAGGGAACGCTGACGCTCATCGAGTTCAATCCCCTGACGGGTCAGCCCGCCGGCGTTCCCTACCAGGGCGTCGTCAACGAAAAGGTTACGACGGATATGACACAAGGGAACGCGGGAGCCGAGCACATCTCCGATCGCCGTGAAATTCCCGACGACGGCCCGACGCGGGGCTCTCGCATCGAGTACCTCCGGGTTCGGGAGAACGGCCACGATGTGTACACGCTCAAGGTCACCTGCTGACTGATGTGGGCCGCGGTGCGCGTCGAAGGCGACGCCGCCGCGGCCCACTCGCTTCCATCTATGTTGCGCGTTGTCGATTTCTTCCTTCCATCCAATGACTTCTCACCCCGACCCTCGGAGCTGATTAGCTTTCCGTCACTCGGGCAGCTTTACCTCGAAGAGATGATCAAGTTGGGCGTCTCAGCCCGTGATCTAACCGCACGAGGTCGAATCATGCTCCGCAGGCTGACGAACCGCCTTCGAATCACCACAATTCTCATCACCTCCGCCACCGCCCTCACTGCCTGCGGCGCATCCGCCCGCTACCCGGTCAGCGCCGGCGAAGGGCCGCAACCGGTGATTCCATCGCCGAGCCCGTCGCTCCTTCCGCTCGTGAACTACGTGAAGGGGAAGGGCTGGCCCCCCGGCGCGCAGCCGGTCGCATCGAATGGAATGACGGTGACCGCCTTCGCCCGCGCCCTCGACCACCCGCGCTGGCTCTATGTCCTGCCGAATGGTGACGTCCTCGTCGCCGAGACGAATGCTCCTCCCCGCCCCGAGAACAACCCGGGGATCAAGGGCTGGTTCACGAACTATTTCACCAAGCGCGCCGGTGGCGCGGTGCCGAGCGCGAATCGCATCACGCTTCTCCGCGACACCAACGGGGACGGCGTCGCCGACGTCCGCACCGTCTTCCTGTCCGGTCTCACATCGCCATTCGGCATGGCGCTCGTCGGGAGCTCTCTCTACATCGCCGACACGGACGCGCTGCTGCGCTTTCCCTACGCCGACGGACAGACGCAGATCACCGCACCGGGAGTGAAGGTCGTCGACCTCCCCGCCGGCCGGCTCAATCACCACTGGACGAAGAACGTGATCGCCAATGCCGACGGCTCCCGGCTCTATGTGGCGGTCGGATCCAACAGCAACGCCGCCGAGTTCGGCGTGGACAAGGAGGAAGGGCGCGCCTCGATCTGGGAGGTGGATCCGGCCACCGGCAGTCACCGCATCTTCGCGAGCGGCCTCCGCAATCCGGTGGGGATGGCGTGGGTGGGAGAGTCGGAGACTGGCGCGCTCTGGGTGGCCGTGAACGAGCGCGACGAGCTCGGGAGCGATCTCGTCCCGGACTACATGACAGCGGTTCGGGATGGCGCGTTCTATGGCTTCCCGTACAGCTATTTTGGGCAGCACGTGGACGCGCGCGTCAAGCCGCGGAGACCCGATCTGGTTGCCAGGGCGATCGTCCCCGACTACGCACTCGGCCCCCACACAGCTTCCCTCGGGCTGGCGTACGCGAACGGAGATTCCCTTCCCCCCTCCTTCCGGCATGGCATGTTCGTGGGCCAGCACGGCTCGTGGAACAGAAAGCCGCGGAGCGGCTACAGAGTGATCTTCGTTCCGTTCAACGGCGGAGTCCCGTCGGGCGCGCCACTCGATGTCCTCTCCGCTTTCGTCAGAGACAACGGTGACGCGCTCGGCCGGCCGGTCGGCGTGGCGCTCGACCGGCGCGGCGCGCTTCTCGTGGCGGACGATGTCGGCAACACCGTGTGGAGGGTGCGATGAGCTGGGCACACGCTGGCACCGCCGTCACGGCGGCCTTTCTCGCATCGCTCGTCGAGTTCGTCGAGGCACTCACGATCGTGCTCGCTGTGGGGACGATTCGAGGGTGGCGCTCCGCGCTCGTCGGCACCGCAGCCGGCGCCGGCCTGCTGGCTCTGCTCGTGATCGGATTCGGTCCGGCACTCCAGCGTGTGCCGCTCACCACCCTCCAGCTCGTCGTCGGCGTACTCCTCCTGCTCTTCGGGATGCGCTGGTTGCGGAAGGCGATTCTGCGATCGGCCGGCGTCGTCGGTCTCCACGACGAGGCGGCGATCTACGCGAGGGAGACGGCCCAGCTTCAGCAGGAAGCGCGGACTGCGTGGTACGCCGGGCTCGATGGCGTCGCCGTCGCGACGTCGTTCAAGGCCGTCACCCTCGAAGGTCTCGAGGTGATCTTCATCGTCATCGCTACCGGCGCCGGTGGCATGCTCATCGCGGCCAGCGTCGGGGCCGCCGTCGCGGGCGTGCTCGTCATCGGCGTGGGCGTCGCGCTGCGCCAACCCCTCGCCCGGGTGCCGGAGAACACGCTCAAGTTCGCGGTTGGCGTATTGCTCTCCGCCTTCGGGGTCTTCTGGATCGGAGAGGGACTCGGCTTTCCCTGGCCCGGCGAGGACCTCGCGCTGGTCGGCCTCGTCGTCGGTTTCCTCGCCGTCTCGGCGCTTGGCGTGTGGGCGGCGCGGCGCAATGCGACTGCCGCCAGCTCCGCCCGCTCGCCGATTCCCTCGTGAGCGCGCTCACCCGGGCAGCGCGCGAAGTGTGGGGACTCTTCGTGGAGGACGGGAGCTTCACCATCGGCATCGTGATCTGCGTGGCGCTTGCTATTGCGCTGTTACCACGCGTCGCGCTACCCGCTTCGTGGCGTGGTCCGACGCTCTTCGCCGTGCTCGCGGTCGTGCTCCTGGAGAACATTGGCCGGAGCGCACGCAGGTAAACCGGCTATGGGCCGCTGCCGCCCCACGCCAGGCGCGCTTGCATGCTCAGCACGAACGGAATCCGGAACGGATTCAGCGCGCCCGACGCTGCCCCAAAATGCTGATTGACACGGTACCTGAACGACTGTGTGGCGGGGTCGAACCCGGTCACGAACAGCAGCCGTTGGTCCACGCTCGCGTCCTGACCCCAGCCGTGGATGCCGTCGCGCCCGTGAAGCAGCTCGTCGACGCCCACCAGCGCATTGAGCGCTGTCACGGACAGTGTGAGTCGCCGGGCAAAGCTCACCTTCGGGGTGACGGTCAATTTCATGTCGAGACCAAAGACCCACGGACCAGCGCACCCGTTCCGCTCCGCCGGCCGACCGAACTGCCGCGGCAGGCATTGTCGCGCCGTCGACGTGCCGGTCGCGACGAGCTGGCGCATGCCGGCCGCAACGACCGAGTCCGTTGTCGGCGCCGATGGATCGAACACGAACGAGCGGTCGTTGCGCTGGCCGTCTCCGTTGATGTCCGTCGCGAGCCGGGCGCTGAAGGGGAAGCCCGAGACGAGACGTCCATGCACCGCCAGCTCCATCCCCTTGTGCACCGGAACCGCCATCGACGCCTCCACCTGGTGCCGTCGCTCCTCATCCGTGCGCCCCCACGCCGGTACGTTCGGATTCAGGAAGGCGTTGTCGTCCGGACCCTCTCCCTCGTACCCGAGCGACTGGTCGCGCGAGTTCGTATAGGTATATGATGCGTCGACGCCGAGGCCCGAGCTGGTCTCACCGCTGATAGAGGCGGTAGCCTGCCGTGTCCGTGACCTGAGGAATGAGCGCACCACGGATACCTGACCGAATTCCGGATGCAGCCGCGACGCATTGACGGACACCGCGCCGGTGCCCGGGTCGATCGACGATGCCGGTACGTAGATCGGACGCGCGGCCTCGTTGCGCAGCGTAAACTCTGGATCCGGCCGGAGGTTGAGATCAGGAATGCCCAGCTGCGAGACGCCCTCGATGTAGAACAGGTCCAACGCGGCGGTAAACGGCCCCGCGAGACGATGTGTGGCGCCGAAGGAGCTGCGCCAGGTGCGTGGCGCGCCGGCCTGGCGGTCGAACACGACGACGCTCGGTAGCGTAGCTGAATTCGAGCTCGTTCCGCCGACACAGCTCGTGGGGATCGTCGCCGGGTCAGCGAGGTAGCCTCGCCAGTCCGGCGTGGGGACGTCGGAACCCGTGCATGTGAGTTTCGTCTGTCCGCTGGCCAGTCCCGTCGACTGAGCCGCGTTCGCGAACACGCGATCCGGGATGACGCCCCGGAACTCGCCAAATCCTCCCCGCAGTCGCAGGCCGGAATCTCCCTCCTTGTCGCCACGCGAGGAGTAGGTGAAGCCCAGACGAGGACTCAGGTGCACCTCGGATGGATAGGCCCCAGTGGACAGGCCGAAGGTCGACAGAACCGCTGAGTTCTCCGCCGGAGCGTCCCCGTAGCGCGAGCCTTCGAACCGCGCACCATAGTCGATCTCGAGTCCACTGTGCGGTTGCCACGCGTCGCCCGCGTAGATCGCGGCGCCCGCGCGCGACGAGCTCCGGAGGCTTGCCGAGAGCACGCGCTCGAACGAGGCGGGTCGACCGGCCGCGAGGTCAGCGAGCGAATTGAAGAAGAAGACGCCATTCTTCTCCTCGTTCACGTCGTTGCGTCCTGAGCCGCGGTTGACCAGGAGCCCCACCTTCACCCGGTGCGCGCCGTCCCGCGTCAACCACGCAAGCTCGTCTCCCGCTTCCAGGAGCTGCGACGAGCTGCGGGCGGGAAAGTCCTGGTTTCCCCCGATCGAGGCGTCGTAGGTCGAGATCGCTCCGTCCGCGGTGGCCGATGAGATGAATACCCGGCCACGCGGCAGCTCCACGTACCCGTTCTCCTGCCGGGAGGAGACCTGCAGGGTCGCACGGACATCGTTGGTGACGGATCCGATCTGAGTCGTCAGACCGGCGAACAGTCCCGAGTTGTGGCGCATGTTCCGGCCGAGATTCTGCAACAGCCCACGCGGACTCCCCCTCGAGCCGAGGCCGCGAGAACCGCTCCAGTCGCCACGCAGCGTGACGTGATTCGTCTCGTTGGCAACGAAGTCGATCCGCCCGAGAAACGAGCCCCGATCCTGCGTCTGCTCGTTCGGGATGTCGATCGGATTGAGGGGGATGCCCAGCCCGCTCACGGTGTCGAGAAAGCGCGTCACGGTGTCGGTGGCGATCCCCAATCGCGAATTGGTGAGCGGATCGCTGACGAGAAGCGTCGCGATCGGATTCACTCTCTCCGACGCTTCGACCGCGCCGAATGCGAAGAGCCGGTCTTTGACGAGGGCGCCGCCCAGGCTGCCGGTCACGCGGTTGAGCGAGTACTCGCGCGAGAAAGCCGCGCTCGGCGCGGCTCCGATCTGAAAGGCGTGGGACTGCGCGTCGTATGCGATCGTCGCCTGTGTTCTGTTGGTACCGGACCGGGTCGACGACGCGACCTCGCCACCGCTGAACTGCCCCTTGGCCACATCGTATGTGCTCGTCACGACACGTGTCGCACGGACCGCATCGCGCGGCACCGTTCCGGCGGCGAAGCTGAGCCCGTCGAGCGAGATGTGGTTCTGCGTCGGGCGCTGGCCGGCAACGGAAAACGTCGCGGTCGTCGTGTCGGTCGCCGGCGTACCCACGACTCCGGGCGCGAGAGCCGCAATCGCGGCGAGGTCCCCCGCGTTGTCGATCGGCAGCCGATTCACCTGCTCCTGGGTCAGGATGCGCCCCGTACCCGCCGCCCCGACGCCGGTGGAATCGCGATTCCCCCCGAGAACGACCACGCGGTCCAGAATCGCCGCGGCAACGGACAGGGCGAAGTCCGCGCTGACCCGGTCAGCCTCGGCTCGTCGCGCGACAGCAATCGTCGTCGCAGCGTAGCCCAGTCTGCGTACGCGGAGCTCATACCGTCCGCCGCCATCGGCGAAGACGAGAAGGTACCGCCCCTCGGCTGACGTCAGGACACTCCGGACGCGACCGGTCGCGATCGAGGTCGCTGACACGGTCGCCTGTTCGATCGGTGCGCCTGTGACAGCGTCCGACACACGGCCGACGATCACGTCCGTTGCTGCCCCCGCCTGCGCGCCGACCGGGAGCGGAGCGGCAATCCAGGCCATCGCGAGGAGAAGAGCGAGTCTGCGGCGACTCGCGATCGCGCGAGAGGCCAGCGAAGGATACCGAGCATCAATGAGAAGAATATGAAGGTGTAGACCCACAGCGTGTGGGTTCGGACCCATGCCCCCAGGAGCAGCTAGGATAGTCGCCTCACCTTACGGCTCGATAAATCGCACGGCACGTGTCGTTAGGGGCGGCCGCGCCATCCCCCCTCGATGGCGCATGCCTTGCAATCGGGCGGCCCATGCGGTCTGGCGATTGCCCCGAGAGGTGCCTCCTTGCGTACTGACCAATGCACGACGAGTCCGACGCCCTGAGCAAAGTCCCCCAGCTCGCGCTGGCCTTCTGGGTCGTCAAGATTCTCGCCACCACCCTCGGCGAGACCGGTGGTGACGCGCTGTCGATGACGTTGAAGCTCGGATACGCCGTCAGCACACTGATCTTCCTCGGGTTCTTTCTCGTCACGCTGGCCGCGCAGGTCACGTCCAGTCATTACCACCCGGTTTTCTATTGGGCGGTGGTGGTCGCCACGACGACGGTCGGCACGACGACCTCCGACTACTTCGACCGCACGCTCGGACTCGGCTACGTCAAGTCCTCGATCATCCTCCTCGCTCTGGTGATGGCGCTGCTGGCCGCCTGGCGCTACTCCACCGGAGCGATCCGCGTGGACCACATCACCAGCCGAAAGGACGAGATCTTCTACTGGGTCACGATCCTGGTATCGAACACGCTCGGAACGGCGCTGGGCGATTTCGTGGCCACGGACACCGGGCTTGGCTTCGAGCGAGGAGCTCTGGTGTTCGCGAGCCTGATTGCGATCGTGGCCGCTCTCCACTTCTTCACCAGCCTTCCGAAGACGATCCTCTTCTGGGCCGCCTATGTACTGACGCGGCCTCTCGGGGCGACGTTGGGGGACACGCTCACCAAGCCGCACGCTGACGGTGGGCTGAATCTCAGCCGGATCACCTCGTCGCTCGTGATGGTGGCTGCGATGGTCGTTCTCGTCGCCGTGACCTCGCTCCGCAATCGGCCGTCGGCTCTGCAACGCGTCGCAACGCCCCTCTAGGGCCGGGAAGAACGGCGTTCACCCCGCAAACTCTGCTTTTCACCCCACATCCCTCTCCCGGCGAAGACCGACCGTGAATATATTCGGTCCGAATTCTATCCGTGAGGTACGCAATGCGTCACTCGTGGTTAGCCCAGTCGCTCGCTATCGCAATGGTTGGAGTCATCGGCTGTGGCAAGGATACGACCTCCCCGAAACCCCGTGTGGTGCTCGGTAGCACCACCTCGTGGTTCGAGGGCGATGAGGTCCAGCTCGACTACACGAAGCAGTTCGAGTGCAAGATGCCTCCGAGCGCGGGGGCCGCCTCCGGCTGCGAGATGGGCGACAAGGCGCAAACGGAGCCGGCGAATGATACGGACATCCCCGTCCTCTACGTGATGGTGCCGCTCGAGTTCACGCCCGCGGCGAGCACCCTCCACTGTCCGACCGCCGGCAACTGCGTCGCGCACCCTTCGACGCTCGACATGACCCGGGTCTTTGGTGCCGGAACGGCGAACGCGCCGCTCCCGCCGCACAGCCACATCATCATCGACATCGACAACCACAAGGATGGTCCGTGGAAGGTCGAGGTCATCGGCGTCAAGAACCAGGCTACCTGGGACCTCGTTGTTGGCACGAAGAATCTCGCGGAGGTGCGGCTGCTTCAGTTCCAGGATCCGAGCGAGAGCCGGATCACTGCTGATATCTCCACGAATATCTTCCTGTTCTTCCAGGTGCGCTGAGCGTGCGCACAGGACGCTCCACGCCGCCCCTCCTGATCATGCTGGGGGGCTTCGGGATCGCTATCGGAGCGTGCCTGCCGTGGATGTACTCTTACGCCGGCCTGGTGCCGTTGCGCGGTGTCATCGGCTTGAACGGGCGCCTGCTACTCGTGGCCGGCGCCCTGTGCGTCGTGCTTGGCGTCCTGCTCGGCCGCGGTACCCGCCTCGGTTCTCACGTCGTATTGCAGCGCGTGACAGCGGCGCTGGGGATGGGAATCACCGGCGTCGCCGCCTGGCTGTTGATCGGGGTGCGGGAGCTGGCAGGATCTCATGGTCCGAGCGCCATGCTGGTGCTGCGACCGGGGCCGGGCCTGTTCGTGGTGGGACTGGGCGGCGTCCTGGTCGCACTCGCCGGGTGCCTTTCCGATGGTCAGCCCGGCGACGGTATCACCGCAACGCCTGGATCACCGGCAGCTTCGATGCGCGCCGTGCGGGAAAGAATCCGCCGACGACTCCCATCACCACCGCAAACACGACGCCGGCCAGCAACAACATCGGTGTGACGCGGAAGGCGAACGCGATCTCGCTGAAGCTCGACCAGTTCGTCGTGCTGGTGACCACCCCGTTGATCGGGAGGGCCAATAGACAGCCGATGAGTCCGCCGAGAAACGCAATCAGCGCCGACTCGGCCAGGAAGCTTGCGAGCAGACTCCGGGGATGAAATCCGAGAGTCAGCAGCACGGCGATCTCCGGCGTCCGCGAGCTCACGGCGGCGTACATCGTGTTCACCGCCCCGAACACCGCGCCCACCGCCATGATGCTCGTGATCATGATCGCCAGAAAGCGCAGGATGTTGCCCAGGAGCTGCGATTGGCTCGCGTAGAATTCCGACTCCCGGTGCGCGTCCACCTGGATGCGCTGGTCGGCGAGCAGCGCCCGCTTTGCCTCGTCGAAGCCGCCCGGGTCCTTGAGGCGGAAGGTGACGGACTGGAAACCGTTGCCTCGAAAGACGCTCTGAAACTGCTCGTTCTCGCCCCAGATCTCCGATTCGAAGCTCGAGCCGTCTGCCGTGAAGCGGCACACGACGTTCCAGTTGCGATTGGCGAACCGCAGCACGTCCCCCACGCGAAGATGGGCGAACCGATTGGTGAGCTTTGAGCCGACACAGATCTCGCTCTGTCCCGACGCGAACCGGCGCCCCTCAATGACCTTGATGTTGCGCCTCACCTCGAACGCCCGGTCCGATACCCCGCGCGCGACCACGTTGGCGACGGCGAACTCGTCCCCGCCTTCCCGCGGGAGATTGAGGACGATGTACGTCTCCGGGCTGATCAACGGGCGCCCATCGCGATCGCTGGCGGCGTGTGGGAACGCGCTGATGATGCTGACCGCGTCGCGCGGGATCCCGCTCGACAGCTCGCTATCGGCACCCCGCCGGAGCAGGAGCACGTTGTCCGGTGAGCCGGATTGCGCCAGCGCCGCGATGAATCCGTTGGCCAGCGCCAGCATGGCCACGAACACGGCCACGACGAGTCCGATCCCGAGCGCGGTAAGCGCCGTCGACACCGGCCGCTGCCTGACGCTGCGATAGTTGTAGACGAAGGGGATCTTCATTCCACCCTCCGCAGCGCCTGTACCACCGGCAGCTTGCCGGCCTGCCAGGCGGGAAGTAGTCCGCTCGCGACGCTGAGCAGGAGAGCAACCACCGCCCCAACCAGCAGCGTCCCGAGCGTGACGTGAAAGCCGGGCAGAAAGCCACCCTCGCCGAATCCGGTCACCACCGGCAGCAGCACTGCCGCCCCCAGCCCGATCAGCGCACCGGTCAGTGAGATCACAGCCGCCTCCACGATCACCAGGGCAAACACCCGCCGGTCGGAGAATCCGACCGTCTTCATCACCGCCACCTCCGCCCGCCGCTCGCGCTGGTTCATCATCATCGCGTTCGCAGCAACGAGCAGGATCGCGAAGACGACCGCCATCCCGATGGTGCTCATCAGCAGCTTCACGTTGCCCCACATGCTCGCGAAGCCCGCCGCAAACGCCTTCTCCGTGCCCGTCTTGGTGGGCGCGTTCGAGTTGCGGAACTGATCATCGATCGACTTGGCCACCGCCGGCGCGGCGTCTGGATCGTCGATCTTCATGATGAACCAGCCGGGCGTGACGCGATCAGGGTATTTCTCGTACAGATAGGCGTAGTGGAACATGAAGGAGTCGTCGCCGTACTCCTTCAGCGTCGGGTGATAGATGCCCCGGATGGTGAAAGTCCAGTCGCCGGGGAAGATCGTCCCCTGCAGCGTCACGTTGTCCCCAACCTTCCAGCCAAACGCCTTCACTAACCCTTCGCCGATCACCGCCGACGATCGCTCGCGCAGGAATGCCTGCTTCTGGTCCTCGGCGATCTGCATCTCCGGGTACATCTTGAGGTACGATTCGGGCTCGATGGCGAACTGGGCAAAGAACTTCTTGCCGTCGCCATACTTGCCGCCGAACCAATTTGCCCAGGTCACGGCCTGAACGTGCGGGACCGACGCGAGCCGAGTGGCGTAGCTCTGGGGTAGTGGGATGACGAACGCTGTCGCGTTCTGGACGATCATCCGCGAGGCGCTGCTGACCTGGGCTCCGGCGTTGAGCGTCGTCACCACGGTGCGAAGCGACGCGAACAGGAACAGCGCGAGCGCCACGCTTGAGATCGTGAGGATCGTGCGCAGCTTGTGCCGCGTGAGATTCGCCAGGACGAGCGGGAGGAATTTCATCGGGACACCGTCTGGCGCTCGAGGAGAACGCCCTTCTCCAGGTGCAGCACCGTCTTCGCGCGGTCGGCCGCCTTCGCGTCGTGGGTCACGATCATGATCGTCTTGTGGAATTCATCGTTCAGCCGCCGCAAGAGCTCCAGCACCTCGTCCGAGCTCTTGGAGTCGAGCTGGCCCGTCGGCTCGTCGAGCAGAACCAGCGTGGGATCGGCCACGATCGCGCGCGCGATCGCGACCCGCTGCTCCTGGCCGCCCGAGAGCTGCCTCGGATAGTGCTCCACGCGATCCGCCAGGCCGACCACCCCGAGCGCGAGGGCCGTGCGCTCGGCGCGCTCCTTCTTCCCGAGGCTCGTGAGCAGCAGCGGCAGCTCGACGTTCTGCTCCGCCGTCAGCACCGGAAGCAGGTTATACGACTGGAAGACGAATCCGATCGTGCGCGCCCGCCAGGCCGCGAGCTGGGCTGCGGTCATCGCGCTCACCTCGGCTCCGGCCACGCGCACCGTTCCGCTCGTCGGCTTGTCGAGACCGGCCACGAGGTTC
>JALZAQ010000080.1 GCA_030948255.1 Gemmatimonadota bacterium
GAGCTGCGACGGATCGGGCGATGACGAAGGTCAGTGGTCGATGACGATCTCGCCTTTGCGCGGGAGCAGCGTCCACACGTGATCCCGGAGCAGGATGGTCGCCTCAGGATGACTGAGCGGGAGGGTCACGTCCGATCTCACGAGCAGCGGCTCGGGACCGATCGATAGAGTCGGGATGTGCGTGCCCCGCAGATCGGTCGGGCGTCCGTTGCGCCGCAGCAGCATCCGCCCAGCGGCCAGGTCGAATGTCGGGGCGAGCTTGCCGAGCAGATCCACTCCGATCGTCGCCGCGCCGGAGCTGCGCTGCGGAGCGAACCGGATCGGAACGTTGGTGAGTGTCAGATCTCCGAGCCCGAGCGAGGGCGCGACTCCCACCACAACCGTCCCCGGTGGCTGCTCGCCCTCGGCGCCGAAGCGTCGGATGGTGCGCCGGCGCTGCCAGGACGTGTCGAGGGACAGTCCCTCCGTCCTCGGGTCCACCGTCGCCGAAACGCTGTCCGCACCGACCACGAGCATGATCCGGCCGAATGTGCGGCTGTCCACGACCCGGTAGGGCACCGTGACGGAGTCGGGACCGGTGACGGCTTGCGGGTGATCGCGCAGCCACTGGGCGCGCAGCCTCTCGGGGGTGGACAGCCGCGATGCGGGGAGCGCCGCCAGCGCACCGAAATCGCCGAGTCGGGCGTAGACGGGCGCGAGCTCGCCGGCCACCATCCCCGCGTCGCCCCCGAAATAGCGCGCTTCCTCCATCAGGACGGCGCCCACCTTCCAGGCGCCGCGGCCCGCGAGATACCTGCCCAGCGCGAGACGGGCGATGGGATCCCGCGGCGTGCGCGAGACGGCCTCGTAGTACAACGACTCCGCCGAGAAGACGCGACCGGCATGGAGGAGCGCATCGGCTCGCGCCAGCGACAGGCTCTGCGCACGGCCGGGCGCCGCGGCCCCGCTCGCGAGGAGAAGCGCGATCGAGATCACCCGGCTCCGCATCTCAGTGCGCGGTGAATGACGCGAGGAGCTGGACATCGGGATCGAGAGCGACACTCTGCGGTGCTCCGGTAAGTGCGAGGGGAAGAGTGATGCTCTGCAGGCGCGCGGCGCGGACGTCCACGGTCGTGCGCCGCACCACACCACTCCTCTCCGTCAGCGCGACGACGAGGGGAAAGCGATAGGGGGCGAAGCCCCCGCCCTGCTCCACGTCTAAGACGACGCGACGCGCCCCCTGGTCATACCGCCACCGCGTGGAGAGCATCGCCACACCGGGCCTCCGGAGCCACTGGTCGAAGAACCAGCCGAGCTTTCGCCCCCTCCCGGAGGCCCGCTCCATCTCGCGCATGAGATCGTCGGTCACCGCGGTCGAATGGCGGAATCGCGCATAGTACGCGCGGATGCCCCGGAAGAAGGCCCTGTCTCCCAGCATCGACCGGAGCATGTGGAGCGTCCACGCTCCTTTCTGGTAGCTGTTGCTGTTGAGCAGCGCCAGATAGTTCGTCTCGGCGCTGTCGATCACCGGGCGCGCGGCCGTCACCGGTGACTCGATGATCTGCCTGCGCAGCTCTCCCATCCCGCGCCGGAAAGCGCTGTCCCCGGACGCGTGCTGCCACCAGAGCTGCTCGAAGTACGAGGCGAAGCCCTCGGACAGCCAGAGGTGTGCCCACGAGGCCTCGGTGACGGCGTCCCCGAACCACTGGTGCGCCGTCTCGTGCGCGATCACACCCGGCCCCATGGTGCGCTGCCGAAAGGGACGGTCGGCATAGAAGATCGCGCTCGAGTTCTCCATCCCGCCAAAGCGCGTAGACGACTCGAGGTGCGCGAGCTTCTCGTACGGGAACGGTCCGACCGTTCGCGTGAAGAAGTCGACGATGTCCGGGGAGCGCGCGAACGGACCGGGAAGGAAAGCACGATCTTCCGGGAACACATACACGCTCTGCTGCACGCATCCCGCCCGCTCCATGCGCGCGCAGGGCACGCTGTCGAGAGCGATCGAGACGAGCGGGCCCGCGGCGATGACCATCGTGTACACAGGGATGGGCCGAGTCTCGCGCCACCGCGTGAGCGTGCGAGCGGCACGCCCATCCGGCCGAGGCCCTGCGAGCGGCGTCTCCTCCACCAGCGCGCCGTTCGCGATCACGCGACGGTCGCTCGGCGCGCGAACGATCCAGGTCACGGTCGCCTTGTCGCCCGGAGCGTCCACCGTCGGAAGCCAGAAGCGCGCCCGCTGGGGCCAGTTGTCGCCGAACGCGCTCCAGTGGCCGAGGCTATCAGTGCGGATGATCAGCCCATCGGTCACCGGGCCACCGTAGCGCACCACCACGGTGACGACGTCGCCGCGGCCCCGCCATGCCGGGAGCGGCACCCCGATCCGCGCTGTGTCGCGCGTGATCGCCGTGGGGCGGCCGTTCACGAGCACGCTGTCCACGCGCAATGCCACGAGGTCGAGCCAGAGCGAGTCCGCGGCTCTGAGCCTCCGCAGCATGACGACGGCCCGCGCCTCGATCGACGCACCGCTGTCGGGGAGATCGAGCGTGAACTCGTAGCTCACGATGTCGATCGCCGGCCTGCCGCGCGGTGGCGGGTACGCGCTCTGAGCCGGCGCTGCAGCGGCGAGCAGCACCGTCGTCAGCGCGATCAGCGAACGCACGGGCTAACGGAAGACGCGGTAGATCGCGCCGGCAGCGTCGTCCGAGACGAGCACCGATCCATCGCCGTACACCAGCACGTCCACCGGGCGCCCCCACCGTGAGCCGTCGGGAAGCTGCCACCCTGTGAGGAAGTCCTCGTAGCCGACCGGCTTTCCGTTCTGCACCCGCACACGCACGACCTTGGCCCCCGTCGGCGCACTGCGATTCCACGATCCATGGAATGCGACCAGAAGGTCGGTGCGATACTCCGCCGGGAACTGCGTGGCGCGAGAGAGGAAGCTCATCCCGAGCGGCGCCGAGTGCGCCTGCATCTCGAGTGCGGCCGGAATGGTGGAGGCGCAGCGCCGCGCGTCGCTGTACTCGGGATTGGGGACGGCCTGGCCGCGAAGCGAGTAGCAGTACGGCCAGCCGTAATCACCGCCCGCGCGCAGGATGTTGATCTCCTCCGGCGGAAGGTTCTCGTGATCGGGGGGAAGGTTGTCGCGCTCGTTCTGCGACACCCAGATCTCGCCCGTCTGGGGATTGACCGCCATCCCGACCGCGTTGCGCAGCCCGGAGGAGAAGAGCTTGCCGTTGCTGCCATCCTCGTCGAACCGCATCACGGCCGCGCGGTCGGGTGACTGCTCCACGCACAGGTTGCAGGTCGAGCCGATCGCGACGTACATCCCGCTGTCCGGTCCGAAGATCACGGTGCGCGTCCAGTGCCCCCCGCCGCCGCTGAAGCGATTCACCGTCTCGGCTGCGCCTGCCGGCCGCCCGCTGGGACCGACGCGAACCCGCACCACTCCATCGGTGTTCGCGATGTACAGCCACCCCTTGTGGAAGGCCAATCCATGGGGCCGGTTGAGCCCGGTGACGACCTCGGTGACGCTGTCGGCCACGCCATCGCCGTTCACATCCGCGATCCGGATAACGCGGCTCTGCGCCGGCTGGCTGGCGTACACCGCCCCGTCGGGCCCGAGGGTCATGAAGCGCACGTACCCGAGATTGGTCGCGAAGGGTGCGACCTTGAGTCCGGCCGGAGCGACGAGACGCGCCTCCACCTTCGTGCCGCCGCCAGCAGGCGGCGCGGTGCCGGGCTGAGCGCAGGCGTACGGCTGGGCGAACACGGTCGCGATGAGCACGGCCAGCGCCGCGCGCGTGGTGCGGCCGTCGATCCGGTTCATTCGAGCTGTCGAGCGAGTCATGGCCGGTCCTGGTTGACGCCTCTCTCCTCTGCATAGACGCCGGTGACCGCACTCTCGGGCACCGGCATCCGGTCGCGCTTGCTCGCCGTGGCGGCCTCTTCGGCGCTCTCCACTTCCGCAGTCACCTCTCGCTCGGCCGCGTCCAGCTCGGCGCGATCGATCGCGTTGTCGCCTTCGATCAGCCATTCCTCGTAGAGGGCGATCGGATCCCGTCGGCCCCAGCGGGAAAAGAGGCCGGCGTCGAAGCTCCGGCGCGCCTCCGCCTCATCGTGCGTGGCGTGGCCACCCATCCGGAAGGTCTCGGCCACGAGGATCGCCGGCCCATCGCCGCGGCGGCATTGCTCGGCAGCCATCGCGGTGAGCGCGTACGCGTCGAGCACATTGTTGCCGTCGAAGACACCGCCCCACACCCCATAGGCCCGCGGCCAGTCCGCGAACGCGCCGTCTCCGGCGGCGAGGTGATGCTGTCCGAGTGTCGTGCCGAGGGCGACCTGATTGTTCTGGATGATGAAGATCGCCGGCGCGCGGCGCACCGCGGCGAGGTTGAATCCCTCGTGGGTCACACCGGCCTTCGTGCTCCCGTCACCGATCCAGGTGAGGGCGACACGATCCTCGCCCCGCATCGCGAAGGTGAGGGCGATGCCGGTGACGACCGGCACAACGTCGCCGACGTGGCTGATCGGGGGCAGCACGCCGAGGCTCATGTCCCCATAGTGTCCATCCCGTCCGCGCGACGGTCCGTCGGCGGTGCCCATGTAGGCGCGCAAGATGTCCGCCACCGTCATTCCCATCTCGTGACAGGCCCCGCTGTTCCGGATCATCGGGGCGACGACGTCGTGGTCCGCCCCGGCGCGTCGCAGCGCGTGCACCGGCCCGATCGTCGAAGCCTCCTCGCCGGTGCCGAGCCACGCCTTGGAGATCACCCCCTGCCTGACCATGCGCTTGAGGGCGATGTCGGTGAGCCGGTTGCGCAGGAGCCCCCGGTACATCGCCAGTAGCTGGTCTCGTGAGAGCCGGGCGACCTGGGCCGCGCGCTCCGGGTCGCGTGCCACCGTCGCGCGGTACTCGTCCATGATCTCGTCCTCGCGCTCCCACGCGACGTATTCCGGGGGCTCGAAGGCGGAGAAGCGTTTCATGGGCGGAATGTGAAGTCGGTGCAGCGGGGGTGCCAGGTGCGGAGTCGAGAGCGTTCTAACCAGAGTGGACCCGCTTCACCGCCTCAGCAACCGATCCAGCATTCCCTTTCGCTCGTTCCCCGCGGCGCCCGCGAGGGCGTCCGCGAATTCTGGTGCCGTCTGGTAGCGCTCCGCCGGAAGTCGCTCCATCGCTTTCAGCAGCACCTTCTCGACCGCGGTGGAGAAGCCCAGCTCGGGTCGTTTCTCGCGTATCGGCGTCGGCTCGCTCTTGAGACGCGCCACCATGATGTCCTGCTGGGTGACGCCATCGAATGGGAGCTTGCCGGTGAGCATCTCGTAGGTCATCAGGCCCAGCGCGTAGACGTCACTGCGGGCGTCGAGAGGCTTGCCGCGCAGCTGCTCCGGACTCATGAACTCCGGGGTTCCGAGCACGATCCCCGTCGCGGTCAGCTTCTCCACCTCGCTGCCCACATGGCGCTCCTTGGCCAGCCCGAAGTCCATCACGACTGCGCGCTCGGTGCCATCCGGATCCTTGCAGAGCATGACGTTCTCCGGCTTGAGATCGCGGTGGATGATGCCGACCTGGTGCGCCGCCTCGAGGCCGGCGGCGATGTCCTTGACCAGCCGCACCGTCTCCTCCAGCGAGATGTGACCGAGCCGCACCGTCCGGTCGCAGAGCAGCTCGCCCTCGACGAACGGCATCACCACGAACACCATGCCGCCTTCGGTCTCGCCCAGGGCGGCGATGTGACAGACGTTCGGGTGTTGCAGCCGGCCGGCGAGCTCGGCTTCCCGCCTCAGCCGCGCCATCGCGTTCTTCTCATGCGCGATCTGCGGCGAGAGGATCTTGACCGCCACGCGCTCCTTGGTCTCGAGGTCGGTCGCGAGATAGACGAACGACATCCCGCCCTCTCCGATCTTGCGCTCCACCCGGTAGCGCCCCTGAAGAATCTGCCCGACCATCCGCGCGAATTCTCCCATCCCGGGGCCGACGGCCTGGACCGGCTCGGTCGTCCGGCGTGAGGCGGGAATTGACGGCGCGTCACTGGCGATCGGCGACGTGATCACGAGACGAGTTCCGTCCTGCGGGCAGAACCGCGCCTCGGCGCCGTAGCGCGCGCCGCACTGGGGGCAGCGGGCGCTCATGCCGCGGGCGGGGGGCGGGAGCTCACGAGCAGACCCGGTTGCGCCCCTGCGCCTTGGCGCGGTAGAGCACCTCGTCGGCGACCGCAATGATGTCCTCGGCCGAGTTGACGCGGAGCGATGGCAGCGCGGCGATCCCGATGCTCACCGTCACCTCGAGCGGCGGACCATCGGAGCCCCGGAGGATGGGCTGGCTCCCGATACGCTTCCGGATGCGCTCCCCGGCGACGACCGCGCCCTGGAGCGGCGTCTCCGGCAGCACGACGGCAAATTCCTCTCCGCCGTAGCGAGCGACGTAGTCTACCGCACGCGCCTGGCGCTGGAGGATCCGCGCGACCTCCTTCAGCACGCCGTCACCAGCGAGATGGCCGAAGCTGTCGTTCACCCGCTTGAAATGATCGAGGTCGATCAGCAGAAGAGAGAGCACGAGCCCGTACCGCCGCGCGCGCTCTAGCTCCGACACGAGACGGTCCATGAGGGCGCGCCGGTTGAGAACCATCGTCAGCGGGTCGGTCAGGGCGAGCGTCTCGAAGCGCACCTTGTCGGCGCGCGTCAGCTCCATCGTCTTGGCGCGCCTGATCGCGGACACGGCTGCTTTGACCACCGTATCGGCAAAGTCAACATCCTCCTGCCGCAGTGGCTCCTCGTCGCGCAGCGTACGCAAAAGGAAGATCCCGCTCTGCTCCTGGTCGAGCTCGAACGGAAGCGCGACGACGGAACGGACGAGGCCGTGCTCGCCGGTCTGCATCCAGTCGCCAGGCGAGCCATTGCCCTGCTGCTCGGCGGCTACCTGCTCGATCAGCACCGGAGTGCCCCGCTCGAGCGCATCCAGGATGGCCGGATGCCGGGCGAGATCGATCTCCTGGTTCCGGAGGGACGGATTCTCGAACGAGGTGACGACCGTACCTGTGAACTCGCCCGGACGGGCCAGGATGAGCGAGCAGTGGGAGATGTTGAGAGCGCGCGCGACGCGACGCACGAGGATGTAGCAGAGCTCCTCCACCGAGAGATCGCCGGTCACCTCGTGCAGGATGTCCACCAGGCTCCGACGCCGCTCCGCCTCCGCCCGGGCGCGCTCGAGCTCGCGGGCCGTGTGACGCAGCTCGCGGCGCGCCTGCAACAGCTCCCGCCGGATGTGCAGCTGGACCTGCACTCTCGCGAGCAGCTCACGCGGCGCGCAGGGCTTGCTGACGAAGTCGGTCGCGCCGAGTCCCAGCAGGCGAACCGTCGCATCCTCGGCCGGAAGCGCCGAGCAGACGAGCACCGGCATGTCGCGCCACCGCGCGTCGGTGCTGATCCGCTCCAGGGCGCGATATCCGTCGAGTGATGGCATGAGGATGTCGAGCAGCAGGAGATCGGGGTCCTCGGCGGCGAGCTTCTCGAAGAGCCCGGCCGGATCTCGCAGTACCTGCACTTCGTAGCCCTGCTCGGAGAGGAGCGGCGGGACGGTCGACAGGAGCGCCTCGTCCTGATCGACGATGAGGATACGAGGGGGAGTCACTCGCCGAGCAGCTCCCGCAGCCCGCTCCACTCGATGTTCCCGCCGCTCAGCACCGCCACGGTCTTGCCACCGGGCGTGATGAGTCCCTCGCGCAGCGCCGCGAGTGTGATCGCGCCACTCGGCTCGACGACCAGCTTCGTGCGGTCGAGGAGGAATCGCATCGCACCCGCGAGCGCCCCGTCCTCCACCAGCACCACCTCGTCGAGGAAGGCCATGTGGTGGGCGAAGGGAATCGTCCCGATCTGCACGGCGAGCAGTCCGTCCGCCATCCCGGAAGTACGTCCGAGGGAGACCGGCTCACCCATCTCCCGCGCGCGGGTGAGCTTGGGAGCGCTCGCGGGCTCGACGCCGATGACGCGGGCCGCCGGCTGGGTGAGCTTGATCGCCGCAGCGACGCCGGCGCTCAGCCCCCCGCCACCGACCGGCACAATGACCGTCCCGACATCGGGGAGGTCCTCGGTGATCTCGAGTCCCAAGGTCCCCTGTCCGGCGATGATCGTCGGATCATCGTAGGGAGGAACGAGGGTCGATCCCTCCTCGCGGGCGATCTCGAGGGCTCGATCCATCCGCTCCTGCGTCGTCGTTCCCGCGAGCTCCACCCGGGCGCCGAGGCGGAGCGCCCCGTCGCGCTTCGCCTGCGTGACCGTCGTGGGCATCACCACCGTGGCCGGCACGCCGAAGATCCGCGCTGCCATGGCGACTGCCTGGGCGTGGTTGCCGGAGGACGGCGCGATCACGCCTCTCGACCGCTCGGCGTCGGTGAGCCGGGAGAGATACGTGTAGGCGCCCCGAAACTTGAATGCCCCCCCGCGCTGCAGCATCTCGGGCTTGATCCAGATGGGCGCCGTGGAATCGGCCAGCACCCCTTCCACCGGCAGCAGGGGCGTGCGGACCGCGACCCCGCGCAGCAGCCGAGCGGCCGAGCGCAGCTCCTCGATCGTGACGAGCGCTGCGGCGACCGATGCGACGGGCGGCATGACGGCCGCGCTACTCTTCTTCCGGAGTCACGCCCGCGGGCTCGGCCTCATCGTCCATCTCCCCTTCCCCCTCATCCTCGATCACCACGCGCGCGACGTCGCACACCATGTCCCCCTCGTCCAGGTTCACCAGCTTGACGCCCTGGGTGTTGCGGCCGCTCACGCGGATCCCCTTCACCGGCATGCGGATCACGATCCCGAGCTTGGTGATCAGCATCAGCTCATCGTCGGGGAGAACTTCCTTGATCGCCACCACGTTGCCCGTTTTGTCGGTGCGGTTCAAAGTGATGATCCCCTTGCCCCCGCGCTTCTGGACGCGGTACTCCTCGATCTCGGAGCACTTCCCCATTCCCCGCGCGGCGACCACGAGCAGCGTCGCATCGCGCTTGATCACCACCATCCCGACCACCACGTCGTCGGAGCGCAGCTCGATCCCCTTCACGCCGGTGGTGTCGCGCCCCATCTCGCGCACGTCGCTCTCGTGGAAGCGGATCGAGAGCCCGTGCTTCGTCGCCAGCACGATGTCGTTGTTCCCATTCGTGACCTGGACGTCCATCAGCTCATCGCCGGCCTCGATCTTGATCGCCTTGATGCCGTTGGTGCGCGGGTTGGAGTACTGGGAGAGGGCCGTCTTCTTGACCGTCCCCTTGCGCGTCGTGAAGAGGAGGAACTGCGACTCGCTGAACTCGCGCACCGGCACCATCGCCTGGATGGTCGTGTCGGTGGTCACGTTGATGAGGTTCACGACTGGCTTTCCCTTGGCGGCGCGCCCGGCCTGCGGGATCTCGTGCACCTTGAGCCAGAAGCAGCGTCCATCGTCGGTGAAGAAGAGGATGTAGTCGTGCGTCGAGCCGATGAAGAGGTGCTCGACGAAATCCTCGTCCTTGAGCCCCTGCCCGTTGAGCCCGCGTCCCCCGCGCCGCTGCTTCTTGTAGGTGGACACCGACGTGCGCTTGATGTAGCCGGAGTGGGACACGGTGATCACCATGTCCTCCTCGGCGATCAAGTCCTCGATCGTGAACTCGCCCTCATCGCTCGTGATCTCGGTGCGCCGCTCGTCGCCGTACTTTGACGACAGCTCCTGGAGCTCCTCCTTCACCATGCGCATCCGGCGCGGGCGCGAGGTGAGGATGTCGCGCAGCTCCTTGATCGTGCCGCGCACCTCCTTGAGCTCGTCCTCCAGCTTCTCGATCTCGAGGCCGGTGAGCTTGGCGAGGCGCATGTTGAGGATCGCTTCGGCCTGCCGCTCCGAGAGCTTGAAGCGCCGCTGAAGCTGTGCGCTGGCCTGCGGCGTGTCCTCGGCTTTGCGGATGAGCTTGATCACCTCGTCGATGTTGTCGACGGCGATCTTGAGCCCCTCGAGGATGTGCTCGCGCTCGAGCGCCTTGGCCAGCTCGAACTCGGCCCGCCGCACCACCACCTCGTGCCGGTGGGTGATGAAGTGCGCGAGGATCTCCCTCAGCGGCATCACCTTCGGCACCAGCTGGCGCGTGTTGATGTCCGGCACCAGCGCCAGCATGATCACGCCGAAGGTGGACTGCATCTGCGTGTGCTTGTAGAGCTGATTCAGCACCACGCGGGGAATCGCATCGCGCTTGAGCTCGATCACGATCCGGAGACCGTCCTTGTCCGACTCGTTTCGCAGGTCGCTGATCCCCGACAGCTTCTGCTCCTTTACCAGCTCGGCGATCTGGAGGATCAGGTTCGAGCTGTTGACCTGGTAGGGGATCTCGGTCACGACGATCTGCGAGCGACCCGACGATTCCTTCTCCTCGATCACCGCCCGCGCGCGCATCACGATCCGGCCGCGGCCGCTCTCCTGGTAGTCGCGGATGCCCTGGCGGCCGTAGATGTAGCCACCGGTCGGGAAATCAGGACCCTTGATCATCTTGCGCAGCTCTCCCGGCGTCGTCTCCTCGTTGTCGATGAGGTGGACGATCGCGGTGATGACCTCGCGCAGGTTGTGGGGCGGGATGTTGGTCGCCATGCCAACCGCGATGCCCGACGAGCCGTTGACGACCAGATTCGGGATGCCGGAGGGAAGAACACTCGGCTCCTGGAGGCGGTCGTCGAAGTTCGGCGCGAAGTCGACCGTGTTCTTGTCGATATCGGCCAACAGCTCGACAGCGATCGGAGACAGGCGCGCCTCGGTGTACCGATAGGCCGCGGCCGGATCGCCCTCGACCGACCCGAAATTTCCCTGCCCATCGACGAGCGGGTAGCGCAGCGAGAAGTCCTGCACCATCCGCACGAGCGCGTCGTACACCGACGAGTCGCCGTGCGGATGGTACTTGCCGAGCACGTCGCCGACCACGGTCGCGGATTTCTTGTACGGCCTGCCAGGCACGAGACCGAGCTCGTTCATCGCGTAGAGCACGCGCCGGTGCACCGGCTTGAGCCCGTCTCGAACATCCGGCAGAGCTCGCGAGACGATCACGCTCATCGAGTAGTTGATGAACGATTCCTTCATCTCGTCGTCGATCAGGCGCGAGAGAATGCGCTCGCGATTGTTGGGTGCGGTCATGGATGCGACATCGGTGGGGAGAGAACGAGTCCGGAGCCCTACAAATATAACCCGAAACGGCCCCCCGACGCAACTCCAACGCTGCAGCCTAAGTGGCTTTCGAGCAAGGAGTTAGAGCGCTCGTTCCGCACCCGGCCAACCGCGCTCAGTCGGCATCCTCCTCCGCCTCTTCCCCGTGCTCGACGATGCTGCCGGTCGTGAACAGGATGCCCTCGAGGATCTCCCTCCAGATGGGTGTCTGCCGAAGCAGGAACTCGAGGTCCATGCCGAAGTGCTTGAACTCCTCCTTCTGCGCGTTGCGCATGATCGCCCGGGCTTCCCGGTTCTTCTCCACGGCGAGGCGCTGCTCGTACCACCCGATGGCTTCCGCCTCCTCGGTGAGCGAGGCGAGCATGCGGGCGAAGGTGCGAGTCTTGTCAGGCAGCTCGCCCGGCGGCTCGTGATACTGGTCGAAGGCCATCACGCGCTCCGAAGGTGTGAGTGGTGGGAGCGTGCAGGAGACATGCCGGGGTCGGTGCCGGCTGAGGAGACGCGGCACGACCGTTGCCAATAGTACCGGGCAAGGAGCGCGAAGTGCGACCCGAACCCTCTCGGAGGATCCCGACGATGCTGTGGACTCTTGCAGTTGTGCTCTTCATCCTGTGGCTGCTCGGCTTCACCGTCTTTCACCTGGGCGCGATCATCCATTTCCTGCTCGTGCTGGCGGTGATCGTGGTCCTGTGGCGCCTCATCACCGGACAGCGGCCGGTCGTGTAGCCCGAACGGCTCCGATGCCGTGCGGGGGGCGGCCGATGGC
>JALZAQ010000036.1 GCA_030948255.1 Gemmatimonadota bacterium
GCCGCCAGGATGTTGATGCGCATCGCGTAGGACGGGGCGATGGGCAACATGCCGAAGACGTGCCCGATCAGCACGAAGAGGGGGTTGCCGGGCGGGTGAGGGAGCCCGAGCACCTTGGCGGCCGCGATGTACTCGCTCGTGTCCCACATCGCCGTCGATGGCGCGAGGGTGATGACATACAGCAGCAGCACGGCGAGCCCGGTGACGGCCGCGGCACCGTAGGACGGCCGATAGTCGCGCTCGATTTTCAGGGCGGGCATGGCGATCCGGGTGACAGACGAACGACGCCCCGCGGAGAGCGGGGCGTGGGCATAAGATGGAGGGCCAGCGAGGGGTTGGCAACGCCGCAGCGAGACGCCGGGGTCAGTGCCTGAACAACCTCCGCCCCGTGAACAGCATGGCGACGCCCTTCTCGCTGGCGGCGGCGATCACTTCGTCGTCGCGCACCGAGCCCCCGGGCTGGATGATCGCGGTGATTCCCGCGTCCGCGGCCTGATCTACGCCGTCACGGAAGGGGAAGAACGCATCCGACGCGAGCACGGCACCCTCGGTGGCGTGGCCCGCGCTGCGAGCCTTGTGCACGGCCATGAAGGAGGCGTCCACCCGCGACATCTGGCCCGCGCCGATCCCGATGGTCGCCCCTCCCCGGGCGAGGACGATGGCGTTCGACTTGACGCTCGCCGCGGCGCGCCACGCGAAGAGGAGGTCGGAGCGCTCGGCGGTGGTGGGCGAGCGATCCGTCACGATCTGCCATCCATCATCGCGGACATCGGGTGACAGACGCTCCTGGACGAGGGTGCCGCCGCGGACCCGCTTCAGGTCCATCGCTCCCTTTCGCCACTGAGCCGTGCCCTCGAGCAGACGCAGATTCTTCTTGCGCACCAGAATCTCGACGGCCGACTCGCTGAACGACGGCGCGACGAGGCATTCCACGAACAGGCTCGAGATGGCCTGAGCGACCGCTTCGTCGATCGGCACGTTGATCGAGACGACCGAGCCAAACGCCGACACGGGATCGCATGCCAGCGCCTTGTGATACGCCTCGAGTGCGGTCGTGCCGATGGCGACCCCGCAGGGAGAAGTATGCTTGACGATGGCGCAACAGGTCTCGCCTGCATACAGGTCGCTCGTCAGAAGGGCGCCCTCGAGGTCGAGAAGATTGTTGAACGAGAGCTCCTTGCCCCCCCGCTGGCGCAGCGCACTGAGTCCCGCGCCCACCTGTTCGACATAGAAGGCGGCACGCTGGCCCGGATTCTCGCCGTAGCGGAGCGATTGCTGTCTCTGGAACGACAGCGTGACGCTCTCGGGGAAAAGCTCGGCTCGTTGCTCCGCGAACCAGCTGGTGATCGCGGCGTCATACGCGGCGGTGTGGGCGAACGCCTTTCCCGCCAGCAATCTCCGGAGGTCGAGGTCGTCGTCACCGGCGACGAGTCCGGCCAGCACGCGCTCGTAGTCCTGGGGATCCACGACGACGCTGACGGAAGCGAAGTTCTTCGCTGCCGACCGGAGCATCGACGGGCCGCCAATGTCGATCTGCTCGATCACATCTGCGGCCGGAGCGCCGGGCCGCGCCGCGGTCTCGCGAAAGGGATAGAGGTTGGCGGCGACGAGGTCGATCGGATCGATCCCCTGCTGCCTCAGTGCCTCCATGTGCTCGGGCAGATCACGCCGCGCCAGCAGCGCGCCGTGCACGGCCGGATGCAGTGTCTTCACGCGCCCGTGCATCATCTCCGGGAAGCCCGTTACCTCGCTGACATCACGCGTGGGCACTCCGGCGTCCCGGAGCACTCTCGCGGTTCCTCCCGTGGACAGCAGCTCCCAGCCGATGTCCGAGAGGCCTCGCGCAAAGTCCACGATTCCACTCTTGTCGGAGACCGAGAGGAGGGCCCGCCGCATCCCCGCCGTCATTCTCGCACCAGCGCGGCGACAAGCCGCCCGAGCGCCGCGATGTCCGCGAGATCCACCACCTCGGCGGGCGAATGGCTGTAGCGCAACGGCCACGAGAGCGGAATGTCCACCGCGCCATAGCGCGAGAAGGCGGAGCCGTCGTTGCCCCCGTTGGTCGTGCCGAGCTGGATCGGAATCCCGTGGGAGTGCGCCAGGGTGACGGCCCGGTCCACCTCGGCCGCCGGTGTCACACTGGAATTGTCGACCGCTCTCACGACCGCGCCGCGGCCGATCGGCGTGAAAGCGAACCGGTGGCTCTCGAGGGGGGAATCGGAAGACACAAAGGTGTCGACCGCGTACACGCGTCTCACCGTCGGTCCGAGCCGGGCGGCGATCACGGAAGCGCCCGCCAGCCCGGTCTCCTCCTGCACCGACCAAACGAAGATGACCTTGTGATGCAGCGATTCCCGCTGGAGTGACGCGACCGCCATCAGGAGGGCAGTGCATCCCGCGCGATCGTCGATGGAGCGCGCCGTGAAGCGTGTCGCCCCGAGCCGCGATGCATGCTTCTCTCCGGTCACCGCATCACCGCTCCTGATTCCGCGCGCCACCAGCGCTGCCGAATCCAGGCCGAACCAGGCCGTCAACGCCTCCGGTTGCTTGGTGGTGGCCTCGGCACGCGGCAGGAAGATTCCGCGTAGCACTGAGCCGGCCGAGTGTAGCAGCGCCGGCTGACCCTCCCAGAGAGAGGGAAAGAATCCGCCCCGCGACCGGAGCGCGACCACGCCGTTCGAGCTGATCGCCGTGACCTCAAAGCCGATCTCATCGAGATGCGCAATGACGACAACCGTGTCGCGGTCCGGCCCGAGCGAGAGCACGAGATTCCCCGCGGAGTCCGTCGTGGAGCGCTCGCGCGCCCAGGACGGCAGAAGGCGCCGCAGCACATCGCGCACCGGGCTTTCGTGTGCCGAGACGCCGTACGCATCGGTCAGCGCCGCGAGCATGCCGGCGACGGATGACAGGCCGTCGCTGCCCGGCAAAGCGGGCGGCGATGCGGACGGCGCGATGGCCGGAAGGGCGGGGGCGGCGCCCGGTCGAACGCCGCCCGCGGACGCGACGGCGGCGAACAGACTCCGGATGTCGTCACCTCGCAGGGTCTCCACCAGCGTGCCAGGATGATCGACCCTCGGCGCCATCGCCGCTGCGTGCGCGATGCTGACGTTGGCGGGGAAGGAGAGCGCCCGCACGTCGAGAGGAGCGATCGCAACCGCTCCGCCGTCACGCCGCGCCCGGACCGCCAGCGGCACCATGGCGGGATCGACGATGGTGAGCGAATCCACCGTGCCGAGTGGTGTCAGCGCCGAGCTCAGTCCGGCGTGAGAGTAGGCTCCCTGGGTTGCCAACACGAAGATCGTCTCGCCCCGCGCTGGTGTGGCCGCTGCCGCGGCGGCCACGGCCGCGCAGCTGGCGCGAGCTCCCGCGTCCGGAGCGGCCATCAAGTCGGTACCGAAGATCCACGGTGGCGCCTCCCGCTCCACTGGATCCAGAAGCGCGATCCCCATCGCGGCCACATCCGCGCGCGAGCGCGCGCCGACATCGAGCCACAGGCTCTCGATCGAGGCGGGCGCGTCGTCCGCCGGCCGGCGTCTCCAGAGATGCACGCTGCGGACAGCGAATACACCCGGAAGCGTCCCCCTCCGAGTGAGCAGCCGCACCCGCTGCCCCTCGTGAAACTGGTCCCAGAGGGGATGCCGTGCTGCCGGAGCGGCGCTCTGGACACGCAGAAAGCCGTCGTCGAGGATCTCACTCACGAGATACGGCGCGCGATCGAGCGTACAGGCCACGACGCGGCGCGGTCTCCCCGCTCCGCGCCTCGCCACCAGATTCCCGAATCGATCCCGCGTCCATCCGGGCATCGCTCGCCCGATCACCGTCGTAGCGCGATCTTCACCCCCGGTGGGGGCGTCGAGCGCCGCCCACCACGACGCGTTCTGCGCGTAAGCGGCCGCGTCCTGCGCCGCCAGAACGCTGGTCCCGAGAGTCAGCAGCGCGACGAGAAGGGAGCTAGCCGGCCAGAGCGACATCGATGTCGTGGGAGAGCGCATCGGCGTCGTACCGGCTCAGGGTGAACCCGACATCGACGTCCCGACTGGAGAGAAAGCGATTCTCGACTCCCGGCGCATCGGATCGGATGCGACCGGAGGCCATCGCAGCGACGACTCGCGGCAGGAGGAGATGCTCCACCCGCAGCACCCTGGCCGCGAGGGTGTGGGGATCGTCACTGGCGAGGACCGGAACGGGCCACTGCGCCAGGATCGTGCCCCGGTCGTATTCATCGCTGACGGTGTGCACCGTGGCTCCGCTGATGCGGGCGCCGGACGCGAGCACCGCGCGGTGCACCCGCTCACCGTACATGCCGCGCCCGCCAAACGACGGAAGAAGCGCCGGATGCACATTGACGATGCGCCCGGCGAAGTCACGCACCACGCGTTGAGGAATCAGGCGGAGGTAGCCAGCGAGCACGACCAGATCCACCTCGTGTCGGGTGAGCAGGGCCGCCAGCGCCTCGGAGTCGGCCCCCCGCGCGGTGAGCATTTCGACGGCGATGCCGCGCCCGCGCGCGACGTCGAGCGCGCCCGCATCTGATCGGTCCGACGCCACCAGCACCACGTGCGGGTCGTCCCCATCCCGCGCGCGGTCGAGATACTCCAGCAGGGCAACGAGGTTGGAGCCCCGACCTGAGGCGAGCACGGCGATGCGCGACCACATGGGGCCGGATGTTATCGCCGCAATCCGCCTTCAGTAAGGGCAGCGCAGCCGATGACGAACGCTGCTCACCGCTGCGCGAGAAGGGGCTCGATCGCCGCGGCGAGAGAGCGGGCTACCAGGTGACGCGCGGTTGCTCTCTCGAGCTCCTCGGGCGGCGTGCCGGCCGCGGGCACCAGCACGGCGCGACCCCCAAAGACAAGTCCCGGCTCGATGTCTCGCCACCGATCGCCGACATATGTCGAGCGAGTGAGATCGAGCTCGTGCTCGCGGCTCGCCGTCTCGTACAGCAGCGTACCCGGCTTTCGGCAGTCGCAGGGGAACCGCTCGTCCGGAGCGTGCGGGCAGATATAGGTGGCGTCGAGTGACGCGCCGTGGACCTCGAGCAGGTCCTCCATCTGCTGTTGCACTTCCTCGAACTGCTCGAGAGTGAAAAGGCCGCGACCGATGCCGGACTGGTTCGAGATGACGACCACCGGGATCCCCGCCTGGTTGAGCCGGGCGATGGCAGCGGCAGCTCCCGGAATCAACTCCACCTGCTCGGGACTCGCGATGTAGTGGCGGTCCACGATCAGAGTGCCGTCGCGATCGAGAAAGACCGCGACGCGGTCACGGCTCACGCGAGCGCACCCGCGATCGCCTCCGCCAACGCCTCGTCGTCGCGCTCCATCACGGAACGCAGATCGAGCAGTAGGTGACCACCGGAGGTCCGACCGATCACTGCCACCGGGCCGGAGCGAAGCCGGCGATCGAGGCCACCCGGTTCGCCGCCGAGCGCGAGGGCGGCCGATGGCATCACCGTCGTCGGAAATGCACCTCCCCCCACGCTCGACTCGCTCGACACGACCTCGGCCGCGATGCCCCGGGCGGCCAGGACGCCGGCGAGGCGGTGGGCTCGGGCGCGGAGCGCTTCCACCGGGAACGTGAGCATGGCCAGAGTCGGAATCTCGCGACGGGCCCGATCGACATCGCGGTAGAGCGCGAGGGTGGCCTCGAGCGCGGCCAGGGTCATCTTGTCGACGCGGAGCGCACGCGTGAGCGAATTCCGTCGCGCTCGCGCGACCGCGTCGGCGCGGCCGAGGAGAATTCCGGCCTGCGGTCCGCCGAGCAGCTTGTCGCCGCTCATCGTCACGAGCGTCGCGCCGTCGCGGAGGGAGTCAGCGGGCAGCGGCTCGCCGCTCAGGCCGAACGTCTCGAGCGAGCGCAGGAGGCCGCTACCGAGATCGTGGATCACCGGCACGCCATGCTCGCCCGCGAGTAGCGAGAGGCGCCGCACGTCCACGTCGGACACGAAGCCCTCGAGCGAGAAGTTGCTGCGATGCACCTTGACCACTGCTCCCGTCTCGGGTGTGAGCGCGCGCCGATAATCGTCGGGATGCGTCCGATTGGTCGTGCCCACCTCGACGAGCCTCGCGCCGCTCTTGGCCATGATGTCGGGTACGCGGAAGCTGCCCCCGATCTCCACCAGCTCGCCGCGCGAGACGATCGCGTCGCGGCCATCGGCGAGCGTGTTGAGCGCGAGCACCAGCGCGGCCGCGCCGTTGTTCACCACCAGTGCATCCTCGGCGCCGGTCAGCTCGCGCAGGAGCGTCGCGCAATGAGCGTAGCGGCTGCCTCGTGCTCCCTCGGAAAGATCGTACTCGAGATTGGAGTATCCTCCGCTCACCGCGCGCACGGCATTGAGCGCGGCATCGGCGAGCGGTGCGCGGCCGAGATTGGTGTGGAGCACGACGCCGGTGGCATTGATCACCGGCCGGAGGGAGCGTTGTTCGCTCAGCTCGAGCGCCGCCGCCACGGCGCTGCCCCAATCGTCGGGAGTCGCCGGGGCGGAGGCCGGGTCCGATCGCGCAGACGCGATCGCCGACCGCACGGCCTCCGTCACGAGCCCGCGCGGAGCCCGGTCGAGCAGCAACCGCACAGCTTCGCTCTCCAGAAGCGTGCTCACACTGGGCAACGTGCGCCGCGGGTCCATCATTGCGGAGGCGTCCTCGTGCTGTCGCGGCCCGGAGCCTTGGGGACTGGCGGCGCCGGTGGAGGCGCAGCCTTCGGAACGGTCAGCACCCGGTCGCTGGAGCGGACCGCGTGCAGAAGTCCCCGGATGTCGCGGGCCTGCAACCGATAGCTCTGGCTAGGGCGCAGCGGTGCGCCGAGCAGCAGAAGCACGTCGGTGACCGGAATCGGCCGTGTGGCGACAGGCGCGTTGACCCGACCGGCGCTGTCGGCCCTCACGAGCCGCCGAGGGAGCGGCACCGCGCTGCTGTCTCGCTGTGCCGCGGCGACGGAGTCAGCCTGTCGCTGCGCCGAGTCGGCGCGCGCCTTGTCGACTGCGCGCGCGTCGAGCGCGGCCCGGATGGGGACCGATGAAGAATCGGCAGCGCGCAGCCGGAAGAGCGCGGTGTCCGGGCGCTGGTCCGGGTCGAGGGCGCGATCGAACGTCACACGGAGGGTCACCGAGTCGCGAATCTCGACCCCGGACACACGCGGGCCCACTGTGTCGTGGACGAACGCGTACATCTCGAGGCTCGCCGTGTCCCGCAGAGTGACCGAGAGGGAGTCATAGATCTCCCGCGGATCGAGGGCGCGATTGTTGTTCGCGTCCACATATCCGCGCACGGAATAATTGCCTGGCGGAATCGCCGGAAGGTCGAAACGACCGAGGGAATCGACCAGCCCGAGGTACACCGTGCTGTCGGGATGCGACACCGCCTCGATGAGCGCGTTGCCGGCTGGCTTGCCGGCGACCCAGTCGAAGATCACGCCAAAGAGGTGCGTCGCCGGAATCGACGGGCCGGTGGAGAAGATGATGCGCGTGCGCTCGCGTCGGACGTTGCCGCGCAGGTCGGCCAGGCCGGGAAGGAGCGTGATCGTGTAGACCGTGTTGGGACGGAAGTCGCGGCGCGGCCGCACGGTGAGAACGCTGCGGTGCCAATCGACGCGGGGAGCACCGTCGCGGGGAGAGATGAGAATGAGCTGAGCGAGCTCCGGAGCGCCCGACGGCCGCTCGCTCAGCACCTCGTCGAAGCGGAGCTGCACCTCGCGCGGACGCACCGACACCGCCCCGCTCTCGGGCGCCACTCCGACCAATTTTGGCGGCGCTTTGTCCTCCGGACCTCCGGGCGGGAATCCCTGCGACGCGCATGCGGCGAGCGCAGCCAGCGATATCAGGACCGAGATCAGTCTCCGCACAGCGCCCGCACCTTGCCGGCAAGTTGGTCGCGGCGCGCGATCCACTCGGCCGATTTCGCTTGCTCGGCCGCGATGACGTGAGCCGGAGCTCGCGACGCGAATCCCGGATTGGCCAGCCGCTGCTGGAGTGTGGTGAGCTGGGTCTCGAGCTGCCCCAGCTCAGTGCGGAGCTTCTGACACTCCTTCTCGACGTCGATCGCTCCGGCGAGGGGCACGATCACCTCCGAGCCATCCGTCAGAACGGCGTGCGCCGCCGCGCCCAGTGGGACCTCGCTCGCGACGCGCACTGCGACCCGGGCCAGATGCCCGATGAGGGCGCGCTGTTCCTCGAGTGCGCGGGCGGCTCCGTTACGACCGACGAGCACGGCTTCCACCGACTTACCGAGCGGAATGCCATAGTCGGCCTTGATCTGTCGCAGCGCGCTCACCGACTCGCGAACCAGCTCGAATTCCGAGCCGCGCGACGGCGGCACTCCGACGTCGGCCACTCTCGGTCGCGGCCACGCTGCGCCTGCGAGCAGTTCGCCCGGGCCCCGCCCGGGAAGCCGCCCCCAGAGCGTTTCGGTGATGAAGGGAACGACCGGGTGCAGCAGGCGCAGCGCGGCGTCAAAGGTATGGACGAGCACGGACCGCGCGACGTGTGCGTCGGGGCCCCCGGCGGCGAGCCGGGGCTTCGTGCTCTCGAGGTACCACGCGGCCAGCTCGTCCCAGGTGAAGCGCCTCGCCTCCTCGGTGAACTCCATCAGCCGAAGCCCCACCCGAAGCTCCGCGTCCCCCCACGCAATGCCAGGCGGACGGGGCGGCCCAAGCGCCCCGTCGCAGCGGAGGATCACGGCATCGAGCCGATCGAGGATCCACTCGTCGGCACGCGTGAGCCGGGTTCGCTCGATGTCGGCCAGGAGCGGCACGGCCACATCGCGGACGTTCGCGAGCAGAAACCGCCCCATGTTCCAGAGCTTGGTGGCGAAGTTCCGACCCGGAGCGAAGGATTGCTCGAGATTGTCCGGATCGAGCATTACGTCGGTGCCCATTCCAAGCCCGGCGATCACGGTGTACCGGAGGGCATCCGCGCCATAGAGAGCCACGACATCCAGCGGGTCGATGCCGTTGCCGAGCGACTTGGACATCTTCACGTGCTTCATGTCGCGGACGGTGCCGTGCAGGTACACCGTGTGGAACGGTGCGTCGCCCATGAAGAAGTATCCCGCCATGATCATGCGCGAGACCCAGAAAAAGAGAATCTCTGGCGCGGTGACGAGCACGTCGGTGGGGTAGAAGGCGCGCAGATCGGCGGCTGTTTCGTCGGGCCAACCGAGCGTGGAGAGCGGCCAGAGCCAGGATGAGAACCAGGTGTCCAGCACATCATCGTCCTGACGAACCGCTCCGCCACAGCCGGGGCACTGCGCGACGTCGGCGCGGCTGACGATCGGCGCGCTGTCGCAGGCGTCGCAGTACCAGACCGGGATGCGGTGACCCCACCAGAGCTGGCGCGAGATGTTCCAGTCGCGAATTCCCTCGAGCCAGTTGATGTAGACCGCCTCCCATCGCTCAGGGAGGATGCGCACGCGACCACTCCTGACTCCGGCGAGCGCGGGCTCGGCGAGCGGCTTCATGCGCACGAACCACTGGTCGGAGAGTCGGGGCTCCACCACCGTGTCGCAGCGATAGCAGTGGCGCACCGCGTGCTGGTGCGGCTCGCTCCTCACGAGCGCGCCGCGCTCGCGCAGGAGTGCCACGACTCGCTCGCGGGCGGCCAACCGGTCGAGCCCCTGCAGCGCCGGCGGCACGCGACCGGCTGCGCCGTCGCCCTCGGCCATCGTGCCATCCGGCGCCATGATCACCGGCATGGGAAGCGCGTGGCGCAATCCCATCTCGAAGTCGTTCGGGTCGTGCGCCGGCGTGATCTTCACCGCGCCCGTGCCGAATTCGCGATCCACGTACTCGTCCGCGATCACAGGAATGCGCACGTTGGCGATCGGCAGCAACAGCTCGCGGCCCACCAGGTCGCGGTACCGCTCGTCCGTCGGGTGCACCGCAACGGCCACATCTCCGAGCATCGTTTCGGGCCGAGTCGTGGCCACGGTGACGCCCCGCCCGGCATCATCGGCGAGCGGATAGCGCACGTGGTAGAGCGTGCCCGTCTCCTCGGCGTGCTCGGCCTCCTCATCGCTCAGCGAGGTGAGGCAGCGCGGACACCAGTGGATGACGCGATGCCCCCGGTAGATCAACCCCGCCTCGTGGAGACGGACGAACGCTTCGCGGACTCCGCGGGAGAGCTCGGGGGAAAAGGTGTACGCCGTGCGCGTCCAGTCGCACGAGCAGCCGATTGCCTGGAGCTGCTGGAGGATCACTCCCCCGGTCTCCTCCACGAAGGCGCGCGTGCGCTCCACGAACGCCGTCCGCCCGAGATCGGCTCTGCTCCGCCCCTCGTCCGCGAGCTGACGCTCGATCACGTTCTGGGTCGCGATGCCGGCATGATCGGTTCCCGGCACCCAGAGAGTCTCGTCTCCCGACATACGCCGCCACCGGACGACGACATCCTGCACGGTGTTGTTGAGTCCGTGCCCCATGTGCAGCACCGCCGTCACGTTCGGTGGCGGGATCACGATCGTGAATGGGGTGCGCGCCCCCCCGAGTCGGGTCGAGCGGTCCGCGCGCGCGTGGAAGACTCCGGACTCCGCCCAGCGCGCGGACACGTCTCGCTCGATCGACGCCGGATCGAAGAGGGGAGAGAGCTCGGAGGGCATCTCGAAAGTTAAGGGAGGCCGAACGTGCGGGGCAGGCCACAGACGAGAAAGAGCCCCGCGAGTGCGGGGCTCTTCGGCGTCGCGATCTCCATCAGTGCGCCATGCCCAGCCGCGGCCTCGGCAGCGTTCAGTCGGCCCTCGGCTCCTTGGCGCTCTCGGAGGCGGAGTGGGGGTCGGCCACGTGGTCGGCCTTCGGCACGCCCGTGGGTGCCACCGGACTGCCATCGGTTCGACCGCCTCGATGCGTCCTCTTTCCCCGGGCGCGGCGTCCGGGCAGCTCCGCCGACTCTTCCGCCGATTCCTTGATCGCCTTGTCCTCGCGGAGCCAGCGCTCCTCGAGCGTGGTCCTCGGATCCGCGTGTCGATCGGGCTCGCTCGAGTTGCCCTGACGCCGGCGGCCAGTGCCCACCCGCTGCCCTTCCCACTGCGCCTCGGTGAGCGCGTCATCTCCGCGCTCGACCCGGCGGACGGTCTCCTCGAACAGCTCTTCCTCCTCACCGATCGAGAGGCGATTCACGACCGTATCCACTCCCTCGACGGCGCGCGCGACGGCGACGGCGTGCTCGGCCTCCTCGTCCGTATTCACCCAGCCGGCCAGCTCCACGATTCCATCGCCGATCGCGCCGATGTCCACCGCGCGCTCGCTGAGGATCGGATCCTGCCGGTAGGCCGCCAGCACCTGCTCCTCGAGCGGATCGTCGCTCCCATCCCCTTTGATCTCATCGTCCTCGAGAGCGTCTTCGTCCAGGTCGCCCTCGTTCCCGCCAAAACGATCGCGGAGCCGGGCAGAGAGACCGGAGGTGAGTGCGGAGATGCCGCCCACTCTCTGAGCGACGACGACGCCCACCGCGAAGCCCGCGAGGGCGCCGAGTGCGACGCCAGCGACGATCCCGCCGACGGAGGTTTCCTCCTCCCTGTATCGGAATGGTGGCATGCTTGACCTGTGGCGGAGGTGATGTTGGGACGGTAGCTTCCCTAGCTTAGCACGCGAGGAAAGCGCTGCAAGGGGTGCAAGAAAAAGGCCACCTTCGATGGCCTGCAGATGCGACTCGCCGCCCTCCCGAACGATTCATGATCGACTCTCCGCGACAGGATCTGACGCTCACCCTGCCCGACGGCGCAACGCGCGTCGTCGCGTGGGGCACCCTCCCGCGCGAGGTTGTGGCCTCGATCGGCGCCGGCCTTGCCCGCGCCGCCATCGCCGTGACGGTGAACGCTCGGGTGCAGGACCTGGTGACGCCGCTGCGAGAGTCGGGCGAGTTTCGCGTCATCACCGACCGGGAGCCGAAGACGCTCGCCGACTCGCGGGATCAGCGCGCCCGCTCGGACTGGCAAGCGGCTCATGATGTCGTGCGCCACAGCGCTGCCCACGCGCTGGCGACCGCCGTGCGCCGTCTCCGACCCGACGCCAAGATCGGCTTCGGTCCGTCGATCGAGGACGGCTTCTACTACGACTTCGAGGTGGGCCAGCCGTTCACGCCCGAGGATCTGTCGGCGTTCGAGTCCGAGATGCGGAAAGTGGCTGCCGAGCGCTTCCCGTTCGTTCGCGAGGAGGTGAGCCGGGCCGAGGCGGAAAAGCGCTTCCGGGATGATCCGCTCAAGCTGGAGCGTCTTGCCGAGCTGGGAGACGACGAGATCATCTCGATCTACACCGACGGCCCGTTCGTGGATCTCTGTCGCGGACCGCACGTGCCCGACACGTCCTTTCTCAAGCACTTCAAGCTCCTCCACAGTGCCGGCGCGTACTGGCGCGGTGACGAGCACCGCCAAATGCTGCAGCGGATCTACGGCACGGCCTGGCTGCGCAAGGAGGATCTGGATGCGCACCTGTCGAGGCTCGAAGAGGCGAAACGACGCGATCATCGGACGCTCGGCCACCAGCTCGACCTGTACTCCACCGACCCGCGCGTCGGTCCGGGGCTCATCCTGTGGCACCCGCGCGGGGCCGTCGTCCGGACCGAGATCGAGAATTTCGAGCGCGATCTCATCCAGCGGCATGGCTACGATCTGGTGTACACGCCCCACATCGTGAGCGAAAAGCTATTCGAGATTTCCGGGCATCTGGTGAACTTCAAGGACGGGATGTTCGCTCCGATGGATGTCGAAGGGGCGGCCTACCGCCCCAAGCCGATGAACTGCCCCGGCCACATCTGCATCTACCAGGCACATACCCGCTCCTACCGCGACCTTCCCCTGCGCTTCGCCGAGTTCGGCACGGTGTATCGGTACGAGCGGAGCGGGGTGCTGCACGGCATGCTGCGTACTCGCGGCTTCACCCAGGACGATGCGCACGTGTTCTGCACTCCGGAGCAGGTGCCGCGCGAGATCGAGCGCCTGCTCGATCTGGTGCAGGAGATGCTTGCCGTCTTCGGGTATCCCTACACCATCGAGCTCGCCACCCGTCCGGAGAACGCACTCGGCGACGCGTCGATGTGGAAGCACGCCGAGCGCACTCTGTCCGATGTGCTCACCGCGCGCGACGAGCCGTTTGTGGTGGATGAGGGCGGCGGTGCCTTCTACGGACCCAAGCTCGACTTCAAGCTGATCGACGCGATCGGAAGAAAGTGGCAGGGCCCGACGGTTCAGCTGGACTTCAATCTGCCGGAGAGATTCGGTCTGGAGTTCATCGGCGCCGACAATTCGCCGCATCGCCCGGTGATGCTGCATCGGGTGCTCGTCGGATCCATGGAGCGCTTCGTCGGCGGACTCATCGAACACTATGCGGGCGCCTTCCCGCTGTGGCTCGCCCCGGAGCAGGTGCGGGTCGTCCCGATCACGGACGAGGTGCGTGGCGCGGCGGCAGCGGTGGCCGATCGGCTTCGCGCGGCCGGATTGCGCGTGATGCTGGATGACCGCAACGAGACGCTGAACTACCGGATCCGCGATGCCGAGATGCTGAAGGTTCCCTATATGGCTGTGGTCGGAAAACGGGAGGCCGAACAGCACAGCGTGGCGCTTCGCACGCGTGGCGCTGGTCGAAAGCAGGACATCATGCCGGTGGACGATCTGGTGACCCGGCTGAGCACTGAAGCTCGGGCGCGCTCTCTCGTGCCTGCTCCCGCCGACCTGGTCGCCACTCCGTGACCCGGCAACAACGCATTTCCCTTCGAGGACAGCCCATGCCCATCGCGCCGACCCGCTCACTCGTCCGCTCCCTGGCATTCGCTTCGGGCACGGTCGCGCTCGCCACCGCGCTCGGCGCCCAGCAGCTGACGCCCCCGATCGCGCGGATGGTGCCGCGAGTCGACACGACGCTCGGGGACGTTCGCACCGACCCGTACTTCTGGTTGCGGGACGATGCGCGGAAGAACGCGGATGTGATCGCCTACCTGGAAGCCGAGAACCGCTATACCGCGGCGATGCTCAAGCCGACCGAGGCGCTTCAGGAGCGACTCTTCCAGGAGATGAAGGGACGCATCAAGGAGACGGATCTCTCGGTGCCCGAGCGGATGGGCCACTACTACTATTACTCCCGCACCGAGGCGGGAAAGCAGTACCCCATCCTCTGTCGCCGGAAGGGCAGTCTCTCCGCGCCGGAAGAGGTGATGCTCGACGAGAACGTGGCGGCAGGATCACGAAGCTACTATCGCGTCGGAGTCTGGACGGTGAGCCCCGACGAGCGGCTTCTCGCTTTCACGGAGGACACGACCGGCTCCGAGCGCTACACACTCGTGGTGAAGGATCTCGAGAGCCACCGCATGCTCCCCGACAGCGTCCGGATGGTGAACTACTCGCTGGAATGGGCGGGCGACAATCGGACGGTCTTCTACGGGATGGGCGACGCCGCCAACCGCGGCTATCGCATCCTCCGTCACACGCTCGGCGCGACGACGGGCGACAGCGTCATCCAGGAGGAGCCGGATCTCCTGTTCAGCCTCAGCCTCGGGCGCACCAAGGATCACCGCTTTCTGGTGATCGAGGACGGAAGCTTCAGCAGCTCGGAGGCTCGGGTGTTGAGCGCGAACACCCCGATGGGAGCATGGCGCGTCATCAGTCGCCGTGTCGACGACGTGCTCTATTCGGTGGAGCATCAGGGAGATCACTTCCTGATCCTGACGAACGATCACGCGACGAACTTCAAGCTCATGCGGGCACCGGAGGGCGACCCCGCGCGCGAGCGCTGGACGGAGGTCGTCGCCGCGCGCGACTCCGTTTTGCTCGATGGGTTGGACGTCTTCCGCGACCATCTCGTGCTCTACGAGCGCCGCAACGCGGTTCGCCAGCTCGCCGTGCGCGACCTCGCGTCCGGGGCGACGCATTACGTCACCTTTCCGGAGTCGGTCTCGACGTTCCGCCCGTCAAGCAATCCCGAGTACGACTCCCGGCTCCTGCGCTTCACCTACACGTCGATGATCACGCCGGCCGCGGTCTACGACTACGACATGGTCACCCGCGCACGGGAGCTCAAGAAGGACACCGAGGTGAAGGGGTACGACAAGACCCGGTACGCGACCGAGCGGAGCTGGGCTCGGGCGACCGATGGCACGATGGTACCGATCTCGCTCGCATACCGGCTGCCGCTCGTTCGCGACGGCAGACGTCCCATGCTGCTCACCGCGTACGGCTCGTACGGCGCCAGCACCGATCCGGCGTTCAACTCCACCGCGGTGAGCCTGCTGGACCGTGGGTTGATCGTGGCGATCGCCCACATTCGGGGTGGGCAGGAGATGGGCCGGAGCTGGTACGATCAGGGAAAGCTGCTGAACAAGAAGAATACCTTCACGGACTTCATCGCCAGCGCCGAGCATCTGGTGTCGGCCAAGTATACGTCATCGGATCGGCTGGCCATCCGGGGCGGCAGCGCCGGCGGGCTCCTGATGGGAGCGGTGACGAACATGCGCCCGGATCTGTTCAAGGTGGTGGTGGCCGATGTCCCGTTCGTGGACGTCATCAACACCATGATGGACGCGTCGATCCCGCTCACGACCGGGGAATGGATCCAGTGGGGCGATCCGCACAAAGCGGAATTCTACAGCTACATGAAATCCTACTCGCCGTACGACAACGTCGAGAGAAAGGCGTACCCCGCGCTCCTGGTCACCGGTGGCCTGAACGATCCTCGGGTCGCCTACTGGGAGCCGGCGAAGTGGGTCGCCAAGCTTCGCGCCAACAAGACCGACAGCAATCCGCTGCTGCTGCGCACCAACATGGGGGCCGGGCACGGCGGCGCCTCGGGGCGCTACGACGCGCTGCGCGAACAGGCGATTCGCTACGCGTTCATTCTGCAGCAGCTGGGGCTGGGAATGAGCGATGCATCGGAGTAGCGAGAGCGCGGTATCGAGAGCCCGCGATGCCCGAGTTGAATCGTTCTCGTCTCACGGATAACTTCACCCTCGATGCCCGACCCCTCCCGCACTCCCGTCATCGTCGCCGCCGTCCGGACGCCGATCGGGCGATTTCTCGGTGGTCTCGCTCCGCTGACGGCTCCGGAGCTGGGTGCGATCGCCATCCGGGAGGCGGTGACGCGCTCGGGCGTGGCTCCGGCCGATGTCGAGCAGGTCATCATGGGCAACGTCGTCCAGGGTGGGGTGGGGCAGGCGCCGGCCCGTCAGGCGGCCATCAAGGCCGGGCTGCCGGCGAGCGTATCGGCGCTGACCGTGAACATGGTGTGCGGCTCGGGCCTCCGTGCCGTGATGTTGGCGTCCCAGGCCATCAAGGCGGGCGACTCGAGGGTCATCGTCGCCGGCGGCCAGGAGTCGATGTCGAACGCTCCCTTCTATCTGTACGGCCATCGAGACGGCGTGAAGTTCGGCGATCAGACGCTGGTGGACGGCGTGGTGCGCGACGGTCTCTGGTGCTCGTTCTGCGACGTGCACATGGGCGGGCACGCCGAGTACACGGCGCGCAAGGCGGGGATCACGCGACGAATGCAGGATCAATTCGCGCTCGAGTCGCACCAGAAGGCGGTGGCGGCGATGGACGCCGGCCGATTCGCGCACGAGATCGTCGCGGTAGACGTGCCGGGCAAGAAGGGACCCACCAGCATCTCGGCGGATGAAGGACCGCGTCGGGATAGCAGCCTGGAAACGCTCGCGCGCCTCAAGCCCGCATTCGGCGCCACCGCTCCCCGATCCATCAAGCCCGACGAGCTGAGCGTCACCGCTGGCAACTCGTCGGCAATGAACGACGGTGGCTCGGCCGTCGTCGTCGCGTCCGAGGAGTACGCGCGCGCCCATGGTCTCTCGATTCTGGCGCGCGTCACCGGATACGCCACCGGCGCGGTCGAGCCGAACGAGCTCTTCTTCGCGCCCGTGGTCGCCGTTACCACCATGATGCGGATGTCCGGAACGCGCATCGGCGACTACGATCTGATCGAGGCCAACGAGGCGTTCGCCGCGCAGGCACTGGCGGACGGGCAGGAGCTGGGATGGGACTGGGATCGGGTGAACGTGAACGGCGGCGCGGTCGCTCTAGGCCATCCCATCGGCGCGAGCGGCGCGCGCGTGCTCACGACACTTCTCTATGCCATGAGGGATCGCGATGCGCAGACCGGATTGGCCACTCTCTGTCTGGGCGGCGGAGATGCCGTTGCCCTCAGCGTGGAGCGGATGAACTGATGATCAGTCACACGATCTCGCCCCCGCGCGCGCGTGACCGCCGCATTGCATTCGCGGGCGCCGTCGGCTTCGCGGCCGCCGTCGCTCTGGCCTCGCACGCCGCGATCCCCGTGCCTGGCACTCCCGTGCCGATCACTCTGCAGCCACTCGTGGTCGTGCTTGCCGGGATGTGGCTCGGACCGCGCGTCGGCGCCATCAGCATGCTGCTCTACCTCGCCGCCGGCGTGGTCGGACTGCCGGTCTTCGCGCCGATGGGCCCGCCCGGCGTGGCTCGCCTCCTCGGCCCGACGGGCGGATATCTCTGGGCGTACCCCGTGGCGGCCTGGGCGGTCGGGATGCTCTGCCGGCGCGCGTCGAGCTATGCCGCGCGCGCTCTTGCCGCGGCGGCCGGCATCGCCGTCCTCTACGTCGGCGGCGTCTCTCAGCTGACGCTGCTCACGGGCGACGCATCGACCGCGCTACGCCTGGGTGCTCTCCCGTTCGCCGCCCTCGATCTCTGCAAGGCCCTCCTCGCGGCAGCGCTCGCTCCGGGCGCCGGCACCCGCGGCCCGGATTGACCACGGCCGGCGTCACGTCGCGCTCCCGCCGTGGCGTGCTCGCGACGGCCCGCATCGCGATCTTTCTGCTGATCGCGTTTGCGATCACGATCCTGCTCTATCGCCTCGAGGTCGCCGCCTTCCCCCGTCTGGCCGAGCGCGAGGACGCCGCGATCTGGGCGGCTCTCGCCGGCCTGGCGGCCGCGCATCTGTTGATGGTGCGCCTGATCGACCGTTCTTTGTGGTCGAGGGTCGGGCTCGGTCGCTCGGGTGCCTCGCCCCGCGTACTGGGGTGGGCGTTCCTTGTCGGGTCGCTTGCGATCGCCGTGCCTTCGCTGCTGCTGCTCGCTGCGCGGTGGCTGCGCCCGCTGGCACTCGCCTCCGCGGACGCCGAGAGCTGGCTCCATTTCGCCGGGGGCGCGGCACTCTTCCTCGCGCCGTCGGCCCTGATGGAGGAGCTGTTGATCCGAGGATACATCTTCGCGGTGCTGCGGGAGCTGGCCGGGTGGCGCCCGACGCTCCTGCTCACCAGTCTCGTGTTCGGAGCTCTGCACGGAAAGAATCCCGGCGCCTCGCCGGAATCGGTTGGGATGGTCATGCTGGCGGGTCTGTTCCTCGGCGGAATCCTCGTCGCCACCGGGAGCCTCTGGGCAGCCTGGATCACGCACTTCGCCTGGAACTGGGTGATGGCGGCTCTGTTTCACACCACCGTCAGCGGCTTCGCCATGCCCTTTCCCGGCTACCAGCTGGTGACCGCGGGTCCCGCATGGGTCACCGGAGGAGCGTGGGGCCCGGAGGGCGGCGCGGCAGCAGCCGTCGGCATGGGCGGGGGACTCTGGTGCGTGTACCGGCGCGGCCGGCGTGCGCAACGCGAGAGTGCCGCATGACCGAGCGCGTGGCCGTGATCGGAGCGGGACAGATGGGCAGCGGGATCGCGCACGTGTTCGCGCTGTCGGGCGCGTCGGTGGCACTCGTCGACGTCTCCGATGCCGCGCTGGACAGAGGGCTGGCGTCGATCGAGAAGAACATGGCGAGGCAGGTGCAGAAGGGGACGCTCGCCGAGGCGGATCGAGCGACGGCGCTACGCCGCATCGAGCGGAGCACGCAGCTGTCCGCCGTCGCCGGCGCGTCGCTCGTCGTCGAAGCGGCGAGCGAGAACGCCGATCTCAAGTTCCGGCTCTTCGGCGATCTGGACCGCGAGGCGCCTTCGCACGCCATTCTCGCCTCGAACACGAGCTCCATCTCCATCACCGAGCTGGGAGCGCGCACCGGCCGCCCGTCGCAAGTGATCGGGATGCACTTCATGAATCCGGTGCCTGTCATTCAGCTCGTCGAGATCATTCGAGGGCTCGCGACGTCCGACGACACCGCCCGTCGCACGATGGAGATCGCGACGGCCCTCGGGAAGACGCCGGTGGAGGTGAACGACTTTCCCGGATTCGTCTCCAATCGCGTGCTCATGCCGATGATCAACGAGGCGATCTTCTGTCTCATGGAGGGGGTGGGATCGGCCGAGGCGATCGATACGGTGATGAAGCTCGGCATGAACCATCCGATGGGACCGCTCGCGCTGGCGGACCTCATCGGCCTCGATACCTGCCTCGCGATCCTCGAGGTCATGGAGGGCGGCCTCGGCGATCCCAAGTATCGGCCCTGTCCCCTCCTGAGAAAGTACGTGGCGGCGGGGTGGCTCGGCCGGAAGAGCGGTCGGGGGTTCCATGTCTACTGACGGCGCGCGCTCCGCGCTCCGTTTTCGCGCCGAGGGTGCATGTCCTGGGCGCTGATTCCCCTCACCGAAGAGCAGCGCGAGATCCAGCGGGTAGCGCGGGACTTCGCCGAGCGCGAGATCGCGCCACACTCGGCGCAATGGGACCTCGACAGCTACTTCGACCCGTCGATCATCACACGACTGGGCGAGCTCGGATTCCTCGGCATGATGATCCCCGAGCAATACGATGGCCTGGCGCTCGATACGACGACGTATCTGGTCGCGCTCGAAGAGATCGCGACCGTCGATGCCTCGGTGGCCGTGGCGATGAGCGTTCACAACTCGCTCCCCACGCAGATGCTGCTTCGCTGGGGCTCCGACGCCCAGAAGGAGCGCTTTCTTCGACCGATGGCGCGTGGCGAGATGCTCGGCGCGTTCGCGCTCTCGGAGCCCGACGCCGGGTCGGATGCCGCCTCGATGACCGCCCAGGCGGTGCGCGACGGAGACGGGTGGGTGCTGAATGGAACCAAGTCGTGGGTGTCCAGCGGCAGCCACGCGGGGGTGGTATTGACGATGGTCCGCACGGACACGCCGACCGAGCGCCGCGGAGCCCGCGGCATCAGCGCCTTTGTCCTCACTCCCGACACTCCGGGCTTCCATGTGGGCCGGAAGGAGGACAAGATGGGCCTCCGCGCCTCCCCGACCGTCCAGATCAGCTTCGAGAACATGCGGGTGTCCGGCGACGCTTTGTTGGGACGCGACGGGATGGGGTTCGTGTACGCAATGCAGTCGCTCGACAACGGGCGACTGGGGATCTCGGCACAATCCATCGGCATCGCGCGGGCCGCCCTCGAGCAGAGCGTGCGCTACGCAGCCGAGCGGCGGCAGTTCGGCCGGCCGATCAAGGAGTTCCAGGCGATCCAGTTCCGCCTCGCCGATATGGCGACACGCATCACCGCGGCCCGGGCATTGCTCTACGCTGCCGCCGCAGCGCGGGATCGGGGGGAAGCGATCACCCAGTTCAGCGCCATGAGCAAGCTGTTCGCGAGCGAGACGGCGATGTGGGTGACCACCCAGGCGATCCAGATCTTCGGGGGTTACGGCTACATGAAGGAATATCCGGTGGAACGGTTCTTCCGCGACGCGAAGGTCACCGAGATCTACGAGGGCACCTCGGAGATCCAGCGCATCGTGATCGCGCGCGAGCTCTACGCCCAGAGTTGAACGCGCGGACCGCCCCTCGCGGAGTGGCGCGTCCCTTCCATTCTCTCACCTTTCTCTTCGCAATAGCCACATGGCACTCTTCGATACCCTCGCCGAGATGGGCCACGAGCAGGTGGTCCTGTGCAGCGATCCGAGCGTCGGGTACCGCGGCATCATCGCCGTGCACAGCACGACACTCGGACCCGCGCTCGGGGGAACGCGCTTCTGGACATATGCCAGCGACGACGAGGCGATCGTCGATGCGCTCCGGCTGTCCCGGGGGATGACGTACAAGAATGCAGTCGCCGGACTGAACCTCGGCGGCGGGAAGTCCGTGATCATGGGCGACAACAGGACGACGAACCGCGAGATGATCTTTCGTGCGCACGGCCGCTTCGTCGAGAGTCTTGGGGGGCGGTACGTCACCGCCGAGGACGTCGGCACGACGACGAGCGACATGGATTTCGTCCATATGGAGACGGAGTACGTGGCGGGTCTCGTCGGCCGCTCGGGCGATCCTTCGCCTGTCACCGCCCATGGCGTGTTCCGCTCGATTCAGGCATCGACGAAGTGGTGCTGCGGATCGGACGACCTGGAGGGCAAGACGATCTCCCTCCAGGGATGCGGCAGCGTCGGGTACTATCTCGCCAGAGAACTGCACGAGGCGGGGGCCAAGCTCATCGTCACGGACATCGACGCCGAGCGGGTCAGGAAGGTCGTGAAGGAGTTCGGCGCCAAGGCGGTCCGGGCGGAGGAGATCTACGGCGTGAGAGCGGATATCTTCGCCCCGTGCGCGCTCGGCGCGATCATCAACGATCGAACCATTCCCCAGCTCAAGGTTCAGATCGTCGCCGGTGGCGCGAACAACCAGCTGCTCGAGGAGCATCATGGAGACGAGCTCGAGCAACGCGGCATCCTCTACGCCCCCGACTACGTGGCGAACGCCGGCGGAGTCATCAACGTCTACAGCGAGCTTGCCGGCTGGGACTCCGTTCGCTCGCTGCGCAAGGCCGACGAGATCTATGACACTGTGCTCGGCGTCTTCGAGATCGCGAAGAAGGAGGGAATGCCCACCTACCGCGCCGCCGATCGTCTCGCCGAACGCCGAATCGAGGCAGTCGGATCGCTGATGCGCACCTGGCCGCAGTGGCCGAATCCGGCCAGACACGAGGGAGGTATCCGGTGATCCACTGGTCCGAATGGCCGAATCGACCGCCTGGCGCCGCCCTCCGCGACACCGACCCCGAGATCGCGCAGGCGATCGAGGACGAGACGCGCCGGCAGGGCGAGGGACTGGAGCTGATCGCGAGTGAGAACTTCGTCTCGCCGGCGGTGATGGAGGCGATGGGCTCGACGCTCACCAACAAGTACGCGGAAGGATATCCGGGCAAGCGCTACTACGGTGGCTGCCGCTTCGTCGACGTCGCCGAGGAGCTGGCGATCGAGCGAGCGAAGGCCCTCTTTTCGGCCGAGCATGCCAACGTTCAGCCGCACTCGGGCGCACAGGCCAACATGGCGGTGTATTTCGCCTTCCTGGAACCGGGCGATACCGTGCTCGGTATGAACCTGTCCCACGGCGGTCACCTCACCCACGGCTCTCCGGTGAATTTCTCCGGACGATACTACACGATAGTCCCTTACGGCGTGCGCGAGGACACCGGACGGATCGATTACGACCAGCTGCGCTCGCTCGCGCGCGAGCACGCGCCGAAGATGATCGTGGCCGGCGCGAGCGCGTACGCGCGCGAGATCGACTTCGCGGCGTTCGGCGAGATCGCACGTGAAGTCGGGGCCAAGCTGATGGTGGACATGGCGCACATCGCCGGTCTGGTCGCGGCCGGCGTCCACCCGTCGCCCGTGCCGCACGCGGATTGCGTCACGACGACCACGCATAAGACGCTGCGGGGACCACGGGGCGGGCTCATTCTCTGCCGCGCCGAGCACGCGAAGGCGATCGATCGGCAGATCTTCCCCGGCATCCAGGGCGGGCCGCTGATGCACGTGATCGCTGCCAAGGCGGTGGCATTCCGCGAGGCGCAGCTGCCCGGGTTCGTCACGTATGCGCGACAGGTCGTCGCCAACGCGCAGGCGCTGGCCGCGGGTCTGATCGAGCGCGGCTACGACCTCGTCTCGGGCGGCACCGATACCCATCTCATACTCGCTGACCTGCGCAACCGGAGCCTCACGGGGAAGGCGGCCGAGGCGGCACTCGGTGAGGCCGAGATCACCGTCAACAAGAACACCGTTCCTGGCGAGACTCAGTCTCCCTTCGTCACCAGCGGCATTCGCATCGGCACGCCGGCCGTGACCACGCGAGGGATGGGTGCGCCCGAGATGCAGCAGATCGCCGAGCTCATCGACAGGGTGCTTCGCAACGTGTCCGACGCTGGCACGCTGCGCTCCGTGCGGCGGGATGTAATCGAGCTGACGAGCCGGTTCCCCCTCTATCTCCCTGTGCCGGAAGCGGTTGGCGGACGCAGCTGACGCGGTTGTAAAACGGCGCACCGCTCACCATACTTGGGCCACAGGCGGTCGACCACCGGGGGTCACGCTCCCACATCGACGACACGAGGGGATGGAAGTGCCGCAGTTGGCGTTTCGAGATGGCATCATGGACCGCATTCGTGCGCGCGAGCCTCGTTTTCACGAGAACGCATACCTGTTCGTGCTGTCGGCACTCGAGTACTGTCAGGCTCGCATGACGGAGCGCCGACACATCTGCGGCCGGGAGCTCGCCACCGCCTGCCGCGACCTCGCCCTGGAGCAGTTCGGAGTGATGTCTCGGGTGGTGTTCGAGTTCTGGGGCGTGCGCTCCACCGCCGACCTCGGGGACATCGTCTTCACTCTCGTGGAGCTCGGCCTTCTCATCAGCCAGCAATCCGACACCCGCGAGGAGTTCGTCGACGTCTTCGATTTCGACCGGGCGTTCGAGCGCGATTATCCCTGGAACACCGTGATGGCCTGAAGCGCCGGGGAGGAGCCATGGAGCCGAGAGAGCTGCCGGCATGCCAGAAGTGCGGCAAGGGCGCGATGCTGCCACTGAGCGACTACGGACGTGACGGAGCGCCGATCACCTACAAGGCCTGGGCGTGCAGCCATCCCGACTGCGGCTTCAACATTCGCATCGACAACGGCGAGATCAGCTTCGGCCGGACGATCAGCCAGTCGCAGAAGTGACGCGCGAGGAAGACGCGCGGATGGTCACGGCGGCGCACCACGCCGCCGTTCGTGTGTTCTGGCGCGGAGGAATCTGATGCCGGTGTCCGTCACGACCGCTGCGGAAGCGGCAGCGCGGGATCGCGAGGCGATCGACGCCGGCACCCCGGAAGCGGAGCTGATGCGCCGGGCCGGCGCCGGCGCCGCAGCCGAGATCGCCCGACGCTACCCATCGCTCGCTCGCGGCAGGGTAGCCATCCTGACCGGGCCCGGAAACAACGGCGGAGACGGCTGGATCGTCGCCGGAGAGCTGGCGAATTCAGGAGCGAGCGTGCGTGTCACCGAGCTGTCCGAGCCGCGGTCCGCGACGGCCCGCGCCGCGCGCGACCGTGCACTATCGCGAGTGGAGGTCGGTTCCTTCGAGCCGGCGCCGCTGGTCGTGGATGCGCTCGTCGGCACTGGGGCTCGCGGTGGGGTGGAAGGCGAGCTGGCTCGGCTCATCAGCGCCGTGCGCTCGGCGCGCGCCTCCGGCGCGGCGGTCGTCTCGCTCGACGTCCCCTCGGGCCTCGATGCCACGACCGGCGAGGGAAGGCTGTGTGTGATCGCAGATCTCACGATCACCTTCGCCACCCTGAAGAGAGGGCTCCTCGCGAAGCGCGAGTGCGCCGGCGCGATCGTGGTCGTCGACATCGGCCTCGGTCAGGGAGACCGCGCAGTCACTCCGCATCTCGTCGACGCGGCATGGGTGCATGCTCGCGTTCCCGGGATCGCGCCGGATTCCCACAAGGGCACGCGGCGAAAGCTGCTGATCGTCGGTGGACAGCGCGGCATGGCGGGAGCGACCATCATTGCCGCTCGAGCCGCCTTGCGAAGCGGGATCGGGATGGTCCGTGCGCTGGTGGACGACGACAGCGTCTCCGCCCTGCAGGCCGCCGCTCCGCAGGCGATGGCGGCTAGCTGGCGGGAGCTCGACAGCGCCGACGGAGCATCGTCCGCGCTCGAATGGGCCGACGTCGTGCTCATGGGTCCGGGACTGGGCCGCTCGACAGAGCGCCGCGAGATGGTGGAGCGCGTCCTCGAAGCCGGGCGCAAGCCGATGATTCTCGATGCCGACGCGCTCACTCTCTTTACCGGCCGACCCACACGTCTCGGCGAGCTTCTCGGTGCGCGTCCCGCGCTCCTGACTCCGCATCCGGTGGAGTTCGGTCTGCTGGCCGGCATTCCGTTGCCCGATGTAGTGAATGGCCGTTACGAGGTCGGACAGGAGCTGGCGCGGACCGTGCGCTCGGTGGTGCTTCTCAAGGGGGTGCCGACGGTGATCACGTCGCCGACCGGAGGTCGGATGGTGAGTGCGTCCGGGACGCCGGCGCTGGCGACCGCCGGGAGCGGGGACATGCTCGCCGGGATCGCGGCCACGCTGCTGGGGCAGATGGATGATCCCCTCGACGCGGCGGCATGCGCGGCCTGGGTGCACGGCCGCGCGGCCGAGCTCGCGCAAGGTGCTCGACGACCGAGGGGAGTCACTCTCGGCGATGTGAATGAGTCGTTGGGAGAGGTATGGAGTGAGCGCGTTTCGGAGCATCCCGCGGGTGTGCTGGCCGAGCTTCCAGCGCTGCGCTCGTGATGAGCTCTGCGCTGGTACGCGTGCTTCGGTTGGCCTCTCTGGCGCTGGGTGCAGCTTGCGTCTCGACGCCGGGCGGCGGGGATCCGGGAGGCACCCTTCGTCGCCGAGGGTCCGGATCGAGCCGAGAGGAGCGCGTCCTTCTCACCGCCTTCAACGACATCACGGGAGTCGCCGCGTCGCGACGCTTCATCTTCGCGTCGACGGCCGATGCTCTCGGCATCCTGGATCGCCAGTTCAATAGCTGGCTCACGCCGGTTGCGCAGGGGCAGGGTTTTCCGGCTGGTCAGCCATCGAGTCTCGCCGCCGATCCGGTGGAGGATGCGGTCTGGATCCTCGCGCCCGGACAGGTTCTGTACTACCGCGCATCCACGAATTTCGTCACGTCGACACTGGTGCCGGGTGTGGTGGACGCGATCTTCTTCGACCGCCGCGATCCGCTGTCGGGCGCGTATCTCAGCGTCGGTGGGCAGCTGCTTCTGGCTTCTCGCGCCGGCAGTGTGACGCCGGTGTCCGGCGCGATGGTTCCCCCGCCGTCGGCACGGCAGGGGCCGGTGGGACTGCGCGAGCTCTACGCGCGCTTTCCATCGCTGCAGAACTTCGCTGCTCTCTACACGCGCGACGAGCAAATGCAGTCGTGGCCGATCAGCGCGGGCGCGGAGCCTCCGGACAATCTCTCCGAAGTCTGGCTCGGCACGCGCGGAGGCGGGCTCTTCAAGGTGGACCCCAACTTCCATCAATCGCAGCACTATCCGTACGGGCTCCTCGAGACCGGCGCGGGAGCTCTGGCTCTGGCGGCCGACGGAATCTGGGTGGCCGGGTTGGGGCGAGGATATGGTCGGGGAGGCATCAGCTTCGCCAGCGCGGACCTACAACAGTGGCGCTGGCTGGAGGGGCCGCTCACACGCCCTCTGGCCGGCGCCCGTGCCTATCGGATGGATGTTCGGGCCGATGCGGCGTGGATCGCGAGCGACCGGGGCGCCGTTCGGATGGATACGCGCAACCCGAACAACGTGCGCTCGTGGTCGGGAACGAACGGCCTGCCCGCCGACCTGGCGCTCTCCGTGGTCGCCACGCCGGCGGGTGCGTGGGTCGGCACCGGGCGCGGGCTCGTCTTCATCGCCGATGACGGGCGATCGCGCGGCGGCGCGCCGCGCGGCGCGGTGAGCCAGGCTCTGGCCGAGGGCACGGCCGTCCGGGCGCTGCTGCTCACCGGCGATACTCTCTGGATCGGCAGCGACGCCGGACTCCTTCTCCTCCGGGGCACTGCTGCCGACTCGCAACCGCGCCGGGCGGCGGCGGCCGCGCAGGAGCCGCGGCTCCTGCGCGCCATCCGCGGCATCTCCCGCAGCGATTCCGAGGTGGTGGTGGCGACGCAGGAGGATCTCCTGCGCTTCAACCTTCGCAGCGGCGAGCTCCTTCCGCGCTACGATGCGGTACGCCTGAGTGCCGTCGGCGCGATCTCGTCGATCGCGGTGGACCCGCGCACAATCTGGGTCGCCGGCCCGGGCGGGGTGTTGATGATCCATCGCGACACCGGGGTGTCGCGCTTCCTCTCGGTCCCAGCCGACGTTCCCGCGGAAGCCTACGACATCAAGCTTGACGATGACTTCGCCTGGATCGCGACGCGACTGGGGGTGCTGCGACTCCGACGGGCGAGCGACGGCACGATTCCGTGAGCGACGCGTCGGCGCTCGGGCCGGGTGGAGAGTTCGATGTCATACGCGACCTGCTGGCGTGGTGGGGCACGGTCGCAAAGGGTATCGGCGATGACGGAGCGCTCCTCACGGTTCCCTCCGGACAGCGGTTGGTGGCCAGCACCGACGTCGCTATCGAAGAAGTTCATTTTCGTCGCGACTGGCTCTCGGCGCGCGAGATCGGGTGGCGCGCCACCACGGCCGCTCTGAGCGACCTCGCCGCCATGGGAGCGGCGCCCCTCGGTGTTCTCATCGCTCTCGTCCTGACAGCGGAGTGGCGCGACCGCCCGGCGCTCCGAGCGCTCGCCGACGGGATCGCCGATGCCGTGCGGGCCGCGGGTACGCAGATCGTCGGAGGTGATCTGAGCGCCGGGCGCGCTTTGGCGATCACGGTCACCGTGTTGGGCTCGGTCCGGATTCCACTCGAGCGGCGCGGTGCGCGTACCGGGCACGCTGTGTATGTCACGGGCCGACTGGGCGGACCCGGACTCGCACTCGAGGCTCTGTCCTCCCACTCTGTAGTTCCGGCCGCGGCGCGCCAGCGCTTCATCCATCCGGTGGCACGGATCGCGGAGGGGCGCTGGCTGGCGGAGCACGGCGCCAGCTCGGCCATCGACATCTCCGACGGACTGCTGGGCGACCTGTCGCATATCGCCCATGCGAGCGGAGTGCGCATCGGGATCGAGCTGGAATCTCTGCCGCTGATCGAGGGCGCGGAGCCACTGGGCGCGTCGCGGAGCGGCGAGGAATACGAGCTCGCCGTCACCGCGCCAACGGACATCGCGGTCGCGGAGTTCGAAACCCTCTTTGACTGCCCGCTCACACGCATCGGCACCGTTCACAGGGGCCCTGCGGGGCTCGACGCCCACTTCAGGGGCGCCCGCGTTGCGGAGCGTGGCGGCTACAGCCACTTTTGATCCATGCGAACCGTGCTCGCCTATCTCACCATGCTCGTGTCGACGCTGATCTACGGCTCTCAGGTGCTCGTGGCCGCTCTCTTCGGATTGCGGCCACGCCCGAACGGGCAGCTGGAGGCCGCGCCGCGACGCTGGTCGCGCAACGTGCTCTGGGTGAGCGGTGTGAAAGTGCGCGTATCCGGGACGGAGCACGCGGCTGCAGGCGCGCCCCGCGTCTTCGTGGCCAACCATGTGAGCTGGTACGATGTCTTCACGCTGGCCACGATCCTGCCTCGCTATCGCTTCGTCGCCAAGAAGGAGCTGAGGAAGGTCCCCATCTTCGGGGCCGCTACCGGTCTGGTCGCCGGGGTGTTCATCGATCGGCAGAACCGGAAGGCCGCCTTCGAGGCATATCGGGAAGCGGTGGACGCCATGAAGACCGGAATAAATGTCATCGTCTTTCCCGAGGGCACGCGCGGCCACTCCTACGCGTTGAGGCCGTTCAAGAAGGGTCCCTTCGTTCTGGCGATCGCCGCTCAAGCGCCGGTCGTTCCCTGCGTTATCCATGGCACGCGGGCGATCGCGCCCAAAGGCCGATGGGCGGTGCGAGCGGGAGACGTCGAGGTGTCGATCCTCGAGCCCATTCCCACCGAGGGGATGACCTACGAGAATCGAGATGAGCTCATGAGGATCGTCTGGAGCCGCATGGCGGACGAGCTCGAGATGCGCTGGGGTGAAGGGAGCGATCGCGCTGTCCTCGCCACCCAGGCGACCAGCGCTGCCTGACGCGTCCCGCTCCGGCCGGCCGCATGCGTGGGCGGCACCTTTTCTCTTTCCCCTTGCTCATGTCCAACATCATCGGCGTCGCCGCTCGCGAGATCCTCGATAGTCGCGGCAATCCCACCGTGGAGGCGGACGTACTGCTGTCCAGCGGCGCTATGGGCCGCGCGGCGGTGCCGAGCGGGGCGTCTACCGGAGAGCACGAGGCCGTGGAGCTTCGCGATGACGATCGCGGACGCTACGGTGGAAAGGGGGTGCTCAAGGCGGTCGCCAACATCGTCGACACGATCGGGCCGGCGGTCGAAGGGATGGACGCACTCGACCAGGTGGCGGTCGACCGGGCGATGATCGAGCTGGACGGAACCGAGAACAAGAGCGATCTTGGCGCCAACGCCATTCTCGCGGTGTCGCTCGCGACGGCTCGGGCTGCCGCGGACGAGGTGGGACTTCCGCTCTACCGCTACCTGGGCGGGCCGATGGCCCGTGTGCTGCCCGTGCCGATGATGAACATCCTCAACGGCGGCGCGCACGCTACGAACACGGTGGACTTCCAGGAGTTCATGATCGTTCCTGTGGGTGCGGCAACGTTCGCGGAAGCGCTGCGCATGGGGGCCGAGGTCTTTCACGCGCTGAAGAAGGTTCTGGTGAAGCGCAAGCTCGCGACCGGCGTCGGCGACGAAGGGGGATTTGCTCCGGACCTGAAGAACGATGAAGAGGCGCTCACCGTGATCCTGGAGGCGATCGAGGCCGCGAAGTTCGCGCCTGGCCGGGAGATCGCACTCGCCCTCGACCCCGCGGCGAGCGAGCTCTACAAGGGAGGCACGTACACCTTCAAGAAGAGCGGCCTGGGGGCGCGCGATGCCGGCGGCATGATCGAGCTCTACCGCGGATGGCTGGACCAGTATCCGATCGTGTCCATCGAGGACGGCCTGGCCGAGGATGATTGGGAGGGATGGGCCGCCATGACCAAGGAGCTCGGCGACCGCGTGCAGCTCGTCGGCGACGACCTGTTCGTGACCAATACCGATCGGCTGTCGCGCGGGATCGACGGCGACGTGGGCAACGCCATCCTCATCAAGCTGAATCAGATCGGTACGCTCACACAGACGCTGGAGACGATCGAGCTGGCGCGCTCGGCGCAATACAATTCCGTGATCTCTCATCGGAGCGGGGAGACGGAGGACACCTTCATTGCGGATCTCGCGGTTGCCACCGGGGCCGGCCAGATCAAGACCGGCTCGGCATCGCGGACGGATCGCGTGGCCAAGTACAACCAGCTGCTGCGGATCGAGGAGCTGCTCGGGGAGACGGCGGAATATCCGGGCGGCGCTCCTTACGGGCTGTGAGTCGCGCTCGTGGCGGACGGAAGCCGGTCGCTCGCCGGCTGGTGCTCGGGGCCCTGGGCGTGGGAGTCGCGGCGTTCGCGCTGCAGGGAGGGGAGTACGGGACCTGGGATCTGATTCGGGCGCGAGGCAAGCAGCGCCGCATCGCGCACGCGATCGACTCGTTGCGTCATGACGTGGACTCGCTGACGCGGCTCAAAAAGAGGATTCTGAGCGACCCCGCGATGCAGGAGCGCATTGCGCGGGAGGAGTTCGGGATGGTCAGAGGAAACAAGGAGATTCTGTACCGGTTCGCCGAGCCGGACAGCGCGCCGCCTCACCCGACGCAACCTTGACAGGTCCCCCCGCTTTCATAGATTTCGGTCACTATCGCGGGGTGGAGCAGCCTGGTAGCTCGTCGGGCTCATAACCCGAAGGTCGCGGGTTCAAATCCCGCCCCCGCTACTTCGAGGGCCGGGCCGACGTGGTCCGGCCTTTGTCGTGCCGGCTCATGCTGCCGGGATGTGAGCTCAGCCCCACGGCGCCGCGATACCACGCTCCCGCAGCTGGCCATCGATGTCGTCGAGGAAGCGGTCGGCGAAGGCGGCCGCCGTGAACCGATAATATGCCGAGGATTCGAGATACGCACGCCCGGCATCCCGGTACCTCTCGTATTGTGCCGGCGACAGGTCGTCGAGAAAACGGCTCAGGTCGTCGTAGGTGGAAAAATCGCGACGATCGATGAAAGACGCGGGCCAGACGTAGTCACCGATGTCCGGGGCGCCAAGGTAGATCGGCACGACGCCCGTGTAGAGGCAGTCGAAGAGCTTCTCGGTGATCCAGCCCGGCGTGGCCATGTTCTCGTAGCAGACGACGAATCGGTAGCGGCTGTAGCCCTCGTACTTGTCGGCGATCGGCCCGCGCCACGATGCGCGGATGGCCTCGGCGAAGGGCTCCTGACCCTCGAGCACGGTGTCCCACTGCCGTCCCCAGAGGTCGATGCCGCCGTGACTGGAGAAGTGACGGAGGGCGCGAAGGCGCTCGGTCAGCAGCTCGCCCGGGAGAAGGGTGCCGCGGCCGTTCGCATTCACCAGCGCGATGCCGGCGCGCTCGGTGCGCGACCAGTGCGGCTCGAGAACATCCTCTCGTGGCATGGGGATCTGGAACGATCTCACCGTGAACGGCTCATCGCCTCTCGCATATGGCGCCAGCGTGGTGGCGTCGGTCCACGAGTAGACGCTGCGAAAGTGGCGTGACAGCTCGGGCAGCTTCCGGTACATCTCTTCGGCGTACATCATGGTCTCGAAGAGATAGAAGGCGTTGAGCAGCACGTCATCGCGCTTCGCGATCTCCGGAAAGCGGGTGTGGATACCGAACGACGTGTAGACGTTCACCGCTGCCCGTCGACTGCCATCGACCAGGTAGTCCGCGGTGTGGATCTCGATGCCGCGTTCGGAGAGCCGATCGCGCAGAAGAAGCCACGGCCGAAAGCAGCCGTCGCGATTGAGGGTCGATTCGGGGTTGAAGATCTCGTTGCCCAGAAAGTGGTAGGAGAACGGATCGAGAAAGACGCGCAGCTGGCGCGATGGGGACGAGCTTTCCGTCCGCGTCGTGCCGGCATTCTTCGTCGGCGCGGCCGCGGGGGACAGGGACAATCGGCGAAAGCGGGCCAGGTGGACGAGAGCGCGGCTGGCGCGCCCGGCGCCCGTCCTCGCCGCCAGACGCACCAGCGAGCGCAGAGCCAATATCTGAACCACGACAGCGCGTCGCGACGACGAACGGAGTAGGGGTCGCACGAACGATCGGTTCAGGAGCGTGACTGCGTGCTGCCGATCCCCGAGCAGCAGCGCGTTGGCGGCGCGCTCCGCTTCATCTTTCACTCGCCACACGCCATAGCACGTGTGCGCCTCGGTCGTCACGCTCGCGTGGATGCCCGCGCGGGAGAGGTGGCGGTCCAGAATGACGAAGTAGGGCTCTCGGGATGTCCGCAGGCGGTCGTCCTGGGTGGACCGGTCCGCGGGGTTGGCCATCAGATGCTCGTGGATCACGCCGATCGGATGGGTCTGCGAGAGACGGAGCCACAGGTCGAAGTCGGCCCAGGCACCGAAGCGCTCGTGATCGAAGCCGTCGAGCGCATCGAAGACGGTGCGACGCATCATCACCGAGGGCGTCCGGAGGAATCTGTGCTTGTGACGCATGACCGCTTCGGTGAGCTGCGGCCCGAAAAACCGGGTTACCTCTCGGAGCTCGGGCGGCCAGCGAAATCGGCCGGCCTCTCGTCCCCGCTCGTCGAGGAGGCGGTCGAGGGTGAACACGGCGCCGGCGTCGGGATGATCTCCGAGGTATTCGACCTCTCGCTCCACGATCGAGCGGTCGTAGATACCGTCAGTGTGGTAGAGCGCGAGCAGCTCGCCACTCGAGGAACGAGCGGCGCGGTTCAGCGCGCCATAGCGGCCGAGACTACTCTCGTTGCGGAGCGTGCGGATGCGGGAGTCCTCCGCCGCGGCGTCGGCGAGGATCGCGGGTGTCTCATCCGTCGACGCATCATCGCAGAGGATGATCTCGTGGAGAGGGTACGTCTGCGCGCGAATGCTCTCGAGCCCCTCGCGCAGAAAGCGCGCGCCGTTGTGCACCGGCACGCAGACCGACACGCGAGGTGCCGTCACGGCTCGTCACTCAACCCACGGCGGCGGCGACGCCGGCAGATCCCGGCGAGGTCGACCGAGTCCGTTGCACCTGTTCGGCGATCCACGGATACGTTCGCCCGATGCCCTCGCGGAGGGCCACGCGGGGCGACCAGCCTAGACCGAAGATCTTCTCGTTGCTGAAATTGCGCGATTGCACGCCGACCGGGCCGGGAATGTACTTCACGGTGATGCGCTTGCCCGCGGCGGCGCTGACGATCGCCACGAGGTCGGCAACCGACACGTACTCCGGCTTTCCGATGTTGGCCGGGCTCTCGAGGTCGCTCCGCATGAGGCGGAGGATGCCGTCCACCATGTCCTCGACGTAGGTGTACGAGCGGATCGCCGTTCCGTCGCCCCACACCTCGATCGTGCCGCCATCGGGCACCTCCGCCACTTTTCGGCAGATGGCTGCCGGCGCCTTCTCCCGGCCGCCGGTCCAGGTGCCCTCGGGCCCGTAACAGTTCTGAAATCGGGCGATGCGCACCGCGATGCCGTAGCGGCGGCCGAACGCCTGGGCGACGCGCTCCGCGTAGAGCTTCTCCCACCCGTATTCGTTGTCGGGACGAGCGGGATAGGCCTCCTCCTCCGTTAGCTCGGCCTCGCCCGGCGCCATGTCGCGGTACACGCAGACTGACGACGAGTAGAAGTAGCGCGGGACACGCGCGTCGGCGGCGGCGTAGATCATGTTCGTATTGATCAGCGTGTTGTTCCGCATGATCTCGCACTCGGCCGTCGAGATGAAGCCCATGCCGCCCATGTCGGCGGCCAGCTGATAGACCTCGTCGAATCGGCCGCCCTGGGGGAGCGACAGGGCAAGCGCGCATTGCGCGGGATCACGAAGATCGAGGAGCTGGAACTCCTGTGCGGCGGAGTTGCCGAATTCCGGTCGCTTGATGTCCACTCCGCGCACCCAGTATCCCTCGGCCACGAGTCGGCGCGTGAGGTGACCTGGGATGAATCCGCCAGCTCCGCATACCAGTGCTCTCTTCATCTCTGCTGTCCCTCGGATCGTGGAGTTCATGTCGTCAAATCAATCGGAAGGGCACGGACGACGCCAACACGGTAGCCGTCCCAGGTCGCGCCAGCGTGCCGGAGTCCCGGCCGATCATCGTGCACGCCGATATTCGGGGAACTCGGCCGCGCGCTCGCGGAGCCAGCTCATGGTGCTCTCGAGGCCTTCGCGCAGCGGAGTCTTCGCGCGCCAGCCCAACGTAGCCTCCGCGCGCGATGGGTCGCCCGTGATTGCCGGAGGCTCATCGGCGCGGGAGGATCGACCCTTGAAACAGGGGACGGAGCCCCGGCCCGAGAGCTCGACGATCGTCTCGATGACGTCCCGCACCGGCGTCGCGATACCGGTACACACATTGAGCGAATCCCCGCCGATGTCGGGGGCGGTGATCGCGAGAAGGAACGCGTCCACGGCATCGTCGACGTACACGAAATCGCGCAGTTGCGTGCCTGCGGTGAATCTCATCTCCGAGCCGTCGAGCGCGCGGAGGATGGCGTCGGGAATCAGCCGTTGCGCGCCCTCATACGGACCGAAGACGGCGAACGGACGCAGCGCTACCATGGGTATCCCGCTGCGTCGGGATGCCGCGCGCGCCACCATCCAGCCGGCCGCCTTGCTCGCGCCGTACTCGGAGAGTGGCGCGAGGGCCGCGTTCTCCCTCACGCTCGTCGCCGAGCCGTACTCGGAGCAGGATCCACAGTACACAACGCGCGCCGCCCCCACTCGCTCGGCGGCCTGCATGACCGCGAGCGTTCCCATGATGTTAGTCCGGGCCATGGCGGAGCTGGCCTGGGCGGACGGATTCACGCCCGCCGCTGCCAGATGCAGGATGAACTCGATGTCGTCGAGAGCGGCAACGAGTGGTCCCTCCCCGAAATCACTCACATCACGTCTGACGAGCTGGACGTCGCTCGCCACGTCGGCCAGTCGCCACAGATCGCTTTCCGGTCGCGCGAGCGCGGTCACGCGCGCGCCGATCTGCGTCAGGCGCCGCACGAGGTGAGAACCGATGAATCCCGCCGCGCCAGTCACCAGGACTCGGCGCCCAGCCAGCGTCTCCCGCCCACGGTCAGCGGAGAGCGCCACGGCCGGACATCGCGCCGGGCTCCCGCGCGAAGAGTGTGGGGCGAACGCAAGCACACATCACCCCACTCTCCTCGGCTAGCGGGAAGCAGGACGCGGAGGGGACCGGCGGCGCCTCTGCAGCGGAATCATGGGAGGGACGGGCAAGGGGTGTACCCTCCGCGCGTCTACCCACAACTCGTTCACCCTTCCGATTGGCGCGCGCGGCGCGGAAACAGTAGGAGAGAACGCCGGGTGTTGCAAGTCTGCCACGCCCGGGTAAGACGCTGTGGTGGCGTCACGTCATGGGCAGTCAGAATTGTATACCCTGGCCAACTTGGGTACATTTTCGGACTGTCTGCGCGCGGCACAGGGGGGCGAGCGAGAGGGGCAGGGTAGCTCAGCTGGTTAGAGCACGGCACTCATAATGCCGGGGTCGCGGGTTCGAGTCCCGCCCCTGCTATCGGAGAGCCAATCACTTCCGGGTGGTTGGCTCTTGTCGTGTCGAGGCGCGGTGCCCGTCGAGGTACCCAATTTCTC
>JALZAQ010000037.1 GCA_030948255.1 Gemmatimonadota bacterium
GGAGACAGACGATGGGTACGACCGCACGCTCTCGCCCGCAGGCCGCGAGCCGGGCCCGCGCATCCGCCCGCGGCCAGGGGGGGGGGCCCGATGAACCCCGTGACGAGTACGATCTGCTCACGGCCATGCTGCTCGGCCTCGCCGTCGGCGCAGGCGTCGCGTTGCTCTTCCGCACCGGGCCCAAGGGGCGCCCGATCCGTGGGCTGATGTCCGCGGCCGGCAGCGGGGCCTCTCTCGCCGGCAAATACGGCGGGCGCGGGGCTCGGTGGGCCGGACGCCAGGCCGGCGACGGAGCGGGATGGGTGAGCGATCGCGCAGGCGCGCTCTGGGACCAGCTCCCGCGCGAGGAGATCGCCGAGAACGTCGGCGAATATCTCGAGTCCGCGCGCGAGACGATCAACGACGCCGTCTCGCGCGAGCTCGGCGATTTGCGCAAGGCGATGCGCCGGCAGCGCAAGCGCCTCGGCATCTAATTCCGCGTCGGGCCGGCATGCGCGTCATCCAGGGCGCGGCCGCCGTCGCGGCCGCGCTCGTCGCCATCCTGCTGCTGCCATCGGTCGCACACGCCTGGACGCCGGGAACGCACATCTTTCTCGGCGAGGCGGTTCTCCGCACGCTCTCGCTCCTGCCGCCACGAGTCGCCGAGCTGCTGGCCGCCTTTCCGCTGGACTTCCTCTACGGGTCGATCGCGGCCGACACCAGCATCGCGAAGAAATACGCGCCCGCCGGCCGGCACTGCCACTCGTGGAACGTCGGGCTCGAGATCCTGGAGCGGGCCGATGACGATGCGTTGCGCGCGTTCGGGCTCGGCTACCTCGCGCACCTCGCCGCCGATACGGTCGCGCACAACTGGTTCGTTCCCCGCTACCTCCTGATCGCCTCCCGCACGAGCGGTCTCGGTCACAGCTACTGGGAGAGCCGATTCGAGACCCACCTCGGGCAGGGCGTCAGCAGCCGCGCCCGCGAGGTGATTCTCCGCGACCACGGCCGCGCCGACGGCCACCTGGACCGAATCCTGAGCCCCACGATCTTCAGCACGTCCACCAACCGGCGGATCTTCCGCGGCATGGTCTACGTGCTCGACAACGAGTCGTGGCAGAAGATCTTTCAGCTCGCGGCCGAGAACAGCCGGTGGGATCTCACCGATCCCGAGGTGGGTCGCTACCTGGAGCGGTCATACGAGTACGTCATCGACCTGCTCCGCCGCGTTCACGAGTCGGAGCCGTTCGCCCTCGATCCGTCGGGGATCGACGCCCTCGGGCTGGCCACCCGCACTCGCCGGGAAGCACGACGAAGCGGACTCGATTACCGGATCGCCGAGGAGGCAGCGCGACATTTTACGCTGCCCGCCACCTCGCTCAACTTCGCGGCGACGCTCGACGAGCCGATCTACACACCGGTGCGCTCCGAGAGCAGCTGATTCACCCGGCGCGGATCGGCGCGCCCCCTGGATTTCTTCATCACCAGACCGACCAGCACGCCCAGCAGCTTCTTCTCGCCGGCCCGGAAGCGCGTCGCCTCGATCGGATTCTCGACGAGCACCTCGTCCACCCAGGTGGCGAGCTGATCGCGATCGCCGACCTGGAGAAGGCCCTCCCGCCCCGCGACCTGTTCGGGACGCTCGCCGGTCGCCGTCATGACGGCAAAGATCTTCTTCGCCGCCGAATGGCTCACGAGGCCATCGCGCACGAGATCGAGCAACCGGGCGAGATCCTGCGGACGAATCGGGAATTCCCTGATGCCGATTCCGCGGGCGTTCACCGCTTTGAGCACCTCCCCCATCACCCAATTCGCCGCGGCCTTGGCATCGTCATGAGCGCTCGCAACGCCCTCGAAGTAGTCGGCGAGCCGGGGACCGGCGGTGAGCAGCTCGACGTCAGGGGCGGCGAGCTGGTAGGCGGACATGAAGCGCTTGCGCTTCGCCTCCGGGAGCTCCGGCAGGGACTTCTCCTGCTCCGCGATCCACTCCCGCGTGAGCACGAGCGGAGGCAGGTCGGGCTCGGGGAAGTATCTGTAGTCGTGGCTCCCCTCCTTCGCGCGACTCGGCCGCACCTCCCCGCGCACGCCGTCCCACAGCAGGGTCTGCTGCGTGACCCGCTGGCCGCTCGCGACCAACGCGGCCTGGCGGCGGAACTCGGCCTCGAGCGCGCGCTCCACGCCGGAGAACGAGTTCATGTTCTTGACTTCGGTCTTCGTACCGAGACGCGTCTCTCCCCGCTCGCGGATGGAGATGTTGGCGTCGACCCGGAGGCTTCCCTCCTCCATGCTGACGTCGCTGACGTCCGCGTACTCGAGCAGCTGACGCAGCACGCGCAGATACGCTCCCGCCTCGACCGCCGAGCGCATATCGGGCTCGCTCACGATCTCGATCAGGGGAACGCCCGCGCGGTTGAGGTCGATCGCCGTCATCCCCCGATAGCGATCGTGGATGGACTTTCCGGCATCCTCCTCGATGTGCACTCGCGTGATGCGAACCGAGATCGGTGTCGAGTCTCGCCGCTCGCCGATGGCGATGCAGCCGCCCGTGGCCAGCGGCTGATCGTACTGCGAGATCTGGTATCCCTTGGGCAGGTCCGGATAGAAATAGTTCTTGCGCGCGAACACCGAGATGGGATGGACCGTGCACCCCAGTGCCCGCGCAGCACGAACGGCGAGCGCGACCGCCTGCCTGTTGAGCGCCGGCAGCGTGCCGGGAAGAGCGAGGCACACCGGACAGGTGTTGGCATTCGGAGGGGCCCCGTACGCTGCCGAGCAGCTGCAGAAGGCTTTGGTCCGGGTGCGGAGCTGGACGTGCACCTCGAGCCCGACGACCATCTCGTAACGCGCAACCGGAGTGTCCTCGGTCGGATGCGTGGCCGCGCTCATCGATGCGCCCCCTCTCCGAGAGATCGCTCGAGAGCGAACGCGGCCCGGAACATCACATCCTCCTCGAAATGGGGCGCGATGATCTGGCCACCCACCGGAAGGCCGTCCACCCGACCGATCGGCACCGACATCGCCGGCACACCGGCGAGGTTGGCGGTCGCGGTGAAGATGTCATTCAGGTACATGGCGTAGGGATCGCTCGTGTTGGCACCGAGCTCGAACGCAGTCGTGGGAGCCGTCGGCGTGAAGATGACGTCCACGCCGGCGGCGAAGGCAGTCCGAAAGTCCTGAGCGATGAGCGTGCGTACCGCCTGCGCCTTCCGATAGTACGCGTCGTAGTAGCCGGCCGAGAGGACGTAGGTGCCGAGCAGGATGCGGCGCGTCACTTCGGCGCCGAAGCCACGCGAGCGCGTCGCCTCGTACATGGCGCGGAGCCCATCCCCCTCGAGCCGCAGACCGTAGCGCACCCCATCGAAGCGGGCGAGGTTCGACGACGCTTCGGCCGGAGCGATGATGTAATAGACCGGAATCGCCAGATCGGTGTGGTCGAGCGAGATGTCGCGCACCTCGGCACCGAGCCCCCGGAAGCGCTCGAGCGACGCATCGCAGAGAGCGCGCACACGGCCGTCCAGCCCGGGTGGGAAATACTCGGCCGGCCGGCCGATCACCATTCCCGCCAGCGGCTCGGTCCCCTTCCCGCTCCCGCCGTTCGCCAACGCGTCGCGATAGCGCGGCACCTCGTTCTCGGCCGTCGTCGCGTCGAGCGGATCTGCTCCCGCGATCACCTCGAGCACGCCGGCCGCATCCGCCACGGTGGCGCCGAACACTCCGATCTGGTCCAGGGAGGAGGCGAAGGCGACGAGTCCGTAGCGGCTCACCCGCCCATACGTCGGTTTCACCCCGACCACCCCGCAGTACGCGGCGGGCTGACGCACCGATCCGCCGGTCTCCGAGCCGAGGGCGGCGCGCACGATGCCGGCCGCGACGGCGGCCGCCGATCCGCCCGAGGAGCCGCCGGGCACGCGCGTCGGGTCGAGGGGATTGCGCGCCGGCCCGTATGCGCTGTGCTCGGTCGACGACCCCATCGCGAACTCGTCGCAGTTTGTCTTGGCGATGATCACCGCTCCGGCCTCCCTCAGCCGGCGCACTGCCGTCGCCTCGTAGGGGCTGACGTACCCCTCGAGGATGCGCGAGCCGCAGGTGGTCGGGAGATCGAGCGTGGCGATATTGTCCTTGACGGCGATCGCGGCGCTGGCGAGGGGGCCCCCCGGCTCGAGCGCCCGCTCTGGCCTCTCCTCCCGCAGTCGCTTCAGCGTGCGCTCGCGATCGCTCCAGAGCACGATGTTGAGACCGTCGCGCCCGGCACCGACCGCGTCCATCCTGGCGAAGGCACGCTCGACCTCTCTCTCGACGCTCACGGCTCCTCGTCCTCGTGATCTCCGTGAGTGTCGAGGCGCGGCACGAGAAAGAAGCCATCCCGCATCATCGGAGCGAGCTCGTCGCGCGATCGCAGCAGAGGAAGCTGGACGCCGCCGTCATCCCTCAGGGGGCACGCCGCGTCGCCGACGCCGGTGGCGAGCGAGACTCCTCCCGTGTCGACCGCCCCGAGCACGTCCATGTGGGCGAGAATTCCATTGAGCTCAGCCACGAGCTGCGGAATGTGACCTTCGGTCAACGCCAGCCGCGCCAGAGACGCGATGTGCACGACGTCGTCGCGGCTGACCGCCATCACTCGAGCCCGCGCTGCAGTCCGGCGTACGCGACCACCAGCCGCTTGCGACCGATGCTCTCATCGTCGAACTCCACCGTCACCTTCAGATCGCGTCCGGTGCCTCCCAGCTCCTGCACCGTGCCCGACCCGAATCGGGCGTGACGCACGCGCTCTCCCTTCACGAAGCGCGGCGCGTCCTGCGAGGCCTCCTCATCCAGATCGACACCGAAGCCGGAGCGGGTCACCGGCCGGCCAGGGCGACGAGCCGACGGCGACTGGGGGAGGACGCCTCGACCGGTCGCGCGCAGCCTCAGCGTCGCGCGCTCTTCGAGCATTCCGGCCGGCACCGCGGCGAGAAAGCTCGACGGAATGGACGGCATCGTCTCCCCGTTGCGGCGGCGGCTGCGGGCGTGAGTCAGATAGAGCTTCCGCTCGGCCCGCGTGATGCCCACGTAGAAAAGTCGGCGCTCCTCTTCCAGAAGCGCCGGCTCGTCGTGGGCACGACTCAGGGGGAAGAGGCCTTCCTCCAGTCCGGTGATGAAGACGAGAGGAAATTCGAGCCCCTTCGCGTTGTGGAGCGTCATGAGCAGCACCGCGTCTGCAGCGGGATCATCGCGGTCGATGTCGGCGATCAGCGACGCGCGCTGCAGGAAGTGGTCGAGCGGCGTGAGGCCGAGCTCGCCCCCTTCATCCGCGACCGTCTCCTCCGCGCCGGCGATCAGCTCCCGGACGTTGTCCAGACGCTCGGCGCCGTCGGGCTCCTTTCGCAGCTCATCCGCATAGCGTATCTCCTCGATCAGATCGCGAAGCAGCTCGTCCACCGACAGCTCCGCGGCGCGGGCGCGGTAGCGGCCCACGAGCGCCGAGAAGTCGGCGAGCGCCTGCCGGACAGCACCCCGCAGTGGCTCCAGCCGCTCGGGCCGGCCGGCGACGTCGAACAGAGACGTGCCGGCCGCACGCGCGAGGTCGCCGAGCTGCTCCAGCGTCGCCTCGCCCAGGCCGCGGCGCGGCACCCCGATGGCGCGCAGGAAGGCCTGGTCATCGGCCGGGTTGGCGATGAGCTTGAGATAACTCATGAGGTCGCGGATCTCACGCCGGTCGTAGAATCGAACGGCGCCGATGATGCGATAGGGCAGACCGTGGCGGCGCAGCGACTCCTCGAGCGCGCGACTCTGCGAGTTGGTTCGGTAGAGAATCGCGACGTCGCGTAACGTCAGCTCCGGATGGGCAGACCGCTTCGCGGCGATCTCCTCGGCCAGCCATTCGGCCTCGTCGCGCTCGTCGAGGCAGCCGATGACCGTCACCCGGTCGCCGCTCCCGCGAGTCGGGCGGAGTGTCTTGCCCCGCCGGCCGACGTTGGCACTGATGACGACGTTGGCCAGGTCGAGGACCTCCGGGGTGGAGCGATAATTCTCCTCCAGCCGGACCACCCGCGCGGCCGGGAAATCCTTCTCGAAGTCGAGGATATTCCGGATGTCGGCGCCCCGCCATCCGTAGATCGACTGATCGTCGTCGCCCACGACGCAGACGTTGCCGTGCTCTCCGCCCAGCAGGGTGATCAGCTTGTACTGGGCGCGATTCGTGTCCTGGTATTCGTCGACGAGGATGAACTGGAAGCGGGCGCGGTAGTCGGCCAGGCGATCCGGGCGGCTCTGGAGCACACCGACGGGCAGCACGAGCAAATCATCGAAGTCCACCGCGTTCGCCTCGCGCAGCGCGGCATCGAACGGACCGTAGACCTGGGCGGCCGCCTTGCTCATCGGGTCCATCGCGAGCGAGGCGTACTCGTCCGGGCCGACGAGGGAGTTCTTGGCGTCGGAGATCGCCGCCCGCAGAATGCGGGGGCTCCACTGTTTGGTCGAGATGCGCAGACGGTCCATCGTGCGGCGCATGACGGCGAGGCTGTCGTCCTCATCGTAGATGGTGAACGCCGCCGTGCGTCCGACCATCGGCGCCTCGCGTCGCAGCATTCGCGCCCCGATCGCGTGAAAGGTGCCGATCCACATCCCCGTCGGAGTCTCGCCGAGCGCGTGCGCGACGCGCTCCCGCATCTCGCCGGCCGCCTTGTTGGTGAAGGTCACCGCGAGAATGTGTGCCGGGTCCACCCCCTGCTGCTCGATGAGCCAGGCAATGCGGGAGGTCAGGACGCGCGTCTTCCCCGAGCCGGCGCCAGCGAGGATGAGGAGGGGACCCTCGAAATGCTGTACCGCTTCGCGCTGCGCCGGGTTGAGGTGGGCGAGGCGCTCCGCGTCGACGGGGGATTCGGTGGTGGCGTGCGGGCCATTCATCCGGGAAGTATAACGTCGAAGGTGGCGCCCCGGTCGGCGGGCACGAGCGTCAGCGTTCCGCGGTGCGCCTCCTCGACGATGCGGCGCGCGAGCGACAGCCCGATGCCCCACCCGGCTTCCTTGGTGGAGAAGCCGGCATCGAAGATGCGGGCGCGCAGCTCGCGAGCGACTCCGGGACCATCGTCGGCGACGCGCAGGCGCACTCGTGAGTGGTCCAGCCGATGCGCCGAGACGAGGACCTGGCCTCCGCGACCGGCCAGCGCATCCACCGCATTCTTGACCAGCGCCTCGAGCGCCCACTCGAGAAGAACGGGGTCACCCCGCACCACCAGAGGGCCGTCGCCGAATTCCCCCTGCACCGCGACGCGATGCGCCAGCGTCGGAACGCGCGCCGCGAAGTAGCGAACGACCCCTTCGGCGAGCACGCGGACGTCCACGTCATCCTGTCGGGCGGGCCGGCCGATCCGCTCGAACCGGTGCGCGACTCTCTCGAGCCGGTCGAGATCGCCCTGCATGTGCACGACCGCCGTCGCGACAATCGGCTCCTCGCTGCCCTCCTGCAGCAGCGCCATCCATCCACTGAGGCTCGACAGCGGAGTGGCGAGCTGGTGCGCCGACTCGCGCGCCATTCCGGCCCACACCCGCTCCTGATCGGCGCGGTTGTGCGTGCGCAGGACGAGAAAGGACGCGCCGAGCACGAGCGCGAGCAGCACGGCCTCGAGCGCCGGGATGACGCGCAGGCTAGCGACCACTCGGCTGTCGCCATAGTGAACCATGCCCACCTCCTCTTCGACGACCGGCGGGTTGTGGCGGTCGAGCTCCGAGAGGTAGGCGCGGACTCGAGGATCCGAGAGGGGTGCCTCGAATGGAAGGTTGGCAGCCGCGGTCGGGCGTCCCTCGGCGTCGGTCACGATCACGGGCACGCCCACCTCGCGGATATGCGACGAGAGATCGAGCAGCGCGGCGTTGCCGGCGTCCTGGCTGGTATCGCCGAGAGCGCGGAAGACGCGAGCGTACATGCGGCCGTTGCGCGCGGCGTCCGCGCGCAGCTCGCGCACGACACGCTGGGTGTAGACGATGTAGGAGCCCAGCACGAGGGCCACCACCAGCCCGAGTGCGAACACGGGCGCGCCGCGGCGCATCCGTCAGCTCAGTCTGTCCGTGCCGAGATACGGCCGGAGCGCGTCGGGCACGGTCACGCTTCCGTCAGGTCGCTGGTGGTGCTCGAGGATCGCGATGATCGTGCGCGGGAAGGCGAGCGCCGACGCGTTCAGCGTGTGAATCAGTCGCGGCTTCTCCCCCGGGGCGGGGCGATACCGAATGTTCGCGCGGCGCGCCTGAAAATCAGTGAAGACGCTCGCCGACGAGACCTCCAGCCACTTGCCGACGCCCGGCGCCCACACCTCGAGGTCGTACGTCTTGGCGCTCGCGACGCCCGTGTCTCCGGCGGCGAGGAGCTTCACCCGGTATGGCAGGTCGAGACCGCGCAACGCCGCCTCGGCATGTCCGGTGAGGATCTCGAGCTCCTGCGCGGAGCTCTCGGGCGTGGCGTAGCGCACCAGCTCCACCTTGTCGAACTGATGCACGCGGATGAGCCCGCGCGTGTCCTTCCCGTGAGCGCCCGCCTCACGTCGAAAACAGGGAGTGTACGCGACGAACCCCTTCGGGAGCATCGACGCCTCGAGGGTCTCATCGCGATAGAGGTTGGTGACGGGGACCTCGGCGGTCGGAATGAGATACCCATCCTCTTCCTGAAGGCGGTACATGTCCTCCTCGAACTTGGGCAGCTGACCGGTGGCCGTCATCGAGGCGCGACTCGCGACGAAGGGCACCCACACCTCCTCGTAGCCGTGCTCACGAGTCTGCAGGTCGATCATGTACGACATGAGCGCTCGGACGAGCCGCGCCCCCAGGGCGCGAAAGACGATGAAACCCGAGCCCATGATCTTGGCGCCGCGCGTGAGATCCAGGATGCCGAGCCGCTCTCCCACTTCCCAATAGGGAGCAACACCGTCCGCCGCTCGCGGCTCGCCCCAGCTCCGGACGATGATGCTGCACTCCTCCCCCCCTTCGGGCACGCTGTCGAGCGGGATGTTGGGCAGCTCGAGGAGCACGCCTTCGAGCTCGCGCTCGACCGATCCGAGGTCCACCTCGAGGCGCGCAATCTCGTCGCCGAGGCCACGCGCCTCGGCGATCAGCTCGTCGGCGTCCTCGCGCGCCTTCCGGCGGCGCGCGACCTCCTGACTGATGGTGTTGCGCCGTGCCTTGAGCGCCTCCACCGACTGGATCGCCTGGCGACGTCGCTGATCGAGCGACGCGGCGCGATCGATGGACGGGCCGAGCGCGTCCAGCGCGCCGCGACGCCGCATGCCCTCGCGCAGCGCGTCGAGATTCTCGCGCAGCAGCTTGGCGTCGTGCACGTCAGGAGGACGGAATGCCCGCGAGAAAGGAGCGGAAGCCGCAGTCTGGGTCGACGCGCATGCGCAATCGGATGGTGCGCGCGGCCGCGTCGATCGCCAGGATCTGGAGCTTGGCGTAGATGTAGGGATTCACCTCGAGCGTGCAGTTCGCGTGCTGGCTGCGGACGAGCACCACGTCACCCACCTGCGAGGTGACGCTCGCCGTATCCACGTATCCCTCCTGCGGCGCGCTGGTGATGGCCTCGAACGAGAGGGTGCTTCTCTGGAGTCCCGTTCGTCCCACCGGACCGAGAAGGTTCGGAGGGTAGATCACGGCGCCTGCACCACCGGGAGCGAGGTCGAAGACGACCGTTGCGTTGGAGCCGGTCTCGAATCGGACGGCCACCGGGCGATGGCTCGAGTCGCTGTTCACCGCGACCGGCCTGCTGAGCGACGTGTCGCTGAGCGCGTAGACCGTGAGCGTGTCCTCGACGACGCTGAAGTTGGCCTTCACCCTGGTTGGGTCGCCGCAGGCCATCGCGGCCGCGATGCCTGCGAGCAGAAGAAAAAATCTCGACGTCATGAGGCGGCGTGAGGGACGGCGGCGCGCAGGCTCGGGCGCGAAGAATACCGCGGCGCGACGGAGAGTTCAAGCGATTGTGCTCGCTTGACTTCGCTCCGGACGCTTTCTAGTTTCGCAGAACCCGAGCCGTCGGAGCATTCTTGCCCACCATCCGCGATCTGGTCGGCGAGCTTCGCCGGCGTGAAGGGGTCGAGGCGGTCGTCATCCTCGGCCGCGATGGTTTGCTGATCGACAGCCAGTCCATACCGCAAGTCGACGCGGAAGGCGTGGCCGCTCTGGTGCCCGGCATCGTCTCGGCGGCCGATGAGTTCGGCGCGCTGAGTGGGCGCGGCGCGCTCGTGACCGGCATCCTGGAATACAAGGGAGGGCTGGCGATCGTTTCGGTGCTGACGGACGACGCCGTTCTTCTCGTCCTCGTTCAACAGACCGCGCAGCTCGGGGCGTTGCTGTTCGAGCTGCGGCGCAATCGAGCGCACATGGCCTCCCTCATCTGACGATCCCGGCGACGTCTTTCTTCCATGTCCATTCCCGCCCCCGCGTTCCCTCCCAAGCTGGACCCTGAGCACATGGACCGACTGCACGTCCTGGTGGCCGACGATGAGCCGCACATCGGCCGCATCATCAAGATGAAGCTCGAGCAAGGCCCCTTCCGTGTGACGCTCGCCTACGACGGTCAGGAGGCGCTCGAGATCCTCGAGCGTGAGCCGAGCATCGTGCTGGTGCTGCTCGACCTGATGATGCCGCGGTTGAGCGGGCTGGACGTGCTGCGCGCGATGCGGAGCGATCCGCGATGGGCGACCCTGCCCTGCGTGATTCTCACGGCCGCGGGCCAGGAGCAGCACCAGCGCAAGGCCATGGAGAGCGGTGCGAGCGAGTTCCTGACCAAGCCGTTCAGCCCGAAAAAGCTGTACGCTCGCGCGGCGGAGCTCGCCGGCGTCGCGTCAGAGGAGACGGACGCGGAGGTCCGGTGAGTCGCTGGGCGGTCGTGCTTGCCGGCGGCGTGGGATCCCGCTTCTGGCCCCTGAGCACTCCGGAACGCCCCAAGCAGCTGCTGCCCCTGATCGGAGATGCGCCGCTGCTCTCCGACACCGTCGCGCGCTTTGCGCCTCTGGTGGCGCCCGAGCACACGCTCATTCTCACGAACGCGACGTTGGCGGACGCCGTTTCCCGACTCCTCCCCGGCGTGCCGCGGAACAACATCATCGCGGAGCCCCGGCCTGCCGGAACGGCCGCGGCGCTCGCCTGGGCGGCGAGCGAGGTCGCGCTTCGCGATGCGCCCGAGTCCGTGATGCTGTGCGTCCACGCCGACTGGGCGATCGCCGACGCGACGGCGTTCCGTGCCACTCTGTCGCGCGCAGCCGAGGTCGCCGAGCGTGAGCGAAGTCTGGTCACGGTGGGAGTCGTCCCGATCCGACCGGATCCGGGGTTCGGCTACATCGAGCCGGGAGCACCTCTGTCCGGCGACAGCGCATCGCGGCGTGTGGCGCGGTTCGTCGAGAAGCCCAATCGCGCGAGCGCCGAACGCATGGTGCGCGACGGATATCTCTGGAATTCCGGGATCTTCGTGTGGCGCGCTATCGATCTGCTGGATGAAATCCGCATGCGCACGCCGGAGGTGGCCGAAGCCCTGGCCACTCACGCCGGCTCCGCCGGTCGCGATCTGGAGCGCTTCTTCGCCGAGGTCCGACCGATCTCGGTGGATCACGGAGTGCTCGAGCGAAGCGATCGGGTGGTCGTTTTGCCGGGCGACTTCGGCTGGGACGATGTCGGAACGTGGGCGGCGCTCCACCGGGTGCGGGAGCGAGACGGAAACGGGAATGCCGCCTCCGGGTCGGCGTTTCTGGTGGAGTCCCGCGACAACGTGGTCTACGCCAACGCCTCCGGCGGCAAGGTGGTGCTCTACGGCGTGAGTGATCTCGTCGTCGTCGCGAGCGACGGGCTCACGCTCGTCACCACCCGGGAGCGCGCCGCCGATCTCAAGGCACTCCTCGACGCGCTGCCGCCCGAGCTGCGGGAGGGGAACCGAGGATGACGAGCCTCTACCTCTACGATGACGCGCGCGCCCGGAGCTTCGAGCCGTTCGCGCTCACTCGGCCCCTGGCCGAGCTGCGGGCGGGGACGACTCTGCTGCGCGAGCGCTGGGAGCGCGCACTGGCGGCGCGCGCTCTCGGCACCGTCACCGCCCCTCACCTCGCGGACTTCGAGGAGCCGGGGGCGCCGCCTGCGGTCGCCGAGGGCGTGCCCGCGGGCGCGATCCTCGCCAACGCACGCTGCATCGTGCCGTTGGGGTGGATCAGTGGCAGCGCGGACGTCTGGATGTGCGAGGGTGCCGTGGCGGCAGTGCGAGTGGCGCGGGAGGCGCGGATGGCCGACCTCGACGGAGGAGGGGCGCGGCTGGAGAGCTTCGAAGCGGCCGGCACTCGCGTGGTGGAGCTGCCCGGTCGCTGGGTGCGGGACGTCTGGGAGCTCGTCACGGAGCTGGTGAGCCAGCTCCAGTCCGACATTGCCGCGGTCGGCCCGACGCTGGCGGTCGTGCCGCCGGCGCACGCCATCCACCTCGGCGCTCACCCGGTGTACGTCGAGCGCGGCGCCACCGTGGAGCCGCAGGTCATCTTCGATTGCAGTGCCGGACCGGTGATGGTGCGTGCCGGCGCGGTGGTGCGCGCGTTCACGCGGCTGGTCGGTCCCTGTGCGGTCGCGGGCGGATCGAGCGTGCTCGGCGATCGGGTGGCGGGCTGCTCGATCGGCGAGGGATGCACCGTCCGCGGAGAGCTGAGCGAGTCGGTATTCCTCGGTCAGGCGAACAAGTCCCACGACGGGTTCGTGGGACATTCCTACCTCGGCCGATGGGTGAACCTCGGTGCGGGCACGATCACGAGCAATCTCAAGAATACGTACGGCAGCGTCTCGATGTGGACGCCGGCCGGAGTGCGCGATACGGGAGCGCTCAAGCTCGGGAGTCTGATCGGCGACTACGTGAAGACCGGAATCGGCATGCGGCTCACGACGGGGAGCGTCATCGGAGCGGGCTCGAATATCTACGGAAGCGCGATGCCCCCCAAGTACGTCGCGCCCTTCTCGTGGGGAGAAGGGGAATCACTGACTCCCTATCGTCTCGACAAGTTTCTGGAGACGGCCGAGCGTGCGATGGGACGGCGGCAGCTCGCTCTGGGGGAGCGGGCGCGCCGGGCACTGGCGGCGGCGCACGAGCGCGGACGAGGGGGGGGGAGCGCCGGATGATGAAGATGTGGGCGCTCGGTACCGGCAGTCGGGGGAATGCCGTGCTGTTCGAGTCCGAGGGATCGCGTGTGCTCATCGATGCCGGCTTTGCCCTTCGGGATCTGGAGGCGCGGCTCGGCGCCATCGGCGTGCCGGCGGAGTCGATCGAGGATCTGGTGGTGACCCACGAGCACGCCGATCACGTGCGGGGCGCCTGCGCGGCAGCGCGGCGGTGGGGGTGGACCCTCCACGCGACGGCCGGGACATTGACCGCCTGCCCCGAGCTCGCCGACGCCGGCGCGGTCGCGATAGCGCCGGACCGGACGCTGCTGCTCGACACGATCTGCGTCGATGCGGTTCCGGTGTCGCACGACGCGGCCGAGCCGGTGGCAGTCGTCGTGACGGCGCGGGGAAGCGGCATTCGCGCGGCGGTCGTCTACGATCTCGGGCAGGGCGGACCCGCTCTGCGCCGAGCGCTCGAGCGGCTGGACATGCTGGTGCTGGAGGCGAATCACGACGACGGCATGCTGCGCGCAGGCCCGTACCCGCCCTCGGTGCGCTCTCGCATTGGCGGGCGCCTCGGTCATCTGAGTAACCGAGCGGCGGCCGATCTGGCGCGCGGCTGTGCGCACCGCGGCCTGTCGCACATCGTCCTCGCCCACCTGAGCGACCGCTGCAACCAGCCCGGGCTGGCGGCTGCCGCGGTCGGCGCTGCTCTCTCGCACACTCCCTTCCGCGGCGGCCTGCACGGCGCGCCGCAGGAGATCGTCGTGGGGCCCTTCCGCCCGATGGCGAGGAGCGAGGCGCGCGCCGCTCAGCTGTCGCTCGGGCTCTCGTGAACGGGGTCTGAGCACGGCGGGCGGATGAGCGCGCGTCGACGCCGCCTTTCGCGCAGGAGCGAAAAGAAAGCGGGGACCCGTTTCCGGATCCCCGCCTTCCCTGCTGAACCGCGAGCGCGCGGTAGGCCTAGTACATCCCGCCCATGCCACCACCGCCGCCGCCGCCGGAGGGCATCGACGGCTTGTCCTCCTTCTTCTCGACCACGATCGCTTCCGTGGTCAGGAGCAGGCCGGCGATCGACGCGGCATTCTGGAGCGCCGTGCGCGTGACCTTCGTCGGGTCGATGATGCCGGCCGCGACGAGATCCTCGTAGGTATCGGTGAGCGCATTGTAGCCGTACTTGTCATCCTTGTTGGCGCGCACCTTCTCGACGACGATCGAGCCCTCGCCGCCGGCATTCTGGACGATCATCCGGATGGGCTCCTCGATCGCCTTGCGGACGATGTCGACGCCGATCTGCTCCTCGGAATCCTGGAGCTTCAGTGCCTTGAGCGCGCGCTGCGACCGGATGAACGCCACGCCCCCGCCCGGAACGATGCCCTCTTCCACGGCCGCGCGGGTCGCGTGCAGCGCATCCTCGACGCGCGCCTTCTTCTCCTTCATCTCGCTCTCGGTCGCGGCGCCCACATTGATCACGGCCACGCCACCGGAGAGCTTCGCCAGACGCTCCTGGAGCTTCTCCTTGTCATAGTCGGAGGTCGACTTCTCGATCGTCGACTTGAGCTCCTTGATGCGCCCCTGGATGTTGTCCTCGGTGCCGCTGCCGTCGATGATCGTGGTGTTGTCCTTGTCCACGACGATCCGCTTGGCACGTCCGAGGTCGTTCACCACCGCGTTCTCGAGCTTGAAGCCCACTTCCTCGCTGATCACCTGCCCACCGGTCAATACCGCCACGTCCTGCAGCATTGCCTTGCGGCGATCGCCGAAGCCTGGCGCCTTCACGCCGCAGATGCGCAGCGTACCGCGGAGCTTGTTGACGACGAGCGTGGCCAACGCCTCACCCTCCACATCCTCGGCGATGATCAGCATCGGCTTGCCCAATTGCGCGACCTTCTCGAGGATCGGAAGCAGATCCTTCATCGAGGAGATCTTCTTGTCATGGATGAGGATGTAGGCATCCTCGAGCACTGACTCCATCTTCTCCGGGTCGGTGACGAAGTAGGGCGACAGGTAGCCGCGGTCGAACTGCATGCCGTCTACCGTTTCCAGCGTCGTCTCGAGGCCACGGGCCTCCTCGACGGTGATCACGCCGTCCTTACCCACCTTCTCCATCGCGTCGGCGATCAGCCCCCCGATCTCGGCGTCGTTGTTGGCCGAGATGCTGCCGATCTGGGCGATTTCCTTGCGGCCAGCGGTTGGAACGGACATGCGCTTGAGCTCCTCGACGACCGTGGACACGGCCTTGTCGATCCCGCGCTTGAGCGCCATCGGGTTCACACCGGCGGTGACGTTCTTGAGCCCTTCGCGGAAGATCGCCTGGGCCAGCACGGTGGCGGTGGTTGTGCCGTCACCAGCGAGGTCCGAGGTCTTGGTCGCGACTTCCTTCACCATCTGCGCGCCCATGTTCTCGATCGGATCGCTGAGCTCGATCTCCTTCGCGACCGTGACGCCGTCCTTGGTGACCGTCGGCGCGCCGAACTTCTTGTCGATGACGACGTTGCGTCCCTTCGGGCCGAGCGTGACCTTCACCGCCTCGGCGAGCTGATCGACGCCGCGCTTGAGAGCCGCACGCGCATCGACGTTGAAATGGAGTTCCTTGGCAGCCATATGTAGAGTCCTGAATGGTGAGTGAATGTCGTCAGCGCGATCGGAGAAGCAGCCGTGCCGCTCGCCGCCGCGCGATCAGCCGCTACCGTGCTAGCGGGGAAGCACCGCGAGCACATCGGACTCGCGGAGGATCAGATACTGCTCGTTCTCGAGGGTGACCTCGGTGCCGCTGTACTTCCCGTACAGCACCTTGTCGCCCACCTTCACGTCCATCGGCACGCGCTTGTCCTTCTCGAAGCGGCCGGGACCGACGGCGATGATCTCGCCTTGCTGCGGCTTCTCCTTCGCGGTGTCCGGGATGTAGAGCCCGCCCCGCATCTGCTCCGTGTCCTCGAGCGCCTTTACCACGACACGATCAGCCAGCGGATTGATCTTCACCGCGGCCGAAGTCTTAGTGGCCATGAGTTCCTGCCCTCCGTTATTGGTTCAGTGCTTCAGTGAAGGAAGTATAGCTGTTAGCACTCGGTCTGCGCGAGTGCTAAACGAAAATAATTGCGCCCCACCTCGCCCGTCAAGACTGAGAGACTGCACGAGCTGTTCAGCGCAACTTGGCTAAATTGAACGCGTTACAAGCGTCAGCTGAGATGCCGACTACCCCGCAGGGCGGGCAGCAGGCGGGATCGGCAGATCGCCGCTATGCCACCAGCAGCGCGTGCGCCATCTGCAGACCGTACAGGGTGAGGTACGGGTCCACGCGGTCGAGCTCGGTGCATAGGGGGGCGATGATTTCCGCCAACCCGCCGGTGGCAACCACTCCGGGAGTACGCGGGGTGGGCCACTCCCGTCGGATGCGCCGCACGAGCCCGTCGATCGCGTCCGCGGCACCCAGCATGACCCCGGCGCGAATGCATTCCTCCGTGCGGCGGCCGATCGCGCGCTCCGGGGGGCGGAGCTCGGTGGCCGGCAGCTTGGAGGTGCGGCGGATGAGAGTGTCGGCCGACGTGCGCAGTCCGGGCGCGATGATTCCCCCGAGGAAGACACCGTCTTCCGTGATGCAGTCGTAGGTGGTCGCCGTCCCGAGATCCACCACGATCGTGTCGCTCCGATAAAGACGGCTGGCGGCGAGGGTGTTGATGATCCGGTCGGCGCCGACGGTCAGAGGCTCCTCCACATCCAGCCGGATCGGAAGCGGGCTGCGCGCGTCCACGATGATGGGCTCGCACCCCAGCCACTCCGCGCACGCTTCCGCGAGCGGGCCGGTGATGGGCGGCACCACGGAGCCGATCGCCGCGCCGCGCACCGCGCTCGCTGCCATCTCGGAGGCGGCGAGGAGTCCGGCCAGGAGCAGACCAAATTCGTCCGGGGTGCGCGCGACATCCGACATCACGCGCCAGTGTGCGCGGAGGTCGGACCCGTCGAACACGCCGATGGTGGTCTCCGTGTTTCCCACGTCGAAGACGATGATCACGTCTGCTCCTCCTCGAAGACGAGCGACCCTGCCGTGGCGAGCCCCCTGCCATGCGGACCGTCGACCACGAGCGCGCCAGACGCATCGATTCCCCGAACGATGCCGCGGATCGGAGTGGCGCTGCGCCGGCCCTCCGCGAGGTCGCGCGCTCGCCAGTCGCGCAGCTCGCCGGCCCCGAGTGGCCCGCGCGCCTGCGCTGCTGCGCGCAGCGCCGGTACCAACTCCCCGAGCACGGTCACGCGATCCGTTCCTTCTGCCAGCGCGGCCGCGCCGGCAATGGTCTCCGGTAGCCGCACGTTCACGCCGAGCCCGATGCTCACCCATTCCACGACCGAGCCGCTCCATCGCGTCTCGACCAGAATGCCGCCGAGCTTTCCCGCGCCGACAAAGAGATCGTTCGGCCACTTGAGCCGTACCGGCGAGGGAGCGAAGCGGTCGAGCACGCGCGCGGCGCGCAATCCGAGCCGCAGGGAGAGAACTCCGAGCGCGGGCGCGTGCACCCCGCGCTCGAGCAGGGTGAGCCAGATGCCCCCACCCGGCTGTGAGCACCAGGCTCGGCCGCCGCGGCCCCGCCCCGCCGTCTGCTCCTCCGCGATCACCAGCGTGCCCGCCGGCGCGCCCGCGGCGGCGAGCGCATTCGCCACATCCTGGGTGGAGCCCACGACGGACTCGAGCCGCACGCCCGGAAGTCCCAACCGCGACTCGAGCTCGGTGGCCGTCCACCCGTCGTAGGTCAGCGGCTCACCCACGATGGAGCGCCAGCAGGATCACCGCCGCACCCAGCAGCACGCGGTACACCGCAAATGCCCCGTAGCTGTGACGCGTGACGTATCGCATCAGCACGCCGATGGCGAGCCATCCGCTGAGTGCGGAGGCGGCCACGCCGACCGCGAGCTGCCCGCCGAGGCCTCCTTCCCGAAGCAGATGCGGGAGCTTCAGAATCGAGGCCGCGGCGATGATCGGCATGCTCATCAGGAAGCTGAAGGTCGCTGCGCTTGCCCGGTCGAAGCGCAGCGCCCGTCCCGCGGTGATGGTCGCTCCCGAGCGAGACACGCCGGGGATGAGGGCAAAGACCTGGGCGACGCCGGACACGAGCGCGTCCGGCCAGCGCATCGCACCGAGCGGACGCGTCGTGGCGGCCGCGCGATCCACCAGCCAGAGGATGATGCCCATCACGATCAGCATCGCCGCGATGAGTCGCGGGTCGCGGAACGCCTGCTCGGCGTATTTATCGAGGGCGACGCCGGCCAGCCCGCCCGGAATCGTGGCCAGGATGAGGTACAGCACGCGCCGCTGCTCCACCGTCTCGGCGCTCCGAGTGCGGAGGATCTGGAGGGCGGCGGCGATCAGCCGCCCCCACTCCGCCCGGAAATAGATGAGCACGGCGAGCAGTGTACCGAAGTGGAGCGCGACATCGAAGGATAGGCCGGGCTCCGGCCACCCGAGAATCCACGGGGCGAGGGCCAGATGCGCCGAGCTGCTGATCGGCAGGAACTCGGCCAGCCCCTGCAGGATGCCGAGGACGAGCGCCTGGAAGAGAGTCATGCGAATGGGTCGGGAGAGATGCCCGGTTTCGGGATCATGGGCGCGCCACGACGAAGGCAGCCATGGCGCAGAGCATGGCCGCCTTGAGCAGCGAGGGACTACCCCGTGTGCCGTGCATCACCGCGCGCGCCGCCAGGGCGCAGAGCACGAGCGCCGGAGTGAGAGCGAGGGCGAGAAAGGGTCGCGCGGCGACGAACGGAAGCAGGACTGCCCCGAAAACGACCAGAGCGGCGATCAGAATCTGACCGGCCCGGCGCGGCCCGACGGTCAGCGGAAGGGTGCGCCGGATACCGGAATCGGCGTTCGCATCCTCGAGATCCTTTGCGATCTCGCGAGCCAGATGCAGGGGCGTCGCGATGGCAACGAGCATTACCCCCGCACGCGGCGCGCCGGCAGCCCACGCGCCATACAGAAAGGGGAGCGATCCGAGGATCGCCACCGAGACGTTCCCCACCAGACCGCGGCTCTTGAGCAACGGACTGTACGCGAGCATGAGACCGAGGACGGGCACGCTGAGCCACCCGAGAATCGGCCGGGCTGCGTAAGCCGAGAGCAACCCCACCAGCGCCGCGCCGCCGGCAAGGCGGCGAGCGAATGTCACGCTCAGGTCGCCTCGCGGCAGGGGACGGCGGGCATGCGCGACGCGATCGATCTCCACATCGGCGGCGTCGTTCCACGCGTTTGCAGACGAAGTGAAGGTGACAGCGGCGAGAGCGGCGAAACAGACGGCAGCGACGCTCGCCGGCCGGTCCGCCCACCACGCGCCGAACACGACGCCGAGCGCCGCGAGGGCGGCGTTGCGCCACCGCACGAGATCGAGGAGAGCCGAGACCCGCGAGCGGTCAGTCACCGAGCACCCGGGCGTAGTACGCCTCGTACCGGGCCACGATGTCGCGTTGGGCGAATCGCGCCCGTGCGTCGGCGGCCGCGGCATCGCTCATGCTCCTCCAGCGCGCCGGGTCACGCAGGATCCCGAGCGCCGCCTCGGCCATCCCCTCGACGTCGCCCACCGGGCAGAGCGCCCCCGTCACACCATCGAGCACCACCTCGGGAAGGCCGCCGGCATCCGACGCCACCACCGGCACGCCGCAGGCCAGTGCCTCGAGCGCGCTCAGCCCGAAGGACTCGAGCTGACTCGGGAGCAGGAAGAGATCGGCGCAGCTGAGGAGAGGCGCGACCGCATCGAGCTTGCCGAGAAAAAAAATCGAGTCGTGCACACCGAGCGCCCGCGCCTCGGCCTCGGCGTTCGCCCGCTCCGGTCCGTCGCCCACCATCACTAGAACGCTTGGAATCTCCTTCCGCACACGGGCGAAGATCTGCACGACGTCGCGCACCCGCTTCACCGGCCGGAAGTTCGACACGTGCATGAGCACGCGGCGTCCCTCTCCGAACTGCTCGCGCAGGCTCGGTGGGCATCGCCCGCGGTCGTAGACCACCGGATCGATGAAGTTGTGGATCACCTCGACCGCGCAGCTGTCGCAGCCGAAGGCCTTATAGGTCTCCTGCTGCAGGTAGCGGGACACGGCGGTCAGTCCGTCCGAGCGCTCGATCGAGAACTTGGTGATCGGCTGATAGGACGGGTCCTGACCGACAAGGGTGATGTCCGTTCCATGAAGGGTGGTGATGATCTGAACATCCGCGCCACTGTCGTGCAGCATCTCGCGCGCGATCCAGGCACTGGTGGCGTGGGGAATGGCGTAGTGCGCGTGCAGGATGTCGAGCTGGTGGGTCTGAACCACCTCGTGCATCCGGACCGCGAGCGCGAGGTCGTAGGGAGGGTACTCGAACAGCGGGTAGCGCACGACGTCCACTTCGTGGAACCAGACGCGTGGCAGGAATGACGGAAGCCGGAACGGTTGCTGGTAGGTGATGAAGTGCACCGAGTGGCCGAGCGCCGCGAGCGCGATGCCCAGCTCGGTCGCGACAGCACCGGAGCCGCCGTAGGTGGGATAGCAGGTGATGCCGATCTTCATGCGGCGCGTCCTCCCCCCCCGTCGAGCCACCAGTCGCTCGCCCGTTCCAGCGCGTCATGGGCGGATGGATCGAGCAGGGTCACGTCGTGGAGCGGCAGCTGGTGGCGAATCCACGTGCGCTGACGCTTCGCGTACTGCCGGGTCTCGATGATGATCCGCTGCGTCGCGGCGGCCGCGGCGATCTTGCCGCGCACGAGGTCACGAACGACCCGATAGCCGGTGCCGTTCCACGCCGGCGCCTCGTCCGGCACTCGCTGCTCGAGGGCGATCACCTCCCTCTCCCATCCGGCGGAGAGCATCGAGCCCGTCCGCGTCACGATGCGCTCGCCGAGGGCAGGGCCGGGATCCACCACCAGAAAGCGCGCACGCACCCGTGCCGGCCGCGCCGCGCCGCGATGCCACTCCGAGAGAGGCGTCCCGGTGAGCGTCGCGACCGAGATCGCTCGCAGCAGCTGCGCCCGGCCGAGTGCGGCGCGCGGCGGATCCAGCTGCTCGCAGCGCGCGCGCAGCTCCCCGGTAGTGCAGGACGCCAGCTCTCCCTCGAGCCGCCGCCGTCGCTCCGCATCGAGCGGGGGCTCGGCGAACAGGGGTCGAGTGAGGGCCCGGACGTAGAACCCTGTGCCTCCGACCACCACCGGCGTGCGCCGCGCCGCGAACGCCTCGGCGATCCATCTCTCGGCCGCATCGGCCCACGCTGCCGCCGACCATCGCTCCACCGGCTCGATGAGGTCGACGCCTCGATGTGGCACGCGCGCCCGCTCGGCCGCGGTCGGCTTGGCGGTCCCGACGTCGAATCCGCGGTAGATCTGGCGCGAGTCGGCGCTGAGAATCGTCGCACCGAAGCGCTCCGCGAGCGCCAGCGCGAGCGGCGACTTCCCGGCGGCGGTCGGCCCGCAGATCACGCGCAGCCTATCGTCTCCCAAAGCGCCGCTCCACCTCATCCCAGGGCAGCCTCACGATCGTGGAACGACCATGAACATCATGGGACGGAAGCGTGGTGCGCGCGAGCGCGACAAAGAGCGCGCGCATCTCGGCCTGCGACAGCAGCTCTCCCCCTTTGATCGCCGCCTTGCAGGCGAGCGTCGCCGCGAGCCGCTCGTGCCGGGGAGCGGTGCCCGGCTCGCGGTCCCCGGTGAGGGCGTCCAGCGTCTCGCGCAGGCATCGTGGCGCATCGAAGCGCGGGTGTGGCATCGGGACCGCGCTCACGATCAGGGTGTGTCCGCCGAATCCTTCGATCTCGAATCCGAGTCGCTCCAGCGCGTCACGGCGGGACTCGAACGCGTCACCTTCGGCGGGCCCGAGGTGCAGCGTCAACGGAAAGAGTAGCCGCTGTGACGCCGCCGCGCCGCCCTCCAGCTGGGCCATGAATCGCTCGAACAGCACGCGCTCGTGGGCGGAATGCTGGTCAATGAGCACGACGCCCTCATCGTGCTCGAACATCATGTAGGTGCGATGGAGCTGCAGAAGGGGCGGCACCTCGATCTCGGTGTCGACGGCCGTCGCGCTCATCCCTCCGATCGCGCCGACTCCGCGTCGCTCGAGCGCCAGCCCCCCAGCAGGGTCGAGCTGGACCGTGGGACGGAGGGCCTCGACGTCCACCGGTGACGAGAGCGTTGCCGTGCCCGCGCTGCTCCACCGCGGCGCCATCGACACCGCGCTTTCGGTCGTGCCGAGCGCGCGGCGGACCGCCTGCTCGATCGCGCGCTCGAGAGGCCAGCGCTCGCGAAAGCGCACCTCGGCCTTCGCCGGATGCACGTTCACGTCCACCATGTCGGCAGGCATCACCAGCTCGAGGAGGAGCGACGGACGGCTCCCGGAGGGAATGGTGGAGCGGTACGCCGCCTCCGCGGCGCGCAGGAGACCAGCGTCGCGAATGGCGCGACCGTTCACACTGAGGAAGATGCGCCGGGCGACCGTCCCGACGTCACCGGGTCGCTCGATCAGCCCCGAAAGGTGGAGCGCACCCCGCACATCGTCGAGCTCCACCAGCCGCTCGGCCGCGGCGCCGCCCCAGAGCGCTCCTACCCGCGCGCGGAGCGACGACGCCGCTGGCAGCGCCAGGACCTGTCGCCCATCGTGCGACGCCGCGATCCGGACGTCGCGTCGAGTGAGCCCGATCGCCGTGACCACCTCGACGATCCCGCGCCATTCGCCGCGCGCCGAGTGGAGAAAGCGCTGGCGCTGGGGAGAGTTGAAGAAGAGCCGCGAGACGCTGACCGTCGTGCCGCGGCGCCGCGCCGCGTCGTGGGTGTCGGTCAGCTCGCCGGCCATCACCCGCAGCCGCGTGCCCGCGCCGTCGGCGGCCGCGGTCTCGAGCTCCAACTCGCTCACCGATGCGATGGCGGGGAGAGCCTCGCCGCGAAAGCCGAAGCTGTCCACGCCAACCAGATCGGCGGCGGCGCGAATCTTCGACGTCGCATGGCGGCAGAGGGCGAGCAGCGCGTCCTCCCTCTCCATCCCGACCCCGTCGTCGGCCACCCGGATGCGCGCGCGTCCCCCCTCCTCCACCTCGATCTCGATCGCGGTCGCTCCGGCATCGAGCGCGTTCTCCACCAGCTCCTTCACCACCGAGGCGGGCCGCTCCACGACCTCGCCAGCAGCGATCTGATCAACGACGGCGCTGGGGAGGACGGCGATGCGGGGCATGCGCCAAGTTATCCGGCCGGCGCCCCGAGCGGCAGGAGGAGCGACGCTTCGACCCAGCCCTCACGATCCGATGCCGTCACGTGCGCCCACTCCCCTACTCGTTGATCCACGTGGATCACGGAGCCCACGCGGAGCGCTGCGCCGCGATCGGCAGCGAGCTGGGGATCGGTCCTCAGTGGAGTCGTGGCGGACAGCACCGCGAGCTGCGGCGCGGCGAGGGTGCGATCCACCGATGCGGCGGCGCCCGCGCTCAGGAGCGCGGCCACGATCATTCCCCCCGCGAGCGTGAGCGAGCCGGAGCGGCGGCGGAGACTGCGCCAGGCCAGAGCCACCCAGCCGGCGAGCCAGAGCAGCGCCGCCGCGAGGGCGATCGGCAGCGCCGGGAGCGCGGGAACTGTTCCGGCATCCGGCCCCTCGGGCGGCAGCAGCTGCAACCGCTCACGCACATCGGTCGCCAGCGGCTCGAGCCGGAGCGCCTTCTGCCAGCCGAGGACCGCCTGCGCCGTGTCTGCCTGCTCCCACGATGCCGTACCGAGATTCGCCCAGACATCGGGTGCCCGCGGCGCGCGCACGGCGAGGGCAGCGAATTCGCGCGCCGCGTCCGGCGCGTTGCCGCGCACATACGCGGCGACTCCCCGATCGAACGCCACCGCGTTTTCGGACGGCAGCTCGGCCGCTGCAGCCGAGAGACCGAGGGCGCAGAGCGCAAAGAGCACAACCGGCATGCGCGACCAGTCGCCGAGGAGCGACACGGACTCCCGATCGATCGCGCGGTAGATCTCCCACGCCTGACGCGCCGCCTCGTCGCCGAGAGCCTCCGGGCGAACTCCCTCCAGGGGACCGAACGCCGACTCGTTGAGAGCGAGCAGAAGCGCTCCCGCCCTGTCGGCCGCCGCCGCGGTCGTGCCGGCCCGCCGGGCCGCGCGTGCGAGCGCGCCCGGCTCGGCGACCATCACCGGGGGCACGCGCAGCCGCTCTGCCACGGCGTTCACGAAGGCGCGGCGGACGCGACGCAGGTCATCTCGCTCCCGACCGGCGCGAGCGAGAGACCGCAGGCGCCGAGCCCAGCGACGAACGGATTCCCGCCGGGGACGCTGCCTGAGTCCGAGAAGGAGCGCCGGAAGCGGCACCAGTCCGAGCACCAGCCAGAACGGCCGCTCGCCGTACATCGGGCGACCGAGCTCGCCTCGGAACTTGGTGCGGAGCGCCAAGCGCGGCGCGCGCTCGGCCTTCGCCGAATCGATCCGTGCGAGCGTTCCCGGCATGACCGTCAGCGATTCCGGCTGCGTCGCGGCGGTCGCGTACTCGCGGCGCTGGGGATCGAAGTACACATAGCGAATGGGGGGCAGCACAAGGCGGCCGGCGGCCAGCGGCGTGAGCACCCACCGAAATTCCTTGTAGCCGCGCACGATCAGCGCGTCCTGATCGAGCTCGACCCGTTCCGAGGATGCCACCGCGCTCGCCCACGGAATCTCGAGCACAGGACGGGGAAAGAGCTTCACGTTTCCCGTGCCCGCGATCCGAACGGAGAGCGGCAGTGGGTCGCCCACGCGGGCCGCTGCCGTATCCAGGCGAGCCTCGGCGCGCAATGTCCCGACGGCTCCCGTGAAGCCCGAGGGACGCGACGCAGCAGGCGGGTCGATGACGACGATCGGCACGCTGTCGCTCGCCAGCTCGACGCTCTCCTCTCGGCTGAAGAAGCTGTACGAGAGCGGCATCGCGTAGACGAGCCGCGCCGGCGGGATATGGAAGAGGCCAGCCGCCAGGGGAAAAATGGGGCGCTGGTAAACCGTCGCCTCGTAGCGATGGGTACCCACAGCTCGCGCCGGGAAGCCCGACGCAGGGGCGGGCGCGTCGTACGACATGAGCCCTCGAATCTCCGGTGCTATGGCCTCCATTCGACGGAGGCGATCCCGGACATTGCGCTCGAGAAAGACGCCGAGCTGATAGGTGGACTGCTGCCCGACGTAGACCGTCTCCGGCACGACCATGGCGTGGAAGTTCACCAGGATCGTGCTGTCGATCGGGGCGCGGGCGACCACATCCGGCGGCGCGGGTCCATGGGGATCGCGACGGACGGTGATGCGCAGAGGCTGGGCGATCGCGCGCTGCGGTCCCCAGCGCGCCGAGAAGGGCGGGATGACGAACGTCCCCTCCCGGGTCGGCGCGAGGATGTAGTGGTACTCGGCCAGTACGAGTGCGCGCCCTCGCGCGTCCGTGTCGCGCTTTTCCGCTGCCGTTGCGCGCGCCAGCGAGAAAGGGCGGAAGCTCGGGGGGGTGAGTCTGAGCTCCTTCATGCTGGGCGCGCGGACGCGCACGCGAACATCGGCGAATCCGGCGAGGGCGATCGTATCCGTGGCCGTCACCGAGATCTGGAGCTGCGCGAAGACCGCGAGGGCGGTGAGAATCACCAGTCCTTCCCGCCCGGCGGCTTGTCCGGCTGATTCTGCTTCTGCTTTCGCGCCTGGGCGTCCCGCTCCTCGCGGGCTGCGCTGCTCAGCAGCTGCTCGGCCTGCCGTGGATCGAGGCTGCCGACTTGTGGGCGCGGTGCGGAGGGGCTCTTCTGGGGAGACGGTTGCTCATCGCCTCCCCCTCCGCCGCCACCGCCGCCGCTCTTCGGCCGGCGATGAGCGAGCTCGTAGTTCCACTTGGCATCGAGTGCCGCCGGCCGGACCCGGAGTGCGCGGCGGTACGCGTCGGCAGCGGAGGAGAGCGATTGATCGGCCACCTCACCCTGCGCGCTCAGGCCCTGGCGCAGGTAAACGAGCCCGAGATTGAAGAGGGCGCGAAAGCGCAGCTCCGGATCGCGCACATCGGCTGCTTGCTGGAGCGCGGCGATGGCGTCGTCCGCGCGGCCGGCCGCGAGCAGGGCGGTGCCGAGGTTGTAGAGGAGCCGCGGCGATCTGCCACTGCCCTGCACCGCGCGCCGGTAGGCCTCCGCCGCGTCGCGATAGCGCCCTGCGCGGAAGAGTCGGTCTCCATCGGCGGCGTCATCGGCGCGCGCGGCGCGCGGCACGATCAGCAACAGGAGCAGAGCGGCGGCCACCGCCGCCGCCGCAGGGGCCCGTCGCCGCCGTCCGCGTCGTTCCGCCAGAAGCGTGTCCGCGAGGATCAGCAGGAGGGCCGGGAGGAGGAAGAGCTGAAAGCGCGGCTGCCGGTCTCGCCCACTCTCCGCCTGACGCTTCACGCGCCGGAGTGATGTCAGGGCCTGTCGAATCCGGGCCGCCTTGTCGGTGGCGCTGGCGTCGATGAACTGGCCCTTGGCCGCACGCGCCGCCGCCTGCAACATCGTCGGGCTCGCGTGGGTCACGACGATATCGCCGTTCTCATCGCGCTTGAGCGTCGTGCCCTGCGCCGTCCGTATCGGGATGGTGGTGCCCTGAACGGTTCCGAAGCCGACCGTGATGAGAGTTACACCCGCTTCGCCCGCCTTCGCGGCCGCAGCCTCCACATCCTGCTGCGGCTCGAAGGACTCCCCATCGCTCATCACGACGAGGGCGCGATCCCCTCCACCGCGCGTCAACGCGAGCAGATCGGTGCCCTGCCGAATGGTTCGCGCGAGCGAGCTGCCGGCCTGTCCGACGACCGACGGATCCAGGTTGTCGAGAAAGAGGTCGAGCGCCCCCCGATCCACGGTGAGTGGTGTCAGGATGTAACTCCTCCCCGCGAAGGCGATGAGTCCGATGCGGTCGCTGCCCGCGTTCGAGAGAAAGCGCTGCGCTTCCTCCTTCATTCTCTCCAGACGATTGGGGCGCTCATCCGTCGCCAGCATGGAGAGCGAGGCATCGAGCGCGAGCACGACGTCGGCACCGCTGCCGGAGACCACCGTCATCTCGCTTCCCCAACGCGGGCCGGCGAAGGCGATTCCGGCGCAGAGAGCGGCTGGACCGAGGAGTGCGGCGCGCCACCAGGTCGGACGGGACGACGCCGGCGGAATGAGCCGCGACACGATGAGCAGGCTGCCGAGTCTCTCCAGGCGGCCGGCGCGCCGGCGCACTGCGAGGAGGAGGAGGCCCGCGGCCAGGAGCCCGAGCAGCGGCGCTGCGACGAGAGCGGCCGGGAAATCCACGTAGGGCAGGCCGATCACCGGGGCGCCCTCATGGAAGGGGAGCGCGCCAGGCAAGCACGAGCATCTCCAGGATGAAGGCGAGCAGCGCCGCGCCGAGGGGCCAGCGATACAGCTCCGTGTAGCGCACGTACGTCCGCGTCCGGACAGGAGCACGCTCCAGGCGGTCGATCTGCCCGTAGATCTGCTGGAGAGCCGCACCGTCGACCGCGCGAAAGTAGCGGCCGCCGGTGCCGGTCGCGACATCCGCCAACAGCTTCTCATCGATCTCGACCGGACGGTACTCGTAGCGGAGACCCATCAACCCGCGACCGACCGGCACAGGCGCCATGCCCTGCGTGCCGACGCCGATTGCGTAGATCTTGACGCCGACCGCGCCGGCGGCCTGGGCGGCGGTGCGCGGATCGATGGCGCCGCGGTTATTGACGCCATCGGTCATGAGGATGAGCACACGCGAGCGTCCGGGCGCGTCGCGCAGACGGTTCGCCGCGGTCGCGATGGCCGTTCCGATGGCGGTCCCATCCTCGAGCTGCCCCGCCTGCAGATTGTCCACCGCTGCGTCGAGAACCGGGTAGTCCGTGGTCAGCGGCACCTGGGTGAGGGCCTCTCCTGCGAAGGCGACGAGTCCGATGCGGTCGGAATGTCGTCCGGCGATGAACTGCTTGAGTCGCTGCTTGGCCACCTCCAGACGGTTCTGCGGCTGGAAGTCCTCGGACAGCATGGAGCTGGAGAGGTCGACTGCGACGACGATGTTGATGCCATCGCTGGTGACGTTCTCGGCCCGCGCTCCAGAGCGCGGCCGCGCGAGCGCGACGACGCATCCCGCGAACAGAAGGTTGCGCATGACGAAGAGGAGCCGCGCGACGCCCCGGCCGGCGCGGGGCCCGGCCGCGAGGACATCCGCGCGCGAGAAGACGATCGCGCCCGGCCGGCGCCGTCGCCGCCAGAGCCACCAGCCGGGAAGCAGGAGCAGGAGGACCAGAGCGGCCGGTGTCCCGATCTCCATCCGAGTCAGGAAGGTCATGCGGCCTCGCGCGCGTCGGCGGCAGGAGTCGCTATTGCGTGCTCCACCGCGCGAACGATGTGACGGGCGTCCTGGGCGAGAGCGCGCGCCTGGTCGGTGGTGACGGCGCGGCGCGCGAACTTGATCAGGTCCGTTTCCGCGAGCGTCGGTGCGAGCCGTTCGCTGGGCACGCGAGGCTCCCCGTGCAACGCGAGCAGAAGCTCGTTGCTCGTGAGCGATCGCTCCCCCGCCGGCAGGCGGGCGGCCAGGTAGTCGCGCAGCACATCGATATTGAGCGCAACGTAACGTCCTCGCTCGCCGGCCTCGAGGAGGCGGAGGGCGTCGATCCGCTCGAACTCGCGCTCGGCCTCGTCGAGCGCGTTCACGGGCGGCAGGTCATCGACCCGGCCGCGCCGCCGGAGCCAGAGCCAGATGAGCAGCCCGATCATCGCCGCGATGAGCAGGGCGATGATCCACCATCGCCACGTCGCGGGCGGTTCGGACAGGATGTCGCGCGCTCCCTTGGGAATGCGGGCCGCGCTGTCCGCCGGGAGCACGCTCCGCACGAAGACCCGCGCGTCGCCCAGCGACAGCGCCGTACCGACGCCCGGCGCCGTCGTGACCGCAATGTCGGCCAGTCCCAGACGGACGAGGCCCGTGTCCCACGCCACGAGACGGTAGCGCGCGCTCTGCTCGGTGCTCGCGCTGTCCGGCGAGGGAATGACGAGCGGCGGGTCCAGCGCCTCGACCGCCGATGCGCTGTCGGGCCCGCGAGGAAACTCGATCCGGGCGTTCCGTGGGGCGCGGACGCGAATGGTGACGACGAACGGGTCGCCGACGGTAACCGTCTCGGGCTGGACGAGCACCCCCAACTGGACGCCCGGGCGCTGGCTCCCACCCTGTTGCATCAGCACCAGCAGCAGCGCCGCGATCATCGGCGGCGTCCGCGTGTCTCGCGCGAGCGAAAGAACCGGAGCAGGGGCTCCACGTAGCTCTGATCTGTCCGCACGGCAATCTCGTCGATCCCGAGACGGCGAAAGAGATGGCGCCGCTCGTCATGCTCCTTCCGCACCCGCGCGTCGAAATGCTGGCGGACGCCGCGATCGCTCGTGTCCACATCGACGGCGACCCCGGTTTCGGGATCGGTGAAGCGCGCCAGGCCGATGTCGGGCAGAGCGAGCTCACGCGGATCCTCGATCGTGATCGCCACGATATCGTGGTGCTGCGATGCGACCTTGAGCGGGTGCTCGATGCCGGGGTCGAGGAAGTCCGAGATGACGAAGATGATGGAGCGGTGCGGCAGCATCTTCACCAGGTAGTCGATCGCGACGGAGATGTTGGTGCGGCAACCGCGCGGCTCGTAGACGAGGAGGTCGCGGATGAGACGCAGCACGTGTCGCCGCCCCTTTCCGGGCGGAACGATCTTCTCCGGCTCCTCGGCGAACAGCAGCGCGCCGACACGATCGTTGTTGCGGATGGCCGACATCGCGAGCACCGCGGACAGCTCGCTCGCCAGCTCGCTCTTGAAGCGGGATACCGTCCCGAAGCGCTCGGAGCCGGAGAGGTCCACTGCCAGCATGACGGTGAGCTCGCGCTCCTCGATGTAGCGCTTGACGTAGGGCTGCCGCATCCGGGCGGTGACGTTCCAGTCGATCGAGCGCACCTCGTCGCCGGGCTGGTACTCGCGCACCTCGTTGAACTCCATCCCCTGTCCTTTGAACACCGAATGGTACTCACCGGTGAAGAGCGAGTTCACGAGGCCCCGCGTTCGCAGCTCGAGCAGCTTGACCTGCCGCAGCACCTCCGGCGGTACGACGGCCCGCGAGGTCACGGGCTCTCGATCTTCGCGAGCACGCGGCGGACGATTTCCTCGCTCGTGACCTCCTCGGCCTCGGCCTCGTACGTCGTGAGCACGCGGTGCCGAAGGATGTCGGGGGCGACGGCCTTCACGTCATCGGGGGTCACGAAGTTGCGGCCGCGAAGGAACGCGTGGGCGCGCGCGCCCTGGGCGAGGAAGATCGTGGCACGCGGGCTCGCGCCGTACTCGATGTAGGGAGCCAGATCCCCGAGCCCGGCCTCCGCCGGCGAGCGCGTGGCGTGCACGATATCGACGATGTAGTCCATGATGCGATCGTCGAGGTAGAGCTCGGCGATCCGGCCGCGCGCCTCGAGGATGCTCTGGGGCGTCGCCGCATGCTCCACGGCGATCGGCTGTCCGCCCGCCATCCGGCGCATGATCTCCTTCTCCTCGGCCTTGCTCGGGTAGCCGACGTGCAGCTTGAGCATGAAGCGATCGACCTGCGCCTCGGGGAGGGTGTAGGTCCCCTCCTGCTCGATCGGATTCTGTGTGGCCAGCACGAGAAACGGCTCCTCGAGGACGTAGGTCGTGCCGCCGATCGTCACCTGCTTCTCCTGCATCGCCTCGAGCAACGCCGCCTGGACTTTCGCCGGAGCCCGGTTGATCTCGTCGGCGAGAATGATGTTGGCGAAGATGGGTCCCCGCTTCACCCGGAACTGACCGGTCGCCTGATCGTAGATCTGCGTGCCGAGCACGTCGGCCGGCAGGAGATCGGGGGTGAACTGGATGCGCTGGAACGAGGTGGAGATCGTTTCCGCGAGAGTCTTGACGGTGAGCGTCTTGGCGAGACCGGGCACGCCCTCCAGCAGGACGTGTCCCCCGGTGAGCAGACCGATGAGCAGCCGCTCGACCATGTAGTCCTGGCCGACGACCCGCCGGCCCACCTGCTCGACGATGTTGTGGACGAGGGCGGCGTCCGCGGTCGGCGCTACGCGAGTTGCCACGTGATGCTCCAGTCTGAGAGAGCCCGCTCGTTATACCGGGGAGAGGGGAAAAGGTTTGCGGGAGTGCGCCGGATCATCGCTTCACGCGGAATCCGCCGTCCTCCTTCTCGAAGATCCAGACGGCGAGCCGCGACGGCTCGATCGGGGAATCGGGGTTCACCGCCGTCCAGCGGGCACTCGAGCCGGTGGAGCGATCGTGCGGCACGCTCGCGATGCTCTTGGCGCGATTCACCCAGTGCTCCATGTTCCCGGCGCGCAGATCCACCCAGCCACGCGAGGCCATGTCGGCTCCGCGACCATCGGGGGGCACGACGACTGCGCTGCCCCGGAGCACCGATCGGCCATCGGAGAGGAGGATGGGAAGTCCGACCGAGAGGATCTGGCGCCGCAGCTGCGGCTCGCGATGCCGGAGCAGCGCCTCGGCGTCGCGCGAGAGATCGGAGGCAACCGCGCCGGCCAGCGCCCTCACCGTCGGATGCAGGAGGCTCAGGATGTGGGCCTCGTAGAGCAGCTTGGTGAGGCGCGGCGGCCCGAGCATCTCGAAGCCGATGGAGCGGACGCCGTGCTGCTGCTCGAGCGCCCTCAGGCCATCGACGGCGCATGCGCGCAGGTATCCTCCTCGATACGTCGGGCCGAAGGTCGCCCCGTCCAGCGCCGCGACGATGTCCTTCCCGGTCGACTGACCCTGCAGCTCCATCACGACCGCTTCCGCGATCTCCTCGGGTGTGACCAGCTCCATCTGTCCCAAGGCGCTCACCGTCTCGAATTCGTCGCGCGCGAAGAACCCGTTCTCGCCGACGTTGATGAAGACGCTTTCCAGCGGGATCCCGAGGCAGCTCCAGCCGGCCGCGTCGGCACGAAAGGCCCGGTCGAGAGCGATCGGCTGCTCGCAGTCCACCAGCTCCAGCACCCTGCCACCCCGCCGGATCACTCCGTAGCCGATCTCCTTCCACGCGATCGCCGCCGTCGGCTTGATCTCGATCGTCGCGGGCGCACCGGGCGTGCGACCGAGCAGAAAGAGGAAGAGACTCTGCGCGCCAGCGACCCCGGACTTCGACAGGAGGTTGCGGGACGGACGCTGCTCGCTGTGCGTGTACGGGATGTTGAGGCCCATCCCGCCGGTGCCGCTCGTGCCGATCTTCACGTAGGCGCGCGTGCCGGCGGTGCGCATCCCGTCCACCAGCACTTCCATGTGGCGAATGAGCTGAGGCAGGGGGATGGTGAGAATGTGCCGCTCGATCATCTCGATATCGAGCGTCCCCGCCTCGGCGGCGGACAGAAGGCCCGCCGAGCTGGCGAAGACATCCTGATACGCCAGCGCGGTTGCGGTATTGACGCAATCGACCACGACATCCGGCCGATCGCGCACGAGCCAGTCGTGGAGCAGATGCTGCTCCAGCCCGTCGGGTGTGCTCGGACGCAGGATGTCGTCGACGACGCGGCGGCGCGCCGATGGGTCTGCCAGCAGCTCCGCCCGCGGCCGCTGTGCCAGATCGCGGGGAAGAAAGATGTTGCCCCACGCCGCATCGATCACCACCGCCAGCCCGGGAGAGACGTGGGATCGGACCTCCGCCGCGGTGGCTTCGGTCTCCTCCCGCCCCAGACCAGTCACGATCAGGCGCCGCGGAGCAAAGGCCAGCATGCGCCGAGCGATCGCGCTGCCCACGAGGCCACTGCCCCCGAGGAGAAGCACGGTGGCGTTACGGAGATCCACGCGTCAACGCTCCGACTTCGTGAGGGTGAGGGAGGTGAGGATGGTGTGCTCGCGCCGCGTCAGCGCCCGGGTGCGGCCCGGCTCCAGCGCTCCGAGGGTCACGGGCCCAAATCGTATGCGCACGAGACGTTCCACGTCGAGCGACAGCTCCGTGCAGAGCCGTCGGATCTCGCGATTGCGTCCCTCGGCGATCGTGATCGACAGTGCCCACCGGCCCCCACCCAGTGATTCGGCACTGGCCGCGGCAGCTCGCACCGGTCCATCCTCGAGCTCGACGCCGCGCACCGCACGGCGAGCAGCATCCACCGCGGGGCCACGCACGGTCGCCACGTACTCGCGCTCGATGTCCCGGCTGGGGTGAGTGAGGGCGTGCGCGGCGGCGCCGTCGGTGGTGAACAGGAGCACTCCCTCGGTGAGCAGATCGAGCCGGCCCACGTAGGTCAATCCGGGGACGGCGGGCACGATCTCGAAGACGGTCGGACGGCCCCGGGGATCGGATCGGGTGGTAACGACGCCCGCGGGTTTGTTGAGGACGATCCATCGGGTGATCGTGGGCTTGCCGATGGACGCCCCATCCACCGCGATGTCGTCGCGCTCGGGCAGCACAACCTGACCGATGTGCGCCTGAGCGCCGTTGACCGTGACCCGGCCGGCGGCTACGAGCTCTTCTGCGGCACGGCGCGACGCGATCCCGGCACGCGCGATCGCGCGCTGGATGCGCATCGGGCCTGCGCTCACGCGGGCCGCGGACTGGCCCGGAGCGCGATCGCCAGCTCGTCCGCTCGAGGCAGCTCCTCGAGATGCCGCAGCGCGAACTGTTCGAGGAAGAACCCGGTCGTGCCATAGAGGAGAGGACGTCCGATCCCCTCCGCGCGCCCGACGACGTCGATCAGCCCGCGCTCGAGCAATGTCTTGAGCATCCCGCCCACCGACACCCCGCGAATCTCCTCGATCTCGCCGCGACCCAGCGGCTGGCGATAGGCGATGATCGCGAGCGTTTCCAGAGCGGCCGACGAAAGGCGTGCCGGACGCGATGCGAGCTGCGCCCGCTCGATCGTCTCGGTGTACTCGGGCCGCGTGAGGATCTGCCACCCTCCGCCCAGCTCCACCAGCTCGACGCCGTGCCCTTCCGAGTCGTAGTGACCGCGCAGCTCGTCGAGCGCCATCTGGACCGCGGCCGGTGAGCTGTCGTCGTCGAGAGCTGCGAGCTCCTCGATCGCCAGCGGACGGCCGCTGGCGAACAGCGCCGCCTCAAGCAGCTTCGCCAGCGATGTCACGCGAGATCTCGACCGAGGCGAAAGGACGGCGCTGCGCGAGGCGGAGCTCTCCGCGGCGCGCCAGCTCCAGGAGCGCGAGCAGCGCCGAGAGAACCTGCCACGGGGCAGCGTCGTCGACCACGACGTCACGCCAGAACGCGCTCGACCGCAGCAGCAGCACGCGCCGGATCCGATCGATCGCGCCATCGACGTCGAGGGCGCGCGGCACGAGGTCATGAAGCTGCGGCTCGCGCGCCAGTCGGAGGATCCGATCCACCGCCGCGAGCAGCTCAGGAAGTGACAGAGCCAGCGGCGCGGATGCCGGCGTGGGCTCCGGCGGAAGGTAGCCGCGGGCGAAGCGCTCGCGCCGCTCCTCGCCATACCGCTCCAGCAGGTCCACGACCTCCCGCATCTGCTGATACTCGAGAAGGCGGCGCACCAGCTCCGCGCGCGGATCCTCCCAGTCGTCATCGCCGCTCGGCCGTGGCAGAAGCATCTGGATCTTGATGCGCAGCAGTCGCGCGGCCATCTCCAGGTACTCGGCGGCCTCGGAC
>JALZAQ010000001.1:0-1396 GCA_030948255.1 Gemmatimonadota bacterium
ACCCTGTCCACCACCGCTCCCACCGGATCCGCCCTTGCCGCCGCCCATGCCGCCGCCGCCCATGCCACCACCCTGACCACCACCGGATCCGCCCTTACCGCCGCCCATGCCTCCACCGCTGCCACCCTGACCGCCGCCCGAACCGCTCTGCCCGCCGCCAGACCCGCCAGAGGAACCCGCGCCGCTCATGCCACCTTCGCCGCCTTTGGTGTCCGCCATGGTAATCTGCCTCGCTGTGATAGCTGGTGAATGCATGCGTCCGCCCGGGAGACGGAGACGCTCCCGCGACGCCACGTGCATACAGCATTGCGTGTGCCGCGAATTCCGCAAGTCGCGCGTACGTTCACATCCCGAAGATTCCAAGGCATCACGTTTCTCACTCGCATCGCTGTGCGATTTCGTGCCACCGCGTCCGACATCCGTGCATCCGGCTCGGCATGTGCCTTGCTCTACAGTAGCCCATTCGAGGGACAGCTCGCGGTCGACGTCCGCGTCGACATCACGCATCTCCGGAGGATTACAATGGCTGACAAGGATCTCACCACCGACGGCGTCGAGAACTCCATCAAGGGCAAGGGAAACGACTTGAAGGGGAAGGCCAAGGACGCGATCGGCGGAGCCACGGGCGATTCGAGGCTGCAAGCGGAAGGGAAGTTCGATCAAGCGAAGGGTAAAGTTCAGGATGGGATAGGCAAGGCCGAGCGCAAGCTCGACCGCGAGATCTAGCACAGCGGACAACCGGCTGTCGCGGGGACTGTTGGCGATCGCCGGCAGTCCCCGTTTCGCGTTATCCATCTCTTCCCGACACGGAGAACCTCTTATGAAGATTGAGCGCTTGTTCGCTGGCGCACTGCTCGCCGTCGCTCTCACGCTTCCGGCCGCGGCGCGTGCGCAAGCGGCCATGACCACGGTCTGCAAAGACGGATCATCCTCTGCGGTCGCCGGTCGTGGGGCGTGCTCGAGCCATGGCGGAGTGGACAAGAAGGCGACCAAGGCAGCCGTGAAAGCGGCTCGCGATCAGGAAAAGGCCGCGCGCAAGGCAGCGCACGAGCAGCGCAGTGATGCCGGAAAGGTGACCTGCACGGATGGGTCGATGTCGAAGGCCGGCCGCGGGGCGTGCTCCCGCCACGGTGGGATTGCGGGCAGCGGCGCGACCGCGCCAGTGACCCCGGCGCCGGAGCATACGCGGGCTCCGGCCGCGAGCGGCGCGCCGACGTCCTCGGCCACCGGCGGGTCGGGGGCAGGCGAGGACAACAACTCCGAAGGTGCAGTCGCCAAGTGCAAGGATGGCCTGTACTCGCACAGCCGTCATCGCAGGGGCGCATGCAGCCGACATGGCGGCGTTGCCCAGTGGCTCAAGAGCTGACGCGCACGGGCACATGACGGAGACAGCGCC
>JALZAQ010000001.1:1406-9131 GCA_030948255.1 Gemmatimonadota bacterium
CCCCGAATCCGGGGCGAGGCGCTTCGCTTTTGCACCAGGTCGCGCGCCGGGGATGACGGCGCCGGAGCGCACTCCTCGAGATTGTCGGCGCCACCATCGCGCCCCTTTCTTCCGGAGCTGCCCCTGTCCCGTCTCCCCCCTTTTCTGTTCGCGATCCTACTCTGCCTGGGCTGCGATCCGAGCCAGCAGCTTGTCGGCACGTCACCCCAGCGGCGCGATGCCGCGCACCAGATCGACTCGGCGCTGCTCGTCCAGCTGCGCGCCGTCGAGGTGCGACGCGCATGGTTGCTGGCGGCCCATTCGGGCGATGGGATCGCACCGCCCAGGAACGGACAGGGAACGCCGTCCGGGTCATCGACACTCTCCTGCGACGCGCTCGACGACGAGATCGATGCCCTGGATCGCCGCTACGACGAGACGCTGAGCCACGTCCGCGCTTCGTCAGCCGGGGCTGCTCTGGTCGCAGAGCTCGAGCGTCTCACCAGTGCCGTTGAACGACTCGACTCAGCGTATCATCGCCAGCGGTGCGCCGGCTAATCACGCAAGTGGCGGCTTCAGCGCCCGGCAATGCGATCGTGAGCGTGAGACAGATCGTCGAAGAACATGCCGGCCGCGGTTTCGCCCAGACCGAGGAGCTCGTTCAGCTTCGTCAGCGATCTGCCCAACGCACGACGAGTCGGGGCGGGAAGTGCGTGCAGGCCTTCGATCAGCCGCTGCTGAGCGGTATCCGGATGCCGCCCGAGCAGAGAGCGCCCTGCCGGAGAGAGCGCTATGTGAATGCGGCGTGCGTCGCGGGCGGATGGCCCGCGAACCACCAGCCCCTTCGCGACCAGCCGCTGCACCACGGCCGAGACCGAGCTCTGGTCGGTGAGCGTCCGTGTTGCCAGCTCGTTCAACGATGCCACCGGTGCCTGCGCCAGTAGCTGGAGCACGAACAGCTGGGCGCCGCTGACGCCGTACCGCGATTCCGCCTCCCGCGCCGTGAGCCGCAGGGCGCGGACAATGCGCCGCAATCCGTCGAGAGCGATCGCGACTTCTTTCTCCTTCGCTCCAAGCTCGATTACCCGATCGCTCGCTCTCACGCGGTTGGTCGACTTCGGGGCCATGGGCACATCATCGTGCACCGCGCCCGACGGTGCAAGACAGCTCAGGCTGCCACCCCTTGCGCACCCCGTTTCGACTCCATAATCAGATGGGTCGGCTCACCCCGTCTTGCGTTTCCCCCAAACAGCTCCGTCCCCATGAGATTCTCTCTTCTTCGCCTGGCCAGCCTGGCAGCGCTTCTCGCGCTCGCGCTCCCGATCGCCGCGCAGGACACGGCGAAGGTCGATAGCATCAAGCGCGCAGCCGGCAAGGATCTGCCGCTCAAGACCACCCGCTCCGTCCGATTCACGACCGATGAAGGGACGTGGCTGTCTCTCGATGTGTCGCCCGATGGGAAGACCATCGTCTTCGACATGATGGGGGACCTCTACACGATTCCGATCGGGGGAGGGAAGGCCACCCGGATCACCGACGGACCGGCCTTCGACGGCCAGCCGCGCTTCTCTCCCGATGGCAAGCGGATCCTGTTTGTCAGCGATCGCAGCGGGTACGAGAACCTCTGGCTGGTCGATCCGGATGGAAAGAACCCGCGCGCCCTCACCAAGGAGACCAAGTCGCAGTTCGTAAGCCCCACATGGGCGCCGGACGGAAAGTACATCGTCACATCCCGCAACCTCACCGGCGTGCTGGGCAGCACCTACGACCTCTATCTCTACCATCGGGACGGCGGCAACGGCCTCAAGCTCACACAGCTCTCGCCTCCCGTGCCGGGAGTCCAGCCGCCGCCCACGAACTACATGGGTGCCGCCTTCGGGAAGGACTCACGCTACATCTACGTCGCCACGCGGCGCGGCGGCTTCGGCTACAACCTCCAGTTCCCGGGTTGGCAGATCGCCGTGCTCGATCGGGAGACCGGCAAGGTGTTCAGCCGGACGGACGAGGTCGGAAGCGCGATGCGCCCGGTGCTGAGCCACGACGGCAAGTACATGGCCTACGGCACCCGCCATGACACCGCGACGGTGCTCAAGCTACGCGAGATGGCGAGCGGCGACGAGACATGGCTCGGCGGGTCGGCGCAGCGCGACGATCAGGAGTCGCGCTTTACCCGCGACCTCATGCCGGGAATGGCGTTCACGCCGGACGGCAAGGCGCTCCTGGCGAGCCACGACGGGAAGATCTGGAAGATCGATATCCCCACCGGGAAAGAGACGCTGATCCCGTTCACGGCCGACGTCGCGCTCGAGCTCGGACCGCTGGTGCACTTCGACTACGCCATCAACGACACGACTCTCACCATCCAGCAGATTCGCGGCGCACGCCCGTCGCCGGACGGCCGGCACCTCGTGTTCACCGCGCTCGACCGACTCTGGTTGATGGACCTTCCCAACGGCAAGCCGCGACGGATCACCAACATGGCGCTCGGCGAGCACTCGCCCGTCTGGTCGCCCGATGGCCGGTCGATCGCCTATGTCACCTGGTCCGATTCGGGGGGGAACGTCTACCGCGTGTCGGCCGACGGAAAGGGCGCTCCGCAGCGGCTCACCCGCGACAACGCCTTTTACTCGGGGCTCAACTACACGCCCAACGGCAGCCGTCTCGTCGTCGCCCGGGGACCTCGCCAGTCGCACGTGGAGCACGATGAGCCGGCCATCGACCCGGCGAGCGGGCTCGAGCTGGTCTGGCTGCCGGCCGCCGGGGGAGCGACCACCAGCATCACCCCACTCACCTTCGATGGGTGGCCGCACTTCACCCGGGATACGAGCCGCATCTACATCTACGACGCCAACGACGGACTCATCTCCTTCCGCTTCGACGGCACCGACCGGCGCTCGCACGTGAAGGTGACCGGCTACATGCCGCCCGGCGGCGGTCCCACCACGCGCCCGCAACCCGCCGAGGAGATCCTCATCTCTCCCGACGGTGACCGCGCGATCGCGCAGGTCAACAACAACGTCTATCTGCTCGATGTGCCGGTGGTCGGCGGTCAAACGCCCACGATCTCTGTGCTCCAGCCGGCCGGCGCTCCGGTGCCCGTGCGCCGCATCACGCGCGTCGGAGGCGATTTTCTCGGCTGGAGTCCGGACGGGAAGGGCTTCTACTACTCGCTCGGACACAGCTGGTTCTCCTACGACATTCCGCGCGCCGACTCGCTCGTCCGCGACTCGACCATGAAGGCGGACTCGGTGAAAAAGGCGAAGGAGGAGGGCGGGCGGCGCGACGTCGGCGCGCGTGGCGACAGCGCGAAGACGCAGGTGGCGAAGGCCGACACCGCCCGCGCCGGCAAGCCAGCCGCACCGAACGTCGCGCTCACGCCCAAGGACTCGGCCACGGTCGCGCAGGCCGACAGCGCGAAGAAGCCGCGCTACGCCTACGAGCCGGCACGCCTCGACGTGCTCATCTCGGTGCCCCGCGACCGGCCGATGGGATCGATCGCGCTGCGCAACGCCCGCATCATCAGCATGAAAGGAAACGAGGTGATCGAGCGCGGCGACATCCTGGTGAAGAACAATCGCATTGCCGCCGTCGGAGCAGCCGGCAGCGTCAGCATTCCGTCCGACGCCAAGGTGTTCGACATGGCCGGCAAGACCATTCTGCCAGGATGGGTCGATGTCCACGCCCACATGTGGCCCCAGTGGGGCATCCACCGCTCCGAGATCTGGCAGTATCTCGCGCAGCTCGCCTATGGTGTCACGTCGACGCGAGATCCGCAAACAGCCACCACGGATGTCCTCTCCTACAGCGACATGGTGGACGTCGGGGAGATCCTCGGTCCGCGTATCTTCTCGACCGGGCCGGGCGTCTTCTGGAGTGAGGACATCGCGAGCCTGGATGACGCTCGCGATGTGCTCCGCCGCTACTCGGAGTACTACAACACCCACACGATCAAGCAGTACATGGCGGGTGATCGCCGGGTACGACAGTGGGTGATCATGGCCGCGCACGAGCTCGGGCTCATGCCGACATCCGAAGGCGGGCTGGATTTCAAGAAGAACATGACGGAGGCAATGGACGGCTATCCGGGTGCCGAACACTCGTATCCGATCTCGCCGCTGTTCAAGGATGTGGTGCAGACGATCGCCCAGTCGGGGATCACCAACACCCCGACGCTGCTCGTGAACTACGGTGGACCGTGGACGGAGAACTACTGGTACGAGCATTACGACATTCACAAGGACGCGAAGCTCATGCGCTTCACCCCGCATGAGGAGATCGACCAGCGGGCGCTGCGGCGTTCCTCCTGGTTCCGCGATGATCAGTACGTCGCGCAGAGACTCTCGGCGCAGTCGGCCAAGATCGCTGCTGCCGGCGGGAAGATCGGGCTCGGCGGACACGGGCAGCTGCAGGGACTGGGCACGCAGTGGGAGCTCTGGAACATCGCCAGCGGCGGGATGCCTGCGCACGAGGTGCTCAAGGTCGGGACGATCAACGGCGCGGAATCCATCGGGCTGGGCAAGGAGATCGGCTCGCTGGAGCCCGGTAAGCTCGCAGACCTGCAGGTGCTGGATGGCGACCCGCTGGCCGACATCAGGAACACCAACACCGTGCACTGGGTGATGAAGAACGGCCGGTTGTACGAGGCCGAGTCGTTGAAGGAGATCTGGCCGCGGCAGCGCGAGATCGCGAAGCCGTGGTGGTGGATGAAGGAGCCGTTCGTGAGCGCCGAGCAACACTGATCCCAGCCCCGCTCCGGGGCAGGAGCGGGGATGCGGGATGGGAGTCGGTTCTTCTGGCGTCTTGTCGCCGTCGGCCTTCTGGCCGGCGGCGCGCTGTCCTGTCTCGACGACTCCCCCCTCACTCCCTCGCCGGCCGCGCACCTCTCCTTCTCCGCGCAGCTCACGGCGGCCGTGGGAGACCGCCTGACGGCGCGACTCTACTACCGCCAGCGGACGGCGCAGGCCATCCAACTGGTCACGCTGACGAGCGCGACCATGGCCGTCGTCGCCGGTTCCCAGCCTCTGCGCCTGGATTTCGACGCGTCGCGCTGCTTCACCGATTCCGCGCGCGTTCCAAACGACGCGCTGCGATGCGAGGTCAGCGTCGAGCTGCGCCTCGTGGATGCCAGTTCGGCACTGGTGGACAGCACAACCGTGCAGGGGATCATCCTTCAGCCCGGCGTGATCGCGTCGCTCGCCGCTCCGGTGGTGCTCGGCTCTGTCAGCGGCGTGGGATCCGTCGTCCTCTCCCCCGATTCCGCGACGCTGATCATCCTGCAGCCGCTCCAGCTCTCGGCCAGCGTGCTCGATCGGGCGGGCGCCATCATCGCCGGGAAGAGCCTCCTCTGGAGTAGTAGCGACAGCACGATCGCCACCGTCTCCGCTCTCGGGGTCGTCGTCACCCGGCGGCCGGGACGCGTGCTCATCTCGGCGAGCACCGGCGGGCGCAGCGGAGTGTCGCGCATCCTGTCAGCCGTGCTCTTTTCCGACCTGGCGGCCGGACTTCGCAATAGCTGCGGACTGTCAACCCAGCGGGAGCTCTACTGCTGGGGCGATGATCGCTCGGGCCAGCTCGGATCGAAGGACCCACGCTCCATCTGTCGCGACGCTGTCGGAGTGACGTATCCGTGCAGCCCTCTGCCGCTCCTGGTCGCGCCGGGGGTTGCCTCGATGTCCATCGGCGGCGGTCACGGCTGCCTGCTTTCGGGAGTGGTCTCTCCATCGACGACCAATGTCTCGTGCTGGGGCGAGAACCGCCGGGGCCAGCTCGGCAACGGCACGACTGCGGAGAGCAGCGTCCCGGCGCCGGTCGTCGGCGGCCTGACATTCTCGTCGGTGAGCGCGGGGCTCGGCGACCACAGCTGCGGCCTGGTCGCGTCGACCGTCTATTGCTGGGGCGACAATCGCGATGGCGCTCTCGGCATTGGCACACCGGATTCGCTGCCGCATCCGGTGCCTGCGCCGGTACAGCTCGGCGCCCTCAAGGCAGCCCTGATCGGAGTCGTCAGCGCCGGCGTCATGCACAGCTGCGCGGTCGCGGTGGACGGGGTCGCGTACTGCTGGGGACGCAACGACGACGGTCAGCTGGGCGCGCCGTCCATCCTCAAGGTCTCACTGCCGGTTGCAGTCAGCGGGGCGACGCTCTTTCGGTCGGTGAGTCTGGGAGAGCGGCACAGCTGCGGTCTGTCCATCGGCGGGGTGGCGTTCTGCTGGGGAAGTAACGCCGAGGGGCAGCTCGGTACGGGGAACACACTCTCCTCCGCCATCCCGCTCCCGGTGAGCGGCGGGCTGTTGTTCACGGCCATCACCTCCGGGCTCTCGCACAGCTGCGGGCTCACCAGCGCGGGGCAGGTGTACTGCTGGGGAGGGAATGGATACGGCCAGCTCGGCAATGGAGCGACCACCAACAGTGGTGTGCCGGTGGCGGTGGCGAGTGCGCTGCGGTTCACGGCGGTGAAGGCCGGAGGCACGCATACCTGCGCACTCGCGGACGGCCCGCGGATGTACTGCTGGGGTTGGAACGAGTCCGGGCAGCTCGGATCTCTGGACAACACGGATCGCTCGGTGCCGGTAGCGGTAGCGGCGCAGCCCTGAGAATGAGCGTTGGTGGAGGTGCACCGCAGTAACGCCCGGTTGGCTCCGTCGTCCTGTTTTAGAGCTCGAGTATTCTCTTTTCAGCCCCAGGAGAGCTTCATGAGCGCTCGCAAAGCCATCTGTTTGCTTCTGTCTGCTGCCGCCGCGGCCGCGGTTCAGGCTCAGGGAAGCGTGAATTCTCAATGCAGCAATCCGGCGATCGTGGGTCCCGGCCAGATCGGCGGCGACGCCTGTCAGAAAGCGCTCGATCTGTTCTCGTATCTCACCCCGCAGTTCGGTACGACTCTCGCCGGGGGAAACCCCGTGCTCGGGCAGGGCGGGGCGCAGGGAGGGCTGGGAAAAATCACCGTGGAGCTTCGGGTGAACGGGATCATGGGAGCGATCCCCAAGGTCGATCAGTACGACCTGGCGGCCGGTCCGGCGGTGCGCACCTCCTACCAGACCGAGGACAAACCGTTCGGGTTTCCCTCCGCTGATGGTGCGCTCGGTCTGTTCGACGGCATTCCCGTCGGACTCACCAAGATGCTGGCGGTGGACGCGCTCGGGAGCCTGACCTTCGTGCCGGAGATCTCGCAAAAGGGCGTCTCGATCAAAGCTCCGAACGGATCGGTGAAGGTGGGCTACGGCGCACGCCTGGGGATCGTCAAGGAGACGACGCTGCTTCCGAGTGTCGCCGTGACATGGCTGCGGCGCGACCTGCCCAGCCTCGACGTGACCGCGGCGGCGACGAACAACGACACGATCACCGTCTCGGGACTCACCGCCCGGAGCACGGCCTGGCGGCTGGTGGTCGGGAAGAGCAGCAAGCTGCTCGGCGTCGCGGTCGGGTACGGCAAGGACAGCTACGAGTCCGCGGCGGACATCTCGTATGCTCTCAACCGGTCAGGGGTGCGATTCTCTCCGACGATGCCGATCACGATCGCGCAATCGCCGAAGGCCACGAGCTATTTCGGCGACGTGATGCTCAACCTCTTCCTCGTGAAGATCGTCGGCGAGATCGGCCGGGTGAGCACCGACGACATCCCGACCTACAACAGCTTCTCGAAGAAATCGAGCGACCCGAAGCTCTATGGCGCCATCGGGTTGCGATTTGGCCACTGATGGCCGCGGCGACGCCGCGGATCGGACCGGGCACATGAAAGCGGCGGACCAC
>JALZAQ010000001.1:9141-241589 GCA_030948255.1 Gemmatimonadota bacterium
CCGCTTTTTCACGATCGCGGGATGCGGACACCGCGAACGGCGTTCCCCAAAAGCGGCCGCGGATTTCGCTGATGAACGCGGATGCTACATCGCGATCTGAAAAGCTCCGGCGCAGGAGTCGGTAATGTCGTTGAGAGGAACACCCGTCACAGCGTAGGCCACGCGCGGCAGTGACAGTTCCGCGGGGGGTTCACCCTCATCATGCGTTCTCTCCCTACGCAGAAGACGCATACGGGAGATGAAGTATCCGCGCTCATCCGCGAAATCCGCGGCCGCCTTTTCGCCTTGCGGTACTGCAGGCGCTCGTCATCCGCGCTCATGCAGCGTGTGAACGAAACACGAAATACACAGCGGCCATGATGCAGATGGCCGCCCACAGATAGTCGAGCTTCGGCGGCTGCTTCATGTACCGCGCCGCGAAGGGTACGAACACCGCGAGGGTGATCACCTCCTGCATGATCTTGAGCTGAGGCAGCCGTCAGAGCCGTGTAGCCTATTCGGTTCGCCGGCACCTGCAGCAGATGCTCGAAGAGGGCGATCCCCCAGCTCACCAGCGCCGCCACGTACCACTTCCGGTCGTTGAAATTCCGCAGACGGGCATACCAGGCGAATGTCATGAAGACGTTCGACAGGATGAGCAGTCCGGCGGTGCGGAGGATGACTGACATCGAGGTCGAGGAAGGATGGTTCAAGCGAGGGCGGGGTGTGGCGCTCTCCCCACCGACTGCAGCTAGCTCCACCCCTGGCGTGACCTGAGGGATGTCAAGTGGGCGACGTGATGGCGGCCGTGCCAAGCGTAGAGCGCCAGCAAACGATCCAGCCGCATTGCCCCGTGCTCGGGGTGTTTGAGCGTCCGTCCGAAATCCGCAGCCGACATGTGTCGCAGCAGCTGCACCCACCGCGCGTGCAGCGACTCGAGGAGGAGGATGGACGTCGTGATCGGGGTATCCTGCGTGTCGGGAAGCTTCGCCCACCGGCCCTCGTCGTAGGGCTTGATCAGCGGCTCGTCTTCCGTGAGCGCGAGCTTGAACCGGACGTAGGCGTTCATGTGGCTGTCCGGAACGTGATGCACCACCTGTCGTACCGTCCATCCCTCGGGACGGTAGGGCGTGTCGAGCTGCTCAGGGGAGAGTCCATCGACAGCGCGGCGGAGCTCCTCCGGTGCGGCGGCGATCTCGGTGATGCAGGCGTCGCGCGCGCCACCGTCGAGGGGGCCGCTCGGCGGCGTGAAGCGGCCGATCGGAAAGCGCAGGTCGGGCGATGTCGTCTCTGGCATGGGCGTGTCGGGTTGATGGAGAGCCGGGCGTTCTCAGTTGCCGCCGGCATAGACGTACGAGCAGCCGCTGTCCTGGGCGAGTCCCATCGCCGCCACCATCGCGGGCACGACGGTGACCCCGGGCAGCAGCCCCCCCACCAGCTCGGCGCGCACACCCTCGTAGCTCCCGCCGTGCTTCTCGGCGATCGTCCGCACGAGGAAGCGCATCACGTTGTTGCAGAAGAGGAACGTGGTGCCGCGCTCCTGCAGCGCGTTCACGGAGTAGTCGTACATCTCCTCACCCTCCTTCGGGTGCCAGAAAATGTTCCGCGTTGCCCACGTGTTGGTGCGCGGATCCTTGGCCTTCGCCTTCTTTCCCCACTCGTACTTCTGCCAGAGCGAATCGGAGAAGACGATCGGGGCAGCGTCGCCGTGAATTCCCATGACGACCTGCACCTCGGGAGCAACACGGCCGTAGCCGTCGCGGTGGGCGTTGAGAAAATTCTTGGCGTAATAGAGCGCGCCTCCGTCCTGGAAGCTGGGCGTGTCGAACACCTGCTTGTGCTTGGCCGCGGCCAGCTTCTCGAGCCAGCTGTTGTCCCAGGGGCCATCCTTGGACGCCGGCGGCATGGTCAGCTTGGAGGGCGACGGAGCCGCGCCGGCCTGGATCGCCGGGGCGCACGCGCCGGCAGCAGCCAGCACCGCGCCGGTCACGGCGAGCTGGCCAAGGAACTCTCGTCGGGGAAGCTGCGAAGGGGAGGAAGACACCAGTGCTCCGGAGTAGGGGCGACGCGCGATCGTGCGGGAGGAAGAAAGTACGGCGGGCGCCGCGGGGTGGCTACCGGCACTCTTGCGACCGCCTCCGTTGCGCAGCAGTCTAGGCGCGAGCGCAATCCCGCCCGTCCGCAACCCGAGGAGAGTCCTCATGCCCGCCCCCGAACGCGCCGCGTTGATCGCCGCCGCGGCGATCGCGATGGCGTGTGCCCACACCACGCCGTCCACGTCGACTGCGACTGCACCGGCAGCCGGTGGCGCCTACGACATCCTCATCACCAATGCCCGCGTCGTCGATGGCTCCGGCAACCCCTGGTTCTACGGCGACATCGGCATCCGCGGCGACCGCATCGCGCGCGTCGCTCCCGCCGGCATGCTGCGCGCCGCGACCGCGACTCGACGACTGGACGGTACGGGGCTCGTCGCCGCACCCGGCATCATCGACATCCAGGCGCAGTCCGTCGATGAGCTGCTGGTCGGCGACAGCCGCGTCCTAGGCATGGTGACGCAGGGTGTCACCACGATGATCCTCGGCGAGGGCACGACCTACGCCCCGAGCAACGCCCTCGTGCTGCCAACGCTCGGACTCACGGACTCCGCCGAGTCGCGGCTGGTCTCCACCTTCTCCGGAGAGCGCGGGTTCGGGCGCTGGATCGATGCCATGGCGCGGCACCGGGCGTCGGTGAATTTCGGATCCTTCCTCGGTGCCGCGACGGTGCGCGCCTACGCGAAGGGCGCCTCCGAGGGGCCCGCCAACGCGGCCGAGCTGGATACCATGCGCCGGGTCGTGCGCGATGCCATGCGGGATGGCGCCTTCGGGGTGGGGAGCGCGCTCATCTATCCTCCCGGAAGCTACGCCTCCACGGCCGAGCTGATCGAGGAGGCGAAGGCGATGTCGCCCTTCGGCGGGGTGTACATCACCCACATGCGCTCCGAGGGGGACAGGCTGCTGGAAGCGGTCGACGAGGCCATCACCATTGGGCGCGAAGGCCACGTGCCGGTCGAGATCTATCACCTCAAGGCCGCCGGCGTGCGGAACTGGCCCAAGGCGGCGCAGGTCGTGAGCAAGATCGACTCGGCTCGGGCCGCAGGGCAGGATGTCGCGGCCGACCAGTACGCCTATGTCGCGGGCGCCAACAACCTCTCCTCCTGCATCCCGTCCTGGGCGCACGCCGACAACAAGCTGCTCGACCGGCTTCGCGATCCGGCCACTCGGGCTCGCGTGAAAGCAGAGATGATGACGGAGAGCTCGGCGTGGGAGAGCCTGTGCCTGAGCGCGACACCCGCCGGAGTGATGGTCGTCGGATTCCACCTGCCGGCGAACAGGCAGTACGAGGGGAAGCGCATCTCGGAGATCGCGCAGGCGATGGGCAAGGACTGGGCGGACGCGGTCATCGACATGACTCTCTCCGAGCAGAACCAGCTCGGCCAGATCCTCTTCATCGCGTCGGATTCCAACGTCGCCATGCAGGTGCGGCAGCCGTGGATGAAGTTCGGCACCGATGCCGCAGGCTCCGATCCGGACAGCGCGCGCTACATGACCCATCCCCGCTCGTACGGCAACTACCCTCGCATCCTCGGCCGATTCGTCCGGGAGCAGCATCTGCTCACCCTCGAGGATGCGGTGCGGAAGATGACGTCGGCGGTCGCTGACCGGCTCTCGATCCGGGATCGCGGATTGCTGCGGGAGGGGATGATGGCGGACGTCATGCTCTTCGACCCGACCACGATCATCGATCGGGCCACGTACGAGAAGCCGCACCAGCTCTCGGTGGGAGTCAGGACGGTGCTGGTGAACGGGATCGAGGTGCTCCGCGACGGGCGACATACGGGAGCGAAGCCGGGGCAGCCCGTGCGCGGGCCGGGGTGGGCAGGATCTCCCTGATCGAACCATGGCCGGCAGCGCGCCGCCGCGCCGGCTCTGGTCCCGTGACGGGGGTCCGGATTATGTTCCCCACTCGCGTAACGGGGGTGTCGACGCCCCCATCTCCACCGAGGCTCTGCATGGCGAACCGCCGCGCCCACGGCGCGATTCTCGGCTTCTTCTGGCTGCTCTCGATCGCGGCTCTGCTGTGGATCGTGCTGTTCTACGATCGCACCGCCTGGTCGCACCGGTCGGGCTTCCCGTACATGCCCTTCTACGGCGCCGTGACCTGGTGGTTCTTTTTCACCATCCCGATCATCGGCTTCACGTGGGGCTTCTTCAACGACCTGAAGAGTGATTTCTAGCGCGGCCCGCGCGTCCGCACCACCATCGCCATCTCGCCCTTCGGCCTGAGCGTGAACAGCGGGTTCGGCTTCACCTCCCGGCCGTCGGCGCGCTCGAGCCTCACCCGCTGCGCCACCGTCGCCAGCACGAGCACTCCCTCCATCCACGCGAACGCCTCCCCGATGCACTGGCGCGGTCCGCCGCCAAAGGGAAAGTAGGCGAAGCGCGGGCGACGCGCCTGCGCTTCCGGCGTCCACCGCTCGGGATCGAATCGCTCGGGGTCGTCGTAGAAGCGCGGGTCGCGATGCACCAGGTACTGGCTCATAATCACCACCGAATTCCGGGGGATCACGTAGCCGCCCATCGGCTGGTCGTCGAGCGCGCGGTAGGTCAGCGCCCAGGCCGGAGGATAGAGACGCATCGATTCGGCCAGCACCATGCGCGTGTACGGCAGACGCGCGACGTCGGCCGCTGTCGGCAGCCGCGTCCCGAGCACGGCGTCCACCTCGGCGAGCATCGTCGCCTCCACGTCCGGATTCTGCGCCAGCAGATACCAGCTCCACGCGAGCGCCACCGCGGTCGTCTCGTGCCCGGCGAGAAGGAGGGTCATCGCCTCGTCGCGCAGCTGCTCGTCGGACATCCGACCGCCGTCCTGCTCGGTGTCGCGTGCCATCATGAGCATCGAGAGCAGGTCGCCGTGGTCCTCGCCGCTCTCGTGACGGCGGGCGATGAGTCGGTAGATCGTCTCGTCCAGCCGCGCCCGCGCCCGGTTGAAGCGCAGGGTCCAGGGCAGCGGCAGGCGGTCCATCACCTCGGAGAAGGGGAGGAGGGCGATGTTGAAGAGGCCGATCACTGTGCCCAGTGCCTCGCCGATCTCGCGCGCCTCGTCCTCGAGATTCGTGTCGAACAGCGTCTTGGCCGCGATGGCGAGCGTCAGCTGGGCGGATACGGTCGGGATGTTCAGAGTCTGACCGTCGCGCCAGCTGTCGGCGGCGCGAGCGGCGTAGCGAGCCATCACGTCGCCGTATGCGGAGATGCGCTCACGGTGGAACGCCGGCTGGGCGAGCCGCCGCTGGCGGAGGTGGAACTCTCCCTCGCTGGTGAGCAGCCCATTGCCGAGCAGGCGCTTGGAACGCTCCACCCCGCGCCCCTTCACGAAGTTCCGGTTGAACGTGATGAGCACGTCCCGGATGTGGTCCGGGTGCGACAGCAGCACCAGCTGCTGTGGTCCGATCCGGATGCGGGCGATGTCGCCGTGCTCGCGCGCCAGTCTCGTGAAGAAGCCGAGCCGATCGCGCGTGAACGCGGCCAGGTTCTGTCCCGGAAACCGTCGACCCGGACCGGGAGGGAGCGTGGAGGGAGACCGGGGGATGCCGACAGTGGTCATGTCATAGGATGGGCGCCGGTCACCACCGATCGCAACGCGGACTCCCTGAACCACAACAGCGACCGCGGATTGCGCGGATGGACGCGGATATTCGTCTCCCATGGCGGCTTCTGCCCCCGGGAGCAAGCATGACGGGGGGGGGAACCCCGTTTGCCGAAGTGCCACAGCGGCGCACGGCCCGCACCGTGACCGGGTTCCCCCTCAAGTTCAATCCTGTCCTCCGCACAGATCTCGTCTCGGCGCGATCGGGTATCCGCGCTCATCCGCGAAATCCGCGGCCCGCGGTTGGGGTTCTCGACGAAGATGCCGCAGCGCATCGAAACCTGACGCGTCCGCGGCCGTACGGGAACAAAGCAAGTAGCCACTTGCTTACATCGGCACACGCTATCGGGGTCGGGATGGACATTCGAGACAAGCTCATGGCCGCTGCGGCGGATGTGTACGCCGAAGCAGGCTATCGCGGCGCGACGACGCGTCGCATCGCCCAGGTCGCCGGGGTGAACGAGGTCACGCTCTTCCGCCACTTCGGCTCCAAGGACGCGCTGGTGCTGGAGGCGCTGCGCTCCGCGGCGGACGGCGAGGCCGACACGCGCCTCCCATCCGAGCCGGCTCGCCCGGAGCAGGAGCTTCTGGCGTGGGCGAGGGTGCGATCGGCCAAGCTCCACGCGACCAGCTCTCTCCTGAGAAAGGCGATGGGTGAGATCGAGGAGCATCCCGAGATCGCCGAATGCGCACGTCGCGGACGTCAATCCTCGATGCAGGATCTGTCCGGCTATCTCGAGCGGCTCCGCGCGCGTGGGCTCGCGACCGCAGATTTCGATCCCACGAGCGCCGCCACTCTCCTCATGGGCGCGATCTTCGCCGAAGCGATCGGGCGGGACGTCGTTCCGGAGCTCTACAAGCGCGGCGTCGATGCCACTCTCACTCAGTACGTCCGGCTCCTGCTCCGCGCGATCGGCGTGAAGCCGAGCCGGAAGGCCCCCGCACACACGAGATCATGACCAAGTACTCACGTCGTCCGGCTGTCCTGGTCGCTGCGATGACAGGCATCCTCATACTGGGCACCCGCTCCCTCAGCGCGCAGGATCCCGTGCAGGTGACGACATCCGCCCGCGTCGCGCGGCCGCTGTCGCTCGACGATGCTCTGCGCGCCGCCGAGGCGTCGAGCGAGGAGGTCCGGATGGCCCGCGCGGGAGTGAAGCGCGCGCAGGGAACCTTCTATCAGGCGCGCAGCGACTACCTGCCGCAGGTGGGCGCATCGCTCGGCTACACGCGCACGCTCAAGAGCCAGTTCTCCGGGCTGGGCAGTGGCTCATCGAAACCAGCAGCCGACACGACGTGCCGCGACATCCGCTTCGATTCCACGGCCAGCGTCGAGACGCGGGTCGCGGTGCTCGAGCGATCGGCACGCTGCGCGCAGAACGCGAATCCGTTCGCCGCCTTCTCGAGCCTCCCGTTCGGGCAGGCCAATACCTACACGCTCGGGCTTTCCGTCTCCGAGAATCTGTTCAACGGAGGGCGCACGGCGGCGCTCGTGCGGGCGGCGAACGCCAGTCGCCAGAGTGCCGATGTCGGGCTCACAGCCGCGCGGGCGCAGCTCCTTCTCGATGTGACGCAGACCTATTACGACGCCGCGCTGAGCGACCGGCTCGTCATCATCGCCGAGGCGACGCTCCACCAAGCTGATACCACGCTGAGCCAGACGCAGCTCGCGCGACAGGTCGGAAACTCACCGGACTTCGACGTGCTGCGCGCCCAGGTCACGCGCGACAACCAGAGGCCGGTGGTCATCCAGCAGCGCGCCAGCCGTGAGATCGCGTACATGCGCCTCAAGCAGCTCCTCAACCTTCCGCTCGAGGAGCCGGTGGTGCTGAGCACCGACCTCGGCGACAGCACCGGCGTCGCGCCTTCGCGGCTGGCGTTGCTCACCGGCACCATCGTCACCGACGCGCCGGACACCGCGACCGCGCACCGCGCGCCGGTGCGCCAGGCGGAGAGTGCCCTGCGCGCTCAGGAGAGCCAGCTCACCGTGGCGCGCTCGGAGCGACTCCCCGCGCTCTCGGTCAACACCCAGTATGGAAAGGTCGGCTATCCCGCGAGCGGACTTCCCGCGTGGAGCGACCTGCGCACCAATTGGACGGTGGGCGCCACGCTGTCGGTCCCCCTATTCACCGGCGGGCGCATCCGCGGTGACGAGTTGGTAGCCGAGGCGGGGCGCGACGAGCAGCGCGCGCGCCTCCAGCAGGTGCGTGAGCTCTCCGCGCTCGACACCAGAAATGCCCTGGCCCGGCTCGATGCCGCGCAGGCGAGCTGGATCGCGAGCTCCGGCACCGTCGAGCAGGCGGGAAAGGCGTATCAGATCGCGGATCTCCGCTACCGCGAAGGAATCTCCACGCAGATCGAGCTCTCGGATTCGCGCATCCTGCTCCAGCAGGCGCAGGCGAACCGCGCCCAGGCTGCGCGAGACCTCCAGGTGGCGCGCATGCGCGTCCTGCTGCTCCGGGATCTTCCGCTCTCCGGAACGACGGCCGGATCGCAGAACGGCTCGCAGAGCACCGGCGCGTTCGGCGGCGCTCAGCAGCAGACGCAGTCGTCCCAACCTCGTCAACAACAGACCCAGACTCAGTCCACGGGCCTGATCCAGGCAAGTCAAACCGGAGTCTCTCCATGAATTCGCCGCGCGCTCTCTTTCACCTGCTCGCCATTGGTGCCATCGCGCTCGCGGCCTGCCGCAGGGACGGTGCGGAAGCCAAGGCCGCCACCAAAGGATCGAATGGCGACGTCGCGCGGAATGTCGTCACGATCGGAACCGAGAACGTCGCAACCGTCGAGTCGGGAGAGATCAGCAGCGGGCCCGTCCTGTCGGGAACGCTCACTCCGCGAAACGAAGCCACGATCCGGGCCGAGGTCGCCGGCGCCGTGCTGCAGACCTATGCGGACAAGGGACAGGCGGTGGCGAGAGGCGCACTCCTCGCTCGGCTGGACGACAGCGCGATCCGCGACAGCTGGCTCTCGGCCAAGTCCGCCGTCTCGTCGGCCCAGCAGGCGGCCGAGCTGGCCACGCGCAACGCCGAGCGCGGCACCACACTGCAGGCGGCGGGAGCGGTCTCGCAGCGCGATCTCGAGACCGTGCGATCGGCGGCGGCCGCAGCGCAGGCGCAGCTGGCCGATGCGCGCGCCCGCCTTGCACTCGCCGGGAAACAGCTCGAGAAAACCCAGATCCGCGCCCCGTTCTCCGGCGTCGTGAGCGACCGCCCGGTGAGCGCCGGCGACGTCGTCCAGCCCGGTGGGGCCATCATCACGGTGGTCGATCCGTCGAGCATGAAGCTCGAGGGCGCGGTGCCGGCGGAAGCGATCGGTTCGCTCAAGAGGGGACAGCCGGTGCAGTTCCAGGTGAACGGCTATCCGGGAAAGAGCTTCACCGGCCACATCGAGCGGATCAATCCGACGGCCGATCCGGCCACCCGGCAGGTGCGGGTCACGGTCTCGTTGCCGAACAGCGGGAACACGCTGGTGGGGGGACTGTTCGCCGATGGGCGGGTGTCGAGCGAGACGCGAACCGGTCTCACGATTCCGGTGGCGGCCGTTGACCAGCGTGGCGTGCGACCGACCGTGATGCGTGTGCGGCAGGGGCAGGCCGAGCAGGTGGCGGTGGAGTTGGGACTGCGCGATGAGCACGGCGAGCGCGTCGAGGTGCGCTCCGGTGTTGCGGCTGGCGATACGCTGCTCCTCGGTGCGGCCCAGGGCATCACGGCGGGCACCCCCGTGCGCGTCGTCACAACGAACGACCGCGCAACGGCCGAGCGGCCGCGCTAGGAGCGATCCAATGTTCATCTCCGATTTTGCCATCAAGCGTCCGATCATCACCGTCACGGTGATGATCGCGCTGGTCGTCTTCGGGCTTGCGGCGCTGCTCCGGCTGGACACCGACGAGTTCCCCGACATCCAGAACCCGATCGTCGCGGTGACGGTGCCGTATCCCGGCGCCTCGCCCGAGACCGCCGAGCGCGAGGTGGTGGATCGCCTCGAGGAGCAATTCGCCGGTATCAGCCAGGTGGATCGCATCCAGAGCACCGCGCAGGACGGCGTCGCGACGGTGATCGTCTTCTTCCTGTTCGAGAAGGGGGTGGATCAGGCGTCGCAGGACATCCGGGATGCGATCTCGGCCGTGCGCGGCGATCTGCCGCAGGAGATCAAGGAGCCAATCATCCGGCGCTTCGATCCGAACGACCAGCCGATCGTGTCTCTTGCACTCTCATCCACGAATCTCACCCAGCAGCAGCTCACGCGACTCGCCGATCCCGGGATGACACGCGAGCTCAAGTCGCTCAACGGCGTGGCGGACGTGCGGCTCGCCGGCAGCGTCGAGCGGGAGCTCACGGTGCAGGTGCGGCCGAAGGATCTGCAGGCGGCCGGAGTGGGCGTGGCGCAGGTGGTGCAGGCGCTCCAGACGCAGAACCTTGCGGCCCCCGTCGGCCGGCTCACCGGCGCGCTCGATGAGCGCACCATCCGGCTCAGCGGCCGGCCCGAGGGTCCGCAGGATTTTCTCCAGGTCGTCGTCGCGCAGCGGGGGGCCCAGCTCATCCGGCTCGGTCAGGTGGCGGATGTCTTCGACGGCTCGGCCGAGCCCCGCTCGGCGGCGCGCTTCAACGGACGCGATGCCATCGGGCTGGACATCGTGAAGACCAAGGGGGTGAGCACGACGCGGGCGAGCGCTGGGGTGTTGGCGCGGGTGCAGGTGATCCAGAAGCGGTTGCCAGCTGGGACGCGGCTGGATGTGGTGCGCAACGCCGGCGAGCGCGTGGAGCGGTCGGTGAAGAACGTGGAGGAAGCGTTGATCGTAGGAGCGTTGCTGACCGTGCTCGTCGTCTTCGTCTTCCTCAACTCCTGGCGCTCGACCGTCATCACCGGGCTGGCCCTTCCAGTGAGCGTGATCGCGTCATTCGTTGCGGTGTGGGCGTTCGGCTTCACCCTCAACACCATGTCGCTGCTCGGCCTCTCGCTCGCGATCGGCATCCTGATCGACGACGCGATCGTGGTGCGCGAGAACATCGTGCGCCACATCGAGATGGGTGAGGATCACTACGAGGCCTCGCAGACCGGCACCGACGAGATCGGCCTCGCGGTGGCCGCGACCACGTTCTCGATCGTCGCCGTGTTCGTGCCGATCGCGTTCATGAGCGGGGTGAGCGGCCAGTGGTTCAAGCCGTTCGCGCTCACCCTCGCCTGCTCGGTGCTGGTTTCCCTCTTCGTCTCGTTCTCGCTCGACCCGATGCTGTCGGCCTACTGGGCCGACCCGCAGACCGAAGGACACGAGCGGAGCAACCCGATCGCGCGCGCGCTCGACCGCTTCAACAAATGGTTCGACCGTCAGGCCGGCCGCTACAAGCTGCTCATCGGTTGGGCGCTGGACCATCGGGTGGCGATGATCGCGATCGCCATCGCGTCATTCTTCGGAGCGATCGTTCTGCAGGGGAAGTTCGGCGGATTCGGGTTCATACCGATCTCCGACCGGAGCGAGATCACGGTGAGCGTCGAGACTCCTCCGGGCTCGAACCTCGACTACACGAAGATCAAGACCGAGGAGTACGCCCGGTTGATCCGTGCGCACAAGGAGATCGCGTACAGCTACACGACCATCGGCAGCAGTGCCGGTCTGTCGGAGGGAGGGACGGGCGGTGGATCGGTGGATGCCGCTTCCATCTACGTGCGAATGATCCCGAAGAAGAAGCGCTCGATCAGCCAGGATGGCTTCGGCGTGGTGCTCCGCAACGAGCTTCGGCACGTGGGCGGTGCCAAGGCGTACGTGTTCACGAGCGGCTTCGGTGGCGCGCGAAAGCAGCTCGAGCTCGAGCTGCGTGGCCCGGACGCGGTGACGCTCACGCGCCTCGCCGAGCAGATCGCGGACGAGATGAAGAAGACGCCCGGAGTGACGGACATCGGCCTGTCCACGCGGGGGCAGAAGCCGGAGCTGGACGTGCAGATCAATCGTGGCCTGGCGGGCCAGCTCGGCGTCTCGGTCGCGCAGGTCGCGCAGTCGCTGCGGCCGGCGTTTGCCGGGCTCGAGTCGGGCGACTGGGTGGACCCCACCGGTGAGACGCGCCATGTGGTCGTGCGCCTCGCGCCGGAGGCGCGCCAGCGCGTCACTGACATCCAGCAGCTCCCGATCGTGCTGCAGGGAGGGAGCGGCGTGTCGGCCAGCGCGCCGTCGATCGTCCCGCTGGGCCAGCTCGCGTCGATCACGCAGACCCTGGGGCCGGCGAAGATCGACCATCTCGACCGCGACCGGGTCATCACCATCGGCGCGAACGTGGAGGGCACCTCGCTCGGCACGGCATCGCAGAGCGTCATGGCGCGGCTCGCGAAGACACCTCTCCCGCCCGGCTACCGCATCTCGCAGGGTGGGGAAGTGAAGGATCAGTCGGAGGTCTTCACCCACGTCTTCATCGCGCTCGGAATCGCGGTGATGCTCATGTACCTCATTCTGGTGATGCAGTTCGGGTCGTTCCTCGACCCGATCGCGATCATGCTCTCGCTTCCCCTCTCGCTCATCGGCGTCGTGCTGGCGCTCCTGATCACCCACGATTCGCTGAACATCATGAGCCTCATCGGAGTGATCCTGCTGATGGGGATCGTCGCCAAGAACGCGATCCTGCTGATCGATTTCGCGAAGTGGGGACGCGAGCGCGGGATGTCGCGGCGCGACGCGCTGATCGAGGCGGGGCGCATCCGACTCCGGCCCATCCTGATGACCACCCTCGCGCTCATCGCCGGCATGGTCCCGGTGGCGCTCGGACTGGGCGAGGGTGCCGACTTCCGCGCCCCACTCGGGCGAGCCGTGATCGGAGGGGTGATCACCTCCACGCTGCTCACGCTTCTCGTGATCCCGACGATGTACGAGATCCTCGACCAGTTCAGGGAATGGCTCTTCGGGAAATTCCGTGGTCGGGTGGCGTTGGGGGAGGCGCTACCGGAAGCGGGGGATTGAGGGCAGGCGGCGCCATCACGGCTCGGTCACGACCGTCTGGATTCCTCCCCCCGGCTTGTCGAGCAACAGAACGCTGAGGACGTGGCCATCCCCGATCGCGATCGGGCCGGTCATGGCGAGCGTGTCCGTGGCTCCGGCATGGCTCACGACCACCGACCAGTTGCCGGGCGTGCTGCGGAGGTAGGGCGACTCGGCGCGGTAGGGAAAGGGGAACATGACGCGGATGAGCGCGGGGTAGTCGGGTTGAGTGCGCCAGACGTCGATCGGCGGAGCCTGTTCCGCCAGGTGCACCACCCGCAGCTTCGAGCGACCGGCGATCGCTACCGCCCCGGTATCACTGAGCACGACCGGATTGATGCCTCCCGCGGAATCGACGGCCACGACCGTCGTGATCTTTCCGGGCCCGAGCAGGAACGTTCGGCCAATGACGTCGATGATGCTTCCGGCCGGGACGACCACCAGGGAATGTGCTCCGGGCGCGAGGTCGATCGCCGCCGAGAGCTGGCCGAAAGGCAGTCCGGTGAGCTTCATCTCCCCATCGACGCGGACGTCGACGCGCGCTGCCGACGCGGCGCCGGCGAGCAGACGGAGGTGTGCCAGCTCCCCCGTCTCGGGCGACGCCGGGTCGCGACGGCAACTGCCCAGCGCGAGCGCCGAGAGCGCCACCAGAACAGTCGAGCGTCGAGACATTTTCGCTCCTGAAGGACTCGGGCGCGCGGTCGATGGGCCGCGCGCCCTCATCTAACAGAACCACCGGTGATCCGTTCGAGTCACATCGGAGCCGGCGCGGCCGTGCGGCTCAGTGCGACGACGACGTCCCTGCCCCCGTCTCTTCCGGGCGACGCAGCAGATGGCGGTCGAAGAACGCCAGGAGCCGCTTGTTGAAGTCGAGACGGCTGCTCTCGCTGGCGATGACGTGTCTCTCGGTCGGATAGTACATCACCTCGAACGGCTTCTCCAACTCGATCAGTCGCTGCACCAGCCGGGCGGCGTCCTGGAAGTGCACGTTGTCGTCGACCAGCCCGTGGACGATGAGCAGGGGGTCCTTGAGACCGTCGGCATGGTAGATCGGACTGGTCCGCCTGTAGGCCTCCGGATCCTCGAACGGTCGGTTGAGAATCGGGGTTGTCCAGACGTCGGTGTAGTGCGCCCAGTCGGAGACGGCTGCGTTCGCGATGCCGGCGGCGAAGAGCCCGGGCCGGTTGAACAGCGCGGCGAGGGTGAAGAATCCGCCATAGGAGACGCCGAACACTCCTACGCGAGTGCGGTCGACGCCCTGCGACTTTGCGAGCCAGTCCACCGCGCCCACCGCGCCGTCGACATCCGTGTAGCCCATGTCGCGGTATGTCCCTGCCCGGTAGTCGCGGCCATATCCCGCGCCACCGCGGTAGTCGAAGTCGAGCACGGTGTAGCCCTGCTGCACGAGATAGTTCACGATACCGAGGTGCGAGTTGTAGCCGTACACGGACCAGCCGCGGTGGGAGAACTGCCGGTAGCCACCTCCGTGAACGTGCATCACCGCGGCGTGCTCGGCGTTGGGCTTCTCCGGCGCGAAGAGCGCAGCGTAGAGCGGCTTCCCATCGGGGTGGGGGAAAGAGACCATTCGCGGGCGCGTCCATCGGTGCGAGAAGAAATTGTCTGTGCCGCTCGCCGTGACCCGGACCGCCGGCGCGCCGGCACGCGCGTCCCGCAAGAGGAGATCCGGTAGCTGGATGGTCTCACTGTAGATCTCGGCGAGGCGCTGGCCATCCGGGGACAGCGAACCCGCATGCCGGCCCGGGGTCGTCGCCACCGGCACCAGCGCGCCGCCCGCCGCGGGCATGAGATACAGCGCATCGTCCGACGGATGCTCCCGACTTGCACCAATCAGCCAGTGGCTGCGATCGCGGGACAGGTCCGCGGCGCGAACCTCCCACGTGCCGCTAGTGAGCGGTTGGATCACCCCGTCGGCGCCGGCGAGATACAGATGGCTCCATCCACTCCGTTCGGAGGCGAAGACGAAGCGGCCGCCGGGCAGCCACTCGAGGAGCGCCGGCTGCAGGCGCTGCGCTAGCACCGGCGGACCACCGAGCCAGGCGCTGTCGCGCTGGTGGTCGATCGTGCGAATGACACCCGTGCCCGCTTCGAGCGCGCCGATCCACAGGTCCTTGCCATCCTGCGAGGAGATCTGCACCACTGCACGGTCGCCCTCGAGACTCCACGATGCCGCATGGATCACCACTGGCCGGGAGCCGGCATCACTGGATGTTGCCCAGATCACGCTCGCGCGGTCGGGGTCCGCCGCCGGATCGTAGCGCAGGATGCCAAGCTTCTCTTCGTCGCGCGGCTCCCCCGCCTTGTCGTGAGAGTCGCGGACCTCGGCGTAACCGGACGCCGTGACGTAGTCGAGGTAATGGGTGACCGGGCGGCGCTTCTCCTCGCGGATCCAGCGGAAGGTGAGCCAGCGATTGTCCGGTGAGAGCTGCACGTCGTCTAGCCGCACACCCTCCTCGGCCGGGATCGCCTGCACCGGATAGGGGTCGGCCGCGCGGCGGCGCACGGACGCCACACTGTCCTGCGCTCGTACATCACGTCGGGTCTGGAACAGATCGAGCTGCTGCTGCACCAGCCATCGCTGCGCGTCCGTGCGTTGGTCGGCACTCCTGGCGTGACGTCGGGTGAGCCGCCGCAGCTCACCCGCAGCCAGATCGTACCGGTAGAGATCCTCCCCCTGCATGAAATCCACTGCGCGATCACGATCAGCGAAGCGGACATGCCGCGGTGCATCGGTTGCCGCAGCGAGGATGCGGTGCAGGGAAGGTCGCGCCGAGGTTGCGTCCCACAGAATCACCGACCCGTTCGCGCTCCATGCGGCGCGGCGACCATCTCTGCTCCAGCTCGGCCGCGCGGCCGGCACCCGCCACGCCAGGCTGTCCGGGAGCTGCTCGGCGCGCGTGCCTGAGCGATCCACACGGAACCACGGGTCGGCCGCGGAATCCTCTTCCGCCTTGGGGGCTCGGTTCCACCGGAAGTAGACCGCCGATCCATCCGGCGCCCATCGCAGGTCGCGCGCACCGACGCCGAGCCAGCGATCCTTCCGCGACGCATCACGCAGCGAGAGAGGCTCGGCCCGCGCGCTGCTGCTATCGAGCGCGGACTGCCTCAACGGAGTAGCGATCTGCTGCGCACTGGCTCGCACCGCGCTCGTCGCTGCGACGCCGAGAAGAGCGAGGGGAGCACGAAGCGAAACACGGCGGATACCAGCGAGCACGTGCATGGGGGACGCCTGATGTGGGATCAGGCGAAACTAGGCGTGCGGGGTTCGGGGCGCGAGATGCCCGGCTTCCGGAACGCGCGCGGGATCCGCGCCGACGCGGGCCACCTCCATCCGACGGAGCAGGTCATCGCCTTCATCGCCGAACCAGGTTGGGTGGCGGGGCTCGCAGACGACGGGGCCGGTCACCCGCTGGCGCACCAGCTCGAAGAATCCGCGTGCGACCGCGGAGTCGAGCTCCAGGCTGGGCGGAAGCTGCACGAGAAGGGGTCCGAGCTTGTCACCGAGCTGACCGCACTCCCCGAGAAAGCGGTCGATTGGCTCGACGCAGTCGCGGAGCTTGCGAACGTGGGTGATCTCCTTCGGCAGCTTGACCGCGAACCGAAAGTCCGCCGGCACGCTGTCGGCCCAGCGGCGATAGCTGTCCGGGCGGTGCGGGCGATGGAAGGAGGAGTTGATCTCGGCCGCCGGGAAGCGAGCGGCGTAGCGAGCCAGGGAGCTATTTGACGCTGAAGTTCTTGGACCCCGCGGACGTTCCGTTCAGGAACACCTCAAGGCGGTAGCCACCCTTTGGCCAGGGTGTCGCCTTGGCGATGTGAAACTCGGTCGCCGTTGTCCCGCCCGTCGGCCGGATCACGAGCGTCGTGTCCTTCACCACCTTGTTGCCGTTGTCGAAGGTGAAGCGGGCCTGGATCTTGGCGCTGTCCGCCGAGCCGTCCGTGATGATCGATGCGTAGATCGTGTCGCGCACGCCGAAGCTGTCGGTCGCATGGGAGATGTGCTTGTCGGAGCCGATGTGCCGCCCGATGTCGATCGTGCTCACCGTGATCGCCTTCGCCGGCGCTGGTGCCGGTGCCGGATTGGCGGCGATGTCTCCGTTTGCGCTGCTGTCCTTCTTGCCGCACGCCACGGTGCCGACAGCCAGAATCACTGCCAGCGTGCGCACGGCCATCACTCGAGTATTGGAATGCATGGAAACCTCCTTGCCGGATCAGGCGTCGGGGATGCGAAGCGTCACGCCGACCTGAATGTTGTCGGGCGAAGGCAGAAGGCTCCGATTCGCATCCCGGATCTTGTGCCATTTCATCTCGTCACCATAGAAGTGGGTGGCGATCTTTCGAAGATTGTCACCCGACTTGACGGTGTAGGTGCGCCCGCCCGTCGCCGAGTCTGCCGGCGCGGTGGACGATGCCCCGGCTTTCACGTCGGAGAAGTCGGCCGAGCTGGAGCTGGACGATGCTGCCCGACTGTTCGCCGAGCCGCTCACGTCCCCGAAGTCGGCGTTATTGCTTCCGCTGGTATTCATCTTCACTTCCTGACGTTCATGTCGTGCGCCGAGCTGGCGCACTGTGCCAGGACCAGGGCAGAATTCGTGCCCTATTGACCAGCTCCACCCAGGCCGAGGGCCACCATGCGCTCCTTGTTCTCAGGCCCTACCGGCCTTCGTGCCGGTTGGCGCTTTCTCCTCTACGTCTCGCTCTTCCTGGCGGCCACCGCGCTCCTCCAGCTGCTCGTCTTCCAGGTGGGTGGCTACAAGCCGCATCAGGGATGGCACTGGCTCGATTTCCTGCTGTCGGACGGCACGGGGCTGCTGGCGGCGCTCGCTGCCGCCGGAGTGATGGCTCGTGTCGATCGACGGCCTCTGGGCGACTTCGGCCTTCCGATCCGCGCGGGGCTCGGCGCCCGCTTCGGGGAGGGCGCGCTCTGGGGGACGACTGGGGTGGCGGCTCTCATGGCGCTCATCTGGCTGGCGGGGGGCGTGTCGATGGACGGCCTGGCGCTGCACGGCTCGGCTCTCGCCCGCTCAGCCGCCCTCTGGGCCATGACGATGATCATCCTCGGCCTCTACGAGGAGTTCGTCTTTCGCGGGTATCCCCTCGTCGCGCTCGCGGGAGGCATCGGCTTCTGGTCGGCCGCGATCACGCTGTCCGTCTTCTTCGGCCTCCTGCACTACTTCACGAAGCCACTCGAGACCGTGATGGACGCGCTCAACGTCACGCTGCTCGCGCTCTTTCTCTGCCTCACCTTCCGCCGCACGGGGAGTCTCTGGTTCGCGGCCGGCTTCCACGCCGCGTTCGATTTTGCCGCGATCATCTTTTTCGGTGCTCCAAACACCGGCAATGCGGGCAAGCCGGTCGCTGATCACATTCTCGCGACGACGTTCCACGGTCCCGTGTGGCTCACCGGTGGGCCGATGGGCATCGAGGCCAGCGTCCTCGCGATCGTGGTGATCGCGGCGATGGGGTTGCTCTTCGACCGTCGCCACCCGGACCGCTCACCTCGTGCGGCGGTCTCGCCCGTGGCTACCCATGAGCTGACATCATGACGAACGGAGTGCCTCGAGCGGATCCACGCGCGTCGCGCGGCGAGCAGGGATGTAGCTCGCCAGCGCAGCGACAGCGGCCAGCAGGATGCCGACGCCTGCGAAGGTGACGGGATCGGTGGCGCGAACGCCGAAGAGCATCCCCGAGAGAATTCGAGTGGTCGCGAGACCCCCGACGACACCGATGGCAACGCCTCCGAGTGCGAGCATTGCTCCCTGGCGAACGACCATTGCACGCACTTGGCCCGGGCCGGCGCCAAGCGCCATGCGGACGCCGATCTCGTGGGTTCGCTGGGTGACGAAGTACGCGATCACACCGTAGATGCCCACTGCCGCGAGGACAAGGCCCGTCGCGCCAAGCAGTGTGAGGAGCATCATGTTGAAGCGCGTGGACGCCGTAGACTGCGCCATCATCTCGCTCATCGTGCGCACATTGTAGAGCGGAATCGTCGGATCCATGTCGCGCACCGAGGCGCGGAGCGGACCGGCCAGAAGCGCCGGGTCGGATCCGCCGCGGACGACGATGGTCATGACGCCATTGAGCCAGCGCCAGGCATCTCGAGGGGCCTGGTGCAGCGGCAGGTAGAACTCCGGCGGAACGCTACTCCCGAGTCCCCTCGCGTGCACGTCGCCGACCACGCCCACCACCTCCTTCCAGCTCGGACTCTTGCCATCCGGGCCGGCCTCGCAGCAGGCAATGCGCTTGCCGATGGGACTCTGTCCGGGCCACGCCTCCTTGGCCAGCGTCTCGTTGATCACCATGACGCGGGGCGCCGCCGCGATGTCGCGGTCGTCGAGCAGACGCCCCTGCTTGAGGGGAATCCGCATCGTCGTGAAGTAACCGGGTGAAGCGAGCCGGAAGGCCGCATCGATCGCGCTCTTCGGATCGAACGGCCGTCCCTCGGGGACGAGGCCGTTCTGGGGGCCCTGGCTGAAGGGCGTCGTCGACACGACGGCGGCCGACTGCACGCCCGCCATTCGTCCGGCCTCGTCCGCGATCCGCTGGAATGCGCTCTCGAAGGCACCCGGCGTCCCGTACCGCACCGACGGAAGGGCGAGCCGCGCGCTCAGCACATTGGAGGGATCGAAGCCGGGATTCACACGCTGGAGCAACATGGCGCTTCGGATCAGGAGTCCGGCGCCCACCAGAAGCACCAGGGCGATCGCGACCTCGGAGACGACCAGCGCGTTCCGCAGCCGGTCTCGCGATGAGCCCATCGCCGAGCTCTTGCCGCCCTCCTTGAGCGTGGAGTGTAATTCCGCGCGCGCGGCTCGCAGCGCCGGCGCCAGCCCGAAGACGAGACCGCACAGGACGGTCACCGCGAGGCTGAAGGCGAGCACGCGACCATCCAGCCCCGCCTCCGCCAGCCGGGGAACCGATGACGGCCCCGCGGTCACGAGAAAACGGATGCCGGCCCGCGCGACGATGAGGCCGGCAACGCCTCCCACGAGCGAGAGAACCAGGCTCTCCGTCAGCAGCTGGCCCATGATCCGCGCTCGCGCGGCCCCCAGTGCGGTGCGAATCGCGATCTCCTTTTGCCGGGCCGCGGCCCGTGCCAGCAGCAGATTCGCGACGTTGGCGCAGGCGATCAGCAGCACGAGGACGACCGCGCCGAGCAAGACGAGAAGCTGAGTGCGATAATCGCTGATCAGCTCCCTCCGAAAATCCACAACCCCGACAAAGCCCGTCGTTCCCGTCTGGGGGTAGCGTTGTCCGAGAGCTCGGGCGAGAGGCGCGAGATCCGCCTGCGCCTGCTCGATCGACATTCCGGGCCGAAGCAGTCCGATCACCGTCAGCACGTGCTCGTCGTGCTGTGCCAGCTGCTCCGGGGTGAACGCGGCGGGCACCCAGATCTGATCGTCTTCCGGTGTGAGAGTGTAGCCGGCAGGAGCCACGCCCACGATCGCATAGCGCTCTCCATTCAGCTCGATGCTCCGACCGAGCACTCCGCGATCCGCGGCGAAGTGGCTTTGCCAGAGCGCCTCGCTCAACACCGCCACCTTTGCCACACCGGGTACGTCTTCCTCGGGAAGGAAGTATCGCCCGAGCGCAGGCGGCATGTACGCCGTTCGGAAATAGCTCGCCGTCACCTTGGCGCCGGACAATCGCTCGGGCTCGCCCGCTCCGCTCAGGTTGAAGCTGCGCCCCTGGTAGGCGGACATGAGCTCGAAGGCGCGACTCTGCGCGCGCAGATCGGCGAAGTTGCCGATCGAGACTTCGCCGTACTGCTCCCCCCACCTCTCGTGGATCTGCACCATCCGATCCGCATTGGCATACGGAAGTGGGCGGAGGAGCACCGCGTTCACGAGGCTGAAGATCGCCGTGTTCGCACCGATGCCGAGCGCGAGAGTGATCACCGCTACGGTGGTCAGCCCGCGGTTGCGGAGAAGCTGGCGGATGCTGAAGCGCACGTCCTGCTGCACCGATTCCCACCAATCCTGACGCCGCATGGCGATCTCCCGTTCCTGACCGAGGGTGTGGCAGGTGGCCCGGATCTGCTCGAGGTCGCCGAACCGACGCAGCGCGTCGGCCCGTGCCTGCTCCGCCGTCATGCCGGAGGCGACGCTCTCCTCGATTCGGGACTGAAGGTGAAAAGCGAGCTCCTCATCCAGATCGGCCGCGATGTCCGGCTTCCAGAATCGCAGATAGCGACGCCAGGCGGGGATGCTCTCGAAAGCGCACATATGTGTGTTCCTCCTCCCTCAGACCGGCTGCCGGGTGGCGCGCAGAATTTTTCCAACCGCCTGCGCGAAGACTGCCCAGCTCGACGCCTCGGCCGCGAAGTGGCGGCGGCCAGCCGCGGTGAGGCGGTAGTACTTCGCACGCCGGTTGTTCTCGGTGATCCCCCACTCCGCCGTCACCCACGCGCGCTTCTCCATTCGGTAGAGCGCCGGGTAGAGCGAGCCCTCGTCGATCTGCAGCACGTCGTCGGTGATCTGCTGGATCCACTTCGCGATGCCGTAGCCGTGCATCGGCTTCCAGCTGAGCGTTTTGAGGATCATGACGTCCAGCGTTCCCTGAAGAAGCTCTATCCCGGGCCTGGCCACGGATCCGCTCCCATAGAATGTCTAAGGGAGTTAGACGGTAGGACCGGGGAAATGGTTTCGGGGAGGGAGGGTGGTGGAGGGAGCAAGAGAAGGGCAATGCACCGGATGCCGCTCTTGGCTGCGGAGGCAAGTTCAACCGCGAAGGCAGCCGCGGATGTTCGCGGCGAAGGGCGACAGGGATCGCTCCGTGCTGTGGGGTGGGGGCCGAGCGCCGGGCGAGGAGCAGGATATGAGGAAGGACACTGTCGCGGTATCCGTCGAACGCGATAACCCGCGGCCGCTGCCTCTCTTGTCTTCTTGCTGTGCCCTCGATCTATATCTCAGGCCGAGGCCAGATCTACAACTCAGGCGGAGGCCACTAGATGGGATGATCGCCGCCCTTAAATGCCGCGACGAACAGCAGGAATGCCGCTGCAAGGACTGCGGTGGCCCCGACCGCAGCGTAGGAGCCGAGCCGGACGCCGGCAAAGGATCCGACACGCGCGCGGCCCTGGTCACGCAGAACATCCACTCGACCGGTGACGCCGATCATATCACCACTCCCCAGCGCCACGGCAGCCGTGAGGCCGCTCGCGCGCTCACGATCCGGCGGTGTCATCGCGCGACGCACATCCATCCGGATCAGGCCAGCCGAGAAATCCACGGCGTTATTGCCGTCCAGCCATCGCCGGTAGCGCGCCTCGGCACCCATCCTCGAGCCAAACTCCGTTGGCCCCAGGAGGAACGCTCCGCCCACGGCGGATCGCGGCGCAACGTTCACCATGGGCCCTACGGTCCAGACGATTCGCCACGTGAAGTCCGGATTGATGAACTGCGGGTCGAAGCCGCTCTGGTAGACCGATCGCGTGCTCGTGGTCGCGATCGGATGCTCGGAGGCGAACTCCGTGATCCAGAAGAGGTGGCAGCGCGGCTCTGGATGGCCGCGCCAACACAGATCGCTCGCGTACCCTGTCGGCGACGGCGATCGCGATCCGGCCCCGGCCGCCTGGCCCATCACGATCCGAGAATCGAGCGTAGCCGTCAGCACCAGCGCGGTGCTGGTCACGACAATCGAGAGGCGCCGGAGAGTCACCGGACTCTGATCCGGATCATGGCCGCCCACGCAAAGAATCCGACGTCACGACCGAGACCGTCACCCGCGAGGGCATGCTCACCGTCCGAAACACTCGCTGCGTCGCGCTGCGATACGCGTCCGCCGGCGCCTCGAAGATGTTCGCGACGAAGGTCTGTGGGTTCCGGTCAATGATCGGGAACCAGCTGCTCTGCACCTGCACCATGATCCGGTGCCCCTTGAGAAAGCGGTAATCCTGGGTGTGCAGGTCGACCACGTACTCCGCCGGCTGGTTGGGAACGGCCGCCTCCGGCGTCTCGAAGCTCCTGCGGTAGCGCCCGCGGAGGACGTCGTTCGCGACCATGAGCTGATAGCCGCCCATTTTCTGGTTCGCTGCGTTGCTGTCCGGGTAGACGTCGATGAGCTTCACGATCCAGTCGCTGTCGGTGCCCGACGTGGACGCAAAGAGGTGCGCCGTGATCCGTCCCGCGATCGTGACGTCGCTCTCCAGCGGCTCGGTCTCCCAGCTCAGCACATCCGGCCGCTCGTGGACGAAGCGCTGATCCTCGAGAAGCCAGATGGGCCATCCCGAGCCCCGCGCGTAGTACGTCGGCTCGATGGGTCGCGCGCGGTAGGGCACGGGATGCGCCGGATCGGAGACGTAGCTGTCGAACGCCTGGTCCCCCGCCTCGGTCGGCGCGTCGAACGATAGCTGTTCGCCAGCATGGAAGTAGAGGTTGCGCTCCGACACGCCGTTCTTCGGCGGCCATGCGTCCCAACTCCGCCAGGCATTCGCGCCGGCCTCGAAGGTGATCGCTTCGGGCTGCTTCAGCGGCCCCTTGTCCTTGAGATGAAAGGCGAACCAGGGAGCCTGGATCTTCTCCCGGTAGTAGCGCGCCGTCGCGCCGCCGAAGTCGATCTTGCCGAGGGTGGCGCCCTCTCCGCGCGACCACCCGCCATGGTTCCACGGCCCGACGACGAGAAAGTTGAGCTGCCGAGTGTCCCGCTGCTCGAGCGTCTCGTAGATCTTCACCGGCCCGTAGAAGTCCTCCTGGTCCCACCAGCCGGCGACATTCAGCGTCGGCACGGTCACGCGAGTCAGGTATCCTGCCATCGCCTGCCGCTTCCAGAATCCGTCGTAATCGGGATGGGACACGAAGTCGTTCCACGTCGGAATCCGGCCGCGAAAGTACTTCGCGTTCACGTTCGATAGCGGCCCGAGCCGGAGATACCACTCGTACGTGTCGTAGCGGTCGAAGGGAAATGCCGAGTTCTCCTTCGTGGACTCCATCTCGGACGCGTACTCGAAGCCGTAGCTCAGGCGAAAGGCCCCGTTGTGATGGAAGTCATCGCCGAGATACATGTCCGCGGGCGATGCCTGGGGCGAGACGGCGCGAAGCGCCGGATGCGGGTCGAGCATCGCCATCGCGGTGAGCCACCCATCGTAGGAGACGCCGAGCATCCCGACGCGCCCGCTGTTGCCACGCACGTTCTTGATCAGCCAGTCGATCGTGTCGTACGCATCGGTGCTCTCGTCCACCGACTTCCGATTCGCCCGATCGGTGCGTGGTGGGCGCTGCATCACGAAGCTTCCCTCGGACCGAAAGCGCCCGCGGATGTCCTGGAAGGCGAAGATGTATCCCTCCTCCGCCAGCTCCTTGAGCGAGCTCGCGAATCGCCCCGCGGCCCCGTCGATTCCATAGGGCGTGCGCAGGAAGATGATCGGCAGCGCAGCGGTCGCACCCTTGGGGACGTAGATGTCGGTGTTGAGCCGCGCGCCATCGCGCATGACGATCTGCGCGTTCGTCTTGGTGAAGGCGGCGCCAGGATCGGCTGCCTGGCCTCGGCAGGGCGGTGCGGCCAGGACCACGACTGCGACTGCGAGGCGCCGAGCCATTCTGTTGGACCTGTCACCTCTCATGGCTGCTCCGGTCGAGTGGGATCTCCGGGCAGATATACGCGCGCGTCATTCCCGATGGAACACCACCCCGCCGACTTTCCGCCCGCCTCCCTTCACCGGTAATGTTCGCCATGCTGTTGCAGCCTCCGATCTCACCCGAGCCCCTGCTCACCTGGGACAAGCCCATCCGGGAGCTCATTGGTTTTCTCGCCTCCTTCTGCACTCTCGGCGCGCTCGGCTTTCGCTACGCCGTGCTCGCCCCTCTTCTGCGCCGAGCCGAACCGGCGACACCCCTCGCTGCGACGCTGACGCACGCGGCCAGCAGGGCGGCCGGCATCGGCGCGGTGGGGAGCGTCCTCGGCGCGTGCGCGCTCACCGCCGGCGTGATCCACACCGCGACGGCCCGGCACCTCGACATCATGGCAGTCGTCCACCGGGGTGGGGGCATGATGCTCTTCCAGATGGCCGCTCTCGCAGTGATGCTGATCTCCTTCGGTCTCGCCTGGCGCCGCCGGCCCGGAGCCTGGGCCGTAGCGGCGATCGCAACCGTCGCGCTGGCTCTGCGCGAGGTCGTCGCGCTCAAGTGGACTGCTCTGGTCAATCCGCTCCACGTCGTTGCAGGCTCCCTCTGGATCGGGACGCTCTTCGTCGTCGTCGTCGCGGGGCTGTCGGTCGCCCTCGGCGCAGCCATGCCGCGCGAGCAGCGCGGCCGGGTGGTCGTGGAGCTCATCGGCGGGTTCTCGCCGCTCGCGCTCGCGGCGGCTGGATTGCTCGCGATCACCGGCGTGACCACCGCCGTGCGACACCTCAAGTACCTGTCTGCCCTCTGGACCACTCCGTACGGCTACACGTTCATCGCGAAGCTCTGTGTGGTGGCGATGGTGGTCGTTCTCGGGGCCTGGAACTGGAAGCGCGTCAGGCCCCGCCTCGGTGACGAGAGCGTTGCCACGGAAATGCACCGCTCCGCGATCCGCGAGATCGTGGTGGCGGGGGTGGTACTGCTCATCACGGCCGTGCTCGTGAGCCTCCCTTCGCCCAGACTCCCCTCCACGGAGCGCCCGATCGCTCCCGGGTCCATCGGCGCGCCGAGATGACCGGGAGGACCAGGTAGCCTCGACCGCGAAGCGGGGGAGAGCGCTCGGCGGCGCGCTGCTGCTCCTGGCCTGCGGCGCGGTGATGGTCGCGTTCGCGGCGCTGCCGTACAAATCCTTCGACCTCGACCGCTACTTCGTCCCGAAGGAGCTCGTCCTTCACCTGAGCGCGCTCGGCGCAGGACTGCTCTGCCTGTCGCGCGCCCGGACCGTCACCGTTCAGCGGGTGGACATTTTTCTGGCGCTGTACCTGCTGCTCGGCGCCATCGCCTCGCTGTTCGCGCAGAACTGGTGGCTGGCGGAGCGCGCCATGACCGTCAGCATATCGGGCGCGGTCTGCTTCTGGTGCGCGCGCACCGTGGGGCGGGCCGGATACGCACGCCCGCTCGTGGCGGCGATCGCGCTGGCGACAGTCGTCGCCGCTGCCACGTCGCTGCTCCAGACCTACGGCCTCGAGAGCGAGTACTTCAGCATCAACCGCGCACCGGGTGGGACGCTCGGCAATCGCAATTTCGTCGCGCATCTGGCCGCCATCGGTCTCCCGATCCTGATGCTTCGGACACTCGATGCCCGCCGGGCGGCCGGAGTCGCGATGGGCGGCCTCGGCCTGGCCGTCCTCGCGGCCGTTCTCTTCCTCACCCGCTCGCGCAACGCCTGGCTCGCCCTCGCCGTGGGCGGCGCGCTGGTGCTGTTCGGCGTTCTCGTCACGCGCGGCCTCTGGCGCGACGCGCTGGCCGGACGCCGGCTCAGGTTGCTGGCGGTGATGTCGGTTGGCGGAGTGGCGGCCGCTCTCGCCCTGCCCAACACGCTCGAGTGGAAGAGCGGCTCGCCCTACCTCGACAGCGTTCGCGGCGTGGTCAATTACCGGGAAGGCAGCGGACACGGGCGTGTTCTGCAGTACCGCAACAGCATCAAGCTGGCGGAGGCGCATCCCCTGCTCGGGGTGGGCCCCGGGAACTGGCCCGTGCACTATCCGCGAGTCGCGGCACGCAACGATCCGTCGCTCGATCACGACAGCGGGATGACCGCCAATCCTTGGCCGAGCAGCGACTGGATCGCCGTTCTCTCGGAGAGGGGGATGCCGGCGTCTCTGCTGCTGCTCCTCGCCATGATCTCACTCGGTGTCTCCGCCGGCCGGCAGTGGCGCAGCGCACAGAGCCCGAGTGATCGACTCGTCGCACTCGCCCTCGCCGCCACCCTCGTCGTGATCCTCATCGTCGGCGCTTTCGATGCCGTGCTCCTTCTCGGGGCGCCAGCGCTCATCGGGTGGAGCGCACTCGGCGTGCTCTCGTCGGGCTCCGAGCCGCGAAGGCCGCTGGTTGGTCAGGGAGAAATGCGTGGATGGGCGATTGCGCTCCTCCTGCTGACGGGATCGATCGCGGTAGCTCGAAGCGCCGGACAGATCCAGGCAATGGCGACCTACAGCAGCGCCACCCGGCTCGGCACTCTCGTGACCGCCGCGCGGTTCGATCCCGGCAGCTACCGCATCCGCATGCGTCTCGCCGAGTCGTACGCGCGGCGCGGTGACTGCGAGGGCGTGCGCGACCAGGCTGGCGCGGCGCATCGCCTCTTTCCCAGTGCGCCTGCGCCGCGCTGGCAGCTCGAGGCGTGCGGGCTCAGGGTGCGCGATCGCTGAATGCAGAGGGCGCTCTTGCCTTTCCCGACAGTGCGGCGCAGATACGATCAGCTCGGTACATGACGACGATTCCAGGAGATTGTCCATGAGCACGCTTTCCCTGCGCCCCCGACTCGCCTTCACGGTCCTGGCCCTGCTCGTCCTCTCGCCCTGGCCAGCATTCGCGCAGAAGGTCCCCGGCTCGTTCACAATCGAGCAGGTGAGGAGCAACCCCTTTCCGTCCGAGCTGGTCACCGCGCCTAGTGGCGCTCGCGTCGCGTGGGTGTTCAATGCCAAGGGTCTCCGCAACATCTGGGTGGCCGAAGCTCCCGACTTCAAGGCGCGTCAGGTCACGGACTACCGGGTGGATGACGGCCAGGAGCTGACGTACCTCTCCTTCTCTCCGGATGGCCGGACCGTCGTGTACGTGCGCGGCGGTGACCACGGCGCAAACTGGTCGGCGGAGGGGAACCTCGCGCCCGATCCGCTGTCGAGCGCGGTGCAGCCCAAGGTGGAGATCTGGAGCGTCGCCGTGAGCGGTGTTGGCGCGCCGAAGCGATTGGCCGAGGGAGACGAGCCGGTGATATCGTCGCGTGGCGATCGCGTCGCGTTCACGTCGAACCACCAGATCTGGGTGATGCCGCTCGACGGATCTTCGGCGCCCAAGCGCTTTTTCTTCGCGCGCGGTGAGAGCACGTCACCCGTGTGGTCGCCGAGCGGCGACCGGCTGGCCTTCGTCTCCGAGCGCGGCGATCACGCGTTCATCGGTGTCGTCAGCTCCGACTCCGAGCCCGTCCGCTGGATCGCCCCGACCACGTCGCGCGACCTCAATCCGCACTGGTCGCCGGACGGTGCCCGCCTCGCCTTCGTTCGCGTGCCCGGTAGTGGTGGCCCGCCAGAGACGCTGCTCGAGCAGCATCCGATTCCGTGGGCGATCTGGAGCGCCGACGTCGCCTCCGGCGCGGCGCACCCCGTCTGGAAGAGTCCCGTCACACTCCTCGGCTCCTATCCGAGATCACAGGGACACTCGAACCTGCACTGGGCGGCGGGGAACCGGATCGTCTTCCTCGCCGACATGGACGGCTGGGAGCACCTGTACTCCGTGAGCGAATCGGGGGGAGAGCCGTTACTGCTCACGCCCGGCAAGTTCATGACCGAGTACATCGACGCGAGCCCCGATGGGAAGCTTCTCGTCTATGCCGCGAATAGCGGAGCCGACTCGAATGACATTGACCGCCGGCACATTTTCAAGGTGCCGGTTGACCGCGCCGTGCCGGTGGCGCTCACTCCAGGCGATGGCGTCGAGTGGACACCGGCGGTCACCGGCGACGGCCGCAGCGTCGCGTTCATCGGAGCGGGCGTGAAGCGGCCGCCATTGCCAATGGTCATCCCGATGGACGGAGGCAAGGCGCGGACGCTCGCCGAGGATCAGATCCCGGCCGACTTCCCGGCGGCCGAGCTCGTGGCACCGCGAAAGGTCGTCTTCAAGGCGGCCGACGGTGTCGAGGTGCATGGGCAGCTCTTCGAGCGCGCGGGCGGCAGCGCGAAGAAGCCGGCGGTGATCTACGTCCATGGCGGACCGCCGCGCCAGATGCTCCTCGGCTGGCACTACATGTACTACTACTCGAACTCGTACGCGATGAATCAGTACCTGGCGAGCCGCGGCTACGTGGTGCTGTCGGTGAACTACCGGCTCGGCATCGGCTACGGACACAACTTCCATCACCCCGATCATGCGGGACCGTGGGGCGCGGCCGAGTACCAGGACGTGAAGGCGGGCGGGGAGTATCTGCGTACCCTCTCCTCGGTGGATCCGAAGCGCATCGGCATCTGGGGCGGGTCGTACGGCGGCTACCTGACCGCGCTCGCGCTGGCGCGCAACTCCGACATCTTCGCCGCCGGGGTGGACCTTCACGGCGTGCACGATTTTACCGGCGATGGCGGTCGCCGTATCGGCGGTGGGGAAGGGCGCTACGAGAAGGGGGACAGCGAGGCGGCGACGGAGGTCGCGTGGAAGTCCTCTCCGGTCGCGTCGATCTCGACATGGAAGTCGCCGGTGCTGCTCATCCATGGCGACGACGATCGCAACGTGCGCTTCCACCAGACGGTGGATCTGGCGCGGCGACTCGCGGCGGCGGGAGTGTCTTTCGAGGAGCTGGTGATCCCGGACGAGATCCATGACTTTCTGCGGCATGCGAGCTGGCTCGTGGTCAACCATGCGATGGTGGACTACTTCGACCGGCAATTCGGGATGCGGAGCGCGGGCGAGAAGACGGCAACCTCACGGGGGCAGTGACCATGCGTGATCCTCGCAACAGGTACGCGCGAGGCGAGCCCGAGTCGCCGAGCCGCCGCGCATTCGTCGGCGCGGGCCTGCTGGGCGGCGCCCTCACTCTCACGGGCCTCGACCCGCGAGCGCTTCTGGGCGAGTCCGGAGACCGGCCGCATGTGCCCGCCCCCTTCGAGCTCGAGGAGCTGACGATCGCCGAGCTGCAGGAAGGGATGCGCTCGGGCAAGTGGACGTCCCGGCAGCTCGTCGAGCGCTACATGGCGAGGATCGACGAGCTGGATCGCAAAGGTCCTTCGCTCTCGCACGTGCTCGAGCTCAACCCCGAGGCGCTCGCGATCGCCGATGCGCTGGATGCCGAGCGGAAGGCGAAGGGCGCGCGCGGCGCGATGCATGGCATCCCGGTGCTGATCAAGGACAACATCGCGACCGCGGACAAAATGATGACCACCGCCGGCTCGCTCGCGCTGGCGGGCGCGACGGTGCCGCGCGATGCCTTCGTCGCCCAGCGGCTGCGGGCGGCCGGCGCGGTGATCCTCGGCAAGACGAATCTGAGTGAGTGGGCGAACTTCCGCTCGACGCATTCGTCGAGCGGGTGGAGCGCGCGCGGGGGGCAGGCGAAGAACCCGTATGCCCTCGACCGCACTCCCTCCGGCTCCAGCTCCGGCTCGGGTGGCGCGATCGCGGCGAGCTATGCTGCGGTGGCGATCGGCAGCGAGACCGACGGCTCGATCACCTCGCCGGCGGCGGCCTGCTCGCTCGTGGGGCTCAAGCCGACGGTGGGACTGGTGAGCCGCGCGGGGATCATCCCGATCGCCCACAGTCAGGACACCGCCGGACCCATGGCGCGAACCGTGACCGACGCCGCGATCCTGCTCGGCGCGATCACCGGCATGGACGTGCGGGATGCTGCGACGGCGCCGAGCATGGGGAAGTCGCGCGGCGACTACACGTCCTTTCTCGATGTGAAGGGGCTGACCGGCGCCCGCATCGGTGTCGCGCGCACGCGCTACATGGGCTACAGCCCGGCCACCGATAAAATTGTCACGCAGGCGCTCGACGTGATGAAGCAGCAGGGGGCGACGCTCGTGGACCCCGCGAACATCGCGACCGCGGGGAAGTTCGACGATTCCGAGTTCGACGTGCTGCTGTACGAGTTCAAGGCAGATCTGAACGCGTATCTCGCCGATCTGGGTCCGTCCGCGCCGGTCAGGTCGTTGAAGGACATCATCGCCTTCAACGAGAGGACGCGGGCGAAGGAGATGCCGTTCTTCGGCCAGGAGATCATGGAGATGGCCGAGAAGAAAGGTCCGCTCACGAGCGCGGCGTATCGCAAGGCGCTGGCGAAGGACCGGCTGCTGTCGCGGGTGAAGGGAATCGACGCGACGATGGACAGGCACCGGCTGGATGCGATCGTCGCGCCGACCCAGGGTCCGCCTGTGCTGATCGACCTCGTGAACGGCGACCCGTCATCGGCGAGTAGCACGACGCCGGCGGCGGTCGCCGGCTATCCGAGCATCACGGTGCCGGCGGGGTACGTGGACGGGTTGCCGGTGGGGATCTCGTTCTTCGGGCGCGCATGGAGCGAGCCGACGCTTCTCAAGCTCGCGTACGCATTCGAGCAGGCGACGAAGGCGAGACGGCCGCCCAAGTTTCTGGCGACGGCGGAGCTGGGAGCGGGGTAGGCGCGCGGCGCCCGGCTCACTCGCGTGCGACGCCGTCGAAGAGCGACCCGACGTCGCAATGAAAGCCGGAGAGCAGCACGCCGCCATCCAGCTGGTCGGTTTCCATGCGGACGCGGACCAGCCCGCCGCGCTCGAAAACGGTGACAGTGCGCAGCCTGGGATCAGCGACCCACACGAGGCGAACGCCCACCTCGAGGTACTCCTGCACCTTCGCATTCATCTCCGACGCACTGTCGGACGGAGAAAGTACCTCGATGGCGAGATCCGGCGCGAGCTGCATCCACCCCATGCCCACACCGCGTAGCGGAAGGCGGCCTCGGGCCACGTAGGCGACGTCGGGGCAGCGAACGGTATCCGGGTCCCGCTTCAGCACGAAGGCCGTCTGCTCTGTGAAGAGCGTGCCGAGCTTGTTGGCTTCGACGTAGTGCCCTACGGCGAGGATGATCCGATAGCAAACGAGGCCGTGCACTCCGCTCGCGGGGGTCAGGGGTCGGATCGCTCCGGCGACAAGCTCGAGGGGCTCGCTCGCCATCCGGCTCGCCAGAAGTTGGTCGATTGTCATAAGCCTGGTGGTTGGCTCCATCTCTATCTCCCCAGCGGCTCGTCGGGACATCCTTCCTCTGCTTCCGTGCTCCAATCTACGCTCGGCGGCGCCGCCGAGTCGATGGAGAGGTCAGGCTCGCGCGACGACGACGCGATTGAGCACGCTCGTCCAGGTGCGACGGTGCAGCCGTCGAGGACGTCGGACTCATGACCCCGTCATGGGCCACCGCGCTCGACCCCTTCTGCTTGCAATACCCAGTTTGGGGTGTATAGTACCCGATATGGGTATAGACAAGCGCCCGGCCCGCCGACCTGGCCTCTCCCGTGCGACGGGCGTTGCCGATGCGCTTTTCACGAAGGGCCAGCAGCGCGTCCTCGGCGTGCTGTTTGGCAATCCGGGCCGGAGCTTCTACGCCAATGAGATCATCGCCCGTGCCGGCGCCGGCACCGGAGCTGTTCAGCGCGAGCTCGCCCGCCTCGAAGGCGCGGGCCTCGTGACGGTCACCCACGTTGGGAACCAGAAGCACTACCAGGCGAACCCAGTCGCGCCGGTCTTCGAGCCGCTGCGCGAGCTGATACTCAAGACATCCGGTCTTGCCGACGTACTGCGTGCCGCCCTAATGCCTGTCGCCACGCAGATCCGCGCCGCCTTCGTCTACGGCTCCGTCGCGGCGGGCGAGGATATAGCCACCAGCGACGTCGACCTCATGGTGATCAGCGAACAGCTCACCTATGGAGATCTCTTCGCGCTTCTGGAGAAAGTGAGGAGGCGGATTGGACGACCGGTGAATCCCACAGTGTACTCACCGAGTGCGCTGCGAAAACGTATCCGCACGCATAAGTCATTTGCTACCCGCGTTCTCGCTAAGCCCAAAATCTGGCTGATCGGCGGCGAAGATGACCTCCGCGCTCGATAACCTCGCCCGATCCGCCTCCCTAAAGAAAGAAGCACGCGACGCCGACGAATACGCCGGACTGGTTCGTTCCGGCACGGTGCGTCTCGCCGACTCCGAAAACGTCGACCTCTCGCTCGAGAGTCGCTTCGACCTCGCATATAACGCCGCGCACGCCCTCTGCCTCGCCGCGCTGCGCCACGCCGGCTACCGAGCGAACAACCGCTATGTCGTTTTTCAGGCGATTGAACACACGCTCGGACTTGGACCCGAGGTTTGGCGGCTGCTCGCCAAGTGCCATCAGATCCGGAACCAGGGAGAGTATGAGGGCGACATGAACGTAGACGATCGGCTGGTGAAGGACTTGATCACAGCCTGCAAGGCGGTCGCGAAGGCAGTGGCAAAACTTCCCGCTCTCCCTTGACCCAACGAGACTGCCAAAACCCGCCGACCCGCGCGAGGACAAAGAAGATGCCTGAGCAGCCCGACTGGACGCTTGCCACGTGGGAGGAAAATCGGCGGCGACAGCATCGAGAGTTCCTGATGTTGTCGTTCCGGGAGAAGCTTCAGGCCATAGAGGACATGGGCGAGGTAGCCAGTGTGCTCGCTCGGCAGGCGATGTCACTGGGTCGCGCGACAACTGGCATGGGTCTGACTGAGCCTCTTTTCACGGCGCCCGCACCACGATCCCCGGCACCCCTCGCTCCCCCATGCTCCGATTGAACGCCGGAATCTCCTCGCGCAGCAGCGCATCGAATCGCGCCCGCGCCTCTTTGAGCTGCCCCGCGAGCATGGCCCGCACCTCTCTCTGCTGGTCCGTCGGCGGAGAGTCGGCGCTCGAGCTCCCGACCTCGGTCGCGAGGCTGGCCAGCTTCTCGAAGAGCTGAACCGGCGATCGAAACGCATCCTCGCGTGCCCCCGAGAGATTCACGTCGAAGAGCTTCCGCTCGACGTCGAGCGCCCTCTTCTCGAGCGACTTGATGACCTTCACCAGCGAATCCACCGCCAGCGTGTCGGTGCCCTCGGTCGCGGCGTGCCGTTCCTTCACATCCTTCTTCCGTTCGCTCTCCAGAAAGCCGAGATCGACGAGCTGCTTCCTCATCCACTCGAGCTGGTCGATCATGTCCACCACCGCGTTCATCTGGTCGCGGAGCTCGAGCGACATCGCGAGCTGAGCCGCGATGTCCGCGTCACTCCCGGTGGAGTTGGGATCCCTCCTCACCAGCATCGGGGTGGAGATAGTGTCGGTGCGGATGATTGCCCGCACCGTGTAGCGTCCCGGTGCGGCGAGCGGCCCCACGAGCCCGGGAGCGATGTCCAGATCCCATGTGACGAGAGCTCTGGATCCTCCGCCCGGGCGCGCGTGCGCGTGCTCGGGCGGTGCGGTGCGCAGCCGCGCCGGCCGGGGCCCATCGAGATGTAGATCCCACCAGGCGCGATTGAGTCCGCGCTTGGGCGGCGGCGCCTTGAAGCGTCGCACCGCCGTGCCCGTGCTGTCGAGCACCGCGAGCTCCAGCGAATCGCGCGCCTGCGCCGTGTCGCGGACGGAGCGCATCGTGTCCGCCGGAGCGGCTCGCGTGGCCTCCGACTGTTGTCGCGCGGCGTCCATTTTCGCGGCGCTGTCCGGCGCCGGCACACCGGCAGCCCGGGGCGCGATCGAATCGCGGACAAAGTAGGTGACGTCGCCGCCCGCCGGCGGATTCTCACCGCTCACCAGGCTGTTGGCCGCACTCACGGTGTTCGAGATGCGCCGGAAGCGATACGCCTCGCGCGCTGGAAACATCATCGCCTTTTTGCCGAGCAGGGAATCGTCCACGATCCGGAAGGGCGCCACGTCGTCGAGGATCCAGATGCCGCGGCCGTAGGTCGCGACGACGAGATCGTCGAAGTGCGGCTGAATGGTGAGCCACGAGACTGGCGCGCGAGGCAGATTGTTCTGCAGCGGCATCCAGTGCGCGCCGTCATCCAACGTGTACCAGACGCCGTTCTCCGTCCCCGCGTAGAGCATTCCCGCGCGCCGGCTGTCCTCGCGGATGACGTGCACGTTGCTGAACGGGGAGCGGGGCAGGTCGCCCGCGACCGACCGCCAGCTGCGGCCGAAGTCCGTGGTCTCGAAGATGTACGGATTGCGGTCGTTCATCTGGTGCAGGTCAACCGCCAGATACGCCCGCCCGGCCTCGCGGCGCGATGGCTCGATGTTGCTCACCCATCCCCAGCGGGGGAGTCTGGGGATGGCGGCGGTCACATTCTCCCAGTGGGCGCCGCCATCGCGTGTGACCTGCACGAGCCCGTCGGCCGTCCCCACCCAGATCACTCCCTTGCTGACGGGCGATTCCGCGATCGCCGACAGCGCGGTGGCGTTCTCCACGAAGAGATTGTCGGGGACGATTCCGCCGGAGCTGCGCTGCTTCGTCGAATCGTTGGTCGTGAGATCGGGGCTGATCCTGCTCCAGCTCTGTCCGCCGTTGCCGGTGCGCCAGAGATGCTGGCTCCCCACGTACACCACGGCATGGTCGTGCGGCGAGATGGCGATCGGAAAGGTCCAGTTGAACCTCTCCTTCAGGTCGCGGGGCGTGATGCCGTAGCCGGCCTCGGGCCACACCTTCACCGCGCGAGCCATCCGCGTGGTCAGATCGAATCGCTCGAGCCCACCGTCGTAGCAGCCGCTCCAAACGGTGCGCCCGTCCACGGTGTCGGGGAGGGCGAAGCCGCTCTCGCAGCCGCCCACCGCTTCCCAGTTCCCGAGCGATCGTCCCGCTTCGCGGCTGTTGCTCGGCCCGCGATACGAGTAGCCGTCCTGACGGTTGCCATAGACGTAATACGGCACCGCGTTATCGGCGGCGACGTGGTACATCTGGGCGTTCGGAAGCACGACGCGCATCCAGTTGCGCCCCCGGTCCACCGAGATGGACACGCCGGCATCGTCGCCGACCATGATCCGGTCGGAGTCCAGCGGGTCGATCCAGATGTCGTGCAGGTCTCCGCCCGCGCGCGGCGACGGTGTGAGCTTGCTGAGCCCACCGTCGAGCGACTGGGTGAAGCGTACGGAGACGAAGTACAATCGGTTCTCATCGTCGGGGGCGATGGCGAAACGCGTGTAATAGTGCGGGCGCTCCAGGAAATCGTGATCCTGGTTCACCAGTCGCCAGCGCCGGCCGCCGTCATCCGACCGGTAGAGGCCGGGATCCTTGGTCTCGATGAGCGCGTAGATGCGGTTCGGATCCGACCGCGCTACCTGCACCGCGATCTTCCCCATCGGCGCCTTCGGAAGTCCCTCCGCCTGCACGCGCTTCCACGTCGTGCCGCCGTCGCGCGAGGCGTAGATGCCACTCCCCGCGCCGCCGCTCTCGACGCTCCAGGGATGCAGCGCGATCTGCCATGTCCCGGCGAACAGGATGTTCGGGTTGGAGGGATCCATCGCCAGATCCGACACGCCGGTGCTGTCGTTCACGAACAGCACCTTCTCCCAGGTCGCGCCTCCGTCCCTCGACCGGTACACCCCGCGCTCGGTCTGTGGCGCGTACCCCGTTCCCAGCGCCGCCGCGAGGACGATGTTCGCGTCGCGCGGATCCACCAGCATGCGGCCGATGCGACCGGTGGCGTCGAGCCCCACGTGCTTCCACGTCTTTCCCGCGTCGATGGATTTCCAGACGCCATCCCCGATCGAGATGTTGCTCCGGATGAAGGTCTCACCGGTGCCGATGTAGATGACGTTGTGGTCCGAGGGCGCGATCGCGATCGATCCGATCGAGGAGACGGGGAGGCTGTCGGTGAGCGGGATCCAGTGTGTGCCCGCGTCGGTGGACTTCCAGAGCCCGCCCGACGCGGCGCCCGCGTAGTAGACGCGATGATCGCCCGGCACGCCGGCCACCGCGATCACGCGATTTCCATCGGGGCCGATGAAGCGATAGCCGATCTCCTTGTACAGCGTCGAGTCGAAGTGCTCGGCGCGCGGAGGCCGGTGGCGCTGGGCGTTGAGCGTCACCGGCAGGGCGACGAGCAAGGTGATGGCGGCACGTCGCGTGAGAACGCGCATGACTAGGGCGTCGCGCCGGCCCGATCCATCTGCGCGATCGTCTTCGTGCTCGGCGGCCGCTCCTTCTGCAGCCGCGTCGCTACCGCCTGCGCCTGAGTCAGCACCCGCAGCACGTTCTCGCCGGCCACCTTTCGCAGCTGCTCGTCCGACCAACCGCGGCGCGACAGCTCGGCGAGCAGATCCGGAAATTTGGAGACGTCCTCCAGCCCGACGATCGTCTCCTGGATCCCGTCGAAGTCGCTGCCGATCCCGACGTGATCGATGCCGGCGACGTCGCGCACGTGCTCGATGTGGTCGGCGACGTCGCCGAGCTTTGCCTTGGGCTTCAGGTGACCAGACGACCATTCCTTCACCTGCCCCGCCCGGGCCGCGCTGTCCGTCGGGTACTTCGCCATCGCCTCGGCGTTCATCCGGCCCAGCTCATCATCGTAGGTCTTGACCTCCTTCGAGACGAAGCTGGTGACGAACGGAACCATGACCACGCCGCCATTCTTCGGCAGGCGGGCGAGGATGGAATCGGGCACGTTGCGGCGATGATCCACCAGCGCGCGCGAGCCGGAATGCGAGAAGATCACCGGCGCCTCGGTGACGTCGAGCGCGCTGCTCATCGTCCCCGGTGAGACGTGCGACAGATCCACCAGCATTCCCAAACGGTTCATCTCGCGCACCACCTCGCGCCCGAAGGAGGTGAGCCCGCCGTGCTTCGCGCTGTCGAGCGCCGCGTCGGCCCAGTCGAGCGTGACGTTGTGGGTGAGCGTCATGTAACGGGCGCCGAGATCGTAGTAGACACGCAGCGCGCCGAGCGAGTTCTCGATGGCGTGGCCTCCCTCGAGCCCGAGCAGCGAGGCCACCTTTCCCTGCCGGGCGGCGCGACGGATCTCGGGCGCGGTGAGCGCCCACTGCAGCCGGTCGGGATACTTGGCGATGACCCGGCGCGCGATGTCGAACTGCTCGAGCTGAACGCGCGCGAACCCGGAGTCGCGGATCTCCCCGGGGATGTAGATGGACCAGAACTGCCCCCCGACCATTCCCTTTCTCAGACGCTCGAGATCGGTCATCCCCTTTCTCGGCGTGCGGAGATCGTACGCTTCGACGTCGAGCGGCGCCGTCTTGTTCTCGCGGATTGCCCAGGGCAGATCGTTGTGCCCGTCCACGAGCGGGGTCGCGCGGAGCACCCGGCGTGCGCGAGCGTAGTCTGCGGGCGAGGGGGTTTGTGCGAGCGCGCGGGATGAGAAGCCGGCGATCAGCAGGACGAGAAGGAGAGCCTTCATCGGAGTGGGCGGGGATGAGGAGTGCGAGCGGCGAGTGGGAGGGCACCGGAGCGCGGCGCTCAATATGCCTGCCGCCTCTGCCGCGGCGCCAGCCAACGCTCCGCTTGTGTGACATTACCCAGCAAAGTACTTTGAATCACACAGACAACGATCACCACTCTGGCTTGTCTCGAGGCGCCATGCCACCCACTCCATTGTCCGGCGTATCATCGCCGGGGCCGGACTTGCCGGAAACATCCCGGGATATTTTTCGCGACGCGATCCGGTACTGGGAGCTTCGGCGGATCGGCTACAACCTGGCGCTCGCCGGGCTCGCAACTGGCTGGGTTGTCGTGACGTGGCCTCATTTCCGGCCGTCCCTTACCCTCCCATCACTCCTCAAGCTCCTGGTGCTCGCGGCGCTGGCCAACCTCTGCTACTGCGCCGCCTATCTCGTCGACATCCCGGCGCAACAGTCCGGCTCCCGCGACAGCTGGCGCCGCCGGCGGTGGATCCTCTGGCTGGCCGGTACCCTCTTGGCGCTTCTGTTCGCCCACTACTGGATCGGAGACGAGATCTATCCCTTTCCGAATGGATAGCGGAGAGTTTCACCCGCCCGCCGCGTCCTTGCGCTGACCCGGACGGCCCAGTAACCAATAGCGACCCGTCACCCGGTCGCGAACATGAATCGTCGGGAGTTCAGCTCCGCGCTCATCGGCGGCCTCTTCATCTCAGGGATGCCGCGCACACGCTGGCTGCGTGTCGCCAGCCCCGGCCCGCGCGTGGACGGTGAGCGGCTCAACCGGCAGCTCGCCCAGCTCGCCCGCTTCGGAGCCAACCCCGAGGGCGGTGTCACGCGCCCGGCCTACAGCGAGGCGGACAGGCAGGCGCGCGAGTACGTCATCGGCCTCATGCGCGAGGCGCGGCTCGCACCTCGGATCGACGTCGCGGGCAACATCATCGCCACCCGTGCCGGCCGCGACGCGTCGCTCAAGCCGCTCGTCTTTGGCTCGCACGTGGACTCGGTTCCGGAAGGCGGAAGCTACGACGGTAACGTCGGGTCCCTCGCGGCGGTCGAGGTGGCGCGCACCCTTGCCGATCGGAGCATCGTCGTCCGACATCCCATTCAGGTCGTCGTCTGGCAGAACGAGGAAGGCGGGCTGTACGGAAGCCGCGCCGTGAGCGGACAGCTCGCCCAAGGCGAGCTCGCCACCGTCAGCCGCAGCGGCAGGACGATCGCCGATGGCATCTCCTTCCTCGGCGGCGATCCCGCGCGTATCAGCGAGGCGCGCCGCGCGAAGGGCGACATCGCGTGCTATCTCGAGCTCCACATCGAGCAGGGGGGCACGCTCGAGCGCGAGAAGCTCGACATCGGCATCGTCGAAGGGATCGTCGGGATCAAGCAGTGGGAGGTGACTGTCTCCGGCTTCGCCAACCACGCCGGTACGACGCCGATGGACCGGCGCCAGGACGCCCTTCTCGCCGCGGCGAAGTTCGTCCAGGCGGTGAACCGGATCGTGACGAGCGTGCCCGGCCGGCAGGTCGGAACCGTCGGACGCATCCAGGCCTTTCCCGGGGCGCCCAACGTCATCCCGGGACGGGTGGTGTGCACGCTCGAGTTACGGGATCTGGATGGCGCCAAGATCGACATCCTCTACGAGCGGATCGTCGCCGAGGCGCGCGCCATCGGTGGCGAGAACGGTACGACCTTCGAGTACAAGCCGATTCACGAGAACATCCCGGCGCCCAGCGATCCGCGGGTGCGCGCCTCGATCGCCGACGCGGCGAAGGAGCTGGGACTCACGACGAGAGTGATGCCGAGCGGCGCCGGCCACGATGCCCAGGCGATGGCGCAGCTCGGGCCGATGGGGATGATCTTCATTCCGAGCGTCGGGGGGATTAGTCACTCGCCGAAGGAGTTCTCGCGCCCCGCCGACATCGTGAATGGCGCGAACGTTCTCCTCGCGACCATCCTCCGCATGGACCAGGCGAGCTTCACGTGACGCCATACATCCGGGGAACGATGGCGGCCGCGCTGATCACCTGCGCTGGATGCGTCTATGCCGGCAAGCAGGTGACCGCGGGCAGTAACGGTCGTGGCGTGGGCGTGGGCGTTGGGGTGACGCGCGGCTGGGTGTTCAAGGAGGTCGTGACGAAGCAGGAGCCACACACGCTGCTCGCGCTCGATGGCACATTCTGCGATGTCTCGCCAGACCGATTCAAGGACACGAGGGTCGGCGCTCGAGTGCAGTGCGAGTGGCGCTGAACGGCCCGACGACGGTACTGCTATGGCCCCCGGCCGCGACTCGCCTCGGCCACCGCGGCGACACCAGGCTCGGCGGCATGCCAGATGGACCGCAGCTCGGCGTACGCCTTCTCCGCTCCCGGCCGATCACCGCTCGCCGCTCGAGCACGAGCGAGCCCGAGCAGCGAGCGGGCGCGCCGCGGCGTGCGCCGGAGAGCCAGCTCGAACTCCCTTGCCGCTTCGACCGGCCGCTTCATCTCCAGCAAGAGCTCGCCGAGCAGCTCGCGCGGCGGCCCGGCCGGGTCGGGTGGGCCGAATTCGTAGGGGAGCTTCGCCTCCATCTCGGCTGCCTGACGTAACAGCGCCGCGGCCTCCTCGCGCTTCGCTCCGGCGCGGAGCACCAGCGCCCGCATCTCGAGCAGTGCGATGCCGTCGCTACCCATCCTGACGTCATCGTTCCCCGCGTGCCCTTCCGCATGCCGGAGCGCCGTCGTCGCCGTGGCGCGATCTCCACGCTCGGACGCGCAGAGCACAGCCGCGTAGTCTACCGCCATCGCCGCCAGCCCCGCGCTGTCGCTGCGCGCCGTTACCGCTCCGGAGCACTGGCGTGTGTCCGCGAGCCAGGTGGAGCGGATCATGGCGGCGAATGGCCGTCGCCCCGAACTCTGCTCCGCCTCCCGCTCCGCTGCTGCCACGAGACGTTCGGCATCCGCATAGCGCCCCTGCTGCAGATACCCGTAGGCGAGCCAGTGCGAGTAATGCCCGTTGCGCTTCCCCGACGCGGCCCACGCGACTTCGTTCGCGGCGACGACGTCATCCCACATCCCGAGCGCGAGGAAGATGTGGGAGGTCATGTGCTGGGCGTGCGGCGCTGCCGGGGCGATCTTCGAGTACGCTCGGGCTGCCGCGAGCCCAAGCTCGGCGTGGGCGGGATCGTCGTACGAGTGGATGATGTAGTGCGCCGCGCCCGGATGGTCGGGATGGTCGCGGAAGATCGGATCCACGATCGCCCCGGCGCGGAGATACGCCGGGATGTGCCGCCCGCCGTGGCTCGTGCCGAGAATCGCGAGCGCGTGGAAGGTCGCGGCCTCGATGTCGTCCGGATAGGCGGCGGAGAGCTTCTCCATGGCCTTGGCGTACGCACTGTCGCGGTGTTCCTTGCCACCCGCTCCGTAAAGCAGCTCCACCGCATCCATGTATCCCTGCTCGCGCGGGGACTTCGCCTTGAGCCGCCGCTCGGCCGGCGTGGCGCCAAGCCGGGCGAGCACCGCGCGCGCAGCCGCACTGTCCTGCTGGAACCAGACCGGGTGATTGTAGCTCATCGCCTCGCCCCAGTAGGCGAGGACGAAGGACGGGTCGAGGCGCTGCGCCTCGCGAAAGGCATCCGCCGCCGAGAGGTACTCGAAGCTGTGCATGTAGAGAACGCCGCGGATGAACGCGGGCTGCGCAGCGGTCGACCCCGATGTGGGGAAGTCGATCGTGCCGAGCTTCGGCTGCTGGGCGGTGAGGGCGAGCGCAGCGAAGAAGAACGGGAGCGCGTGCAGGACGTGCAACGGGTGGCGCATGGAGCCCTTCTTCCGGGCGGCCGGATGGTGGTGGTTCAGTGCGCCGTGATCATAAGCGACGGCTCGACGGGACAGAAGCCCTCCCAAGCGGAGCGTCCCGTCAACGCGCGATACGCGGATCGAAGGAGAAGTCACGACGCGCCACCACGCGGACGCGCGCCATCTGGGCGTGCAGCGGATTGAGCAGAACGTTCTCCTCCTCCGGCACAATGGCGGACGGCACGCGCAGAGCGAGAGTCGAGCCGGCGCGAGCCCATTCATCGCCGGCCGCCTGGCAGGCCGGATGGTCGGGCCCTCGTACCCAATTGGAGGGAAGGGCGGCCGGGAGTCTGGCGATGGTCGCGGTGGCCGGCAGCTCGATCGTCAGAGCGATCAGGTCATCGGGCGCCGTGTCCGGCGTGTAGTGCGCCAGCGACTCGAGCGCGGCGAGCGCGAGCGTGCTCGACGCGTACACGACCGCGGTGCCGGGGGTGTTCCAGCGACCGCCGTAGAGGAAGGCGCCGCGCCCATCGAGAGCGACGAAGCTCCGCCGGCAGATGCGATGGACGTGAATACGGCTGCCCGCGACCCGATCGAGCGTCACGCCGGGCGACGATGCTCAGGCGACGATGCCGTGCTCGATGCGACCGAGCACCCGCTCGACCGCGAGTGACCCGGCGTCGCTGTCGAGGAGGGCGACCGGACTCGACCCGCCCAGCGCCCTGTTCGGCTGCGCCAACCAGCGGTGGGCTTTGTCGGCGTCTCCGATCGCCTCCTCGGCGCGCGCGATCAGGCGCGCGACGCGGGCCAGCCGGTCGGATTCCTCGGGAGAGAGCTGCAGGCGGGCGGCACGCTTCCGCTGCAACGTGCGCGGTGATCCGACCAGTCGGTAGAGATCCGCTGCCGAGATACCTTCCCGCGCGAGCAGATGCTCGAGGGCGGCGGCCGGGAGGCCGTTCCGAATCAGCTTCGCGAGGTCGAGCTCCGAGCGAACGACCCGCTTCAGGACGGACCGTCCCCCGAGCTTCGCGGCCACCGATGCTGCCGACATGTTGGACTCCCACGCCAAATGACATCCGGACACTACTCAAATGGCGCATCCCTGGCAACGGGTGAGTAGCCGGATGCGGGCTACGGCACCGCAGCCCACATCACGGGCTGTGCATTGGGGTTGCCGATGGACCCGGCGAATGCTCCCAGGTCGTTGCTGCCATAGACGGCGCCAAACGCGTCACCGGTGATGAGGCGCGACCAGATACCGGTGGTCGTCGGGTAGAACACCGGAACCGTCTGCGCGTTGAGTCCGACGCTGGTCAGCGATCCGGCGAGCACGCCGCTGTTGTTGATCGTGCGTAGGTCCCCGCTCGCGGCCTCGAGTGGCATCGGCACCATCACCGGTGTCGTCAACGCGGCCGGCCAGTACACGCTCGAGGCCCCGCCCGCGCCGAACACCATGCCCACCACGGTCCCGGCGTTGTTCACCTGGCCCAGAGCAACGCTCGACGCGGTGGCCGGAAGGTCCAGGAGCTGGTAGCTGCCCGGACCGAGCCAGCGGAACGCCCGCGCGCCGCGCACGATCCCATTCACCGGGTTGAGAGCCGTGCCGGCGACGACGGCCACGGCCCGTGAGTTGAACCGCGCGCCGACGTAGCCCGCAGGTTGGGCATCGGTCACGAGCAATCCATTCACCCAGAGCGCGGGGAGTCGCACCCCAGCGAGCACGACCGATCCCGCGATCACCCCGTCCGGACTGATGCTCACCGCGGTGCTGCTCTCGCCGCCCGGCAGGACGGTGAGCACGCCATTTCTCCACGACGTCGCGTGTGCGACTCCCAATGCATCGATCGCGAATCCCGCGGCCGTGCTGTCGCTCGCGACCGCGATCACGTTGGAGCTGCCAGTTGAGGCGAGAGAGGGAAGGACGACGAGCGCTCCATTGACCCAGAGCGCTGCCTGCACCAGCCCCGGTGACGCGCAGGTGAAGACGTGGCCTCCTTCGACGCCGGTGCTGTTGATCGCGAGCGCGCGGCCACAGCCATAGCCGCCCGTAGGCAGCACGATGAGCGGCGAGCTCGACAGCGGGATGGTGGATAGGTCGCTGCTCGGCGCGAACGTCGGCACCGGGCTCACGACATCTCCGGAGCAGGCCGCTAGAACGACAACCGCGATCGCGCCGACAATGGCGCGTGGCGGTAGTCGGGAGGGAGATCCGCGACCGAGGATGTTCAGATCCATATGTGAGACGTCTAACCTGATGAGCTGGTGGCGTATCTCGGGCCCGGGGGCGGCGCTCCATCTCGTGAGCTTCGCGGTGACCCCGAGATCGCGCGGGGAGTCGATCTACAGAGGGCGTCACCGCCGGTGCGAGATACTCGGGACCGGACATGAAGTGGACGCTCGCGCGACACGGCGGCAACAACCGGAGAGGATATCGTGCGCGACAACAACAATTACAGCAGCCGGGGGCGGCAGATCAGGCGGCTCGCGACCACGGCGTCGGTGCTACTCAGCCTCGTTGCGTGTGCGAAGGCGGCCAGACCCACCGATCCCAATCGCTCCCAGGGTGATGGTACGGGAGCCGATTCCACAGTCGCCTCGGTCTCGGCCGATGGGCTCGTTCAGACGGTGCACCTCTCGCGGAATCCCGTGGCGCAAGGAGAGCTACTCTCCATCACAGCCACGCTGCGCAACGCTCGCGCCGACAGCGTCCGAGTCTATCGCGGCTACCCTTGCCGGCTGGACCTCCTCGAGACGGATCTCCAGTTCTCGACGCCGGAGTGCCTACCGCCGACGGCGGTGGTGTGGCTAGCGCCCGGCGATAGCGTCACCAGCGGGCGGGGCGGAGTGGTTGGCTCCTCGCCGGGCAGCTACACCGTGCGCGTCCGACAGGCGGTCGATGCCGACCTGACGGCGTCGGTCACGGTGCACGTCACGATGCCGTGATCTCTCGGGCGGTCGCGGCCGAGCGCGCGCGCACGTTACAGATCGTCGCCGCGATGAGGGCAACGGCGCCCGCTCCGATGAGCTGCTTCGCGGGGAACCCATGAACGAAGACGACTCCCGCGACGAGGGCCACGGCTCCCGAACACGCTAGCGCGAGAGGGCCGGACGATGCGTGGCGCCTTCGTCCCTGCCAGAAGCCCCACAGCGCGACGACGAGCGACAGCCCCATCAGGGGGAAGAGGATCGCGTCGGTCCGCAGGAAGCTGAGTCCCAGTGTCGCAAGCACGCTGACGATGAGGGGAACGCCCGCGCAGCAGAGTGCAGCGAAGATGGCGCCAAAGACCCCGGCGGAATCGGCGATCTGTTCGGCCTTCCTCACGATCTGTTCCCGAGTTGAAGAATGACTCTCATTGGCAGCGCCTCATCAGCGTCGCGGTATATTGGCTCAGGGGACATGTCTCGGCGAGCCGATCCCGCGGGCCGCGTTGACAACATCGCGCGTCAGCCGTATAGCTCCGGCGAGGTCCTCCCCTCTCGACCCCGCACCGCGAGCTCCATGCTCTCTCGACCCGCACTCACTGGCGCAACGCTCGCGTCGGCCCTTTTCCTCGCCCTCGCTGCGCCTCCCCTCGTGGCGCAGGGCGGGCGCCGCGACACGACAACCCGCCAGCGAGATACCAGCAGTCGCGGGCGCGACGTGATGCGGCCGTCGGCCGACACAGTCCGCCCCGCGCCGCGCGGCCGCGAGGCTGCCATCGTCTTCCGCGATACGTCCCGGTCGCCCGAGGACTCGGCGCGCCTCGCGCGCGAGGCCGCGCGCATGGCCGACCAGCCGCCGGTGATCACTCACCACGCGATGCGGGTCGGTGGCGCCCAGCTCCGCTACACCGCGACGACCGGGATGATGCCAATCCGCAACGAGACCACCGGCGTCACCGAAGGAAACATGTTCTACGTGGCCTACACGCTCGATGGAGCGAGCCATGTCACGCGTCCGATCACCTTCGTCTTCAATGGGGGACCGGGCTCCTCCACGATCTGGCTGCACATGGGCGCTTACGGACCACGTCGCGTCCGGCTCCTCCCCGACGGGTCCGCACCGCCCCCGCCGGTGACGATCGAGGACAACCCGCACACGCTGCTCGACCAGACCGATCTGGTCTTCCTCGATCCCGTCGGCACGGGATACAGCCGGCCCGTGACGCAGGAGCTCGGCCGGAAGTTCTGGGGTCTCGACGAGGACATCGCGAGCGTGGGCGAATTCATTCGCCTGTATCTCACCCGCTACGAGCGGTGGAGCTCGCCCAAGCTTCTGAGCGGCGAGAGCTACGGCACCACGCGCGCCGCTGGCCTGTCCGGTTACCTCGTGGATCGAGGGATCGCGCTCAACGGCATCATCCTCATCTCCTCGGTGCTGGATTTTCAGACGCTGAGCCAGACCAAAGGGAACGACGTCGCTTACATCGGCTTCCTTCCCTCCTACGCCGCCACGGCCTGGTACCACAAGAAGCTCCGCGCCGAGCTGCAGTCGCTGAGCATCGAGCAGGTCGTCGCCCAGGCGGAGCGCTGGGCGGAGACGGACTACGCGCTCGCGCTCTCCAAGGGTGCGCGTCTCACGGCAGCCGAGCGGCAAGCGACGATCGATCAGATGTCTCGATTCACTGGTCTCTCGAAGGACTTCATCGACCGGAGCGATCTGCGTGTGTCGCTGGCGCGCTTCGACCAGGAGCTGCTGCGCGACCGGAAGATCATGGTGGGGCGCCTCGACAGCCGCTTCCAGGCGTTCGACATGGACCCGGCAGCCGAGCGCGGGCCCTTCGACCCGAGCGAGGCGAGCATCCGCAACACCTTCACGCCGGTGCTCAACGACTACGTGCGCCGCGAGCTCGGCTTTCGCAACGAGAACATCTACTACGTGCTCGGCGGCGGCGTCGGACAGTGGCACTTCCCCGAGACGAACAGCTACGCCACCGTCGTCCCGTCGCTCGAGCGCGCCTTCAACAAGAACCCGTACATGAAGCTCTATGTGGCCGAGGGCTATTACGACATGGCGACGCCGTACTTCGCGGTGGAGTACACGCTGTCGCATCTCATCCTCGACCCCAAGCTGCGCGGGAACATCACCACCGGACGCTTCACCGCGGGCCACATGATGTACATCGATGAGCCCTCGATGCAGAAGCTGCGCGCGGAGCTGACGAAGTTCATTGCGGAGGCGGTGAAGCGGTGAGAGGCGGCCCTCGTCACATCGTGGGCTTTCTCGCGCTGGCGGCCGGATGCCGGTCGGCGCCACCGGCCGTGCCCGGTGGCTCGCAGGCAAGCTACGACGTGTACGCCGTCCGGTACGGGACGCTCCCCAACTTCCCGGTGAGAGGGCTGGTGGCCGGCGCCGACAGCGCACGCCGCATGGACGTCGCCGCCATGGTGTGGCTGGTGAGGGCACCCGGGCGGCTCGTGCTGGTGGACGCCGGCTTCTACCGCGACAGCTTCATGCGCCGCTGGAAGCCGGCCGATTACGTGCGACCGGACTCGGCCATCGCGCGACTCGGAGTGACGCCCGGCGACATCACCGACATCATCGTGACGCATGTGCACTGGGATCACATGGACGGGATCGATCTGTTCCCGCGCGCACGCGTGTGGATCCAACGCGAGGAGTACGACTATTATATCGGACCGGGCGGCCTGCCTGCGCATCCCGGGGTCGATTCGGGGGACGCGGCCGTCCTGGCCTCGCTCCGGGCACGTGGTCGAGTGACGCTGGTGAATGGCGACAGGAGCGAGGTGATCCCCGGGATCACCCTCTACACCGGCGGGCGCCACACCTTTGCGTCACAGTTCGCCGGGGTTCGCACGCGCGCCGGCACCGTGGTCATCGCCTCCGACAATCTCTACCTCTACGAGAACCTCGACCGGCGTCGTCCGATCGCCCAGACCTTCGACTCGCTGTCGAATCTGGCGGCCCAGGACCGCATGCGGCGGATCGCCTCCGCACTTCGGCTGATCGTTCCCGGGCACGATCCCGCGGTGTTCGAGCGCTTTCCCACGCCCGGACACGGCGTGGCGAAGATCGAGTGACCAGCGGTAGGCATTCGCGGATGCGCCCGGCGTGCGCCGGAATGTGGATTGGACTAACTTAGCGTCGGCGCAAGATAGACACGCCGACGTTTTTCGTTCTACGCCCGCCCAGACCGCTGGCAGGACTCCCGCCGTGGCAGCGTCGCCCAACCCCGAGCTATCTTCCCTCCGCGACGCGCTCGCCGGCCAATACGAGGTCGAGTGCGAGATCGGCCGCGGCGGTATGGGCGTCGTCTACCGGGCGCGCGACGTTCGCCTCGACCGTCCGGTTGCGATCAAGCTCCTGCCCGGGCAGTTCGGCCAGCAGCTGGAGGTGCGAGAACGCTTCCTGCGCGAGGCCCGCGTCGCGGCCCGGCTCTCCCACCCCAACATCATCCCGGTGTATCGGGCCGACGAGATTGCGGGGCTGGCGTTCTTCGTCATGGCGTATGTGGACGGACAATCGCTGGGCGAGCGTGTGCGCGCCTCCGGACCGCTCCCACCAGCCGACGCGGTCCGTTGGCTGCGAGAAGTCGCGCTGGCTCTCGGCTACGCCCATGCGCGCGGCATCGTGCACCGCGACGTGAAGCCCGAGAACATTCTCATCGACGGAGCGACGGGGCGCGCGCTCATCGGCGACTTCGGGATCGCACGGCTGACCCAAGCCTCGCCTCTCACGGCGACCGGACAGGTGCTCGGGACGGTGCACTTCATGAGCCCTGAGCAGGTGATCGGCGAGTCGCTCGACGGGCGGAGCGATCTCTATTCGCTCGGAGTGGTGGGATACTATGCGCTGAGCGGCGAGCTCCCGTTCGTCTCCGAAACCGCGGCCGCCGTTCTCGTCGCGCATGCGACGCGTCCCGCTCCTCCGCTCGGCTCGATCTGTCCCGCGCTTTCGCCGGCGCTCGCGGACGTCATCGATCGCTGTCTGCGAAAGGATCCGGCAGCGCGCTACGCGGACGGCGAGGCGCTCGCGGACGCGCTTGGCGCGGCCAGCCTCGCGCCACGTGATGCCGCCACCGCGAGCGCGACCGAGCCGCGCGCGATGATCTCCGAAGTCGAGGCCGAGCGTCTCTGGAAGCGGGCGGCCCAGCTGCAAGCCGAGGCCGCGCAGCGTGCCGACCGCCGGGATGTCCCTGTGACTGGTCCACTCCCCGCCACGGCCACCCCGAGGGAGGGGTACCGGCTGGGCGACGTCAAGGCTGCCGCCATCGAGGCCGGTATCTCGGAGCGCTATGTCGCGATCGCTCTGGATGAGCTGCGGCCCCGCTCGGACCTGGTGAAGCCGCGCCCGCCATCACCTCTGGCGGAGCGCCCCACGAGTGCTCTACTCGCCGGCGGCCCGACCTCGCTCTCGTACGACGCCGTGGTAGCCGGGGAGGTGCCCGACTCGGAATTCGAGATGCTGGTGGAGACCATCCGCCGGTCGATGGGAAACGTGGGTCATGTCAGCACCCTCGGACGCTCGCTGGCGTGGACCCACGACGGCCAGCAGCGGAAGATGCATGTGACGATTGTCCCGCGCGCCGGCCGCACCACGATCCGCATCGATGAAAAGCTCGGACCGCTCGCAGGTGCGCTGTTTGGTGGGATCATGGGCGGGGTGGGGGGCGGACTGGGCGCCCCGACGATCGGCATCGCGATGGGAGCCTTCCACAGCGGAGGCGTCGCGTTAGCCTGTGGCGGAGGTATCGTGGCAGGCGCGTACCTCCTCGCGCGCACGATATTCTCGAGCTCGTCGCGGCGACGTGGACGAGAGCATCAGAGGCTCCTCGGCGAGCTCACCTCTCTGGTGGAGGATTCAATTCGCGAGCAGCGGAATCGCGGGATGGTGCGTTCGAGGTAGAGTGCGCGACTGTACATCACACTGGCCTCGCTGCGGCGTCGCGGGCGAGTCCGCTTTTCCCAATCACTAGAGAAGAGAGTCTTCATGCTTCGTTCGTGCGCGCTCGGCCTCTCCGTGCTTACTGTCCTGGCGTGCGCTCCGGCGCGCACTGCTCCGCCGCAGACCGCGCCCGCCCCCGTCGTGGCACGTCCCTCGCCAGCGCCAGTGCTCCCCGAATCGGTGGTGAAGGCGTCGCCCGCGCCATCCAGACCACCCGCTCCGGGAGAGGCCCCGCGCGACTGGCAGCTGCTCGATGAATGGATCGACCACCTTCCCGGGATCAGCGCTCTTCGCGCCGAGCGCGAGCTGCTCGCTGGCCGGCAGCCGAAGCGCACCGTGATCGTGGCCGTCATCGACGGCGGTGTGGACACCACCCATGCCGACCTCAGGGCGAATCTCTGGACGAACCCGAAGGAGGTGGCGGGGAACGGCAAGGACGATGACGGCAACGGCTACGCGGATGATGTGCATGGGTGGAACTTCATCGGCGGCCGGGATGGACGCGACGTGCGCTACGACGCGCTCGAGGTGACGCGGCTCTACGCGCGCTGCACCGCGGGCGCGACCGCCACCCGGGCCGCGCCGCCCCTCCCCCCGGAGCCGCAGTGCCGTCAGATCACCGCCGACTACAACAAGGCGAGGAGCGAGGCCGAGCAGACGCTGCAGCAGGTGCGGATGGCGGGCGACCTCCTGGCGCGCGCGACGCAGCTGCTCACGAAGGCGCTCGGCACGGATTCACTCACCACCCAGAAGGTGAGCGCGCTGCAGCCGACGAGCGCCGAGCAGCAGCAGGCTCAGGCGATCTACCTGCAGCTCGCCGCGAATCACATCACCCCGACCGCTGTGGCGGACGCGAAAAAGGAGCTCGAGGCGCAGGTGACGTACGGTCTCAACCCGCAGTACGATCCGCGGGCGATCGTCGGTGACGACTACGCGAACCCGACCGAGCGACGGTACGGCAATCCCGATGTCATGGGTCCCGACGCCAAGCACGGCACTCACGTGTCCGGGATCATCGGCGCCGCGCGGACCACTGGCAGGAGCGTGGTCGGGATCGCGCCGGCGGTGCGCATCATGATGATTCGCGCGATCCCGGATGGCGACGAGCGCGACAAGGACGTGGCCAACGCCATCCGCTACGCGGTGGACAACGGCGCCCAGGTCATCAACATGAGCTTCGGAAAGGGCTACTCCCCCTACAAGTCCGCGGTCGACGATGCGGTGAAGTACGCCGACAGCCGGGGCGTCCTGATGATCCATGCTGCCGGCAACGACGGTGAGGATCTGGGTAAGAAGCCCAGCTATCCGACGCCGGCCTACGCGAGCGGGGGACGCGCCCGGAACTGGATCGAGGTGGGAGCGTCCTCGTGGAACGATGCCGACAGCCTGGCGGCGAGCTTCTCCAACTACGGCCACGATCTGGTGGATGTCTTCGCGCCCGGCGTGGACATCCTGTCCACGATCCCCGGAGGTGGCTACGAGCGCGAGAGCGGAACGAGCATGGCAAGCCCGGTGGTGACCGGGCTCGCGGCTCTGCTCATGGCCTACTACCCGGAGCTCGCCGCCGCGGACGTGAAGCGCATCATCCTCGCGTCCGCCACCAGCCACTCCAGCCAGATGGTCGTTCGGCCGGGCGCGAAGGATGGCGAGAAGGTGCCCTTCGGCTCGCTCTCGGTGACGGGAGGGATCGTCAACGCCTACGAGGCGGTTCGGATGGCGGAGAGGGAGAAGGCGGCGAAGCCCTGAGCGGGGCGGATCGATCGTGTCGCCGTGACAAGATCAACGGCTTTTCGCAGTTGCGGGATCACTCACCCCTTGCCCTTCGCGACCGCGCGTCGCCAATTCCGGGGTCCGTCCCACCCGGAGACCCCTCGTGCGCACCAGGATCGTCCGCGCCGCCGCGCTCGTCTCGCTGTCGGCAGCCTCGCTCGTATTCCCGCTCGTCGCGCAGCCCCTTCCCCCAGGTGACACGACGACTCTCGCCGCCCTCAAGTGGCGCGAGGTCGGACCCTTTCGCGGCGGACGGTCCGTGGCGGTCGCCGGCTCGGCCGCCCGCTCCTGGGAGTATTGGTTCGGCGCCACCGGCGGTGGCGTGTACAAGACGATCGACGGCGGGCAGAGCTGGACGCCGATGTCGGACAAGTATTTCGGCGGCTCGATCGGAGCGATCGGGGTTGCTGCATCCAACCCCGACATCGTCTACGTGGGAACGGGCGAGCATGCGATTCGCGGCAACGTCTCGCACGGCGACGGGATCTGGAAGACGACCGATGCCGGCAAGACGTGGACTTTCCTCGGGTTGCCGGAGACACATCAGATCGCCCGGGTCCGCGTGCACCCAACGAATCCGGACATCGTCTGGGTGGCAGCGTTCGGGCACGTCTTTGCGCCGAGCGCGGAGCGCGGAATCTACAAGTCGTCCGACGGCGGAAAGAGCTGGCGCAGGACGCTCTCACGCAACGACTCCACTGGCGCGACGGATCTCATCCTCGACCCATCCAATCCGGATATCCTCTATGCGTCGCTCTGGCAGGCCGGGCGCACGCCGTGGTCGCTCAGCTCCGGGGGGAAGGGCGGCGGCATCTTCAAGTCGACCGACGGCGGAGAGCACTGGACGGAGCTGACGCACAACCGCGGGCTACCCACGGGCCTCCTCGGCCAGCTCGGCCTCGCCATCTCGGGCGCGAAGCCATCGCGACTCTGGGCGCTCATCGAGGCGGACTCGGGAGGCGTCTATCGCTCCGACGACGGCGGTGCGACGTGGAGCTGGATCAGTCCGGATCACCGGCTACGCCAGCGCGCGTGGTACTACTCGCGCATCTTCGGCGATCCCCGTGACACAAACGCGGTCTGGGCGCTCAACACGTCCGTCTTCAAGTCCGTGGATGGGGGACGCAACTGGAAGCTCGTGCGCGATCCCCACGGCGACAATCACGACATGTGGATCGCGCCGAACGATCCCGAGCGCCTGATCGAAGCGAACGACGGGGGCGCCAACGTCTCCTTCAATGGCGGGAAGAGCTGGTCCGACCAGGACCAGGCGACGGCGCAGTTCTATCACGTCACGACGACCAATCACTTCCCCTACCGCATCTGCGGCGCGCAGCAGGACAACTCGGCGCTGTGTGGTCCCAGCCGCTGGCCGGGCGGCGTGGGCATCGGCCTCTGGTACGATCCGGGGGGCGGCGAGAGCGGCTACATCCAGGCGCGACCCGACGATCCCGACATCACCTACGCCGGCGACAATAGCGGCACGCTCACTCGACTGGATCACCGTACCGGATTCGTGCGGGTGATCAACGTCTGGCCCGACGCCCCCGACAGTCACCCCGCGATCGAGGGGAAATATCGCTTCCAGTGGACGGCGCCGCTCCTCATCTCGCCGCATGATACACACACGCTCTACGCGGGGGGCAATCGGCTCTTCAAGTCGGTGAACGAGGGCCAGAGCTGGACGCCGATCTCTCCCGACCTGAGCCGGCACGAGCCGCGCACGATCCAACCCAGCGGCGGCCCGATCACCCTCGACCAGACGACCGCCGAGTACTACGCGACGATCTTCACGATCGCCGAGTCGCCCCTTCGCAAGGGACTCATCTGGGCCGGCAGCGACGACGGTCTGGTGCACATCACAATGGATGGCGGTGGGAGCTGGACGAACGTCACGCCAAAGGATCTCCCCGAGTGGAGCCGCGTGTCGATCATCGAGGCGTCACACTTCGCCGCCGGCACGGCGTACATGGCGACCAACCATTATCAGATGGATGACCTGGCGCCGTACATCTGGAAGACGACGGACTACGGCAAGTCGTGGACGAAGATCGTGAGTGGGATTCCGGCGACCGAGTTCGTGCGGGTGGTCCGGGAGGATCCGGTGCGGACGGGACTTCTCTTCGCGGGGACCGAGCGCGGCGTCTGGATGTCGAAGGATCACGGCGCGAGCTGGGAGACGTTGCGACGGAATCTTCCGGTGGTTCCGATCCACGATCTCGCGCTCAAGGACAACGATCTCATCGCGGCCACGCATGGCCGCTCCTTCTGGATCCTGGACGACATCTCACCGCTGCGTCAGTGGAAGGCCACGAATCCCGCGCAGGCGCTGCACCTTTACAAGCCCGCCGGTGCCTATCGCGTGGGATGGGGCGGACCGGCGAACACCACCGGGACGCACCCGGTGGGGATGAACCCGCCCACCGGCGCGGTCATCTACTATTCGCTGGCGAAGGGCGGGCAGGAGGTGACGCTCGACGTTCTCGACGGCCGCGGCACGCTCATCCGGAGCTTCACGAGCCGCCAGGATGCGCAGACGGCGCTGGACAGCCTGCGCGGCGACAGCCTGAAGAAGGTGCGAGAGGACTCGGTGAAAAAGGCCGGCGGGAAGCCGGACAGCTCGCGGGTCGAGACGAAGGGGGAAGAGCAGAACGAGAACGAAGACAAACCGTTCCCGCGGCCTGTGCCGGCTCCTCCGCGCGCGCCGGACAAGCAGGGACTCAACATGTTCGCCTGGAACATGCAGTACCCGCCCGCGAGCGCGTTCGCGGGGATGATCAACGTCCAGGTGGACGGTCCCCTCGCGCTGCCCGGCAGCTACTGGGTGCGCATCAGGACAGGCGGCCAGACCGACTCGGCGAGCTTCGAGCTGAAGCTCGATCCGCGCTCGAAAGCGACACGTGCCGATCTGGCTGCGCAGCTCGCCTTTCTGCTCCGCGTGCGCGACACCACGACGGCGGCGAACAATGCGGTTCTCACCATCCGCAACGTGCGCTCCCAGCTCGACGATCGCGGACGGCGCATCCCGGCGGCGCAGGGCGAGCCGTTCCGGGCGACCGCGCTCTCACTCCGGCAGGGTATCGACTCGGCGGAGAAGGCCATCTACCAGGTCAGGAACCAGTCGGGACAGGACCCGCTCAACTATCCGTCGAAGCTGGTGGAGCGCATCAGCTCGCTCGCCGGTGCGGCGGGAGCCGGAGACTACCGACCCACTGCCCAGATGCTCGAGGTGTACCGGTACTTCACCCCAGGGCTCCAGGCGCAGCTCATCGCGTTCCGAAAGCTGCTCCGGGACGAGCTGCCCAAGGTGAATGCGGCGCTGAGGGCGGCGGGGCTTCCGGAGATCGTGCCGAGCCCGACCGAGAAGCTGGTGATGTGAGACTTACGCCGGCCGCCGGGCCGTCGAGTGGACATCGAGGATGAAGCGCGGGATGACGGCATCGAAGTGGCTGCCATCCTCGGCCGCGAAGTGGTAGTGCCCCTCCATCCACCCGCTCGGCGACTTGAGCACGCAGAAGCTCTGGTACTCGTGCACATCCCCGGGTACCAGCGTCGGCTGCTCGCCCACCACGCCGTCGCCGACGATCTCGTGCTCCTCACCGATGGAGTCGTGGATGAGCCAGCGCCGCGAGAGGAGCTGGGCGGTGCGCTGGCTCACGTTCTCGATGCGCACGAAGTAGGCAAAGACGTACTCACGGCGCGCCGGCTGGGAGTGGTCGTTGAGATAGGCGGGCTTGACCGTGATGCGGATACCCAGCGTCTCACGGTAGAAAAAGGGAAGGGCGGGCGCGGTCGCCACTAGAACTCCCGCCGCTTCATCTCTTTGAAAAAATGCTTCAGCTCCTCGGTGTTCTCCAGCTGCTCGACCGGCTGCTCCGGCAAGGTGGCGTCGTACTTCGGCGTCGCCTTCTTCTGCTTGGCGATGGTCTTCGCCGCGTTCTTCCGGGCGAGGGCGAGCAGCTTCTTGTCATCCATGGCATCTCCACCTGGAAGAGGGCACCCACAATCTAGCGTCGGGTGGGCGGTTCGAGCCACACCGAATCCCGGCGAGCGCCAGCCTTCCGTCGAGAGGGGTGACGCCCCATCGTAGCGCTGCAAGCGTCGCGCCTGCGGCGCCGGTGTCCCGAATCCGAGGTAGCCCGTGTCGCAGACGCTCAAGCGAACTCTCGGCAGCCGCGATCTGATCCTGATCGTCATCGGCTCGGTGATCGGCTCCGGGATCTTCATCGTCCCGGCGGGTACGCTGCGACTCACCGGCGGGCACGTGGGACCTGCGCTCACCGTCTGGCTGGTCGGGGGGGTGCTCTCCCTGCTGGGCGCCCTCACCTACGCCGAGCTGGGCGCTATGAACCCGGAGGCGGGCGGACTCTACGTCTACATCCGCGACGCCTTCGGTCCCCTCCCCGCCTTCCTCTATGGATGGACACTTCTACTGGTGCTGGGCAGCGGAACCGTCGCCGCGCTGGCGGCGGCATCGATCAACTATCTCCGCGAGCTGGTGCCGGTGGGGCAGGCGGCCGGGATGGCCATTGCCGTCGGAATGATCGTGGCAATCGCGGCGCTCAACGTCCGGAGCACCCGCGAGAGTGCCACCGCGCTCAACTGGTCCACGCTGATCAAGGCCGGTGGCATCATGGTGCTCAGCCTGCTGCTGGTGATCCGCCGTCCGGCCGACGCTCCCGGCTTCGGTCAGATCTGGCCCGACCGGCTCGACGCCTCGACGCTCGGCGGGGTTGGCATCGCGATGATCGGCGTCCTGTGGGCCTACGAGGGCTGGCAGTGGGTCACCTTCTCGACCGGGGAGACGGTGGATCCGCAACGCATCTTCCCGCGGGCCATCGTCCTCGGCACCGCGGCGCTGGTGGTGATCTACCTGACCGCGAATCTCGCCTACATCACGGTGCTCGGGCCCGCGGCCGCAGCGCAGTCCACGCGCATCGCGGCGCAATCGGTGACCACAGCGCTGGGAGTATCCGCGGGCAAAATCGTCGCGGCGCTGATTCTCGTCTCGATGTTCAGCGCGGCCCACAGCACGGTGCTGACCGTGCCGCGAGTCTTCTATGCCATGGCCCGTGATGGCGTCTTCATCCGGAAGCTCGCCGAGGTGGACCCCCGGTCGGGCACCCCCTGGGTGGCGATCAGTGCCTGCTGCGCCGTGGCGATCGCGCTGACGCTGTCCAATACCTTTGACCAGCTCCTGACCTATGTCGTGTTCGCGGGCTGGATCTTCTATGGTCTGGCGGCGCTCAGCATCTTCGTCTACCGCCGCCGCATGCCTGACGCGGCCCGGCCCTTCAGGGTGCCCGGATATCCACTGACACCGGCGCTGTTCGTTCTCGCCGCCGCCGCGATCGTCGGCAACACCCTCCGCGAGCAGCCGAGGATCGCCTTCGTCGGCCTCGCGATCGTGCTGAGCGGTGTGCCGGCGTTCTATCTCTGGAAGAGGATGTTGAAGTGAGGCGCGCTTCTCTTCTCGTCCTCCTCTCGACCGCGCTCCACGCACAGGCGGCAGTACCGCCGTCTCCGAAATATTCGTCGGCCGCGGCTCTGCTCGAGGGCATGATCCGGCGGGAGATGACGCAGAAGCGGCTGCCCGCGCTCTCGATCGCGCTGGTGGACGGGGACAGCATCGTCTGGGCACGAGGGTTCGGATACGCGAATCCGCGCGACTCCACAGCGGCGACCGCCGAGACGGTCTACCGCGTCGGCTCCGTCTCGAAGCTCTTCACCGACATCGGCGTCATGCAGCTCGTGGAGCGCGGCGAGCTCGATCTGGACGCGCCGATCCAGCGCTACCTGCCCGACATCCATCCGCGCAGCGCGTTCGCGGCGCCGATCACCCTGCGCGAGATGATGTCCCATCGCGCCGGTCTCGCGCGCGAGCCTCCCGTCGGCAACTACTTCGATCCCACCTCCCCGCCACTCGCCGAAACGGTGCGCAGCCTGAACGGGACGTCGCTCGTCTACGCTCCCGGCACGCGCACGAAATACTCGAACGCCGCGATCGCCACGGTGGGCTACGTCCTCGAGCGCACGCAGCGGCAGCCGTTCGCGAGCTACCTCCGGAGTGCGGTGCTGGAGCCGATGGGCCTCTCGCGAAGTGCCTTCGAGCCGGACCCCGCCATCACCTCGCATCTCGCCCGGGCGTTCATGTGGACCATCGACGGTCGCACCTTCGATGCTCCCACTTTCCAACTCGGCATGGCGCCGGCCGGCAGCATGTACTCCTCGGTGCTCGAGCTCGGCCGATTCATGAGCGTTCTGTTCGCGGGTGGACGAGGACCCGGCAGCCAGGTGATCTCACCGGCGACGCTCGAGCAGATGTGGACGCCGCAGTTCGCGCCGCGCGCAGCACGCACGGGGTTCGGGCTGGGCTTCGCGCTCGGGGACATGGCTGGTCATCGCATCGTTCGCCATGGCGGAGCGATCTATGGATTCGCGACCGAGCTGGCCGCTCTTCCCGATGACAAGCTGGGCGTCGCCATCGCCACGACAATGGATGGAGCGAACGCCGTCACCGGCCGGATCGCGGACGCGGCGCTGCGCGCCATGCTGGCATCACGGCTGGGAGAATCGACGTCGCCGGTGGGTGGCACCGATTCCGTCCCGATGGCGCTCCGTCTTCGCGCCGCCGGCCGCTATGAAAAGGGCGACCGCTCGATCGAGCTACAGTCGCGGGCTGACCGCCTCGTCGCCGAGCCGTCGGTCGGCTCGCCGGTCGAGATCCGTCTGCTCGGCGACACTCTGATCGTCGATGACCGTCTCGCTTACGGCCCGCGGGTCACTCTTCTGCCGGGGGCGATCGTCATGGGCGGCGACACGCTTCATCGCGTAGCGCAGGGGAAGCCGGCTCCCCCGAGCGACGAGTGGCGCGGGCTGATCGGAGAATACGGCTGGGACCACGACATCCTCTACATCCTCGAGAAGGACGCCAAGCTGTACGCCCTCATCGAGTGGTTCTTCTTCTATCCGCTCACGCGACTGTCGGGCAACGAGTACGCCTTTCCTGCGACAGGTCTCTACGACGGGGAGCACATCCTCTTCACACGCGACTCGACGGGTAGAGCACGGCACGCGGTCGCCGCAAACGTGGTCTTCACCCGGCGGCATGTCGGCCCGGAGCAGGGAAATCAGCTCCGGGTGACCCCGGTGCGGCCGGTGGCTGATCTCCGTCGCGAGGCGATCACGGCCACCCCACCGCAGGAGAGCGGCAGCTTTCGAGAGAGCGATCTCGTGGAGCTCACGACGCTCGACCCCACCATCCGGCTCGAGGTCCGCTATGCGACGAAGAACAACCTCTTTGGCACGGTCTTCTACAGGTCCGCGAGGGCGTACATGCAGCGGCCGGCTGCCGAGGCGCTGGTGCGTGCCCACCGGTGGTTGCGCGCACGAGGCTACGGACTGCTCATCCACGATGCCTACCGGCCCTGGTACGTGACGAAGATCTTCTGGGAGGCGACGCCGGACGACAAGAAAATCTTCGTCGCCGACCCGGCCAAGGGCTCGCGCCACAACCGGGGCGCCGCCGTGGACCTCACCCTCTACGATCGCAGGACTGGCGCCCCGGTCGAGATGGTCGGCACGTACGACGAGACGTCCGACCGGTCTTACCCGGACTATCCCGGAGGCACGGCGCTGCAGCGATGGCACCGCGGCCTGCTCCGCCAGGCGATGGAGATGCAGGGATTCACGGTGTTCGATGCCGAGTGGTGGCACTTCGACTATCGGGATTGGAGGAGCTACCCGATCGGCAACGCGACCTTCGAGCAGCTCCGCACGCGCTGACGGCATCTCGACGGCGGCCGGCGGCATCGGAACACTTTCTGCATGGCGCACGCGCCGATCGTCTGAAAGCCCATGTGACTCGCCCCGGTCCTTTGGTCCCGTAAATGAGCGCCGCGTCTCTAGTCGCTGCCGCGCGGCGACCCTTCGTTGGCGTGCGAGTCGGTGCCCGGAACATCGCGCAGGCTGCTGGCCGGCTTCTGATCGCTCCCGCTCCTCACCACAGTGAACGTTCCATCGGTCTCGATGACGACGGCATCGATATCCTGTAGCGTTCCAACCCCGCGATCCCTGACGGCCTGCAGGATCTCCTCCTGCGTGACCCGCTCGCGGCGCATCACCAGCCAGTGGAATTGGCCCCGATGATAGAGCAGAGTGGGCACGCCATTGATGATGCGCTCGGCAGTCTCCGAGACCATCGTGATCTTGGAGACGGCGTACTGGAGGAGGATCAGCGACACCACCGCAACGAGCCCTCGGGTGAGCGCGATCCCGTTCGAGAGGATGGTCGTCGCGACGGTCGAGCCGAGAGCGACGATGAAGATGAAGTCGAAGACGTTGAACTTCGACAGGGTGCGCTTGCCGGAGAGGCGGAGAGAGATGATCAGGGCGGCATACGCGAGCACGCTAAAGAGCATCGTGCGCGCGATCCCCGCCCAGCCGTCGAAAAATGCGTGAGGTCCGAACATTGGCGTCCCGTGGAGGAATCTCGTCGGTGACAAATATGCACGGTGTCGCCGCGCTGCGTAGCGTTCTCCTGTCGGCGGCGCTGTTGCTCGCCGGCTGCGACTCGGCGGACGATCCCAAGAAGGAGCTGAGTGCGATTTCATCGCGAGGCGCGACGGCGCAGTTGGTGACGGGGGAATGGGTGCGGGGCGCGGTCACTGCCGCGTACGCTTCTTCCACCCTCCGGATCCTCGCGAGGAATCTGGATAAAGACTCGAGCTCGCTCGCCGCGCTCCGGCTGTCGGCGCGGCAGCGCGACGGCGCGCTGGCTCACCTGAAGGCTCTCTCCCTCGCTGTGACGGAGGCCGGTGACGCGGTTTCGAAGGGGAGCCAGCCCGCGGCCCGGCACGCCCTGCTGCGCATCGGCGCCGAGACGCGCGAGTTCGATCAGCCTGCTCGGCAGCCATGAAGAAGGCACTCCAGGTCGCGCTCGGGATCGTCACGAGCGTCGGCGGCTACCTCGAGATCGGGTCGGTCACCACGGCGGTGCAGGGCGGAGCCGCCTTCCGGTTCCAGCTCCTCTGGGCGATCGCCCTCGGCACTCTCTGCCTGATCTTTCTCGTCGAGATGTCGGGGAGGTTGGCGGCCGTCAGCAAGCATACGCTCATCGAGGCGATACGCGAGCGCTTCGGCTTTCCTTTCTTCTCGCTCGTGCTGGTGGTCGTGTCGCTGGTCACGCTCGCGGTGCTGGCCTCTGAGATTGGAGGGGTGAGCCTGGCGATCCAAATGGCGACCGGGATCTCCTATCCCTGGTGGGCGATCGTGGTCGCGTTCCTCGTCTGGCTGACCCTGTGGAAGGGCACTTTTGGAATCATTGAGAATGGGGTGTCGTTGCTCGGCCTCGTCACCGTGGTCTTTCTCGTCGGGGCGGTCAAGCTCCATCCCTCGTGGCATCAGGTGGGCGCGGGACTGCTGCCGTCGCTGCCGAGAAACGACCGGACGCATTACTGGTTCATCGCGGTGAGCATCCTGGGCGCGTGCATCACTCCATATCTGTTCATCTTCTATTCTGCCGGCGCGGTCGAGGACAAGTGGGACGACAGCTATCTCGGCGTGAACCGCGCCACCGCCACGCTCGGGATGACCTTCGGCGGCGTGCTCTCGGCCGCCGTGCTCGTTGTGGCCGCGATGGTATTTCCACCGCGAGGAATCCAGATCGATCAGGTCGAACAGCTTCCGCTCATGCTCACCACGTCGCTCGGCCGGTGGGGATTCATTCTCTTCGTGCTGTCGCTCGGCATCGCCTGCCTCGGTGCCGCCCTCGAGATCGGTCTCGCACTGGCATACCTGATGGCGCAGGGGTTCGGATGGAATTGGGGGGAGGACGAGAAGGAGAGCAACGCCGCCCGATTCAGCCTCACCTACACCGTGGCGGTGCTGATCGCCGCGCTGCCCATCGCCCTGGGCGTGGACCCGCTCAAGCTCACCGTCCTCACCATGGCGATCACGGCCGCGAGCCTGCCGTTCATGGTCGTGCCCTTTCTCTTTCTCATGAACGACGAGGAGTACCTGGGCGAGCACACCAATGGCTGGCTCAGCAATAGCGTGGTGATCTTCGCGATCGCGCTTGCCTTCGTGCTGGCGGTCGTCTCGATTCCCCTCGAGATCTTCGGGAGCTGACCCATCATGAACCTCGTGCGCGAAGTGCTCGACAATCAGCTCCGTGGCCGCGAGGGACGAAAGATGGGGCGCGTGGACGGCATCGTCCTCGAGCTGCTGCCGGGCGCTCCGCCGCGCGTGGCCCACATCGAGGTGGGGTGGGTGGCGCTCGCACGCCGCCTCAGCCGCCGGCTCGGACAGTGGGCGTCGGCGCATCGGCGAAGGGACAGCAAGAGGCGCGATACGTACCGCATACCGTGGGACAAGGTCAGGAAGGTCGGGCTCGACGTGGTGGTGGATGTGGACGCGGAGCGATCGCCCGCGCTCGCGTCCGAGCGGTGGGTGAGGGATCACATGATCCGCCATATCCCGGGGAGCTGAGATGGCTGCCAACGAGATTTACGTCGATCGGCTTCTCGGACGCCCGGTGCTCGACCAGTCCGGGAAATCCGTCGGGCGCATCGAGGAGATCCGGGTGAGTGGAACGGGAGACCGCTGCTTCGTCGATGAGTATCTCGTCGGTCGATACGCCGCTCTTCAGCGCATCGCTGCCTGGCGAGTCGGCCGATCCCTTCTGCGCGTCTTCAGCGCGAAAGGAGAGATGCAGGGCTATCGCATCGGGTGGGAGAAGATGGATCTTTCCGACCCCGAGCGACCCCGGCTCCTTTGTGCGCGGGAGGAGCTGCGCCCGCTGTCCGACTGACGGCGGAGGAGCCTCACCTCGAGCCCCGCCCCCTGCGTGATGCCTTGCGCTTCCCGTCGGCGATGGCCGCGCGCAGGAGCGCCATCGCCGACCATGTCATGATCTGAACGGCCTCCGCTCGCGACACGCGCGCGACGTCGGTGAGCCAGACGAGCGCCTCGATGCCCGCGGCGGACCGGATCGCGCACACGAGTCGTCGCAGCTCCTCCTTCGACAGCTGACCCAGCAACGGCGCCAGAGCGTCCTCGAGCCAGGTGATTGCGCGGCCTCGCCTCAACGCGCTGTCGGGCCTGCTCGATCCGGTGTCGAGCGAGAGCCGCAACGCCATCCGGAGCTGGGGCTCGGTCTCCACGGTGATGCGCAGCATCTCGGCGAGCGCCGCCGCCAGTCGGCCTGCCGGATCGCGCGGCGGCTTCGGTCCGAGGAGGGACTTTCGCTCGATCTCCGGATGCGCCGCGATGAGGAGCGCGCGCTGATTGGGGAAGTAGCGATAGGCCGTCGTGCGTGAGATCTCGGCGCGCGCCGCGGCGTCTTCCACCGTGGGCGTGGCTCCCTCCGCGATCAGCGCGCGCGTCGCCGCGACCAGCGCGTCGCGCGTGCGCTGCTTCTGCCGCGAACGGCCGGTTCGCTCATATGGGATTGACATGCCCATGAAGGTACTGTAATCTCATGGGACTGTCATCCCGCGAAGGATCTCTCGCGACCGGAGCTGCCGCATGCCGAACAGGAGCGCCATCATCAGGGCCGGGGGCGAGGGTGACATGCTGTGGTTCAACAACGACCTGTTGACCTTCAAGACGACCGCCGATGAGACGAACCAGGCGCTGACACTCTTTGAGGAGCTGACCCAGCAGGGCAAGATGACGCCGCTGCACCTGCACCCCGAAGCAGACGAGACATTCTGCGTCCTGGAAGGGGAGATGCGCATTCACGTGGACGGAACCGATCGGACGGTGGGACCGGGCGGAGTCGCCTTCATCCCCCGCGGACTCCCGCACGCCGTGCTGGTGACGTCGGCGACCGCGCGCGTTCTGACGATCGTGACGCCGGGGTGCAAGGCGTTGGAGTCGTTCTTCCGCGAGGTGGGACAGCCGGCAACGGCCAGCGTGCTCCCGCCGAGTGCGCCGTTGCCGCTGGAGAGGATCCGCGCCGCGGCCGCGCGGCACGGCAGCGTGGTGATCCTCGGCCCACCCCCGTTCGTGGCGGCGGCCGCGTCGCACTCCGCCTAGTGCTTGTCCTCCACGCCTAGCGCCAGCGAAAAAGACGCAGAGCGAGGAAGAACCCGGCGACGAGCCAAACCGCGAGCACCGCCATCTCGCCGCCGAGGGCCTGAGCGCCGGTCCCCTGCAGCATGTTGGCGCGGAGCGCGTCGATCGCCGCGGTGAGCGGAAGTGCCCGGATCACGGGCTGGATGGCAGCCGGAAAATTCTGCGCCGAGAAGAACACTCCGGACAGGATCCACATCGGAAGCATGACCAGGTTCATCAGGCCCGATGCCGCCTCCATTGTCTTCACCCGCGAGGAGATCAGCAGCCCAATGGCGCTGAATGCGAGCGCGGAGAGCAGGCACACGCCGGCCAAGAGCCACAGCGGCCCGCGCAACGGCACGCCGAAGACGAACCGCCCGAAGCCGAGCAGCACGACCACCTCGATCACGAGCAGGGTGAGCCGGGAGAGCAGGAAGGAAGCGAGATACTCCCACCGGCGCATCGGCGTGGCGACCAGGCGCTTGAGCAGCTTCTTGCGGCGCGCCTCCACGATGCCGAAGCCGATCCCCCAGATCCCGCTGCTCATGAGATTCAGGCCGAGCAGACCGGGGATCAGGAAGTCGATGTAGCGCGCTCCCGGCTCTCGCACCTGCCGCTCGCCGATCGTCACCGGATCGCGCCGGCCCGCGGCGCGCTGCACGGCATCGTCTACGAGCAGCCGGGCCGTGCGGCCTTCCGGTCGCGTCTGGTCGAAGCGGTATTCCACGCTGCCATTGCCATGCGGCACCACTAGCAGCGCCACCCGCCCGGTGCGCAGTGCGAGCGCGGCCGCGCTGTCGGTCAGCAGCTCGGGAGCGAGGCCGCGGTCGCGCGCGATCGCCGCGCGTGTCGAGTCGGCTCCGGCACCGGAGGCCACCACGCCCACCTTGAGCACGTCCGGCGGGCGATGGCGGAAGGCCAGTCCGAGACCCGCGGCCAGGAGCACCGGAAAGATGAAGACCCAGAACACCGCCTCGGGCTCGCGGAAGAACTCGCGGTAGCGGACGAGGGTGAGCTGCGCGAGCGATCGCTCGACGAAGGGACGCTCAGTCATCGCGCAGGTGCCGCCCGGTGAGCGACACGAAGACGTCCTCGAGCGTCGCCGAGTGCGTGCTCAACTCCGTCAGCGGCAAGCCCTGTCGCTCCAGCGTCTCCATCAGGGCGGGTACGGCGCGATGCAACTCCGACACCTCGAGCTGTACGGCTCCCTCCGACTCCCGTACCTCGCGTACTCCGTCCAGCGCGCGCAGGGCCCGCAGGTCGAGCGCCTGCGCGGCCGGTCCGACGGCGAATCGCACCATGTGCTCGGCGCCAAGCGACTGGATCAGCTCTCGCGGACTTCCGAGGGCGATCACCCGGCCATGATCCACGATCGCGACGCGGTCGCAGAGCTTCTCGGCCTCGTCCATGTAATGCGTCGTCAGAACGATCGTGCGGCCGGTCGCCTTGAAGCGCTCGATCAGCTCCCAGAGCTGCCGTCGAGCTTGTGGATCGAGGCCGGTCGTCGGCTCGTCCAGGAAGAGCAGCTCGGGCTCCCCCACCAGAGCGCAGGCGAGCGCGAGCCGCTGCTTCTGGCCGCCCGAGAGCTGCCCGACGCGCGACCGCTGCTTTTCCTCGAGCTGGACCTGTGCGATGACCTCCGCCACCGGTGGCCCCTGCCGATAGAAGCTCCGGAAGAGACGGAGCGTCTCCTCGACCGTGAGCTTCTCGGAGAGCTGCGTCTCCTGAAGCGCGATGCCGAGGCGCTGGCGAAGCTCTGCCGTGTGCGCCCCCCACTCCCGCCCCAGCACCCGGACCGTCCCCTCATCGGGATCGAGCAATCCTTCGCAGATCTCGATCGTGGTGGTCTTGCCGGCGCCGTTCGGACCGAGCAGGCCGAAGCATTCTCCGGCGCGCACCTCGAGGTCCAGACCGTCGACGGCCACGACATCCTTGTAGCGCTTGCGGAGCCCGGTGACGGCGAGCGCGAGAGAAGGGGATGACGAGCTCTGTGACATGGCGGGGAATGTAACCGTGCGTCGTGGTGCGCGGCTCGTCCAGGATCACGGCTTGAGGCCGGGGCTCTCGAGGGAAGGGATCGAACCCGTATGTCACGATGCCGAGCGAGCGGTTGGTGGCTTACACTGTGGCGGGGTTTCCTCTCAACAGCATGTTCCGACCACTGCGCCGACCTTTTCACGTAGCGACGTCGCATCCGCGCTCATCTGCGAATCCGAGGCCGCTTTTGATGGGCTCCGAAACCACCTTCTGAACCTGGGCGTAGGGTGGGAGCCCCCACCCGGTGTTTGCCGCATGATCGCCCTTCTGGCGCCGATCCTCGCTTTCCAGATCTCGATTCACGTTCACACGGGAACGCGGAGTAAAGCTGACAGCGCGCGCGCCGACTCGGTCCGAAAGGGCCTCATCGACACGCTCGATACGCGTGCCCGCGACCGGCGTCGGCGCCGCGAGGAGCGGATCGAGCGTCGCGAGGCGAGGCAAGCAGAGCGTGACAGCACGTCGGGCGACACGAGCGACGACGGCGACGATGAGCGGCCGGCGAAGCGCGCTCCCGTCACTCCTGAGCTGCTCGCTTCCGCCTTCCGCGATGCCAGTGCCCGCGATCTCCTCTACCGCGCCCGCATCGCCCGGCTGCAGCAGGACTCCACCCTCATCGCCTATGATGCCACCGCGTACCAGCGCATCTCGGCTGGAATGGGATTCAAGGCCATCGGACGCGACCGTCTGATCTTTCGCAACGAGACCGTGGCTCGCGTTCAGTGGCAGAAGAAGATAGGAGCCATGGTCGAGGTTCGGGGCGCTCGAAGCGTTATCCCGATCGCGCCGAACGATGTCGAGAAGGAAGTGAATGCCGACGTATCAATCCCGTATTTTCCCGGCCGGGAGGGGCTCTGGGTGGGGGGATCGCAGGTGGTGCGCTCCCGGGTGAACGAGCGCGGGCTGGTGCATCCGCTGGCCGAGGGCTCCGAGGCATACTACCGATACTCCACCGGCGACTCTGCCATGATGACGCTTCCCGATCGGCGAATCACTCTGCGCGAGCTGCGCGTGCAGGCGCGCCGCCCGCACTGGAATCTCATCGTCGGCTCCTTCTGGTTCGATGTCGCCAGTGCCCAGGTGGTCCGCGCGGTCTACCGCATGTCGGAGCCGATGAACATTCGTGAGGTGGCGAACGAGGAGGACCCGAAGGATTCAGACGAGATTCCACGCTGGCTCGGTAAGATGGTGGGGGACATCAAAGACGTCACGATCGAGTATGGGCTCTACCGCGGGGAGCATGGAGGGCAGTGGTGGCTTCCGAAGCTCCAGGCGGCAGAAGGGGACGCGCAGGTCGCCTTCATGCGAGTGCCATTCAAGCTGGAGGAGAGTTTCCGCTACGCGAGCGTGAATGCCGTCGACCCGCTCCCGGCCTTCATGGGGGCTGCCCTCGCGAAGGACACGGCGCGGCAACGCTCCGATTCCGTCTTCCGCGCCGACACGCTCTCGAAGATGCTCACTCACGCCGATTCGCTGGATGCGCGCGCTCGCCGTCGCCGCGCCCGCGCAACGGAGAACGACAGCGTGTCGACACGGACCTCCTCCCGCTACCGGGGCTCCCTGCGCGTTGTCACGCTGATCCCGACGGACACCGCGAAGCTGGCCCACTCACCGGAGCTGCCGGCCAGCATCTACGATTCGGGGGAGGAGATCTTCGGCACGAGGGAGCGCGAATCGCTGATCCGGGAGTTGAACGGGCTGTATCCCGGGCTCGCGCCCGGCAAGGCGAGTCTGCACTACGGTCTGGGCGACGGCCTGTTGCGCTACAATCGTGTCGAGGGGTTGTCGGCGGGTCTCGCGGTCACGCAGAGCTTTGGCCAGGGACTGAGCGGCCGCGCGGGGGCGCGCATCGGCATCGCGGACTGGCAACCCAATGGCGAGCTCTCGCTGTCGCGCTCGGATGGACGCCGCGTCACCACGCTCACCGCCTACCGGCGCCTCGCCGTGGCCAATGACTGGGGCGACCCGCTGGGGGTCGGCAGCTCCCTGTCGGCGATTCTTTTCGGCCGCGAGGAAGGCTTCTACTACCGGAGCTGGGGCGCCGAGCTGGGTCGCACCATCGACCGCGATGCGGCCCAACTCGGATGGCGCGTCTTCGCCGAGCGACAGAGCGCCGCGCGCGTCGAGACGAACTTCTCGGTGCCACACGTCATTCGGGGCAACCGCTTCATCGACAACATCGATGCCGAGCGGGCCACCGAGTACGGGGTCGCGGGGTCGTTGCACCACTCGCTGGGCGTCGATCCGCATGGTCTGCGTCTGCTCACCGACCTCAAGGTCGAAGCCGCTACCGGGAGCTTCGGCTACGGTCGCGGGCTGGCCGACTTCACGGTGTCTCACGGGCTCGGGCGCTACCTCGACGGTGCGCTCACCGCGAGCGCGGGGACCTCCAGCGGCACCGTTCCCACGCAGCGGCTGTTCTACCTCGGCGGCAGCCAGAGCGTGCGCGGGCAACAGCCGTCGCCCGTTGGCTCACCCTTCGCCGGCGATGCCTTCTGGATGGGGCGCGCCGAGCTCGGCTACAGTCTGGTCACCGCGCGGCCGATCGTGTTCTACGATGTCGGGTGGGCAGGTGATCGCAACCGCTTCGGCACGCCGGGCCGTCCGATGAGCGGAGTGGGCGTCGGAGCGTCGTTCCTCGATGGGCTGGTGCGCTGGGACCTGGCGCGCGGGATCTATCCGGGACGAACGTGGCGCGCCGACCTGTATCTCGAGGCGCGGTTCTGATCGGCGTGGCGCCCGGAAGCAAATCTGGCGATGGTGGTGGCGTGCGTCCCGGGAATGGCGGGGCGCGCCCTCGATCACCGTCCAGGAGCGTGCACATGTGGCATGATTTCAAGGCATTTCTGATCAAGCAGAACGCCCTCGTGCTCGCGATCGCCGTCGTCATCGGCGCGGCGCTGGGCGCTCTCGTCAAGGCGCTGGTCGATGATTTCATCATGCCGATCGTCGGAGTCATGACGTCGGGCGGGACGTTGCAGAAGGCGACGCTCGATGTCGGGCCTGTTCGCTTCGGCATCGGCGATTTCCTCAGCGCGCTCGTCAACTTCATCATCATCGGCCTCGTGGCCTGGCGCATCACGAGACTCTTCATCAAGCCAGAGCCGACGAAGGAAGCGCCGGTGACGAAGAACTGCCCCTTCTGCAAGATGATGATCGACGCCCAGGCCACCCGCTGCGCCCACTGCACCAGTCAGCTCGCGGCGGTCTGAGGAACGGCGGCACGGCAGCCGCGGATTGGCGCAGAAACGCGCGGATCGCTCCTCGCGACTCTTCGGTGGCGTCTCTCCCGGGTACCCCTAATTCTTTGGGGGTAACCCCAAAACATTCTCGTCTCGGCTGAGGAGCTTCGCCCGCGCTCGTAGCCGCCATATTCGCGCGCCCGCCTGCGGGCCCGCGTACATCCGCGGCTGCCGTTCGCCGTTGCCGTGCGAATCCGCGGCGTCCGCTACAGGTCGATCGATCCCTCCATCACCATCACGCTCTTCCCTCCCACGCGGATCCCCGTCACCTCGCCCGCGGCCTTGTCCACCTCGATCTCGAGCACGCTCGGCCGTCCCATCTCGTAACCCTGCTCCACCGTCCACCTGAGCGTGCCATCGGTCGTCGTGTCGCGGGCGGCGAGATAGCCGCCCAGAACCGTCGCCGCGCCCCCGGTCGCCGGATCCTCGGCGATGCCCATCCCCGGCACGAACACCCGTGCGCGGATGTGAAAATCCGGATTCTCGGGATCGCGTGAGAACACCATCACGTCAGGCGCCCAGAAGGGCTTGAGCGTCGCCTCCCAGTGGTCCAGTCGCACGCGGGCGCGCCGGACGGCTGACCGGTCCTTCACTGGCACGAGCAGAAAGGGAACGCCGCAGGACACCGCCTGTGGCGCATTCATTCCGCCCAGGATGTCCGCTGCCTCGAGCGAGAGGAGGTCCGCGAGACTGGTGCGGCCCGGAGGCGGTGGTCCGATCTCCGGCATCTTCGCTGCGGCGAGCTGGCAGAAAACCGGACGACCGTTGGACGAACGGATGACGACCGGCACCGGTCCGACGCCTTCCTCGAACACGATCCGAGTCTCATCTCCCGTGAGCGGGATGGCGCCGAGGGTCGCGAGAACATGCGCCGTCCCGACGGTGGGATGCCCGGCGAAGGGCAGCTCGTTCACCGGCGTGAAGATGCGCAGCCTCCGGGTATGGGCGGGGTCCTCTGGCGGCAGGACGAACACCGTCTCCGAGAGATTGAACTCACGGGCGATCTCCTGCATCTGCTCGTCCCCGAGCGCGTGCCCATCGGGGAAGACGGCGAGCGGATTCCCGCCGAATCGCCGATCGGTGAAGACGTCGGCAGTGTGAAAGTGGAGCTTCACGGGGATACTGTCCTCACTTCTCCCCCAGGAATGGATACCGATAATCGGTGACTGGCGAGAAAGTCTCCTTCACCGAGCGGGCACTCACCCACCGCACGAGGTTCAGCATCGAGCCGGCCTTGTCGTTCGTCCCGGAGCCCCGGGCCCCGCCGAAAGGCTGCTGGCCCACCACGGCACCCGTGGGCTTGTCGTTGATATAGAAGTTCCCGGCGGCATTGCGGAGCGCGAGCGCGGCTTCCTTCACCGCGCGCCGATCGCGCGCGAAGATCGCGCCCGTGAGGGCGTAGGGCGAGGTCCGATCCACCTGCTGCAGCGTCTCGCTCCATTGAGCATCCGGGTAGACATATGCGGTCACCACCGGCCCGAAGATCTCCTCGCACAGCAGCTTGTAGCCGGGGTCGCGGGTCTCGATCAGCGTCGGGGTGATGAAATATCCGTCATCGCCCATCGATTCTCCTCCCGAGATCACCGTCGCGTTCTCCTTCGCGTGGGCGAGGTACTCTCCGATCTTGTCGAACGCCTTCCGGTCGATCACCGCGCCCATGAAGTTCCGGAAGTCGCGAGTGTCGCCGACCTTGATCTCCTCCATCATCGCGACGGTACGGTCTCGCACTTCCTTCCACAGGCTCTGCGGCACGTAGATGCGGCTCGCGGCCGAGCACTTCTGTCCCTGGTACTCGAAACCGCCCCGTGCGATCGCGACCGCCAAGGCCTGGGGATCCGCGGACGGATGTGCGACGATGAAGTCCTTGCCCCCGGTCTCTCCCACCAGCCGCGGATAGGACCGGTAGCTACCGATGTTCGTGCCGACCGTCTTCCAGATGCTGTTGAAGACCCCGGTGCTCCCGGTGAAGTGCACGCCCGCCAGCTCGGGATGGGTGAGCAATGCGTCCGAGATCGCGCTCGCGTCACCGGGGACGAAGTTGATCACGCCGGGTGGGAGTCCGGCCTCCTCGAGCAGCTTCATCACGTAGTAGCCGCTCAGGATCGCCGTGCTGGCCGGCTTCCAGATGACGACGTTGCCCATGAGCGCCGGCGCGGTGGGCAGATTGCCTCCGATCGCCGTGAAGTTGAACGGCGTTACCGCGTAGACGAAGCCCTCCAGCGCCCGGTAGTCCAGCTGATTCCAGGTCGCGCTCGTGCTCACGGGCTGCTGGTCGTACAGCTCCTGTGCGAAGTGCGGGTTGAAGCGCCAGAAGTCGATCAGCTCGCACGCGCTGTCGATCTCCGCCTGATAGACGGTCTTCGATTGGCCGAGCATCGTCGCGGCGTTGAGCGTGGAACGCCAGCTGGTGGCCAGCAGCTCCGCCGCCTTGAGCAGCACCGCCGCCCGGTCCTCCCACGACCAGTTGGCCCACTCCTTCTGCGCCCCGCGCGCCGCATCGATCGCCAGCCGGATGTGCTCCGGACCGGCCTTGTGCCAGTCGGCGAGAACGTGGCGATGGTCGTGGGGCATCACCGCCTGAGCGGTGCGTCCCGATCGGATCTCCACGCCGCCAATGATGAGCGGGATGTCGAGGCGATCACGCTCCATGGCCGCGAGTCGAGCCTTGAGCTCCTTCTTCTCCGGCGACCCGGGCGCGTAGCCGCGCACCGGCTCGTTCACCGGAGCGGGCACCCGCCGATTGCCGCTGAAACCCGTGACCGCACCCATGGTGGGAAGCGGCTGCGATGGCGCCGCGGGAAGGGACGACTCGGTAATTTTCGCCTTCGCGGTCGGCGAGGCGGGGGGATTCGCGACTGGAGCGGACATGGTCTCCTCGGGGTGACATGCTCGCCGTCGGCCGCGCGCTCGGGCCGAGGCGCACGAAAGATAATCGTCCCGCCCTCCGGCTGCTGTATCTTCCGCCATGCACCGGATGGCGCCACGCCGCAATCGAGGCATCACGGCTCTGCTCTGTCTCGCGATCACGGTCGCGTGCGATGCGCCGCTGGAGTGGGGACGGGTGAGTCCGCTCGCCGGCGGCACGACGGCGGGCCGCCGGCTCGTGGGCCGCACTCCCGCGCATGTGGCGCTGGTGGAGGTGCCGCGGTCGTCGATCGCTCTCCCGGCCGGGGGCTGTCCGGCGTCGGTGGTTTTCGCGGCCGCCCGCGCCGAGCGCTACGCCGCGTGGTGGCGCGCTCGAGCGGACAGCGGCATGACACTCGTCGTGGCGCGATCCGGAAACGCGGGCCGGGAGTGGGACGCGGCCGTCGTGGCCGACGCGCGAGATCGAAGTAATGGCAGCTGCGACCGCCCCCCGCCCGCGATCGCCGCCGACTCGTCGAGCGGCTACGTGCATCTCGCGTACTTTCTCCGATCGGCCGACGGCTCGGGCGTCTGGTTCACCCACTCGATGGATGGCGGCCTCAGCTGGCACGCTCCGGTCGGGATCACCTTCGGCGACAATCCCGCGCGCACTGCCGTGGCGTCGCTGGGCGACACCGTGGTCGTGGCCTACGAGGATCCGTCGGGCGATCCGCGGCGCATCGGGATTGCGATCTCCAGAACGATGGGGCACATCTTCGAGGAACGCCTCCCCGTTACCGGGACGGAAGGCTCGGCCACCGACCCGCTCCTTCTGTTGCGCCCCGGGGCGATCGCGGTGGCGTGGACATCCCGCGCGGGCGGCGCGGATTCGTCTGCCTCCGCCGCGCTCATCCGGTGGGGACTCATCCGGGCGACCCCTCACCGGTAACACACCGCATGGCCCGAATACTCGGCGCGCACACGATCGACAACGGCGGCATCCACATGGCGGCTCTCCGCGCCGGCAAGGGCGGAATGTCCGCACTGCAGATCTTCACCGCCATCCCGAAGTACTACGGGGACAAGGTGTCCATCCGGCCGGAGCGGGTGGAGCGCTTTCGTACGGCGCTGGCGACCGCGCGCATCGACCCGAAGAACGTGATGGTGCATTCGGCCTACGTTCTCAACGTCGCGTCCGCCGACGCGGAGAAATGGCGGCGCGCCAGCGATGGGCTCCGAAAGGAGCTCGAGCGGTCGACGGCACTCGGCGCGGGACAGGTCTGCTTCCACCCCGGAGCGGCGAGTGGCGCGCCCGATCGGCCGGCCGCCCTGAAGCGCGTGGGTACCGCGATCACCGCCGCCCTTGAAGCCGTTTCGGGCGAGACGCGGCTGCTCATCGAGAACACGGCGGGCGCCGGTCAGACGGTCGGACGCCACGCCGAGGAGATCGCGGGAATGCTCGCCGCCGTCCCGAAAAAGCTGCGCCCCCGAACGGGATATGGTCTGGACAGCTGTCACCTGTACGCGTCTGGCCACGACATCACCAAGTCGCGCGCGGCTCTCGCCGGCATCCTGGACGAGTTCGAGTCGGCGACCGGAGAAGCTCCCTCCTTCTTCCATCTCAACGACAGCGAAGGGGAGCTCGGCTCGAACCGCGATCGGCATCTGCTGATCGGAGACGGGCACATTGGCGAGGAGCCCTTTCGCTGGCTGCTGCAGGACAGACGGAGCGCCGGCGTGCCCCTCATCCTCGAGACGCCGCAGGCGAACTTCGAGATCGGCGACGACGATCCGTCTCCCGATGCGCACGACGTGAAGATGATCAAACTCCTGCGGTCGCTCGAGCGATGAGCGCCAAACGATCGCGCCGTCGCTCCCATGTCATCCCGTCGACAGGATCCGCCATGAAAGCTCTCCGCTGCCTCGTCCTGGCCTGCGTGCTCGCGCCTGTGCCCGCGTCCGTCGCCGCGGCGCAGGCGAGGGACATCGACTTCGCTGCGCTGCGCGACGAGACGGTGAAGGTGATGTCCGAGTACCTGCGCATCAACACGACCAATCCCCCGGGGAACGAGCTGCGGTCGGCGCGCTTTCTCCAGGCCTTCCTCGCTCGGGAGGGGATCGAGGGACAGATCCTGGATACGGTCGAGCTGGGGGCGGGGCGCGCAAACTTCTACGCGCGGCTCAAGGGCAACGGGTCGGCGAAAGCTCTCGCTCTCGTGCAGCACATGGATGTGGTGCCGGCGAACCGGGAGCTCTGGTCGGTGGATCCTTTCTCCGGGGCGGTGCAGGGCGGAGAGGTCTGGGGACGCGGCGCGCTCGACATGAAAGGGCAGGGAATCATCCATCTCATGACCATGGTCGCGCTCAAGCGTGCCGGCGTGCACCTCACACGCGATCTCGTGTTAATCGCGAATGCGGACGAGGAGGTGGAGGGCAGCGGTGCGGCCGTGTTCGTCAAACGCCATCCCGAGCTGATCAGGGATGTCGAGTTTCTGATCACGGAGGGTGGCCATTCTCTCGTCGAGAAGGGGAAGCTGCGCTACTACGGACTGAGCGTCGGTGAGAAGCGGGCGTACTGGATGAAGATCACGGCGAAGGGCACACCGTCCCACGGCTCCCAGCCCACGAAGGACAACCCCGTGCCGAAGATCGCTCGGGCAGTCGCCCGGCTCGCGGCCTGGGAGACTCCGGTACGCGTGCTCCCGGCGGTGGACCAATTCTTCAAGGCCGCCGCGAGAGCGGAGAGGGGGGAGCATCGCGCCTGGCTGAGCGACGTCCGCGCCGGCCTCCGGAGCCCGCGCTCCAGGGCGTGGATCCTCGGCGACCCGTACCGCAACGCGATCCTTCGAAACACGGTGACACCGACGGTGCTCCGCGGAGCCAAGGCCACGAACATCATCCCGCCGTCTGCCGAGGCGGAGATCGACGTGCGCCTCCTGCCCGATGTGGATACCGCGCGGTTCACCCGCGAGATGACCCGGGTGATCGGCGATCCCGACGTCACGCTCGAAGCGCTGCCGGGGGTGCAGCCCAGCTACAGTGCTCCGCTCGGGACCGCGGTGACTCGCGCGGCGGCGCAGGTGCTCGCTCGGCTCCGACCCGGAATCCCGATTGCGACCCCGCTCGATGCCGGAGCCACCGACCGGCCGACCTACGCCCAGACGGGCATTCTCGCTTATGGAATCGAGCCCTTTCTCGTCGAGTCCGCGGATGAGCTCAAGCAGGTGCACGGCAACGACGAGCGCATCTCGATCGCGAACATCGAGTTCGGGTTGACGCTGTTCGTGGGGCTGGTGAGGGCGATGCAGTAGGACGCCCCCCCGATCCTGGTCCCACTTTCAGAGGAGAAACCGGCGTCTCTACTATTGCATTGCGCCCCGAACTTCCTAGTTTGATGCGCGGCGGATGCATGCTACCGTGCACGTCGTGGTCCCTCAACTCCGGAGAGCATCGATGGCTACCAAGAGGAAAGGCGGGTCGAAGAAGAGCGGGTCCAAGAAGAGGGGCTCGGCCAAGAAGTCGTCGCGCGGCGCCAAGCGGAAGTCGAGCCGCGGCGCGGCGAAGAAGACGAAGCGCGCTCCGAACCCGGCTTTCATGCGGCCCATGCAGCCGGATGAGGCTCTCGGCGCGGTGGTGGGAAACAGCCCGATGCCGCGCACCGAGATCACGAAGAAGATCTGGCAGTACATCAAGCGCAACGGCTGCCAGGACGCGAAGGAGCGGCGCATGATCAATGCGGACGACAAGCTCCGTCCGGTGTTCGGGGGTAAGAAGCAGGTCTCGATGTTCGAGATGACGAAGCTCGTCAACAAGCACATGAAGTAGCCATCGAGGCGTCACCATCGTGCGAGCGCAGGGGCGAGTCCGGCGGACTCGCCCTTTTGCGTCTGCCGGCGACGGCCTTGTTTTCCCGCGCGACGCGCCCAGAATTCGGGGACATCGCCCGCCCTCCTCTCTCCCCTCCCCATGGCTGTAGCCGCCAAGAAACGCCCCACTGGCTCGGGTCCGCGGAATGTCGTCGCCGAAGCCCGCGCCGGCAAAGCTCGCCGCTCGAAGCGCTCTCTCTGGGAGGCCGCGAAGCCGTGGCTCTGGCCGATCGCAATCTTCCTGGTGATCAGAACCTTTCTGATCGAAGCCTATCGGATTCCTTCCGGCAGCATGGAGCCCACGCTCCTGGTCGGAGATTTTCTGTTCGTGAACAAGCTCATCTACGGGCCCACGATCCCGTTCACCAACATCCACCTGCCGGGCTACGACGAGCCCCGGCGGGGACAGGTCGTGATCTACACGTCCCCCGATGTCGGGGATGGGAATCCGACTGTCGTCAAGCGCCTGGTGGGAGTGGCCGGCGACACCCTCTACATGCGCGCCGGCCTTCTGTTCGTGAACGGCATCGCGCAGAGACAGGGCTTCGCCGCGATCGTTCCCGACGGGGTCGCGGATGAGCCCAGCTCCGAGTTCGATTGGCAGAAGCCTTACGGTCTCAGGGCATCCCGCTTCGGAGCCGCTCCGGCTCAGCCGACGCACGACAACTGGGGGCCGTTCGTCGTACCTCCGAAGCACATTTTCGGACTCGGCGACAGTCGGTACAACTCGAAGGACGCCCGCTACTACGGCTTCGTTCCGCGAGGCAACGTGCATGGCCGGCCGCTCTTCCTCTACTTCTCCTTCGACTGGGACGCGATGAGGGTCAGATGGAGCCGAATCGGACAGGTCATTCGTTGACGCGAACCGTCCTCGCGATCGCGCCCGCGGTCGTGCTCTCGGTCGCTTCCGTGGGCGCGCAGTCGAGCGCGGCGGCGACGCTCGACTCCGCCCGGGCTCGCCTGGCGAAGATCGACGGGAGCATGTCGGTGCCGGGTCTCGACAGCGTGGTGGAGGTCAGGCGCGACCGCTGGGGAGTACCCCACATCTATGCGCGTACGCAGCACGACCTCTTCCTCGCCCAGGGGTGGGTGGCCGCTCAGGACAGGTTGTGGCAGATGGAGATGTGGAGGCGAACCGGGGAAGGGCGTCTCGCCGAGGTGCTCGGCCCGCAGGCGGTGGAGCGTGACCGCTTCGCTCGCCTGCTGCGCTATCGCGGGGACATGGCCGCCGAGTGGCGCAGCTACGCACCCGACGCTGGCGCGATCGTCCGCGACTTCGTGCACGGAGTGAACGCGTACATTCACGAGATACGCGACCGGCCGCCGATCGAGTTCACGCTGCTGGGGATCGTCCCCGAGCCGTGGACGGATGCCGTGCCGCTCCAGCGGATGGCAGCCCTGGCCATGACCGGCAATGCGCTGAGCGAGGTCGAGCGCGCACGCCTCGTGGCATTGGTCGGCCCCGCACGGGCGGCCGAGCTCTGGCCCACTACCCCGCGCCGCGCTCTCGATCCCGCGCCGGAAGTGGACCTCTCCGGCATCGATGAGCGCTCGCTCGGCGCGGCGCGCGATGCGTACGGCGGTCTCGCGTTCACGCGCATCGAGGGATCGAACAACTGGGTCGTGAGCGGCGCCAGGAGCGCGAGCGGGAAGCCGCTGCTCGCCAATGACCCTCATCGGGGCATCACGCTCCCCTCTCTGCGCTACCTCACGCACCTGGTGGCGCCGGGATGGAACGTCGTCGGAGGCGGAGAGCCCTCCCTCCCGGGAGTGGCGGGTGGCCACAACGATCGCATCGGCTTCGGCTTCACGATCGTCGGAATGGACCAGCAGGATGTCTACGTGGAGCAGCTGGTTCCCTGTCCCTCTGGCGCGAAGAGCACCGCCTCTCGCTGCTACCTCACCGATGGCGAGGCGCGCGCCGTGGAGCGCGTGGTGGACACCATCCGCGTGCGCGGCGAGAGCCCGCGCGTCGTCGTCCTGGAGTTCACCCGTCACGGGCCGATCGTCTCCGTGGACAGTGTCAAGCACCGCGCCTTCGCGCTGCGCTTCGTGGGCAGCGAACCCGGCACGGCCGGATATCTCGCCCAGCTCTCGCTCGATCGCGCGCGCGACTGGCCGAGCTTCCGTTCGGCCGCCGAGCGATGGAAGCTTCCGACCGAGAACCTCGTCTACGCGGATGTCGAGGGAAACATCGGCTGGATCGCCGCCGGTCTGTCGCCGGTGCGCAGCTGGTCGGGGCTCCTCCCGGTGCCGGGCGATGGGCGCTACGAGTGGCGCGGCTTTCTCCGCATCGACGACCTGCCGCAGAGCTTCAATCCGCGCGACGGCATCATCGTCACCGCCAACAACGACATCCGCCCGCCGGGCTACGCGAAGCAGCTGAACTACGACTGGGCCCCGCCGTACCGGGCGGATCGGATCCGGAGCGTTTTGGACTCCGGCCGGCGCTTCACCGTCGGCGACTTCGAGCGACTGCAGCACGACGAGCTTTCCCTGCCGGCGCGTGCCCTGGTGCCGATGCTGGTTCGCGCGGCCGAGCGCTTCGGCGCCCTCGAGCGCCCCGGGATCCGTGCGCTGGCGTCGTGGAACGACGTGATGTCGCCGACCGATGCGGCGCCCCTCCTCTTCGAAGGCTGGCTCGCGCAGCTCGGCACCCGGGTGAGTGTCGTCCGCTCCGGCTCGGCGGCTGGTGCCCTGCGGGCGGGAGAGGGACCGTCCACGATCATTCCCTTCCTGCAGCGCCCGTCAGCCGAGCTGGGGGAGAATCCGGAGCGGGCTCGCGACTCCCTTCTCCTGGCTGCGTTCGATGATGCGATGCGCGCGCTCACCCGCCAGCTCGGTCCTCTCGGTCCGGCGTGGATCTGGGGAAATGTCCACCGTGCCTCGTTCCCTCACCCCATCGCCAGGGCCTTCGATCTTCCGGCAGTGCCGCGGGGCGGCGACGGCAACACCGTGAATGCCACCGGGGGCGCCGGCTTCAGCCAGACACACGGCGCCTCGTACCGTGTCATCATCGACTTCGCGGACTTCGATGCCTCGGTCGCGACCAACGTGCCCGGACAGTCCGCACAGCCGGGCAGCGAGTACTACGACAACCTGCTTCCGCTCTGGGCGCAGGGGCGTTATTTCCCCCTCCCGTTCTCACGCGCCGCCGTCGAGCGCGCGACCGCGCACGTGCTGACGCTCGCTCCCGCTCCGGTTGTCGGAATGACCGCGCCGTCGCACTGACCGGACAGGCTTCCATGCCCGTGCACTTCCCGTTCGACCCGAACATCGCCACTGCGTCCACCATCCCGGCGCGTCTGTACACCGATCCGGTGTATCTGGAGCTCGAGAAGGAGAAGGTGTTCGCCCGCAGCTGGCAGCTCGTCGGTCGTGCCGAGCAGGTCCGGGAGAGCGGCCAGTACTTCACCGCCGAGGTGGCAGGCGAATCGTTGGTGATACTGCGCGACGGGTCGACGCTGCGATCCTTCCACAATGTCTGCCTGCATCGCGCGGGACCGGTGGCGTACGGCTGCGGTCGCCGCCAGACGCTGCAGTGCCGCTACCACGGCTGGACCTACAATCTGCGCGGGGACCTACTGCGGGCGCCCGAGATGGAAGGCGTCGAGCGCTTCTCTCCCTCCGACATGCACCTGCTTCCCGTCCAGGTGGATGCCTGGGGACCGCTCATCTTCGTCAATCTGGATCTCAAGGCACCTCCCCTCTCGGACTTCCTGGCGGACATCCCCGCCCGCGCGCAATCGTTCCACGCCGAACGCATGACCTATGTGATGCGCCGCGACTACGAGCTGGCGTGCAACTGGAAGGTGTACGTGGACAACTACCTGGAAGGGTACCACGTGCCGGTCGTGCACCCCGGTCTGCATCGGGAGCTGGACTACGATCAATACCGCGTGGAGCCGCACCGCTACTACTCCGTTCAGCATGCACCCCTGCGACCGGCGGGCGGACAGCCGGAAGAGCGACGGTACGTTCCTGATCCGGAGCGAGGGAGCAGCGGCATGCAGGCACAGTACTACTGGCTGTTCCCGAACATCATGCTGAACGTCTACCTCGGCCAGATGCAGACGAACGTCATCCTTCCGCTCGGGCACGACCGGACGCTCACCATCTTCGAGTGGTATTCGCTCGACCCGGTTGCGGACGCGGCCACCGACCCGGCGTGGACCAAGCTTCTCGCCTTCAGCGATGAGATTCAGGTCGAGGACATCGAGATCTGCGAGTCCGTCCAGAAAAATCTTCGCTCCCGAGTGTACGATCGCGGCCGCTACTCCGCGAAGCGCGAGAACGGGGTGCATCATTTCCACTCCCTGCTCCACGAGTTCCTGACGTAACGGCCGAGCGCGCAGTGCGTCGTCCGCACCTATCCCTGTCAGGGCCGAGCGCGATCACCGTCGCCCAGGTGATCAGCGCTCTCACGATCGCGTACTTCCTGGACAGCCTGTTCAGGGGGCAGCTCTCGGGCACGCGCGGCGATGTCCTGATCTGTATCCAGCTCGGTGCGGCCGCCGTCGCGTGCGGGCGGGGAGCGCGACGCTTTCGCGGAACGCGACGGCTGCTGTTCGTCGGGATCGCCGCGGCGGCCGCGCTCTCGCTCGTCGGTCGCGGGTGGTACACTCTGCACGAGATCTGGCCGGGCACCCGACCCATGTCGGTGACGTTCGAGGCGCTTGCGCGCATCGCGGCGCAGCTCTGCCTCGGTCTCGGGCTCACCGCCGCGCTCGGACGACGACGCGGCCGGCTCCAGCTGGAGCCGGCGATGGATGCGCTCCTTCTCGTCACGGCGGCCGCGATGGTGACGGTGCAGCTCAACTACGTGCCCGAGGGCGGCGGGCCAGCCTACGGCGCCGTCCGGACGATCTCGATCGTCTGGAACGCGCTCTCCGCCATCAACCTCGTGCTTCTCGCGCTGCTGCTGGCCTGGCGAGGCGAGTTCCTGGGAACGCGAACGGCCGTCGGAATCGCCCTCGGGACGCTCGCCCTCACCACGGCGAACATGCTCTACAGCCGGGCGGTCATCTTCAGCGGCGCGAGCATCGGCGCCAGCATCGCGATCCTCTGGTCCGTCGCGACGCTGGGATACGTCACCGCGGTCTCCACGGGCTCGACGCCCCCGGCTGACCTGACGGGCGAGATGCCGACGTTCGCGAGAAAGTCCAAGGTGCGCGTCATCTCGATCGTGGTCGCCATCCTGATCGCGTCCGGCCTCGGGCTCTCCGCACACGTCACCGGCGACCGCAGCCTCGCTCTTGGCGTCACGATCGGGATCTTCGGGATCGTGCTCGCCATGCGTACGGGCTACGCGCTCTGGGAGCAGCAGCAGACGACCCGCCATCTCGAGCACAGCGTGGTGGCGGAGCGCGAGGTCTCGACGACTCTCGAGCAGCGCGTCTCGCTGCGGACGCACGAGCTGGCGGAGGCCCAGCGCGTTCTGGAGCGCATGTGGGCGCTGGCGCAGCAGATCGCGCTGGAGCTGAACCGCGACCGGGTGCTGCAGCGCTTCGTCGCGGCGGTGGTCGAGGTGGTGCAGGCCGAGGCCGGCGCCGTGGGCCTACTGACCGAGACGCGCGACATCGAGATCGCGACCTCCGTCGGCCTCGACCCCCTTCTCACGCGACGGGTCATCCAGGCGGATAACTCCGCCATGGGACGGGTCATCCGGTCGGGCGACCACTGGTGGAGCGAGGACGTGCAGGCGCCCGGTAGCCGACAGCGACTCGCCGAGGCGGACTTCTCGACCGACTTCCCCATGCATGGCATAGCCGTCGTGCCGCTCCGTCGCGGCGGCGAGCGCATCGGCGCGGTGGCGGTCTTCTCTCTGCCCCAGCGCCGCTTCACCACGGCCGAGCTGTCGTACGTCGCGGCGATGGGTGACCTGCTGTCGGTGGCGCTCGCCAATGCCGACCTCGTGCAGACGCTTCGCAAGACCGAGTCGCGATTCCGCACCCTCTTCCGTGCGGCGCCGGACGCGGTGCTCACGGTGCTCGAGGATGGGCGAATCCGTGAGGCCAACGATGCGGTGAAGGACATCATCGACTTGCCGGCGTCGCAGGTGATCGGGCGAACGCTCGAGGAATTCGTCGCTCCGGACGACCGCGACCGCCTCCGCTACGAGCTCGCCGATGCGCTCGACGGGATGCCGACCCGCGTCGAGATTCGCTTCCCCCATGCGCGCGGGATGCGCCTCGTGGCGCTCGCGGCGCGGCTCGTGCCCGACGCCCAGCCTCGCACGGTGCTGTTCGTGGGCCGCGACATCACCGGTGAGCGCGAGATGCGCGCCCGCCTCGCTGAGACCGAGCGGTTGGCGGCGGTCGGGGAGCTGGTGGCCGGGGTCGCCCATGAGGTGAACAATCCGCTCAGCACGATCAGCGCGTTCGCCCAGCTCCTGCTCAAGGAGGAAGGCTTCTCCGAGGATCAGAGAGAATCGCTGAGCGTCATCCAGGGCGAGACGATCCGCGCGAGCCAGGTGTTGCGCGACCTGCTGACCTTCGCCCGCCGCAGCGAGGGCGGTCGCCAGCCGGTTCAGATCAACGAGCTCGTGGAGAGAAGCCTCCGTCTTCGCAGCTACGAGATGACGAAGAATGGCGTTCGCACCGAGCTGTCGCTCCAGCCGTCGCTGCCGAGCGTGATCGCCGATGGACGACAGCTCCAGCAGGTGGTGCTCAACCTCGTGTCGAACGCCGTTCAGGCGATGGCGCCGAGCGGTGGTGGAACGCTCTCGATCCGGAGCGCGGTCGACGGGGATCGCGTCGTTCTCGAGGTTCGCGACAGCGGACCCGGCGTGCCCGATTCGGCGCGCGACCACATCTTCGAGCCGTTCTTCACCACCAAGCCCGACGGCACCGGGCTCGGGCTCAGCGTGAGCTACGGGATCGTGACGGCCCACGGCGGCGACATCTCCATCGCCGACACGTCCACGCTCGGGACCACCTTCCGGATCGAGCTGCCGATGAGCGATCAGACAGTCGAGAACGTGGCCGCGGTCAGCCTGGTCGGCGGCTCGCTCCTCAAGGGGATCCGCCTGCTGTTCGTGGATGACGAGTCCGCGCTGCGCGCCGGCGTGGCCGCCTTCGCGCGGTTGCGCCGCTTCACCGCCATCACGGTGGGGGATGGCGAAGCGGCACTGGCGGCCCTCCATGAAGCTCCGTTCGATGCCGTGGTCTCCGACCTGCGCATGCCGGGAATGGATGGCATCGCGCTGTTCGGCGTCCTCACCCGCGACCACCCGGACCTTGCCACCCGCACGGTGTTCGTGACCGGTGACGTGATGAGCCCGTCGACTCGCGACTTCATCCAGGCCACCACTCAGCCGGTGCTCACCAAGCCGTTCGAATTCGAGCAGCTGGAAGAGGCGCTCGTCACCGTACTGCGGCCGTCCTTCGCCGCAGGTCATCCAGTCCGGAGAACAGGTCATGAGTGACAAGACGATTCTGCTCGGCGGGCTCCTCACGATCATCTTCAGCGCTTTCCTGATCTTCCTCATCCTGCGGCTCCGGCGATTCGCCACCCAGCGCATGGACGCCGAGCGACGCTCTGCCGTTGCCTTCGAGCAGATGCTCCTCATGTCCAAGGAGCTCCAGAAGAAGGAGACCGAGCCCGTACCGGACGAGATGAGCCCGGGCGAGCGGCTGAAGAAGATCTACCCGGGCGTGGGGCGTCCGGGGTCGAGTGCGTCGACGGAGGGAAGGGGCTCGGCCCGCCCATGATCGCTGCGTTGCTGCTCGCGCTCTCCTCGGCGACGGCCGGCCACGCACCCGGTCGCGTCCAGCTGGACAGCTTCTGGTCGCCGGCGCTGGGGACGCGAAAGCAGTACGTGGTCTACCTGCCGCCATCGTACGCGGCTCGATCAGGCCGTCGGTACCCCGTCGCGTACTACCTGCACGGAGTCTTCGGCTCGGAGCGGGACTGGACGCGCTCCGGACATCTCGACGCCGCCATGGACTCGCTTCTCGCCGCCGGAGGACGGGAGATGATCATCGTCATGCCCGACGGCGATGATGGGTTCTACACGACCTGGAATTCTCTCGGCAGCTACTCGAGCTGCCTCGCGTCGACGCGCGAGGTCACGAAGGAGCCTTCTTCCACCTATTGCGTGCCGTGGCCGCACTACGACGAGTACATCGCGCGCGACCTGGTGGCGCACGTGGACTCCGTCTATCGGACCATCGCCGACCGGGCCCACCGGGGGATCGCCGGGCTGAGCATGGGGGGATACGGAGCGATCTCCCTCGCCCTCCGCTATCCGGACGTCTTCGCTGCGGCCGCCAGCCACTCCGGGGTCATCTCGCCGCTGTACGCGGGCCCCCATCCGTTCGCAGTGCCGCCGCGGTACGCGACCGACATGGACAGCCTCCGCGCCGGATGGGGACGGATGTGGCGCTACGTGGATGGCGTCTTCGGCCGCGACAGTGCTGGCTGGCTCGCCCGCGACCCGCGGCGGCTGGCGGAGCGGCTGGTGCGCGCGGGGAAGCCGATCCCTGCGATCTTCATCGATGTCGGCACCGAAGACCGTCTGGCCGACGAGAACCGCGCCTTTCACTGGGAGCTCAGCCGGCTGGCTGTTCCGAGCAGCTACGCCGAATGGCCGGGCCGCCACGATTGGGCGTACTGGAGCTCCCACGTCGGGCAGAGCCTCGCCTGGCTGATGGAGCACATCGCCGGCGGCTGACCTTTTCTCTGTCGCCCATCCCGGCGCCGGCCTATCATTAACATCATGGTCGCCTTCTTTCCCCGGCAGACGGTCGAGTGGCGTCTGGAGGAGCCGCCGGTCATCCGGCGCATGGTCCTCGGACTGGGTGCGATGGCGGTCGTCGCGGGAGTCGCCATCCGGTTGTATCGGTGGCTGATGCTGAGCGCGGGTCACGGAACGAGCGGCTGGTTCCTGCTCGCGACCTATGCCGGCGAGACGCTCATCCTGCTCGCGCTCGCGACCGCGCATCTGGGCAACTATCCGGTCAAGCACTGGCTCTGGCGGGCGCCCCTCTTCGGGCTCAGTGTCGGGGCGACCGAGGCGGCGGTGAGCGCCCTGCTGATCGCGGCCCGGCTGGAGCGCCTCGGCACGGACTACGCCCACGGACACGACTGGGCATCGATCGCCCAGAGTGCGCTGCTGATCGACACTGTCGTGGTCTCGATCTTTGCCGTGATCCTGGCAGGCGTCGTGCAGGTGGTACGCTACGCTCTCCTCAAGCACGAGGATCGTGCCCACACGGCGCAGGCGATCCACGAGGATCACGTTCGGCATCCCGACACGCCCTGACGGCGCGGTCGGTCCCGGCCGGTCCTGGCTAAGCCCTTCCTCGGGCGGGGCAGCGCCCAGACCACTTATCACCCGGTGAGAGAGCGATGCGGAAGCACGACAAGAAACTGATCGTCGTCGGCGACCGGGTGCTGGTCGCGGTGGAGGAGGGGGAGGAACGCACGAAGGTGGGGTTGTATCTTCCACCGACGGCGATCGACAACCAGGCGGTTCAGGGCGGCCACATCGTGGCCACCGGACCGGGACTCCCGATGCCGGATCCGGGGGAGCCGGGGGAAGAGCCGTGGCGCACGGCCGCGCGCGAGACGCGCTTCGTCCCCATGCAGGCGCGGGTGGGCGACTATGCGCTATTCTTCCGCCGCGCGGCGGTGGAGATCACGTTCGAGAACGACCGCTACCTCGTCGTCCCGCAGACGGCGATTCTCGCCCTCGTGCGGGAAGGCTATCACGAGGATTGACCGGTAGCGGACACCAACCACGAAAGCAATCGGAGCAGCGAACGATGCCATACGATGAACGAATGGTCGCCCCCATGCGACAGGAGCTGACACGTCTCGGAGTTGAGGAGATGCGCACGGCGGACGCCGTCGACGCGAAGCTCAGGGACTCCAAGGGAACGACGCTCGTCGTCGTGAACTCGGTCTGCGGGTGCGCAGCGCGCAACGCGCGTCCCGCGATCGCGAAGGCGCTACAGCACGAGAAGAAGCCCGACCTCTCGACGACCGTCTTCGCCGGCCAGGACATCGATGCCGCGTCGCGTGCCAGGAGCTACTTCACCGGCTATCCCCCGTCCTCGCCGCAGATCGGACTGCTGAAGGACGGAAAGCTCGTCTACATGCTGGAGCGGCATCAGATCGAAGGGCGCAGCGCCGATGCGATCGCGGGCGATCTCGCCGCCGCCTTCGATCGCTTCTGCTGACCACTCGCAGCCACGCCCGGCACATACCGTGCATAGCATGGCTGCACGACATCGACTGGAGAAGAGAACATGGAAAGGAGCTCGAACAGGGGAGCCGGGGGCGTCGAATCCGGCAACGACTTCAGCGGCGGACAGAGCGACGGCCAGACGGGCGCGCCCGAATCGCAGAGCGTCGCGTCGAACGTGGCTGACCAGGCGCGCGACCGGGCGGGGCAGGTGAAGGAGAAAGCCAGCCAGCTCAAGGCGACGCTCGCCGACAAGATGACGGCCGGCGCGGATCGTCTCCGGCAGGCCGGTGGATCGGCCGACCCGCAGACGGGAGCGGTCGCCAACGCCGATGTGAAGGCGAAGGTCGCGACGACGGTGGCCGAAGGGATGGACAACACTGCCGAGTGGCTGCGGTCGGCCGACCTGGATTCGATTCGCACCGGCATCGAGGGGCAGGTAAAGAACAACCCTGGACGCACGCTCCTGATTGCGGCCGGCATCGGTTATGTGCTCGGGAAGGCTTTCAGCGGGCGGAAGTCCGACTAGGCAGTGCGCATGCAGCAGGAGAGTCGCGGAATCGCCACGCTCCTGCGGGAGCTGGCCGAGGCGAGCGGAGCGTTGGTGCGCGCCGAGGCCCGGCTGGCTCGTCTCGAGATCGCGGCAATGCTGCACGGTGTCGGAATGGGCACCGCGCAGGTCGCCGCCGGCGCGGTGATGGCGCTCCTCGGCGGACTAGCTCTCGTGACCGGGGTCGTCCTACTCGTTGGCGATCAGTGGCTGCGAGATCGGTACTGGCTGGCTGCGCTCCTTGCCACCGTGATTCTCGGGGGAGTGGCATTCGCGTTGATGCGGCGTGGGCAATCGCTGCTGTCTCCTGACCGGCTCCTCCCCGATCAGACCATGGCTACGCTCAAGGAGGACAAGGAATGGTTGAAACAACGGCTGACGTCCGGCGCGACATCGAGCTGACGCGCGAGCGGATGTCGACGACTCTCGAGCAGCTCGAGCAGAAATTGAACGTGGGTAACGTGATCCGTGATCACCCATGGCCTGCGATCGCGGTGGCAGCGGGCGCCGGATTTCTGCTGGCGAGCACGCGAGCGGACGTCAAGACGGCTTCGGCCGCGGTGGCGGCGACCGGTGGCGCCAGCAACCGCGTAGCCGGTCTGCTCGATGCGGCAGCAGCGCGCGTGCTCACACAGCTGACGGGAGCTTTTCACGATCGCCTCGATGGCTGGGTGGGGGAGCTCAAGGACGCGCTCGGCGCCTCGAACGGCTCGAACAATTCGAGTGGGTCGCGGAGCCGGCCGGTGACCGTGGCGGCGCAGGTCGTGGATCGCGAGCTGCATGGCGCACTCGACACCGGTCGCCGCTCGGATCAGATTCTGGGATTGGACCAGCCCATGCAGGACAGCGGCGCGATCGTCTCGTCAACCACTTCTCGCTGACCGAGACGACGATGGGCGGAAGGGCCGGGCAGCTCGCCCGGCCCTTCCTGCTGCCGGACTGAACGGAACATTCATGGGCTCACTGCTTCCCATCGCCGGTGCCGTGCAGTGGTTGAGCGGACTCGCGCTCGCCGCCATCGCCTTGCGGCGCGCCTACCGCTATGAGCGCGACGGCCGCATGCCACGGCTCTTCGCGCGGCTCTCCCTTGGACTGTTCCTCCTCGCCGGCTTGGAGCTGTCGCTCACCATCGACCCGATCTACCAGCGTGTCGGCGGGTGGATGCCCAAGGACTTCGGCAGCAACGAATGGCAGCTTCGGGCGCTCATCGTCCTCTGCATCGCCGGCTGGAGCGCTCTCGCCATCTCCGCGGTGTGGAGCGGGATCCTGGGAGTGGGGGTGCGTCGTCGCGCCGCGGCCGCCGAGCTGCGACGCCGTACGGATCGCGCGCTGACGCAGTCGCCACGCCGGGGCGCAGTGGGCCGGGATCCGGCCGAGGCTGAAGCCGCGCGCCCTCCTCGACCGTAGCAGGGCACGGGGCAGCGACGTAGCTTAGCGGTCCGCTTCGTCGCGGCGCCTGGTCGTTTCCGGAGACGTTTCCCATGCTTCGCCCTTCCCCCTGCCTCGCCCGCCTCCTCGGGTCGTGCCTGCTGTTCGCGTCCGGCACTCGCCTCGGCGCGCAGGACGTGAATGTACACTTTCGCGTTGCTCTCTACGACGCGCGCGGATCGTATCCGGTGGCGGGATTCACCTTCCGGGTGGTTGGCCAGCGGCACGATAGCACGATCGTCCGCACGGACGCGACCGGTGGCGCGCAGATTCGCCTGTCATCGGGACCCTATCACACCGAGCCCGTCGATGGAGTCGAGTTCGATGGGGTGAGAATGGTCTGGAATGTCCCCATCGTCGTGCGGCCGGGCATGGAGCTGATCGAGCTGTCCGAGCACAACGCGCTCCGCGTCGGAAGCGCGCTCTCGCGTCCGGGCACCACACCCGTGGTGGTGCCGGCGGCGCAGATCCGCCGCGTGCAGCTGCCCGCGTACCCGGTCGAGGAGCGCATGGCCCGCGTGGAGCGCGGCCTGCTCCCCGCCATTCTGGTTCGCGGGCGAGCTTCGGAGACGATGCACCTGCGGGCACGGATGGAGCACTTCCGCGTGCCCGGGGTGAGCGTTGCCGTTGTCGACAATAACCGTCTCGCGTGGACTCGGTCGTATGGAGTCACCCGCGCCCGAGTGCGTCAGGAGAGCGAGGCGGTGGACTCCACCACCCTCTTCCACGCCGGGTCGGCGAGCGAGACGGTGAGCGCGCTGGCGGCGCTGGCGCTCGTGGGGCAGGGAAAGCTGTCGCTGGACGGGGATGTGAATCGGGAGCTGCGAAGCTGGCGACTGTCCGGGGGCGATTCCGCGCGGTGGAATCCGCCGACCTTGCGCGGGCTGTTGAATGAGAGCGCGGGCGTCGGGATTTCCCGCTTCCGCGGCTATGCCTGGGGAGAGCCGGTTCCCAGCCTTCTGCAGCTCCTGCAGGGACTTGCTCCAGCCAACTCACCGGCGGTGAGGGTGGAGATGCCGCCCGCCACGGTACGCCGTGCGTCGGCCGGAAGCTACGCCGTGCTTCAGCAGCTCCTGGAAGACGTGGCGGGCGAGCCATTCGGTCGACTCATGCGGGTGCTGGTGCTCGACAGTCTGGACATGCGCCATAGTCGCTTCGCCCCTTTTCCTCCCCCTCCGGTGAGCCTTCACGCCGCGTGGGCACACCATGCCGAGGGGGGAGAGGTGGCGGGGCGATGGTACAGCCATCCGGAGTTGGCGGCCGCCGGGCTTTGGACGACGGCCGGCGACCTCGCGCAGGTGGTGATCGAGCTGCTCCGCGCTCCTTCAGGGGAGGGTCGAGTGCTGTCGGCGGCTCTCGCCACGCAGATGCTCGCGCGCCAGCCGTTGGGAGGGGGACTCGGGATCGACCTGAGCGACATCGGGGAGCCCGCGCGGTTCGGACGGGAGGGCGAGAGCAAGGGCTATCGGTGCGTCATCGTGGGCTTCCCGGCGGCCGGACAGGGGGCCGTGGTGATGACGAACTCGGAGAGTGGCGGAGCGCTCGCGCAGGAGATCGTTCGGAGCATTGCACGAGAGTATGGCTGGCCCGCCATGCATCCGGCGGAGCGGCAGGTCGCGGCGGTGGATCCGCGGCGATACCGGGAGCTGGTGGGGGAGTACCACCTCGAGTCATCCGGCCAGCCCGCGCTCGTGGATGTCATGAGCAGGAGATCCCAGCTCCTGATCCGGGAGCCCGAAGGTCCGGCAGTGGAAGTGATCGCCGCGAACGACTCGAGCTACTTTGCGCCGGCGAACGGGACGCGGTACACGTTCCTTCGTGACGACCACGGCAGGGTGAGATGGCTGGCCATCGCGCTGTCGGGAGCGCCGCGGGTGGCAACTCGCGTTCGATAGCGCTAACTTGTTAAGAAACAACAGCTTGAGACGAGCTCTGGCGGTTTCGGGCGGGCTGGCGACCGCCCCCGTCGCGCAGTTGCGCTGAACTTTCGTGCGGCTTATGATTGGGACCCGTTTCTTCCCGCCAAGCTCGATCCGGATCATCACGTCCGTTATGGAAGCTGAAGGTCCGTTGCTGTGCAGACCATCGCCTATCCCCCATCTCACCAGGAGACCTCGAGTCATGAAGACGATCCAGCAGGTGCTCACCGCGTTCATACACGACGAGGACGGCGCCACGATGATCGAGTACGCGCTTCTGGTGGCGCTCATCGCGGTCGTGGTCGCCGTTACCCTGGTCTCGGTGGGAACCAACATCAAGGCGAGATTCGAGTCGGCGAACAACTGCGTCGCCTCGCCGACGACGGATTGCGGCAAGTAGGTCGCGCGCGTCGCAGCGACGAACGGCGCTGAGCGCCGAGCGCGCTGTGGCGGGGGGCGGGCAAGTATTCTCAGGGTCACCGCTCGGGCTCGAAGGCGCCGTGGTGTTCCTCGCATTGCTACTCATCGCGTGCGTGTCGGACGTGCGGACACGACGCATTCCAAACTGGTTGACATCGGTGCTCGCGGTCGCGGGCCTGCTCTTCTCGCTCGCCGGGCATCCCGTGATGCGGGGGCTGGCGGTTGCCTTCGGCGGGTGCTTCGTGGGATTGCTGCTCTGGTTTCCCTCCTATCTCTTTCGACTTCTCGGCGCAGGCGACGTCAAGCTCTTCGCAGCGGCCGGAGCATGGCTCGGGCCGATGCGCGCCCTCGAGGCGGCGCTGATCGGAGCGATCGTCGGCGGGGGGCTGGCTCTCGTCTGGCTCGTGCGCCGTCGAGGGACCCACGGCGCCGCGTGGGCGCTGTGGGCAGCGCGTGTCAGCCCCGGCGCGCTGATGCCGAAGCCGATCGGAGCGCCGGCAGGGGAGCGCATTCCCTACAGCATTGCGCTGTCGCTCGGCCTCGTCGCGGCGGCCTGGCTGCCGCGTCATCTCTTCTGAGCCGGAGCGCGTGATGCGTCGGTTGCGTGTGTGGCGCGAGGAGCAGGGAGCGGCGATCGTCGAGTTCGCGCTCGTGCTGCCGCTGCTGCTGCTGGTTCTCTGGGGCATCATCGACATCGGCCGGGCATTCTATACCCTGAACAATCTGGCCTCGGCGGTGCGGGAGGGGGCGCGACGCGCCGCAGTGATGCCCTCCGATCCGAGCTCGGGGCCCAACACGCTCATCGTGCGCAACACTGTCGTGAACGTTTTTTCTCCAATCGGGGGTCCTCTGCCTAGCGAGAGCGTTTTCGTGTCGGTGGCGGGAAGGCAGGTCACGGTCACCGCGAGCTATCCGTTCGCGCCGCTCGTGCTCGCGGAGAACTGGAAATTCGCGATCCGTCGGAGTGCCGTCTTCCGGTGGGAGCAGGCCCCGTGATCCGGGTTCACTGCGTGCACGTCAACTCTTCACCGCGATCCGCGCGGGTCCGGCATGGCTGAGAGACGCTACACCCTGGTGTTCTACGCGGCGCTGGCGATCGCCGCCGCCGCGACCTACGGAGTCTACAGGACGCTGGAGGAGACAAAGGCGAGTGGCCGGATCGCCACCGCCCCGGTCGTCGTCGCCGCGCAGGACGTCCCTGAAGGCCGGGTGCTGGACCGGATTGCCCTCACGACGAGGAACTGGCCGGTGCAGGCATTGCCGGCGGGAGCGTACTCCTCGATCGATTCGGTGGCGGGTCGCGTGACGAGGGTCCCGGTGTTCAAAGGTGAGGCGTTCGTCCCAGGGAGGTTGGCGCCCGCCGGAACGGGGGGCGGTCTCGAGGTCAAGATCGCACCGGGCAAGAGAGCGATGTCGGTGAAGATCAACGACGTCGCCGGAATAAGCGGACTCATCCAGCCCAATAGCCGCGTGGATGTCCTGGTGAACATCCGTGATGTGCGCGCGACGCACGAGCAGCAGGTCGCCAAGCTGTTCATGGAGAACATGCGGGTGCTCTCCGTTGGCCAGCAGGTCACGAGGGGGGAGGACGGGAAGCCGATCAACGCCACGACCGCGACGCTCGAGGTCACACCCGACGAGGCGGAGCGACTGGCGGTCGCGATGAATCAGGGATCCATCGCACTGGTGCTGCGCGGGTATGGTGATCCGGACAGCATCAAGACGAAGGGAGCCACGTCCTCGGACGTGCTCGCGCAGCTTCGTGAGGGGCGGGCGGTGGAGCTGGAGCCGAAGCCCGCGCCCTCCGCGCCGCGCCGGCGGCCGACTCCGGCCATGCCTGCACCCGCGGTGCCGCTCGTCGTCCAGGTGGCGCCCAAGCTCCCTGACTCGCTGACGGTGCAGGTCTACCGTGGCAGCAAGATGTCGCAGGATAAGTTCGTGAAGAAGAGCGACAGCACGTTGACTCGTAAGCCATGACGGGGCCATGCAGCCATGTGCGCGACGACGCGGCGTACGCCGCCCTACCAGGAGCTCGGACGTGACGCGGATTCGCTGGAGGGGCGGAGCGGCGAGGCTCCTCTCGATCGGGTGCCTGCTCGGGGGAGTGTCCGTGGCGGCGGCAGGGCAGGAGGGGCTGGTGACGTCGCTGCAGCTCACCGTCGGCCGATCCTACCCGATCACGACAGCGACGCCGCTCACCCACGTCTCGGTCGCGAACCCCGAGGTGGCGGACCTCGTGGTGATCAGCGAGCGCGAGATGGTCATCAATGCCAAGGCACCCGGCGAGACGGATGCGCTGGTGTGGCAGAGCAACGGCTCACGCCAGCACTATCGCGTGCTCGTCCGATCCTCCGCCGAGCGCAAGCAGATCATCGTCGGGATCAAGTTCGCCGAGGTGCGGCGCGATGCGCTCCGCGAGATCGGAGTCTCGGGGCTCTACCGCGACGCTCACACGCGCGCCGGCACGGGAATCTTCCGTAATGACGCTGCACTTCCGAACGGCAGCACCGGCGGGGTCTCGCTGCCCCCGCAGGGGCAGTTTCTGAGCGTGCTGACCGACTTCAGCACCGATCGTCTGCTCGCCTTCCTCGACCTGCAGGAGCAGAAGGGACGCTCTCGGACGCTGGCCGAGCCGACCGTCATGGCGGGCAACCGCGAGCCAGCGACCTTTCTCGCGGGCGGTGAGCTGCCGATTCCGGTGACGCAGGGAGGCGGGGCGGGTGACCTCGGAGTGCGGGTGACGATCCAGTACAAGGAATTCGGCGTCCGCCTGAAATTCCTCGGGGAGATCATCGGAGACAGCCTGGTGAAGCTCACCGTGAGTCCCGAGGTCTCGAGCCTCGATTTCGGGAACGCGATCACGCTCTCCGGCTTTCGCATCCCGGCGTTTCGCACGCGGCGAGTGGAGACGACCGTGGACGTGCGCCCGAACGAGAGCCTGATCATTTCGGGGCTCTTCGACGACGAGCGCGAGCACGTGAGGACGGGGATTCCAGGACTCATGAACATCCCGATCCTCGGGCAGCTCTTCTCGAGCACCCGGTGGCAGCAGAACGAGAGCGAGCTGCTGGTGGTGGTGACGCCGGTGGTGGTGGATCCGCTCCGGCCGCGGCCGGAGGACCTGCTTCCGATCGTGCCGGATACGACCCTGCCGGCGCGGGAGGCCATCAAGAAGCGTCTTCCCCCCCCGCCGCCCGCGCGACAGCCACCGCGTTGAGCTCGGCCAGAGGAGACGGGACGCACTGATGCGACGCAAGGCGCTGATTGTCGCGGGAGCGATCGTACCGGAGGATCTGGCGGCCGACGTTCTCGAACGATTCGGGTTCGCACAGACCGCCTGGGTCTCCTCGGTCGAGGAGGCCCTGTCGGCGCTTCACGAGGATCACTTCGATCTGCTGGTCGTGCCCCTGCACGATGCGAGCGCGTCACATCTCGCCGCCCTGGAGCGGGAGATCCGTCGCCTGCAGACGACGCTCGTCATCGGCACCGCGCCACGCCCGGAGCCTGAGCTGATCCTGCGCGCGATGCGTGCGGGGATCCACGAGTTTCTCTCCATTCCGATCGAGACGAAGGACCTCGCGAGCGCGCTCGATCGGCTTCTGCGCCGCACCCAGAGCGCCGCGCAGGGCGGTCGCGTCATCGCGGTCTACAGTGGAAAGGGCGGACTCGGCAACACGACGATCGCGGTCAACCTCGCCCACCGCATCGCTCTGCGCCGGCGCGATGCCAGAGTGGTGGTCGCCGATCTGGTCGTTGCCGGAGGGGACGTGCGGGTGCTCCTGAACCTGCACCCCTCCTATGATCTGGCCGACCTTGCGCGGAAGCTCGACCGGATCGATTCGGATCTTCTGCACTCCCTGTTGACACCGACGAGCGGTGGACTCTGGGCGCTCCCCGCGCCGGATGATTCCGAGCTCGACAACGTGCTGGACGGCAGCGCGATGGCCACGATCATCGAGCACCTGCGCAATGATTTCGCGCTCACCGTGCTCGACTGCGAGCATCACATGAGCGAGCGCACGGTGGCCGCGCTCGATGCGGCCGATCGGATCATTCTGGTGACCGAGCTGTCCGTCACGGCACTCCGGAGCACGCAGCGGAGCCTGGCGCTCTGTCGCCGGCTCGGATATCCGGAAGCGAAGCTGTGCGTGGTCGTGAACCGCTTCCACTCCGGGGAGGTGCTCTCGTCGGCGGATGCCTCGGACCTGCTCAAGAGCGAGATCTTCTGGAAGCTCCCGAACGACTATCGTACGGCGTCCGGAGCGCTCGCCAAGGGGCTCCCGGTGGCCGACCACGATGCCACGTCGAAGCTGGCAGCGAGCTACGGCCAGCTCGCAGCGAAGCTCGGGGGCCCGGCGACCGGCCTCGCCAGCAACGGGGCTGCAGAGGATGGCTCGCAGCAGAAGAAGCGGCTCTTCGGCTTCACCAGGAAGAGGGGCTGACATGTCGTTGAGAGATCGGCTCGCGGGCCGCAAGGTGGTTCCGGCCCCGGGTCCGGAGAGCGGTCAACGGGATGCGCGGTCGCCCGCCCCGGTTCCAGCCGGGCCTCCCGCCGCGACACGCTCCTCCGGCATGTACGGGCCGCTGCGCGACGACGAGGCGGCGCTCAGCACCGTCGATCAGCTCAAGGTCGATCTTCACCGCCGCCTGATCGAGCGGCTCGACCTCGACGCGCTCGAGCAGATCAAGAACGAGAACGAGCTGGTCGCCCAGATAAGGCACGCGGTGTTTGAGTTCCTCCGGGAGGAGGCGACTCCGCTGAGCCAGCGCGAGCGCGAGGAGATCGTCGAGCAGATCGTCTACGAAGTGACCGGCCTCGGGCCGATCGAGCCGCTTTTCCGCGACCCGACCATCAGCGACATCCTGGTGAACGGACCGCGCGAGATCTACGTGGAGCGCTCCGGCCGGCTGTCGCGAGTCGCGGCGTCGTTCCGTAACGACGCGCACCTCCTGGCGGTGATCGACCGAATCGTGAGCCGGGTGGGCCGCCGCGTCGACGAAGCCTCCCCGATGGTCGATGCCCGTCTCCCCGATGGCTCGCGCGTGAACGCGATCATCCCGCCGCTCGCGCTCGATGGACCGATACTCTCCATCCGGCGCTTCGGCACCGACCTCGCCGTGCCCCAGCTCGTCGCCAACGGAACTCTCACCCAGGACATGATCCAGCTCCTCTCGAGCTGTGTCCGGGCGCGGCTCAACATCATGATCTCCGGCGGAACGGGCTCCGGCAAGACGACCATGCTGAACGCGCTGAGCTCGTTCATTCCGGCCCACGAGCGCGTGATCACGATCGAGGATGCGGCCGAGCTGCAGCTCCAGCAGGCGCACGTGGTGCGTCTCGAGACGCGCCCGCCCAACTCCGAGGGACAGGGTGAGGTGGTGGCCCGCGACCTGGTGAAGAATGCGCTGCGCATGCGTCCCGACCGCATCATCATCGGCGAGGTCCGCTCCGCCGAGGCGCTCGACATGCTGCAGGCCATGAACACCGGCCACGAAGGCTCGCTCACGACGATCCATGCCAACTCGCCGCGCGATGCCATCTCCCGGCTCGAGACGATGATCCTGATGGCGGGCACCAACCTGCCCGATCGCGCCATGCGCGAGCAGATCGCCTCCGCCATGGACGTCATCATCCAGCTCGCGCGCCTCACCGATGGCACCCGGCGCGTGACGAGCATCGTCGAGGTGACGGGCATGGAAGACGCCGTCATCACCACGCAGGAGGTCTACCACTTCCGCCGCCGCGGAATCTCACCCGAGGGCAGGGTGGTGGGCCAGTTCGAGACCACCGGAATCCGTCCTCACTTCATCGAGCGGCTCAAGGTGGCCGGCGTGGAGCTGCCGCCACACCTGCTTGGCGGGGAATGGTGATGCAGGCGATCGTGCTGATCGCCGTCTTCATCAGTGTGGCCGGACTGCTCCTCGGCTTGTACGCTCTGGTGAACCGGCGGGAGCTCGCGATGCACTCGGCCGCGCGCTCGCGGCTCATCCCGGACGCCGATCTCCCGCCGGCCGCGATGATTCTGCGCGAGGAGGAGAGCGCGAGCGCCCTCCCGTTCCTCAACCGGCTGCTCAGTGGACGCGAGGTCACGGATCGGCTCGCGCTCGGCCTGCGTCGGGCCGGCGTCTCCCTCTCTCCCGGGGCCTTCCTCCTCGCGACCGCGCTGTCGGCGGCGCTCGGCCTCCTGGTGGGCAGTCGGCTGGGAAGCCTCGGAAGGCTCGTCGGCGCGGCCGGAGGGATCGTTGTGCCGCTGCTCTGGCTCCGACGGAAGCAGCGCAAGCGGCTGCAGGCGTTCGATGACCAGCTCCCGGATGCGATCGACATGCTGGTGAGCGCCCTCAAGTCGGGATACTCCTTTCACGCGGCGACGAACTTTCTCGGGCAGGAGCTGGGTGATCCGCTCGGTCCGGAGATCGCGCGCATGTACGACGAGCAGCGACTTGGCATCGACGCCCGCACGGCGCTGCTCAACTTCCAGGAGCGGATCGGGAGCGTGGACATCCGGATGTTCGTCACCGCCCTCCTCATCCAGCGGGACACCGGCGGCAATCTCAGCGAGGTCCTCTCCAACACCGGCCAGGTGATGCGCGATCGCGTGGCCGTGCGCGGCGCGCTCGATACGCTGACGGCCGAGGCGAAGCTCTCGGGACGGATTCTCGCCCTGCTGCCGGTGTTCGTGTTCTTCGCATTCTCGCTCATCACGCCGGACTTCATGACCGCGTTCACGGGGAGCGCCGTCGGCCAGGCCATGCTGGCCGGCGCGATCGTGTCGGTGTCGATCGGCTACGCGATCATGATGAAGATCGCCGACGTCGACTACTAGCCGGTACGCCGATGACGCTGACGCTGCTCGGGATGATTCTGCTGGCCGCCAGTGCTGCGCTCGTAGCGACGCTGGTTCTGGTCAACGACCGGAGCCGCCGCGAGGCGATCGGGCGCGCGCGCGGCAGCGACTTCGGCGAGCCGAGCTCGAGTGTGTTGATCCCGCGCGTGAGGAGCGACGGATTGCGGCAGCGGCTGCTGGAGCTTCTGCCGTCCGGGGAAGGGAGCTCGACCACGCGCGAGCGGCTGCTGCACGCGGGCCACGATGGCCGGGCCGCCGTGCCGCTCTGGTTCGCGATCCGGTTGATCGTCCTCGGGTCGAGTGTCCTACTCGCGGTCGCGATCGCTCCGCGGCACAGCTTCGCGCAGTGGAGCCGGATTGTGGCGCTGGCCGCTCTCGTCGGCGCGCTGGCGCCGATCTACCTTCTCGTCCGGGCGGTGCGCAAGCGGCGCGAGCGCGTATTGCGCGGCCTGCCGGACGCGATGGACCTGCTCGTGCTCTGCGTCGAGGCAGGGCTCGGCTTCGACGCCGCGATGCTCAACGTCGCCCGGGACATGCGGAGCGTCCACCCGGATCTGGCGCGCGAGCTGATGCTGGTGAACCGCAAGGTGAACGCCGGCATGGCGCGCGAGGAGGCGCTGCGCGCGCTCTATGCCCGCACGGGCGTCGAGGAGCTGAGGGTGCTGATGCAGAACCTGATCCAGGCGGATCGCCTCGGGACGAGCATTGCCAAGGTCCTCCGAGTCTATGCTGACACGCTCCGGCGCAAGCGGCGCCAGCGCGCCGAGCGCCGTGCCGCGACGGCATCGCTGAAGATGACCTTTCCGCTGGCGGCGCTCATTCTGCCGGCGCTGTTCGTCGTCATCTTGGGGCCCGCCCTGCTCCGGATCTTCACGCTGTTCATCAAGTGATCGCCATGGGGAAGCGGAGTGGCAGGCGGGGGGCGACGCTGGTGATCGTCGCTCTGGCTCTCACGTTCCTTCTGGGAATCGCCGCCTTCGCCATCGACCTGAGCCAGATGTTCGCCTATCGAAGCGAGCTGCAGCGCGCCGTCGATGCGGGCGCCCACGCCGGAGCCATCCAGCTCACCAAGCCTGACTACGACAGCGCGGCCGCGGTCGCAGTGGCATTCACCACCGCCAACCTGGTGTTCGGAAGGCCACCCGTCATCGATCACGTCGATTACGGGCACTGGGATAACGGCTTGCTCACGTTCACCGTCGTCTGCGGCGGGCTGGCGTGCACCAAGGACCAGGTCACCGCGGCCAACGCCATCCGCATCGTCGCCCGCGAAACGGGGAAGCCGGTGCTCGCGGCCGTGCTCGGTCAGCTCGGGTTCAGCATCGAGACCGGGGCGATCGCCTGGGCAGCGCCGACGGTCGAGCGGAGCGACTGCGTCAAGCCGCTGATCATTCCGTATACCGTACTGACGAGAGCTCTCAACAGGGCGCGCGGGCTGCCCGACAGCTATGCGCCGACCCGTTATCCGCTCGACCCCGATGACTTACGAATCGCCCGGGATGCCCCGACCGCGCTGACGGTCTGTCTCAAGGAGGGCGTTCCCGGCCTGGAAGCCTGCAACAACGCCGGATCGGCGATCGCCGGAAATTTCGAGACGTCGATCCTGGAGTCGAGCGACCTGGGCGCCGGCAACGAAGCCGGCTACGGCTCGGAGCTCTCCTCCGGCTGTACCGGCCTGGGGCCATCCGACATCGTCGGCGTGAAGACGGGGAACATGGTGGCCCCGACGGTGGACGGAACGACCACCTGGTGCCTGAACTTCGGTACGGGACCCTGCGCCATGAAGGCTGCACTCTGGATCGACATCGCGCCAGCAGGTTCGACCGCGACGAACGGTACCGGCTGCAAGGCTGTGCCTCCCGGTCCCCCCGCCGGCGACGATTGGTGCGCGAGCGTCAGGATGATCGGGTCACTGGTCGTCACCAACGTGTTCGGCGAGCCGGGGACAGCTGGTCAGAAGGCCGTGATCGAAGGTCACTTCGCGGTCGGCGTGGACGGGGGCCCGCTCGGGAGTACGAACGGACTTCTCGCCAAGCCCCTCCTCGTCCAGTAGCCGTGCCGCGGCTGGCGATCGCTCGGTGACAGGCTGGGCGGCCCGCATCGCTGGCTCCCTGCGGGGCGATGACGAGAGCGATTGTCGATGGGTGAGCGAGGACGCGCACCGGCCGACAGCCCGGCGACGAGCGGCGATCGGCCTCGCCATCGGTATAGCGAGCGCTCTCTTCACGTGGTTGGTGATCCGCCCCGCAACCGCGATTCCGGATTTCCCCGCGTGGTGGACCGCGGCGCGCGTGATCGGGGCCGGCGGGAACCCGTATCACGCGCTCCCCAACACGCCTGCGTGGCCCTTCTCGGATCGCCTCTACTATCCGATGCCGGCCATCCTCGTCACGCTGCCGGTGGCGTGGCTCCCGATGCCCGCGGCAGCTGCTCTCGTGATGGGCTCATCGTCGGCGCTGCTCGCGTGGTGCCTCACGCGCGATGGGTTCTCCCGACTCTGGCTGTTCGCCAGCCCCGCGTATGTGCTCGCGCTCAAGCTCGGACAGTGGTCGCCACTCATCGTCACTGCCGCCTTCTTGCCTGCGATGGGATGGGCGGCCGCGATCAAGCCGTCGCTCGGAGTGGCGGTTCTGGCCTACCGCCCGACGGTGCGCAGCCTTGCCCTCGCGGTCGCGCTGACGCTCGTCGGATTCGCCGTGCTCCCGTCGTGGCTGTCTGACTGGCGGGCGAACCTCGTGTTCCTCGAGCGGCATCCCGCCCCGGTGGCCACGCTCGGCGGACCGCTGCTCCTGCTCGCGCTCGTCCGCTGGCGCCGAGCGGATGCGCGGCTTCTGATCGCGCTCGCGTGCGTGCCCCAGCTCCTTCTGTTCGCGGACCAGCTCCCGCTCTGGCTCACACCCCGCACCCGCGGCGAGATGTTGCTGCTGACGGCGTGCAGCATGGCGGGCTTCGGGCTCTGGCTCCTGTCGCTGAGGCCGGGCACGTTGTACGTGGCCGCGGCGGCGCCGTTCGTGATGGGATCGTGCTATCTCCCGGCGCTGCTCATCGTCCTCCGACATCGAAATGCCGGACGTCTGCCCGGCGCGACGTGAGGAGCTATCGCGCCACCCGCACCCAGCGCACGATCTCCGCGAGCGTCGCGCGCTTTCCGTACATGAGGAGCCCGGTCCGGTAGATCCGGGCCGCGATCCACACCACCACGGTGCAGCCCACCACGAGCGAGAGCAGCGACAGGGCGATGTCGAGCGGGGAGATCGCGCCGAGACTGAGACGAAGGGGCATGATGATGGGCGCGGAGAAGGGAAGCCACGACAGCCTGCGGGCCAGCGGCGCCTCCGGCGCCATCATCACCGGCTGGATGAAAAGCGCGGTGATGACGAGCAGCATGGCAACGGGAAGCTGCACCTGCTGCGCCTCCTGCTCCGTGCTGATCATCGCGCCGACGGCGGCGAAGAGAGCGGCGTAGAAGACGTACCCGAGGAGGAAGTACACCAGCAGCAGCAGCGCCACCGCCGGCGAGATATGCGGCAGCGAGATCGGAACCATCGGCATTCCGAGCCGATGCATGATCGGGTCACGGAGTCGGACCAGCAGCACGGAGCCGGCGATCGAGAGTGTGAGCTGGGAAATTCCGACGGCCCCCACCCCCAGAACCTTGCCGGCGAGGAGGGTCGTCGGCGAGATGCTCGAGACCACCGTCTCCGCCACCCGCGACTGTTTCTCCTCGATCACTCCGCGAAGGACGTTCTGTCCATAGAGGAAGATCGCCATGTAGAGGAGAAAGCCGACACCGAACGCGAACACCATGCTCACCTTCCCGGAGCCGCCGCGCCCCCGCTCGGACAGCTGGTCGGCCTGGAGCGTGATGGCGGAAGAGGTCAGCGCCCGCACCTGCTCCGCGTCGAGTCCCGCGCGCTCGAGCCGGATCGCCGTCACTTGGTCGTGCAGGATTCGCTCGAGGCGGCGCATGTCCACCTCCGATGTCGCGTTGGTCCCGGAATAGCGCGCGCGCAGTGAGCCGAACGTCGCCGAGTCCACGACCAGATATCCCTTCGCCTGCTTCGTCATCACCTGGAGCGTGGAGCTGCTCTCGGCGCGGGCGAGCGCCGATGGCGCGACCTCGACCACGCGTGTCAGGGAGCTGTCGCCGGTCACACCGCCATTGAGCTCGCCCGCGATGCGCACACCCAGGCGAGTGCCGGTCGCATCGAGGATGACGATGTGCCCGAGATCCCCCGAGGGCTGCATCTTGCGCGCCATCCACATGGGCAGGAAGAGCATCACCCCGAAGAGCAGCGGTGCGAGGATGGTGCTCACGAGAAACCACTTCGATCGCACGCGCTCCAGATACTCGCGCTTGATCACCGCCCAGAGTCTAGCCATGACCGGTGATCCCCGTCTCCACCCCGGCCGCGCCGACCCTCTCGAGAAAGATCTGGTGCAGCGACGGCGTCACCAGCTCGAAGCGCTCGATTGCCGCGCCACTCTCGAGGAGACGCCGGAGCACCAGCTGCGGATCGGCACCCGGCATCATCTCGAGCTCGAGAAAGCGGTTCGAGTCATCGACGCGCGCGATGAGCGTGCGATCATTGAGAACCGACGCGACGGCGCCATCGCGGCTCGCGCCCAGTGCCAAGGCGATGTTTCTGCCGCCATGCTGGGCCTTCACGCCAGCCACGGTCCCGTCGAGGACCTTCTCCCCCCGCGCGATGATGCACACCGAGTCGCAGAGCCGCTCGGCGTTGTCCATGAGGTGCGTGCTGAAGATCACCGTCTTGCCGCGGCGCTTGAGCTCGACCACGGTGTCCTTCAGCGCCTGGGCATTGATCGGATCGAGCCCGCTGAATGGCTCGTCCAGAATCACGAGGTCGGGATCGTGCAGCAGGGTGCCGATGAACTGGACTTTCTGCTGCATGCCGCGCGACAGCTCGTCCACCTTGGCGAGCCCCCAGTCCTTCTCCGGCGTGCGGAGTCCCAGCCGTTCCGTCCACTCGACGATGCGGCGATCTGCCTCGTCGCCTGGCACTCCCTTGAGCTCGGCCAGAAAGCGCAGCACGCGCCGCACCTGCATGCGCTTGTAGAGCCCGCGCTCCTCCGGCAGATAGCCGACACGGTCGGTCACTCCGGCTTCGTCGTTGGGACGCCCGAACAGCAAGATCGAGCCCTCATCGGGCGCGATGATGTTGAGGAGCATCCTGATCGTGGTCGTCTTGCCCGCCCCGTTCGGGCCCAGCAGGCCGTACACCGATCCCCGCGGCACCGAGAGCGAGAGGTCGTGTACGGCCACATGCTCGGCGTAGCGCTTGGCTACTCCGCGAATCTCGATGGCGGAATCGGTCATCTCGAGAGCAGCGAGAGGCGGGCTGATGGGAGGGAGCGGGAGTCACGTTGCGCGGCAGGCACGGGGGATGTCAAGCGCGCTCGCAGCGCACGCAACGCTTGCGGTAGTCGAGCGAGTGCCGGCATACTCTCCAGATGACCGCCGCCGCCCTGCGTCGCGCCGACGGCAGGAGACTACACGGGGCGGCCAGCGTCGTCGCCGCGCTGCTCGGCTCGCTCTGCCTGCTCTTCTTCGTCGTGCCGATCGCGCAGCTCGTCGCGGGCTCCGGCGCGGCCGGAGCGCGCCGGCTCTTCACCGATGCCGAACTGCGCTCCGCGCTCTGGCTCACCGCCCTCACCGCGACGAGCGCGGTCGTTCTCGGCGTGGCAGGTGGCACCCCGCTGGCCTACCTCCTCGCTCGCGGCAGCTTCCGCGGACGAGCGGTTCTCGCCGCCGTGATCGACCTGCCGCTTCTCATCCCCCATCCGGTCGCCGGCATCGCGCTGCTCCTGCTGCTCGGCCGCGAGAGCGCGCTCGGCCGGTCGGCGCTCGCGGTCGGATTGCGAGTCGTCGGCTCGCCCCTCGGCATCGTCGCCGCCATGCTCTTCGTCGCGGCACCCCTCTACATCAGCGCGGCGCGCGAGGCGTTCGCCCGCGTGGATCCGCGCTACGAGTCGGTTGCCCGCACCCTCGGCGATCCGATCTGGCGCGTCTTCCGCCGGGTGACGCTGCCCCTGTCGATGCGCGGGCTGATCGCCGCCGCGGTCGTGATGTGGGCACGCTCGGTGAGCGAGTTCGGCGCGATCGTCGTGCTCACGTACAATCCGAAAGTCGCCAGCGTCCTGAGCTACGATCGCTTCACCAGCTTCGGGCTTGGCGAGGCGCTGCCGGTCGCCGCCGTGCTCGTCATGCTGGCGCTGGTGCCGCTCGTGCTGCTGCGCGCCCTCCGACCCGATCGATGATCGAGGCGTCCGGCCTGGGAGCCCAGGTGGGGGACTTCATCCTCTCGGACGTGACCTTCACGGTCCCGCGCGGGAGTTACGGCGTGGTGATCGGACCCGCCGGCTCCGGCAAGACGACCCTCCTCGAGACGATTGCGGGAATCATCCCGCAGCGCGCGGGCCGACTGCGCCTCCAGGGAGCGAACGGCGAGCCGCGAGATGCCGCGCGAATACCTCCGGAGAAACGCGGTGTCGGCTTCGTCTACCAGCTGGGCTACCTCTTCCCCCACCTCTCCGTGGCCGAGAACATCGCCTACGGGGCATCCGACCCGGCCGCCGCTGCCGAGGTCGCGTCGCGACTCGGCGCGGCGGAGCTGAGAGGGCGCGCCATCCGGGGGCTCAGTGGCGGCGAGCGACAGCTCGTCGCGATCGCGCGCGCGATCGCCAGCCGACCCGATGTCCTGCTCCTCGACGAGCCGTTCAGCGCCCTCGATCCGCGCCGCCGTGCACGCGTACGCCGCGAGGTTCGGACGATGCACCGCGAATGGGGAATGACTGTGCTCCAGGTCACGCATGATTTCACCGAGGCGGGGCTGCTGGGTGATGTGGCGATCCTTCTGGATGCCGGTCGCGTATTGCAGTCAGGGCGGCCCGAGCAGGTTTTCCGCGAGCCCGCCTCTCCCTACATCGCCGAGTTCCTGGGAGCGGAGAACGTCTTCGCCGGAGAGGCGCGGGTGCTGAGCAACGAGGCGCCCGACTGGGTACATGGAGAAACGGACGTGCTGTCACGCGGGCATCGCGCGATCGAATTCCGCGCCGGCCCGCTCACGCTCTATACCGTCGGCGACGCCTCCAGCGGTCCCGGACACGCCGTGATCCGTGCGGAGGAGGTGATGCTCTCCCTCGCCCCACCGCCCCACCCGACATCAGCCCGCAACCACTTCGCCGGTCGGGTGACCGAGATCGTCGCCATCGGCGCCCTCACGCGCGCGACCATCGACATCGACGGGGTGCCCCTCGTCGCCGCGCTCACGACCCGGTCGGCGCAGGAGCTGGGCCTCCAACCCGGACAGCGCGTCTTCGCCTCCTTCAAGGCGATGGCCGTGCACCTCTGCTGATCTACTGGACGGCATCCGAGAAGATCAGATCGTGCGGCCACTGCGTGCCGATCCCCGCCCGCCGCAGTGCCATCGCGATCTGCGCCCAGTGGCGGATCCCGTGCAGCAGCGCGTGGCCGACGAGCGTGCGCTTGGTGGCCCGGACCGTGCCCGCTGACACCGTCTCGAAGGCGAGGACCGCGCGCAGCTCGTCATCGGTCGCGCGCTCCACGAAGCGACCGAGCTTATCGCGTCCGCGCCCGAAGATACCGAAGAGGTCGTCGAGAGACTCGGCCGAGAACGACTCGTACGAGCTGGCCTCCTCACCCAACAACCGCTCGGCGTAGCGGAGCTCGACCGCAAAGATGTGCAGCACGAGACCACGGATCTTTCCCATCCGCCCCTCCCCGATCTCGACGTCGAGGGCCCCGGGATGCTCGGCGAACAGGTCGTACCAGTAGCGGGTCTCACCCGCGGTATAGGCCATCAGAACGTCGAAGCTCAGTCCGTGCGGCGTCAGTGCCATGTCGATGGGATCTCTCGGGGTGATGTCGTCGTCATTGCGGCGCTCGGGGCGCTCGCGTCCAGTAGCGGCCGGCAAAGGCAAGGGGTGCGAGCGAGTCCGCCGGAAGAAGGAAGGAGTTGCACGTCTCGTCGACTCGGGCGCCGCGCTTGCCGCGCCAGCTCAGGCACAGCCGAGTCCCTCCCAGCGCAGTGGAGCGAACCTCCCATGTCCCCTCTCGCGTGGTCACGCGATTCCACCACCCGCTGAAGCCGAGCCCGAGCCGCCGCTCGCGGCTCGCGGCGCTCCCGTCGGCTCGCAGAAGCATGGTGAGCGAATCCGACAGCGGAGCCTTGAGACTGAAGTGCGACCAGCTCCCGACGAGTGCCTGCGGGTGCCCCGCAGGGTGGGGCGCTTCAACCACGGGAGACCGGTCTGGCGTGCCGAGTGTCCCCAAGGACGCGGATCGCACCGGGGCGCGAGGCTGCAACAGGGTGCGCAGTCCGTATCCCGCAACCAGAACGATGGAGACGCCGACCAGGGCTCTCGGGAGCACGCGACGGGCCCTGGAAACCGGCGTCGCCGATGCCAACGGCGGGTCAGCCTCCGGCTCGACGGCATCCGGCGTCGCGGGACGGCGGAAGCGCACGGTGGCGGCATCGACCGGCGGATCGGGGATCGTGCGCCGTCGCCGCGGCGGCGCGCCGTCGAGAGCCGCGAGGAAGTCCTCCGCAGCGGCCCAGCGCAGATCCGGATCCTTCTCGAGCAGCCCCTCGACCGCGAGCGCGACGGCTCGCGGCGCTCTCGGACGCAGCTCGGCGAAGGCAGGCACAGGCTGGTCGTGCTTCTGATGGTAGAGCACGGCGTAGAGGCTCTCGCCAGCCCACGGCGTCTCCCCGCTGATCATCTCCCATGCAACCAGCCCGAGGCTGTACAGATCGGCTCGCCCGTCGATCGGTGCTCCCTCGATGCACTCGGGTGACATGTAGCTCGGCGTGCCGATCGCGAAGCCGGTCTGCGTGAGCTGGGTGTCGGTCTGGAGGGAGCGCGCGATCCCGAAGTCGGCGAGCCGGGCGCGCTGCCATCCCCCCGCGCCGGCAGTCGCGCCCCCGGAACGCTCCGCATCGGGGACGTCCGGCTCGGGAGTCGCGTCCTCGAGGAAGATGTTCTCCGGCTTGACGTCCCGGTGGATGATCCCGCGCGAATGGGCGTGCGCGAGAGCAGACGCGATGTCGCGCAGCACCCGGGCCGCCTCGCTGAACGGGAGGGGGCCGTCCTCCCGAATGCGGCGCTTCAGGGTGCGGCCCGGGACGAACTCCATCACCAGCGCGACCCCCTCATCACCGAGATCACGCGCGGCGATGACGGGGAGAATGTTGGGGTGGCGCAGCGATGCGGCGTAGCTCGCCTCGCGCGCCACCCGGGAGAGGGCCTCCTCGTCGCCCAGGTGCTTGGCGCGGATGAGCTTGATGGCACACTCCCGCCCGGTCTCCAGATCCCGAGCCAGATAGACGACCGCAATGCCGCCCCGCCCGATCTCGCGTACGATCTCGTAGTCGGTGGCGAGCTTCGCCAGAGCTGGATGGGTGCTCTGCTCAGGGGTCATCGAGTCTCGGTTGCGGTGCGGACCTGTGGACCGTCTGATTCGGTATCGGCGGCCCGACAACTTAGCACAATGGCACGCGCCAGGCCCCCCTGCAGGGGATCGGCCACTCCCGGTGCGCCGGTGCGGTGCACTTCATATGTTGTACCGGTCGCCGACAACACACGCGTGGCTGCTGATCCCGCCTACCGGAGGCCTACGTGACCCACCGCGCGCTGCAATCGGCCGCACTCCTACTCGCCCTGGCCGGCGCTGCCGCCTGCAGCGACTCCATCAAGCCGAGCGGCGACGGCAAGACCCGATTCGCCTTCACCGACCCGACCAACGACACCTTGCCGTCGAGCCAGAGCGCGCGCTTTCTGGCGGTCGATGCCCGCCAGCTCGCGGGCTACGTCTCGAACGATTCGCTCGTGCTGGTGGTGCGCTACACCCGCCCGATTGCTTCGCCCAATGTCGACAACGCGTCATCCGTGTTCGGCTACATCGAGCTCGACGTGGACGAGAACATCCAGACGGGAAGACAGCCGGTGTCGACCAACTACGGCATCCAGAAGAACCTCGGCATCGATTACGTGGTCGCACTCTATGACTCGGCGGGGTACGCGTTCGCGGACAACGCCATCACCTTCGAGTCGCGACCGGTGCCGATCGTCTTCGACGCCGACTCGGAGACGGTCCGTATTCCCCTGTCGTACCTGAATCTGGCGGACGGGCGGTTCCAGATGTACGCGATCGTGGGCGGAAACGACCGGCCTTCCGACATCCTGCCGAACGCGGGATTCTACACGGTCCATCGCGGAACGACCGCGGCCAATCGGACGGCCGACCAGTCGGCGCCGCTTCTCGCTCGCAGCGCGGGACCACGCGCCAGCGCGACGGGGTCCGGCTGGACCAGCGTCACGGGGATGCTCGGGGAGCGACCGCTACCGCCTCACCTCCCCTCGAACAGCTCCCGCGCCCGCTCCACGCCCTCGACGAGTGCATCCACGTCCGCCTCTCCGCTATAGATGTAGAAAGAGGCGCGTGCGGTCGCCGGCAGCTCGAGGCGGCGCATGAGCGGCTGAGCACAGTGGTGACCGGCCCGGATGCACACGCCGGCGCCATCGAGGATGGTGGCGAGATCGTGGGGATGGATTCCGGCGAGAGTGAAGCTCACGACGCCACTGCGCTCGGATGGCGGCGGCCCGTGGACCCGGATTCCCAGGATGGCCTCGAGCCGCCGCTGTGCCAGGGCGACGAGGGAGCGCTCGTGCGCCCGGATCCGCTCCATGCCGATCGCGCCGAGGTACTCGGTGGCGGCGGCGAGGCCGACGGCGCCGGCGACGTTGGGCGTACCGGCCTCGTGCTTGTGTGGCAGGATATTCCAGGTGGATCGGTCGTCGAAGACGCTCTCGATCATGTCGCCCCCGGTCTGCCAGGGCGGCATCGCCTCCAGGATCTGCCGGCGCGCGGCCAGGACACCAATCCCCATCGGTCCGCACATCTTGTGGCCGCTGAAGGCATAGGCGTCCACTCCGAGCGCATCGAAGTTCACCTCGAGATGCGGCGCCGCCTGGGCCCCATCGCACACGATGAGTGGCGGCCGGGCGGCGCTGCCGGCCCGCTCCCGCACGAGCGCCACGATGTCGCGCACGGGATTGATCGTGCCGAGCGCGTTCGAGACGTGGCTGAAGGCGATCACGCGCGTGCGTGGCCCGAGCAGCGCCCGGAGATCGTCGAGATCCAGCCGGCCATCGGGACACAGTGAGCAGATACGCAGAGCTGCGCCGCGCTCGAGGGCCAGCTGCTGCCAGGGAACGAAGTTGGCGTGGTGCTCGGCGCCCGTGATGACGATCTCGTCGTCGATGGCGACATTCGCCCTCCCCCAGGCGCCGGCCATTACGTTGAGCGACTCCGTGGTACCGCGCGTGAAGAGAAGGCAGGCCTCATCTGCCACCCCGACGAAGCGTGCGACGCGCTGTCGAGCCTGCAGGTAGCGATCGGTTGCCCGGACCGAGAGTGCGTACGCGCCGCGATGCGGATTCGCGTTATCGTGCTCGTAGTAGTCCCGCATCGCATCGAGCACCGCTCGCGGCTTCTGTGAGGTGGCGGCGGAATCGAGGTAGACGAGCTCCGGGCTTCCGGCAAGGAGGGGGAAGTCGGCACGCGCGGCGAGAGGCGCATGCGCCGTCGAGATCGTCATCGTGGCGGGCCCGCCACGGGGCCCCCTACGTAGATCGCGCCGTCGTCCACCCGCACGGCATACGTGGGGAGGGGATCGACCGCGGGCTGACGGAGAGCCTCGCCGGTGGCGCAGTCGAAGCGGGCGCCATGCCAGATGCACTCGATCACGCAGCGACCGTCGGAGCTGTGAAGGATCCCTTCGACCATCGGGAACTCCTGGTGCGTGCACGCGTCCGCCAGCGCGTAGATCCGTCCGTCCTTCCGCGCGAGGCATATCCGCTCCCCGTTCGCGCGCAACACGGAGAGCAGCCCCTCCTCCGGAAGCTCATCCACCCGGGCGACGAGCTCGAAGGCGTCCTCCGCCGGCTGAGCCCGGGCGGTCACACCGTGCCGATCTCGCCGCGCTGGGCGAGAGCGGCTCGCAGCGTGTGCCAGGCGAGGCTCGCACATTTCACGCGCACCGGAAAGCGCGACACGCCGGAGAATGCGGCCAGACTTCCGAGCGCCGCTGGATCATCGCCCGGCGCGGCGCGGCCGGTGACGAGCCGGTGGAAGCGCTCGAACAGCGCGTCGGCCTCCCCGCGACTTTTTCCCTTGACGGCAGCCGTCATCATGGAGGCGGACGCCCGGGAGATGGCGCACCCCGATCCGATGAAGCGGATGTCGGCGATCTGCTGGCCATCGAGCCTCACCCACAAAGTGAGCTGGTCACCGCAGAGTGGGTTCTTGCCCTCGGCACTGGCATCCGGCTGCGGCATTGCGCCGTAGTTGCGGGGGCGGCGATTGTGATCGAGGATCACGCTCTGATACAGCTCGGTGAGATCGGACATGGGAGGGCGACGCTCAGCGGGAAGCGGCCGGAGCGCTCACGGGCTCCTCGGTGGCGGAGCCGGTGAAGCGCTCGCGGGTGAGCCGTTCGAGCATCTCCCGCACCGGCACGGACTCGATCTGCTGCAGCACGTCGGCGGCAAAGGCGAAGGTGAGCAGCGTACGGGCCGTGTCGGCCGGAATGCCGCGCGACTTCATGTAGAACAGCGCGAGCTCGTCCAGCCGCCCGACCGTCGCGCCGTGGGTGCACTTCACGTCGTCGGCGAAGATCTCGAGCTGCGGCTTGGTATCGACACGAGCCCGGTCGGAGAGAAGGAGGTTATTGTTGCTCTGCTTTCCGTCGGTCTTCTGCGCGATCGGCCGGACGAGAACCTTGCCGTTGAAGACTCCGTGCGACGATCCGTCGAGAATGCCCTTGTAGACCTCGCGGCTGAAGCAGTTGGGCTGCGCGTGGTCGATCCGGGTCTGATGGTCGATGTGCTGCTCGTCGGCGCCCATGTAGAGGCCATCGAGGGTGGCGCCGGCACCCTCGCCGTCGAGCATCGTGTAGATGTTGGTGCGCGACAGCGCGGCGCCGGTGGCGAACGAGAAGGACAGGTAGTGACTGTCGCGCGCCTGGTGCACCTGGGTGGTACCGACGTGGAATGCCCGGCCGCTCTCGCGCTGGATCCGGTAGTGCCGGAGAGTGGCCCCCTCCTCGACTGCGACTTCGGTGACCGCGTTCGTGAAGTACGTCGCTTCGGTGAGGGAGACGTAGCTCTCGACCACCGTCGCCCGGGAATTACGACCGGCGACGATCAGGTTACGGGGATGGGAGACCCCCTTGGCGGCGCTGGCGTCGGCGATGAAGAGAAGGTGGATCGGCTCCGACAGCTCCATGTTCGCGGGAAGGCACACGATGGCACCGTCGCGAAAAAACGCCGTGTTGAGCGCGGTGAAGGCTTCCCCCTCGGTGAGCGCCAGAGTGGTGAGCCAGCGCTGGAGAAGATCGGGGACTTCTCGCATCGCGGACGCGAGGTCGAGGACGCGCACGCCCGAGCGCGCCGCGCCGCGCGTGGAGAGGCTGGGCGCGTGATGCCCGTTGATGAAGACGAGCTGGCTGGAGCCGTCCTCGCCGAAGGCGAAGGGAGCGACCGCGGAAGGGTCCACCAGGCCGCCGGCGGAGTCCAGCGACTGGAACTCCAGCTCGGCGATCGGAGCCACACTGGTGAAGTGCCAGTTCTCATCGCGGGGCGTGGGAAAGCCACGCGCGGCAAAGCGGTCGATGGCCGACCGCCGCAGCGGTGCCAGCCACGCGGGATCGCGGCCGGTCCAGCGGCGGGAGAAATCCGCGAACTCCCGCTGATAGTACTGAACGGTCACGCGCCCGCCTCGGGTACCAGCCAGTCGTAGCCGCGGGACTCGAGCTCCAGCGCCAGCTCCTTACCGCCGGAGCGAGCGATGCGGCCCTGCACGAGGACGTGCACCCGATCGGGAATGATGTAATTGAGGAGCCGCTGATAGTGAGTCACCACGATCGTCGCATTCTCGGGATCGCGCAGCTTGTTGACGCCATCGGCAACGACCCGCAAGGCGTCGATGTCCAGCCCGGAATCCGTCTCGTCGAGGATGGCCAGCCGCGGCTCGAGCACCGCCATCTGGAGGATCTCGTTGCGCTTCTTCTCGCCGCCGGAGAAGCCGCTGTTCACGGAGCGGTTGAGCATCTCATCGCTCATGTGCACGATCTGGAGCTTCTCCTCCATGAGAGAGAGAAACTCGAGCGGATCCACCTCCTCCTGGCCGCGGGCCTTGCGCAGCTCATTGTACGAGGAGCGCAGGAAGTAGGCGTTCGAGACGCCGGGGATCTCGACCGGGTACTGGAAGGCGAGAAAGACTCCCTGCTGCGCGCGCTCCTCGGGATCGAGCGCGAGCAGATCCTGCCCCAGGTAGCGGACGGTTCCGGCGGTCACCTCGTACGCCGGATGACCCGCCAGAACCTGAGCGAGGGTGCTCTTGCCGGAGCCATTGGGGCCCATCACGGCGTGGATCTCGCCAGCCGCGACACTCAGATCGACGCCGCGGAGAATCTCCTTTCCATCGACGCTGGCATGCAAACCACGAATATCAAGCACGACCGCTGATCCTCAGATGTGATGTCGAGAGGCCGCGACAACCCGCGGCCTAGCCGACGCTGCCTTCGAGCGTGATCCCCAGCAGCTGTTGCGCCTCCAGGGCGAACTCCATCGGGAGCTCCTTGAACACTTCCTTGCAGAAGCCGGCGACGATCATCGAGACGGCCTGCTCGGCGTTCAGCCCGCGCTGCTTGCAGTAGAAGATCTGATCCTCCCCGATCTTCGAGGTCGACGCCTCGTGCTCGACCTGCGCGGTCGGGTTCTGCACCTCGATGTAGGGAAAGGTGTGTGCCCCGCAGCGGTTGCCGATCAGCATGGAGTCGCACTGCGTGTAGTTGCGCGCGCCCTCGGCGCGGGGCAGCACCTTGACCTGCCCGCGATAGCTGTTGTTGCCCTGCCCCGCGGAGATCCCCTTCGAGACGATGTTGGACTTCGTATGCTTCCCGATGTGGATCATCTTCGTGCCCGTGTCGGCCTGCTGGTGGTTGTTCACCACGGCCACCGAGTAGAACTCGCCGATCGAGTAGTCTCCCTGGAGGATGACGCTGGGATACTTCCAGGTGATGGCGGAGCCGGTCTCGACCTGAGTCCAGGAGATCTTGGAGTGCGCGCCGGCGCACTTGCCGCGCTTCGTCACGAAGTTGTAGATGCCGCCCTTTCCGTCGGCGTCACCGGCGTACCAGTTCTGCACCGTCGAGTACTTGATCGTTGCCCCCTCGAGCGCGACGAGCTCCACCACCGCCGCGTGCAGCTGATTCTCGTCGCGCTTCGGTGCGGTACAGCCCTCGAGGTAGCTGACGTAGGCGCCCTCATCGGCTATGATCAGCGTTCGCTCGAACTGACCCGTGTCCGCAGCATTGATGCGGAAGTAGGTGGACAGCTCCATCGGGCATCGAACCCCCTTCGGCACGTACACGAAGGAGCCGTCGCTGAACACCGCGGAATTGAGCGCGGCAAAGAAGTTGTCGCTGTAGGGCACAACCGAGCCGAGATACTTGCGCACCAGCTCCGGATGCTCCCGCACCGCTTCGCCGAAGGAGCAGAAGATGATCCCCAGCTTCGCCAGCTCGGCCTTGTAGGTCGTGCCAACCGAGACGCTGTCGAAGACCGCGTCCACCGCGACGCCGGCCAGCGCCTTCTGCTCGTGGAGCGGAATGCCGAGCTTGGCGTACGCCTCGAGCAGCGTCGGGTCCACCTCGTCGAGGCTCCCGAGCGGCTTCTTGGTCCGTGGCGCCGAGTAATAGCTGACCGCCTGGTAGTCGATCGGCGGATACGTGACGTTGGACCAGTGCGGCTCGGTCATCGCCAGCCAGCGGCGGTAGCCCTTGAGGCGCCAGTCGAGGAGCCATTCCGGCTCCCCCTTCTTGGAGGAGATGAGCCGGACGGTGTCCTCGCTCAGACCGCGCGGAATGGTGTCCGCCGCGATGTCCGTGACGAAGCCGTACTGATACTCGCGGTTGACCAACGTCTCGATCGACGAGCTCATGGGGGCTCCAAAGCCTCGTAACTTTCGCCACTGCAAGCTGTTGCTATCAGCTATGGGGACGCGGACGCCGCGCTCGCGGAGCGTCCGCGGGCACGGTGTCGATACCCGTATAACTTACTCCCTTTTCGCGAGACCGTCAACGCGAATGAGGCGCCCCCGGCCGGAAGGCCGCGCGATCCGGGGGGAGGGTGCTGGCTAGTGCATCAGCACCCAGAGGAGCGCGGCGATCGCGATGATGAGCGCCCCCGACAGAATCCAGGTCAACGGCTTCCGCTCGCTGACCTTCGCGGTGTCGCCCGTCACCGCGTCCATGTGCAGCTGCGTCGACCGGCGGTTCAGCGCATCGTCGCTGTGGTCCTCGAAATCCGCCTGGCGAACGCCACTTGGCAAAGCGCCCCGCGTGAACGTGAAGATCGTTTCGCCGATCTGAAGCTGGTCTCCTTCCTTGAGCACCGTCGGGGCGGTGGATGGCTCACCGTTCACCTTCGTGCCCGCTGATCCGATCGAGTAGACGACGTGCTCGCCTCCCTCGCTCCGAATGTCGGCGTGAAAGCGCGAGACCGTCGGGTCGCGAAGGACGATGTTGCATCCGATCTCGCGCCCGATCTGAACGACGCGCCGCTTGAGCTGATAGGCCTTCTTCTGGCCGACATCGATCAGGAAGCCTGGCGTCGTCGGGGTGGCGGTGGGGCGCCGGTCGTTCCTGTCTCCGAGGAAGACGAAGCGCGCCGATCCGGCGCCGATGCTGTCGCCGAATTGCAGGTCCGCTCCCTTGGGCGCAACCTGTTGGCCGTTCAGGATCACGACGTTCTGCGGTGTTGCCGGTACGACCCGCCCGTGACCCTGACCGTCCACGCTCACCGTGAAATGGCGCGCCGCGAGGTCCATGTTCGCGAGCCGCCAGGTGGCCTGCGAGCCGCTGCCGATGAGGAGCGAGGTCGACAGCTCTCTCGGGTTGTCTTCGAGGTCGGGATTGTCGGCGAGTTCAAGAAAGGGCATTCGAGGATCTCCAATCGGCTATTGGCAGGTCAGAACGAGCATCGATGTCGCGCAGCACGCCGGCGTCATTCACCGGGACCTCCTGTACACGGGGCGCGTTGGCGTGGATGACCGCGCGCGCCCCACCCTCCTCCACAGTCAACAGCTCGCGCCAGCACTCCCGGGCGAAGAGCGTCGGATGACCCCGCCGCCCCTCGAACGTCGGAACGACCACCGGTGCCCTCGTCCGCTGAAACGCGTCGATGACCGCCAGCACGCTGTCGACCCGGACCAGCGGATGATCAACCGGCCAGAGCATCGCCGCAAGCGCGCTCGAGTTGAGCAGCTGCGCCAGGCCGAGCCGTGTCGATGCGATCTGCTCGCCACTGGCATCCGAGTTCACCACCCGTCGCACCGCGGCAGGCAGCTCCGCGGCGGGCGGGACCACAGCAACGATCGGCGCCATCCCCGCTTCCCCGGCCAGACGCAGCACCGCGTCCAGGAAGCGCTCACCGGAGGGGAGCATCGCCCCCCACTTGGGCTCGCCGAAGCGCGTACCGGCACCCGCGGCGAGGACGACGCAGCCGATGCCGCTGGCACCCACAGCGATGGCGCCGCCGCTCACGCGGCCCCCAGAATGTCAGAAAGAGCTCGCTTCAGCAAGGCCGACGCGAGCGAAATCTTGTAGCCGTTCTTCGACAGGGGACGGGCATCGTAGAGAGCGCGGTCCGCGAGCGTGGCGACATCGTCGGGATCGATCCCGCCCGACGCGACATCCTCTTCGACCGAGTTCGCGACCCGCCAGGGACGCGGTGCGACGCCACCCAGCACCAGTCTCACGTCGCCGTTCGCGCGGCGGCAGGCGGCCAGACTCACGAGCGCAAAATCCCAGCTGCCACGCTGCATCACCTTGTCGTACCGCTGCCATCCGCCAGCGCTCGCGGCCGGCAACTCGACTGCCGTCACGTACTCGTCGGGAGCGAGCGCCGTCTCCCGGTCCACCCGGTCGCGGGGAAGGAGGTAGAGCTCTTCGATCGGAAGGCGCCGACTGCCGCTGTCTCCCCCGGCGATCTCGACGGTTGCTCCCAGTGCCGTCAGCGCGACCGCCGGATCGGACGGGTGCACGATCCAGCAGGGACCGCCGTCGAGAATCGCGTGATACTGGTTCTCCCCGCCCTCCTCTCGTGCCGGGCAGTCCGGGCCACCGTTCTTGAGGCAGGGCACACCGCGGCGGAAATACCAGCAGCGCGGGCGCTGGCAGAGGTTTCCCCCGAGCGTTCCCATGTGCCGGAGGGCTACCGTCCCAACCGATTCGCAGGCCTCGGCGAGCGCCGGGTATCGCTCGCGAACCACCGGGTGCTGCGCTAGCTCCTGGATCCGGGCCGAGGCGCCGATGCGCAACCCTCCGTCCGGAAGGGAATCGATGTCGCGCGCCCCGGGAATGCGCCGCAGATCGACCAGCGTCTCGGGCGATTCGATCCCTTCCTTGAGGAGCACCAGGAGATCGGTGCCTCCGCCGAGCGGCATGGCGCCGGGCGCCGCGAGCTGACGGGATGCATCCGCGAGCGAGCGGGCGCTGTGATAGCGGAAGGGATGCACCGGGGACGTGTGTCTGGGCGGAAGGTGTTGAGCATAGCGTCTGCCTGTGGCAATATCCAGTATGCCGCGACGTCTCTGCGGCATCTCTCCCCAGCCGCCGACCTCGACATCCGACGCATGCTTTCCGTCCCTCGCCGCACGTCGCGCGCTCACGCGCCCGTTCTCCCGCTGCTCCTTCTTTCACTCGCCGCCGCGTGCGCGGCCGATGACCAGCGCGACGCCGCGACCCTGCGTGCCGACTCCGCGAAGGTCGCAATCATGGCCCGCCGGCTGGATTCCCTCGCCCACGCTCACGATAGCCGGCCGGCCGAGCGGCGCGACAGCACGGCGCATCTCAGCGCGCGCGCGGACAGCATCTCACGCTCGATCACGTTCATGAGCAGCGCGCAGGACAGCTTCGTGATGGCCAACCGCGACGGCAAGCTTCTGCTCGACTTCGGTCGGGTGGACGCGAAGCTGAAGTCGGCCGAATCAGAAAAGGCGTTCCTGGAGGCCGTCTCGCTGCTCGCGCCGATCCGGTTGGGCGAGCGCTTTCGCGTGAGCGGCCCATGGGGAAGCAACGATGCTGTCGTCACCGGCTTCACGCACACCGGCTCGCGGGTGGTGGCGAAGCTCTCCCTTCCCCCCTTCGTGGACTCCCTCGCGCGCGGCAAAGCGCCTCTGGTCGCGCTGGCCAGCCGGGCCGCTGAGGAGCATCCGGCCACGGCTGACAGCTGTCATCGCGACAGCACGGCGCTCGGGGATACCGCCCGGGCACGAGCGGTGAGCGACTCTCTGCAGGCGGTGCTCCGAGAGGATGTCCCGAAGCTGACCGAGCGGCAGAAGAAGTCCGTGCGCGTCGTGAGCTCGCGGGCCGTCGGCTGCTTCGGGGGGCCCCGCCTGATCGTCTTCGCCACCCTCTCGGCGTACGATTACGATTACGTGCACGAGCTGGCGGCTCTGGTGGATCAGCAGGGCACCGTGATCCCGCTGCAGCTGCAGCGCAGTCTGCGCTTCCACGCCAACGACGCGCTTCTGGCGTTCGATGCCGACGGCGACGGGATCGATGAGGTGGCCGTCCGCGGTCACGGGCGCGGCTCCGGAGGCACGACCATCCTCAAGCTGGCCCCCAAGACCAAGCGGCTCGAGTTCCTCGCCGGGGGCTTCGCCTGGGAGGTGCTCTAGCCGTCTCTCTCCGGCCGTGCAGGAAGGGCGTTCTCCCCATCGCCCCCCCGGCTTCCTTTTTGCTCAATAGACCTCTCCAACGCGTATCCCGGCGTGTCGAGGAGCGCTCGTTGTTCTGCGGCTTGCCCCCTGAGGGGCGGCCGCCGTTCGACGCGCGCTCTCACGCGCCGCGGTAGTAGCTGACGTGATTCTGCCAGGAGCGCACAGTGGAAGCTGGTGATCAGATCGATACGAGCGATAACGCGCCGATTCTTCCCAAGCGCGTAACGGCCAAGGCCGTCTCGAGCGGAGGCCGGCGCTCGAAGCGCCCCGCCGCCAACGGCGAGGAGGGCGCCGGCAGTCGAGGCGGATCGGGCGGAAGCGCGAACGGGGGGCGGTCGCGCGAGCTCAGCCAGCTGCTGTCGTGTCTGCGACTGATCGAGACCGGTGACTTCTCGACTCGCTACGAGACCAACGACAGCGGGATCATGGGCGAGATCGCCGACGCGGTGAACGGCATTGCGGCTCTCAACGAGCGGGCCGCCAGCGAGATCTCGCGGGTCAGCAGCATCGTCGGGCGCGAGGGACGGCTCACGGAACGCGTGTCGATGGAGGGGGTGAGCGGCTCCTGGGCCACCGTGGCGGAATCGCTCAACGCGCTGATCGCCGATCTGGTCCAGCCCACCACCGAGGTGGCCCGCGTCCTCACCGCAGTCGCTCGCGGCGATCTGACACAGAAAATGGACCTCGAGATCCAGGGCAAGCCGGTGAAGGGCGAGTTCCTCCGCATCGGCACGACCGTCAACACAATGGTCGACCAGTTGAGCGCCTTCTCCACCGAGTTGACGCGCGTGGCGCGCGAGGTCGGCACCGAGGGCGAGCTCGGTGGCCAGGCGAGTGTCCCCGGCGTGGCCGGCACATGGAAGGATCTGACCGACAGCGTCAACTCAATGGCGTCGAACCTCACGAATCAGGTGCGCAACACCGCGCTTGTCATCACGGCTGTCGCCGAGGGAGACCTGAGCCAGAAGATCACCGTCGATGCCCGCGGTGAGGTGCTCAAGTTGAAGAACACGACCAACACGATGGTGGATCGCCTCGGGGTGTTCGCCGATGAGGTCACCCGTGTGGCACGCGAGGTGGGAACGGAAGGCGTGCTGGGCGGGCAGGCGCGCGTCCCGGACGTCGCCGGCACGTGGAAGGATCTCACCGACAACGTGAACGCGATGGCCGGCAACCTCACCGGGCAGGTGCGGAACACCGCGCTCGTCATCACCGCCGTCGCCAACGGTGACCTCTCGCAGAAGATCACCGTCGATGTGCGCGGCGAGATGCTCGAGCTCAAGCGCACCATCAATACGATGGTGGATCAGCTGTCCGGCTTCGCCTCCGAGGTGACGCGCGTGGCGCGCGAGGTGGGCACCGAAGGGAAGCTCGGCGGTCAGGCGAGCGTCCCCGGCGTGGCGGGAACCTGGAAGGACCTCACCGACAACGTCAATGCGATGGGCAGCAATCTCACCGTGCAGCTGCGCGACATGTCGGCGGTATCGGCGGCGATCGCGAACGGCGATCTGACGCGGCAGATCACGGTCGAGGCGCGGGGCGAGATCCTGCAGATCAAGGATGTGATCAACAAGATGGTGGACAGCCTCGGCGTGTTCGCGGGCGAGGTGACGCGCGTGGCGCGCGAGGTGGGAACGGAAGGGCGGCTGGGTGGTCAGGCGAGCGTGCCGGGGGTGGCCGGGACGTGGAAGGACCTGACGGACAACGTGAACTTCATGGCGTCGAACCTCACCAGCCAGGTGCGCAACATCGCGGACGTCACGACGGCGGTGGCCAAGGGCGATCTGTCGCGCAAGATCACGGTGGACGTGAAGGGAGAGATCCTCGAGCTCAAGAACACGATCAACACGATGGTCGATCAGCTCGGCGGCTTCGCGGCCGAGGTGACGCGGGTGGCGCGCGAGGTGGGCACCGAAGGGCGGCTCGGCGGACAGGCCCGGGTGGAGGGAGTAGCCGGAGTCTGGCGCGACCTGACGGATAGCGTCAACACGATGGCCGGGAATCTCACGGTGCAGCTGCGCGACATGTCGGCGGTGTCGGCGGCGATCGCGAACGGCGATCTGACGCGGAAGATCACGGTCGAGGTGCGGGGCGAGATCCTGCAGATCAAGGATGTGATCAACAAGATGGTGGACAGCCTCGGCGTGTTCGCGGGCGAGGTGACGCGCGTGGCGCGCGAGGTAGGAACGGAAGGGCGGCTGGGCGGTCAGGCGCTCGTGCCGAGCGCGGCCGGGACGTGGAAGGACCTGACCGACAACGTCAACTCGATGGCGTCGAACCTGACCGGGCAGGTGCGCAACATCGCCGATGTCACCACCGCGGTCGCGCGCGGCGATCTGAGTCGCAAGGTGACGGTGGACGTGCGCGGGGAGATTCTGGAGCTCAAGAACACCGTCAACACGATGGTGGACCAGCTCGGCTCGTTCGCCGCCGAGGTCACGCGGGTAGCGCGCGAGGTGGGCACCGAAGGGCGACTCGGCGGTCAGGCCAACGTGCCCGGCGTGGCTGGAACGTGGAAGGACCTCACGGACAACGTGAACTTCATGGCGTCCAACCTGACCAGTCAGGTCCGCAACATCGCCGACGTCACGACCGCAGTGGCTCGCGGTGATCTGTCGCAGAAGATCACCGTGGACGTGCGCGGGGAGATCCTCGAGCTCAAGAACACCGTCAACGCGATGGTGGACAGCCTGCGGGTATTCGCCGACGAGGTCACGCGCGTGGCGAGGGAAGTCGGAACGGAGGGACAGCTGGGCGGCCAGGCGAGCGTGCCGGGAGCGGCCGGCACATGGAAGTCGCTGACGGACAACGTGAACCAGCTCGCCAACAACTTGACGGTCCAGGTTCGCGCCATCGCCGATGTCGCCACCGCCGTCACCAAGGGTGATCTCACGCGCACGATCACGGTCGAGGCGCAGGGCGAGGTGGACGAGCTGAAGGCGAACATCAACCAGATGATCGGGAACCTCAAGCAGACGACCGACAAGAACACCGAGCAGGACTGGCTCAAGACCAACCTGGCCAAGTTCTCCCGGATGATGCAGGGGCAGAAGGATCTGGAGGCGGTCGCCCAGCTCATCATGTCCGAGCTGACCCCGCTGGTGTCGGCCCACTTCGGCGCGTTCTACATCGCGGGCTCGAGCGGGGGCGGTGACACTCTGCTGCGGCTGATCGCGAGCTACGCGTTCAAGGAGCGAAAGAACGTCGCGAACCGATTCATGCTGGGCGAAGGGCTCGTCGGGCAGGCGGCTCTCGAGAAGAAGCCGATTCTGCTGACCAACGTGCCGGACGACTACATCAAGATCACGTCCGCACTGGGCGAGGCCCCGCCGCGGAACATCATCGTGATGCCGGTCGTGTTCGAGGGCGAGCTCAAGGCGGTCATCGAGCTGGCGTCCTTCCTCCCGTTCAGCCAGATCCACCAGCTCTTCCTCGACCAGCTGGTCGAGAGCATCGGCGTGGTGCTGAACATGATCAGCGCGAACATGCGCACCGAGGAACTGCTGCTCCAGTCGCAACAGCTGACGCAGGAGCTGCAGAGCCAGTCCAAGGAGCTGCAGCAGCAGCAGGATGAGCTCAAGCGATCGAACTCCGAGCTCGAGGCGCAGGCCAAGACGCTCAAGAAATCCGAGGAGCTGCTCAAGGACCAGCAGGAGGAGCTGCAGCAGGTGAACGAGGAGCTGGAGGAGAAGGCGGCGCTCCTCGCCGAGCAGAACAAGCGGGTGGAGCTCAAGAACCAGGAGGTGGAGGCGGCCCGGCTCTCGCTCGAGGAGAAGGCCGAGCAGCTCTCTCTCTCGAGCAAGTACAAGAGCGAGTTCCTCGCGAACATGAGCCACGAGCTGCGAACCCCGCTGAACTCGCTGCTCATCCTCGCGAAGCTCCTCTCCGAGAACAAGGAAAAGACGCTCAGCACGAAGCAGGTGGAGTTCGCGCAGACGATCTACCAGTCGGGTACGGACTTGCTCAACCTCATCAACGACGTGCTCGACCTCTCCAAGGTCGAGGCCGGCAAGATGGAGGTGACGCCGACGGATCTGCCGCTCGACGAGGTTCGCAGCTTCGTCGAGCGTGCGTTCCGACCGGTCGCGGAGCAGAAGGGGCTCTCCTTCGGCATCTCCATCCATCCGGAGGCTCCGCCGACGCTCTACACCGATGGCCAGCGGCTCCAGCAGGTGCTCAAGAACCTGCTCTCGAACGCGTTCAAGTTCACCAACCAGGGATCGGTCGAGCTGACGATCCGCCGGGCGGAGGCCGGCCGGCGCTTCCAGAACCGGACGCTCGACGACGCGAAGGCCGTGATCGCGTTCGCGGTGAGCGACACCGGCATCGGCATCGCGAAGGATAAGCAGCGTCTCATCTTCGAGGCCTTCCAGCAGGCCGACGGCACCACGAGCCGGAAATTCGGCGGCACGGGGCTGGGGCTGTCGATCAGCCGCGAGATCGCGCGCCTGCTCGGAGGCGAGATCCGGGTGGAAAGCGTGCCGGGCAAGGGAAGCACGTTCACTCTCTTCCTGCCCCTCGAGTATGTCGAGCCGGAGGGTGGGAGCGGGCCCGACCGGTCGTCGTCGGGGGATGAGCTTCCCCTCGGACGGCAGCCGGCTCGGCGCCAGCCGGCGTCGTTGCGCGCCATGAAGCCCTCCAGCGCGCCGCGCTCGTACACCCCCCAGTCACTCGCTGTCGTGCCCGCAACGGCCAGGAGATCGCCCGCGCCCGCCGGCATCCCGGATCAACGCGAGGAGATCGCGGAGGGGGACCGGGTCGTGCTCGTGATCGAGAACGACGCGACCTTCGCCGGACTGCTCGCCAACATGGCCAGGGAGAAGGGATTCAAGTCGCTTGTCGCGCTGGACGGACAGAGCGGAATCGACCTGGCGCACGAGTATCGGCCGGACGCCATCACGCTCGACATCGACATGCCGCAGATGGATGGGTGGGAAGTTCTGGAGCGGCTCAAGCATCATCCGAGCACGCGGCACATCCCGGTGCACATCGTGTCCGGCGTCGGCATGCGGCAGGAAGGTCTGAAGCAGGGTGCGATCGCCTATCTCGAGAAACCCGCGAGCAAGGAGGCGATTGAAGAGTCGTTCTCACGGCTCGGCAAGTTCCTCGATGAGAGGGTCAAGCGGCTGCTGGTGGTCGAGGACGACGAGACGCAGCGGAAGAGCATGATCGAGCTGATCGCAGACGACGACGTCGCGCTGACGGCCGTCGGGAGCGCCGAGGAGGCGCTGCGCGAGCTGGCGCGAACGCGTTTCGACTGCATGGTGCTCGATCTCGGACTGCGCGACATGAGCGGCTTCGAGCTGCTGGAGCGCGTGAAGAACGACCCGTCGATCCAGGACCTGCCGATCATCATCTACACCGGAAAGGAGCTGAGCCCGGCCGAGGACACGCGTCTGCGGAAATACGCCGAGACGATCATCGTGAAGGATGTGAAATCGCCGGAGCGCCTGCTCGACGAGACGGCGCTCTTCCTCCACCGGGTGGAATCGGCCCTTCCCGAACAGAAGCGCCGCATGCTGGATCAGCTCCACAACAGCGATGCGGTGTTCGCCGGCAAGCGCGTGATGATCGTGGACGATGATGTGCGCAACATCTTCTCGATCACCAGCATGCTCGAGGCGAACGGCATGGTGGTGAGGTTCGCCGAGAACGGAAAGGACGCCCTGGCACAGCTGGAGAAGGATCCCGGCGTCGACCTCGTGCTCATGGACATCATGATGCCGGAGATGGACGGCTACGAGGCGACCCGGCGCATCCGCGACCAGACGATCTACAAGTCTCTCCCGATCATCGCGTTGACGGCGAAGGCGATGAAGGGCGACCGGGAGAAGACGATTGCCGCGGGAGCGTCCGACTATATCACCAAGCCGGTGGATAGCGACCAGCTTCTCTCACTGATGCGGGTGTGGCTGTACCGGTGACCGCGGCAGGCGGAGGAAGCGTTCCGCTCGGCTACGACGCCGGGCTCGAGCGAACCGAGATCAACCTTCTGCTGGAAGGAATCTTCCATCAGTACGGCTTCGATTTTCGCTCGTACGCGTACGCGTCCATCCGGCGGCGCATCTGGAAGCGGATCGACGGCGAGGGGCTGTCCACCGTTTCGGCGCTCCAGGAGCGCGTACTCCACGATCCGAGCGCGATGGAGCGGCTGCTCCTCGATCTGTCGATCAACGTCACGGCGATGTTCCGCGACCCCGGCTTCTACCGGGCCTTCCGTACGCAGATCATCCCGCTGCTCCGCACCTATCCGTTCATCCGGGTGTGGCACGCCGGCTGCGCCTCCGGTGAGGAGGCGTACTCGATGGCCATCCTGCTGGAGGAGGAGGGCCTGTACGACCGCACTCGCCTCTACGCCACCGACATCAACGAGGTCGTCCTGAAGCGGGCCAAGGCGGGAATCTTCCCGCTCGATCGCATGCAGGAATACACCCAGAACTATCTGCTGGCGGGCGGCACGCGGAGCTTCTCGCAGTACTACACCGCGATGTACGATGGCGCCCTGTTCGGACCGCGGCTCGGGCGGAACATCGTCTTCGCCCAGCACAATCTGGCAACCGATCGCGGGTTCAGCGAGTTCCACGTCGTTCTCTGTCGCAACGTTCTCATCTACTTCGACAAGAAGCTGCAGAGCCGGGTCCACACCCTGTTCTACGAGAGTCTCGGGATGTTCGGCGTCCTCGCACTGGGGAGCCGGGAGACGCTGAAGTTCTCGGAGTACGAGAGTTGCTACGAGGAGCTCGATGCACGCGAGAAGCTCTATCGAAAGGTACGGTAGTCGTGGAATTCGACCTGGGCGTGGTGGGAACGTCATGGGGTGGCCTCACCGCTCTCGGTCGGTTGGTGAGTGGCCTGCCGGCTGATTTTGCAATGCCGCTCGTGCTGGTCCAGCACCGGGGGCGCGACGGCGAGAGCATCCTCGAGCGGCTGTTGCAGGAGCAGACCTCGCTGGCCGTGTGCGAGGTGTTCGACAAGCAGCCCGTCGAGCCGGGCCACATCTACCTCGCTCCGGCCGACTATCACCTCCTGGTGGAGCGGGGCCACCTGGCGCTGACGACCGACGCCGCGACCCGGCATAGCCGGCCGTCGATCGACGTCACGTTCGAATCGGCGGCCGACAGCTACCGGGAGCGTCTGATCGGCGTGGTGCTGACCGGCGCGAACGAGGACGGCTCGCGCGGCCTCCGCAGGGTGGCCGATCGCGGCGGCTTCGCGCTCGTCCAGGATCCGGCGACGGCCGAAGCCCCGACCATGCCCGCGGCGGCGATGCGGGCGGTGCCATCGGCCCGCGTCGTGCCGCTCACCGACATCGCATCCCAGCTGGTCGCCCTCTCCCGGGGCGGCGCGACAACGCCCGGGGGTGCCACGTGAGCGACCCCATCGACACACCCGTGAGCACCCCGGAAGCGGTCGACATCCTCCTGGTCGACGATCGGCCCGAGAATATCCTGGCGCTCGAGGCCATCCTCGAGCCGCTCGGGCAGAATCTCGTGCGGGCCTACTCCGGGGATGAGGCGCTTAAGGAGGTGCTGCGGCACGACTTCACCGTGATCCTGCTCGACGTGCAGATGCCGGGCATCAACGGCTTCGACACGGCGCGCCTGATCAAGTCACGCGAACGATCGCGGCACATCCCGATCATCTTCCTCACGGCCATCAGCAAGGAGGAGGACTACGTCTTCGAGGGGTACGCGGTGGGGGCGGTGGACTACATGCTCAAGCCGCTGCAACCGGACATCCTCCGGTCGAAGGTCATCGTCTTCATCGACCTCGAGCGGAAGCGGCGTGAGATCAAGCAGCAGGAAGAGCTGCTCCGCGAGAGCGAGCGCCGCGAAATCGCCCTCCGGCACGAAGCGCAGCTGCTGGAGTCGCGGGCCCGCCTCGCCGAGGTGATCGATACCGCGATGGACGCGATCATCATCGTCGACCCGGATCAGAGCGTGGGCGTATTCAACCTGGCGGCGGAGCGGATGTTCGGGTTGGCGGCGACGCAGGCGATCGGCAAGTCGATCGATCAACTTCTCGCGCTGCCGGACGGAGCCGGCTCCAACGGCGGCGGTGGGAGCGGCATCGGGAGCGTGGTCGGGAGTGCGAGCGGAGTACTGAGTCGCAGCGGGGACTGTCGCACCCGCACCTGCAGTCTCGTCGGCCTGCGGACCAACGGCGAGCGCTTTCCGGTCGAGGCCACGCTGTCCGAGCTCGAGGTGGATGGTCGCATCAGCCACACTCTCATCGCGCGCGACATCACGGAGCGGCGGCAGGCCGAGGAAGCGCTGCGCCGTCAGGCGGAGTCGCTGGCGCAGACGACCGAGGAGCTGCGAGCCGCCAACGAGGGGCTGGAAGAGGCGATCCGCGCGCGGAGCCGCTTCTATGCCTCGATGAGCCACGAGCTGAGGACGCCGATCAACGCGATCCTCGGCTACAACTCGCTGCTGCTCGAGAACATCTATGGCCCCCTGAACGAGAAGCAGACTCACGGACTGGAGCGAACGAAGAGAGCCGCGACCCATCTGATGGAGCTGGTGAACGACATCCTGGATCTGAGCAAGATCGAGGCAGGGAAGATCGATCTGAATCCCCAGCCGGTGGCATTTCCGGCGCTGGTGGAGGACCTGTTCGTCACCGTGCGCCCGCTGGCGGACGAGCGCAAATCGGAGCTGTCCCTGGAGCATATCGGAGCGAACCCGCACTCGATCGTCACCGATCCACGGCGCACGCGGCAGATCCTCCTCAATCTGCTCTCGAATGCGGTGAAGTTCGGGGAGGGGAAGCCGATCCGCGTCATCAGCCGGGTCCAGAGCAGCGGCGGGGTCGAGGTGGACGTGATGGATCACGGCATCGGCATCGCGGCCGATGACGCGCGTCGCATCTTCGACGAGTTCGTTCAGGTGCAGCAGGCGCACGAGCAACAGGGGACCGGTCTCGGGCTGGCGATCTCGCAGCGCCTCGCGACGCTGCTGGAAGGCTCACTGTCGGTGAGCTCGGTGCCGGGCGAAGGAAGCACCTTCCGTCTCTCATTGCCGGCGAAGATGGACTATCGCAGGCTGCTCGCGATCCAGAATGGAGTTCCGGCCGCCGCACCGGCTTAGCGGCTGGCGCGGCCCCCTGCGCCGTTGGCCCGGATCTGCGGCGCCGACTAGCTTTGTCCACTGACAGGGGTGCCGCGGCACATCCGCCGGCGGCTGAGAGAGTCCCTTCGAACCTGACCCGGCTCGTACCGGCGTAGGGAGTCAGCAGATGAGCAATGCCGTCGCACGCACGCAGATGCGCTTCGCGCGTCATGGGGAGATCACCCCCGCCATGCAGTGGGTCGCCGATCGGGAGGCGATCCCCCCCGAGCTGGTTCGCGATGAGATCGCGCGCGGCCGGCTGATCATCCCCGCCAACCACCGACACCTCGCGGGCGCGCTCGAGCCCATGGCGATCGGAAAGGTGGCGCGCGTCAAGATCAACGCCAACATCGGAAACTCCGCCGTCACCTCGTCGATCGAGGAGGAAGTGGCGAAGCTCCGGCTCGCCGTGCAGTACGGAGCCGACACCGTCATGGACCTGTCCACCGGCCGCGACATCGACGCCGTACGCGAAGCGATCATCGCCGCGTCGCCGGTGCCGATCGGCACGGTGCCGATCTATCAGGCGGTGCTGATGGGCAAGGAGCTGGAGGAGCTGACGGCCGAGGACCTGCTCGCGGTCATCGAGCATCAGGCGAGGCAGGGAGTGGACTACATGACGCTGCACGCCGGAATCCTTCTCGAGCATCTCCCGCTCGTCTACGGTCGCGTCACCGGCATCGTGAGCCGCGGCGGCTCGCTGCACGCCGTCTGGATGATGCACCATCGGAAGCAGAACCCGCTCTATGAGCGGTACGAGGACGTGCTCGACATCCTTCGCCAGTACGACGTCACGATCTCCCTCGGCGACTCGCTGCGCCCGGGCTGCCTGCACGATGCCTCCGACCGCGCCCAGTTCGCCGAGCTCGAGACGCTCGGCGAGCTGACGCGGCGCGCGTGGGAGCGCGACGTCCAGGTGATGGTCGAAGGACCGGGCCACATCCCGATGCACGAGATCGAGATGAACGTGCGCCGCATGAAGGAGGTCTGCCACGAGGCACCCTTCTACACGCTCGGGCCGCTGGTCACCGACATCTCGCCCGGGTACGACCACATCTCGAGCGCGATCGGCGCCGCCATGATCGGCTGGTACGGGGCGGACATGCTCTGCTACGTCACGCCGAAGGAGCACCTGGGACTGCCCAACGCCGACGATGTGCGGCAGGGGGTGGTGGCCTACAAGATCGCCGCGCATGCGGCCGACATCGCGCGCGGCCGGCCGGGGGCACGCGACCGGGATGACGCGATCTCGCGGGCGCGTTATGCCTTCGACTGGAACGAACAGTTCCGGCTGTCGCTGGATCCGGAGCGGGCGCGCGAGTACCACGACGAGACGCTGCCTGCGGAGTACTTCAAGAGCGCCGAGTTCTGCGCCATGTGCGGCCCGAAATTCTGCTCCATGCACCACTCCCGCACGATCGACGAGGGGATCGCGGCGATGGCGCGTGAGCAGGAGGCGGTCGGCTCAGCTGCCGACTGACCGCAACCGTTAACGCCCTCAGGGTGGTGGCACACGGGGTGCCTGTATAACGCTTACCACTTCTACCGCTTCCCCGCTGAGGCGGTTCCGGTCGCCGGCAGGGCAAACGAACGGGAGCGTTGTGTTTGGAACGAAATGGCCGAAACTGGCGCGAATGTCGTTAAACTGCCGCCATAGAGCCTCTCTACTGTCGCGGCAAGCTGCATTCAGCGCGCTTCTCGTTGCCGGCGCGCTCTGCCCGCGACCCGCCGCAGCGCAGGTCGTGCGGTATGGCGCCGTCACATCAGAAGCGCGCACCATCCTCGAGAACATGTGGTCAGATGAGCCCCACCAGAACGAGCGCGCGTACTGCGCGAGCGGCTGGAGCGCGTCCGCGATGGCGGAGCGGTCGTCGCCGCGGGCCGGCGACGACACCGTCTACAACGTCACCGTCGTCCAGCGCTCACCCGTGCACGCCTCCGGCCCCAACAGCGTGGACTTCGAGTGCCCGTCGGGAGTTCCCGAGCTGCACACGCATACACCCACCACCTGTGTCGGGGATGACGTCTCGTCGTGCGTGGTCGGCGGCATCAACGCCTACAGCTGCCAACCGAGCCGGCAGGATCTGGAGAAGCTGGTGCGCCGGGGAGATCCCTTCGCCGTGGTGCAATGCGATCTGCGCGCGTTCCGCTTCTACTACCCGCAGGAGTACGTGGCCGGGACCGCGTCCACTGGCGACGGCGGCGCCCGCAAGGCGAGCTATCGCGCGGTCCGATCGCGCACGGTCCGCAATCACCCGCGCTAAAGGGCTGCTCTCCCCCTCGGCATGGCCCTCACGTCCAAGCGTCGCGCCGAGCTCCGCGCCGAGGCGCATCATCTCTCCTCGACGGTCCACGTGGGGCAGCAGGGACTGACGCCATCCCTCATCACATCGCTCGATGACGCCCTGCGCACCCATGAGCTGGTAAAGGTGCAGATCGCCAGGCAGGCCGACCTTCCCGCGCGGGTCGCCGCCGCTCACTTGGCCGACACCCTCAACGCGGACATCGTCCAGGTCATCGGCCGGACCACGACGCTGTATCGCTGGAACCCGGATCTGAAGAGAAGAGAGGACAGCTAGACGCCCCGCGCGCCCAGCACTCGCCACGGAGTCAGCGGGATCTCATTCACCTCCACTCCCAGGGCGTCGGCGACGGCGTTGGCGATGGCGGGGGCGGTGGGGATGAGCGGAGGCTCCGAGAGGCCCTTGGCGCCGGTGTGATTGGCGACGGCATCCGGAACGTCGAGGCAGAAGGCGTCGATGGCCGGGATGTCGCGCATCGTCGGAATCTTGTAGTCGTGCAGCGTGGGATTCACGGGGATCCCGAGCCGGCGGTCCATCACCCGCTCCTCGAACAGCGCGTAACCGAGCCCCTGGATGATCCCGCCCTCGAGCTGGCTCTCGGCCAGCGTCGGGTTGATGATGCGCCCCGAATCATGCGCCGCCACGTGCCGCAGCACGCGCACCACTCCTGTCTCGAGATCTACCTCCACCTCGACGAAGTGCGCGCTGAAACAGGCGATGGTCGAGCCGTCGGGATTGGGTCCACGGCTCCCTCGGCCGATGATCATGACATCGCCCAGCTCCTCTCCCAGTTCCGCGAAGGTGATGCGGTGATCCTGTCCGCGGACGTGAATCACCGAGTCCCGGGCGTCCAACTGCTCCATCTCCACCCCCTTCCCGAGAATTCCGGCTGCGGCTTCGAGCATCTGGCCCCGCGCATCCATTGCCGCCATGCGTACCGCCGGCCCCACCGAGGCCGTGGTGATCGAGCCCCACGAGTTCGATGTGAACGGTGCCTCGGTGTCACCGAGCAGGACGCGCACGTGAGACAGCGATGCCCCGATCGCCTCGGCTGCGATCTGCGCGAAGATGGTGCGCGTGCCCGTGCCCAGATCCTGGGAGCCGGTGATGACGTCGATGCTGCCGTCGCCGTTCACTCGTACCAGCGCGTACGCCGGAGGTCCACCGCCCGCATTCCAGATCTGAGACGCCATGCCGAATCCGCGCACCCGCGAGCCGTGCCGCGCTTTTCCGCCGCGGTCCCTCTGGCCCCACCCGAATCGCTCCGCACCGGCGCGATAGCACTCGTCCAGCCGCTTGCTGGTATAGGGCCGCCCCTTCGCCTGGTCGTGGCCGGCGTAATTCGCGCGTCGTAGCTCCAGCGGGTCCATCCCGAGCTCGGCGGCCAGCGTATCCATCGCCCGCTCCAGACCGAACGCTCCTTCGGCGTGGCCGGGCGCGCGGAACGCCGACATCGCCGACGCATTGATGTACGCGAACGTCTCGCTCGTGCGCACGTTGGGGCAGCGGTAAAGCTCACGGTAGATGCCGGCAGGGCCTCCCTCCCACCCGCCGATGCCGAGCGCCACCACGGCGTCCAGCACGATCGCGGTCAGGCGGCCGTCGCGCGTGGCGCCGAGGGTGACCTTCTGGATGGTCGCCGGGCGGTTGCCGGTGTCCATCTGCTCTCCCTCGCGATCCACCATGCAGCGCACCGGACGTCCCACGTGCCGCGCCAACAGCGCCGCGAGGTAGCAGTGCGCTCCCGCGCCGTTCTTGGCCCCGAATCCGCCACCCATGTACTCCTTGAGCACCCGCACGTTGTTGAGGGGCAGGCCGAGCGCAGTTGCGAGATCGCTGCGCACACGAAAGATCCCCTGGGTGGATTCCCACACCGTCAGGCGGTCCCCCTGCCACTCGGCCACGCTCCCGTGGGGCTCGAGGGCGCTGTGGAGCGCAACCGGGGTGCGATACTCCCGTGTGATCGTGACGTCCGCGTCGGCAAGTCCTCGCGCCACATCGCCGCGCTCCGACCGAACGGGGGAATCCTCGGTCCGATTGGCAGTGCCGCGAACGCAGGGCGCGCTCGGAGCGAGTGCGTCCTCCGCCGTGACCGCATGAGCGGTGCGCTCGATCTCCAGCACGATGACGCCGAGAGCGTGCGCGGCGAGCTCGGGGGAATCCGCGCACAGCGCCGCGAGCGGCTGGCCCGCGTAGTGAATGTCCCGATCGAGCAGCGGGAATCCCGCCACCCGCAGCTCCGGGATGTCATCGCGGCCGATCACCGCGTGCACACCGGCGATGCCGCGGGCGGCGTCGAGATCCATCCGGGTGATGCGGCCGCTCGCCACCGGCGCACGAAGGATCGCCGCGTGCAACATGCGCGGGCGAACGATGTCGGAGGTGTAGCGTGCCCGGCCCGTGACCTTCTCCTCGCCGTCCCGCCGCGAGACCCGCGCGCCCACGATGCCGAGCTCGGCATCGCTCCCCCACGGGGGCGGCTCGAAGGCCGGGAGCTCGACGATCTTCACTTCCTCACGCCCTTCCACATCCACAGTCGTATGGACGAACCGCTTCCCGGCGGGCGGCGCGGGCCGGGAGGGAGGTGCTCCGTCTCCGGCAGCGGAGCGCGTGCGCGGCGCCGGAGGCTTCGCCGTCTTACGCGCCATGAGAAGCCTCCTCGCTCGCATGGCTCAGCGAGAGGATCGCGCGCACGATCTTGGGATAGGTTCCGCACCGGCAGAGGTTGCCGCTCATCCAGCGCACGACCTCCTCCTCGGACGGCGCTGGTCTGACGCGAAGAAGTGCAGTGGCCGCCATGATCTGCCCCGGAGTGCAGAAGCCGCACTGGAGCGCGTCGTGGTCGATGAACGCGCGCTGCAGCGGGTGAAGCTCTCCCGATGGAGCCAGCCCCTCGATGGTGGTGATCTCCTGACCCTCGCACGCAACGGCCAGGGTGAGACAGGCGTACACGGGATCGCCGTCGAGCAGGACTGTACACGCGCCGCACTCCCCGCGATCGCACACCTGCTTCGCTCCGGTGAGCTCGAGCTCGTCGCGGAGCGCGGACAACAGCGTCGTATGATCCGGACGGGAGAGGTCGTGCTCTTGTCCGTTGATGCGGAGGTGCATGCCATGAGCCCTAGTGAGCGGTCGATTTCCCATTATTTTACCGGGAAGCCCAATCCGCAATCGGCAGGACAACTGCGAGGACAGAAATGCCGTACATCATCACCGAAGCCTGCATCGGCGTGAAGGACAAGGCCTGCGTCGATGTCTGTCCCGTCGATTGCATCTACGAGGTGGATCAGCAGCTGCTGATCCACCCGGACGAGTGCATCGACTGCGGGGCGTGCGAGCCCGAGTGCCCGGTGACTGCCATCTTCCCCGAGGAGGACGTCCCAGCCAACCAAAAGCAGTACGTGCAGATCAATCGCGACGCCTTCAAGGGCCCGAACCCTCCGCAGCGCCCGACGCGCTGAGGGATCTACTGTAGCGTTCGCGCGCCCGCCACCGCCGCCATGAAGGCGGCGACCTTCTGCTCGTCGAGCCGTCCTCCGGTGCGCACTCCGCTGCAGACATCCACGCCGTCGGGGCGAACGGTGCGAATCGCCTCCGCGACGTTCTCCGGTCGAAGTCCGCCCGCAAGATAGACGGGCCGATCCACCCGATCGCGAATCCTGCGGCTGAGCGCCCAGTCGTGCGTGCGCCCGGTTCCTCCGAGCTCCTTCACCGCGAGCTGCGGCCTCCCCGAGTCCAGCAGGATCAAGTCCACCAGAGGCGCGACGGCTGCCGCCTCGTCCACCGATTGCTCGTCCTGGACGTGGATCACCTGCATCAACGCGACGCCCGGCAGCTCGCGTCGGAGCAGCTCGAGCTCAGATGGCTCGACCCGGTCCACGAGCTGCAGCGTGCTCACCCCGGTGCGCTGCTGCTGTGCCACGATGCCAGGTGCATCCACGCGACAGGTGAGCAGCACCGTTCTCACCGACTGTGGCACGGTCGGCACGATCTGGGCGATGAGCGATTCGTCGATCGGCCCAGGCCCGCTCGGCATCGCGGACACGAGTCCGATGGTCGAGGCGCCGTGTCGAATCGCCAGGGCCGCCTCGGCCGGGTTCGCGATGCAGCAGATCTTGACCCCGAGCGGCAATGCAGGGCGCGACTCCGATTCGCTACTGAGCGTTGGCCGAGAAGATGACGGAGGGGATGCTGGTTCCGCTGACGCTCACCTGAACCGTGTTCGTACCCGGTGTGCTGCCGAGCGCGAAGCGTGCTCGCGCCAGGCCGGTGGTATCCGTCGTCACCGACACCGGGCTCACGTTGCCCCCTCCGGAGAGGACGGTGAAGGTGACGGTCGCGCCCGGGACGGGCAGGCTGGAGAGATCGAGCACGCGCACCACGATCGAGTCGGTCAGGGCGGCGCCGACGGTGCCGCTCTGATTATTGCCGCTCACGATGACGAGCGACGCGGCGGTGTTCGGGTTTCCGCCACCGCCCACACCGATTGTGGTCCGCGTCGGGGTGGCCTCACAGGCGACAACGCCGGCGAGCAGGGCGATGGCGACGGTCCAGCGGAAGCGGACAGTCCTCTGCATGGCACTCCTCCGGGAGGATGTACCGCCGGCAAAGGCAATATGCGTTCCGGCCTCCACTCTCCTCCGGGCCCTGTTCGGGCGTTACCCCCGGCCCTCGCTCCGCCGGACGCGGCCGAGCAGAAACCAGGCAATCGGCCCGAGCAGCGGTACCAGGAACGCGATCACCGTCCAGAAGATCTTCGCCTTCACCGAATGGTGGCGGCCGAGCCAGATCGAGAAGAGCGCGGCCACGAGCGAGAGGATCGCCGCCGAGACCGCGATCAGCGGCCAGCTCCATCCGCCGGCGAGCAGCGATCGGCCCGGCGGAACCTGCGTCACTTCCGTCCGAGCACCCGCTCCACGGCGCCGACGATGTGCTCGGCGTTCATCCCGTACTTCTCCTTGAGGTCTTCCGGCTTTCCGGACTCGGCATAGCTGTCGCCGAGATTCACGAACTCGCACGGTGCCGGAGTGCGGCGGGCGAGCGACTGCGCGACCGCGCTGCCGAGTCCGCCGTAGTGCAGATGCTCTTCGGCGACCACGATGGCGCCGGTGTCGCGCGCGGCTCGCTCGAGGGCGTCGTCATCCAGCGGCTTCACCGTGTGCATGTCGAGCACACGGGCCTGGATTCCTCGCTCGGCGAGGGTGTCGGCGGCGATCATCGCTTCGGCGACCAATCCCCCGATGCCGACGAGGGTGACATCCGACCCCTCGCGGAGCTGGATGGCCTTGCCGAACTGGAAGGCCACGTCCGGCGGGTGAACGAGATAGGTCTTGGGCCGTCCGAGCCGCAGGTACACCGGCCCCTTGTGCTCGACCGCGGCGTGCACCGCGGCGCGCATCGATGGCTCGTCGGCGGGAATGCAGACGACGAAGCCCGGGAGCGCGCAGGCGAGAGCGATGTCCTCGATGCATTGCTGCGAGACTCCATCCTCTCCGACCGAGATGCCGGCGTGCGATCCCGCCACCTTCACGTTGAGTCCCGGATAGGCGGCGCCCATCTTGAGCTGGTCGTAGCCTTTGCCGAGCACGAACGCGGAGAAGCTCGAGACCCACGGGATCTTGCCACAGCTCGCGAGACCGCTTCCGACCGACACCATGTCGGCTTCCTGGATGCCGATGTTGAAGAAGCGCTCGGGAAATTGCTTGCCGAAGACGGACGCGTAAGTGGACTTCGCCAGATCCGCGTCGATCGACACGACGTCCTTGTTCGCCTTGCCGACCTCGAGCAGCGCATCGCCGAACGCTTCCCGCGTTGCGCGCCCGAGCTTGAGCTGTGTCGTGGGCATGTAGTCAGTGAGAGAGTGAGGCCGGGCGCCGCGTTCCCCTTCAGTCCTCGAGCTGCGCCATCGCCATCTCGAACTGCTCCCGGGATGGCGCCTTGCCGTGGAACTCGTTGTTGTTCTCCATGAACGTCACGCCCTTTCCCTTCACGGTATGGGCGATGATGCAGGTGGGCTCGCCCCGATGGTCGCGGGCCGTCTGAAGGGCGCCGAGCACGGCCGCCATCTCGTGCCCGTCCACCTCGATCACGTTCCAGCCGAAGGCGCTCCATTTGTCAGCGAGCGGCGCGAGCGACTGGATGTCCTCGACCGGGCCGTCGAGCTGGAAGCGATTGGAGTCGACGATCGCGGTGAGCCGCTCCAGATCGTAGTTGGGGCCGGCCATCGCAGCTTCCCAGATCTGGCCTTCCTGACATTCGCCATCACCCATCAGAACGTAGGTATGGTAGTCCATCTCGTTCATGCGGGCCGCGAGCGCCATCCCGATTCCCATCGAGAGTCCCTGCCCGAGAGAGCCCGTGGACGCCTCGATGCCGGGTGCGGTGCCGAGCACCGGGTGACCCTGAAGGCGGGAATTCACCTGGCGCAGTGTCGAGAGCTCCTCGAGCGGGAAGTAGCCTCGCTCGGCGAGCGCGGCGTAGAGCACCGGCACTGCGTGTCCCTTGGAGAGGATGAAGCGATCGCGCGACGGCCAGTCGGAGTTCTGGGGGTCGTGGCGCAGGATGCCCCCGAAATAGAGTGCGGTGAGGATCTCGACTGCGGAGAGCGACCCGCCGGGGTGGCCGCTGTTCGCGCTGTAGATCATCTGGATGATGTCGCGGCGCAGGCGCCGCGCGATGCGCTCCAGCTCGACGATCGAGACGCAGTCGGTGACGGTGGACGTCATGCGCGCTCCAGAAAGGTGATCGAACCCGATCTCAAGTATATCGAGAGCGACGCGGGGATGGGAGGAAACGCTCTCAGCCATGCCGCACGGGCATCTCGTCGCCGATGGCGTCGTGGACGTACAGCATCTTCACCGGCACCAGGATCGCGGCCAGGAGCGGAACGGCGATCATCAGGCCGAGGAAGCCGAAGAGCAGCGCCATCAGCGCCTGCGAGATGATGGTGAGCGCGGGCGGGAGATCCATCCCCCCCTTCATCAGGAGCGGAATCATGATGTGGCTCTCGAGGAAGTGCAGCACGACGTAGACGATCAGCACGGTCAGCGCCTTCTCGGGGGAGTCCAGGAAGCCCATCGCGACCGCCGGCACGGAGGCGATGATCGGCCCGATTGTCGGGATGAACTCGAACAGACCCGTCAGGACGCCGAGAACGAGTGCCGCCTTCACGCCCAGCAGGAGGAAGACGATGGTCGTGACCACGCCGATCGTCACCATCGCGATGAGCTGCGTCACGAGCCACTTGCGCAGCACCGCGGCGGTGGCCGAGAGCACGTCGCCCGTGCGCGATCGAGCCTGGTGGGGAAAGAGATGCAGGATACCCCGGCGGTACAGCTCCGGATCGGCAGCGGTGTAGATCGCGAGGAAGAGGACCAGCAGCAACCCGGCCACCGCCTCCACGGTCGAGGTCAGGAACGGAAAGAGGTAGCGCGTGACGCTCCCGAGCTGATCACCGATCCCCGATTTGGGCGACGCCGCCGAGGAGTCGGCTGCTCCCTTCTCCTTGCCTGCCGTCTGCGGGGTAAGGGGTGGGGGAGCCGGGCGCGCGCCGGTCGCTCCGGGGTCGGCCGGCCGAGCCTTGGCGGCTCCAGCCTGCGGTGCCTCCCGCCCCACGAGAAGCCCGAACGAGCTTTGCTTTTTCGACCACCACGTCTCGATTCGCTCGATCGCATCGGGAAGCTTGGTGCGCAGCTCTCCCGACTGCTCCCGCAACGTCGGCCCCATCCAGGCGCCGAGGCCCACCAGGCTGCCGATGAAGACGATGACGATCGCCGCGGCGCCGATGCCGCGCGGAATACGACGCCGCTGCAGCCGGTCCACGCCAGCCGAGAGCGCGAGCCCCATGAGCACGCCAAGAAAGGCGACCAGGAAGACCTTGTGCGCGAACCAGAGCAGCCGGAGGGAGAGGTAGAGGCCGGCGACAAGGCCAGCGGCGCGGAGGATGTCACGGCTGGACCATCCTCTTCTCGATGGGCGCGGTTGCGGGGCAGCGGGCTGCGGCGGAGGCGGGGAGTCGTCGGTGGCGGATGGCTGGGTCATAGGAGCTCGGTGGGAATCACGAGAGTGGCGAAGGCTCCAAAGCTAGCTGCCCGCGGGCCTTTTCCCGAGTCGAGTCCGATGAGAGCTTTCGCCGCACTCACCTGGAGATCATGGCGTGACCGTCCGTGCGGCGCCGCACATCCCACTGTATCTCGACACGGTTCGGGCGACCGATGACTTCCTCGCCTCGATCGCAGGGACGCCCGCACTCGCGATCGACACCGAAGGGGCGAGCTTCCATCGCTTCGTCGACCGCATCTACCTGCTGCAGCTCTCCACCCGGGAGTTGTCGGCCGTCGTCGATCCGCTGCCGATCGGCGTGCCGGCGAGGCTGGGCGCGCTGCTCGAAGACCCGGCCGTGCAGATCGTCTTCCACGACGCCGACTACGATCTCCGGCTGCTCCATCAGGATTACGGCTGGAACGTCCGGAACATCTTCGACACGCGACTGGCGTCACAGCTGATTGGTCTGAAGGCATTCGGTCTCGCGGCGCTTCTCGACCGGTACTTTCAAGTGAAGCTGGACAAGAAACACCAGCGCGCCGATTGGTCGATGCGTCCGCTCACCCAGGACATGCTCGCGTACGCGGCGCTCGACACGATGTATCTGCTCGAGCTGAGCGACCGGCTGAGGGAGGAGCTGGTGCGCAACGGGCGATGGGAGTGGGCGGCCGAAGAATTTGCCCGGCTGGAGGGAACGCGTTGGGACGATTCACCCTACCGGGATGACGAGGCCTTTCTCCGCATGAAGGGCGCACGGGATCTCTCACGCCGGGAGCTCGCGCTGCTGCGCGAGCTGGTCCGGTGGCGCGACGTCGTCGCCCGAGATCTCGATCGTGCGACTTTCCGAGTGGCCAGCAACGAGGTGCTGCTCGAGACCACGCGCGTCGCGCCCCGGACCAACGCCGATGTGGCTGCGGTGCGCGGCATGCCGCGCGGAATAGCGGAGCGACGCGCTTCCGAAATCCGCGCCGCGGTAGAGCGCGGCCTGGCGCTCCCCGAGGATCAGCTCCCGCGCTTTCCGCGATCGGCACGCTGGGATCGCGACGACGACTTCGAGCCGCGCGTCGCGCGGCTCAAGCAAGTTCGCGACAGCGCGGCCGTGCGATTGGAGATGGACCCGGGCTTTCTCTGCTCTCGCGAGCGCCTCGAGGCCATTGCACGAAAGAGCCCGAAGACGTTGGAGGAGCTCTCCGAGCTGCCCGAGCTGCGCCGCTGGCAGATCGCCGAGTTGGGGAAAGAATTTCTGGACGCGCTGGCGAGCGGCTGACGGTCGTCAGAGTCCCAGGTAAGAGCGGATGCGCGGCTCGATGCGATCCGGGGTCCAGAAAGGCTGCCACACCAGATTCATCGCAACGTCCTCGACGCCCGGCATCGCACGCAGTTGCTCCTCGGCGCTCGTCATGATCTCCGGGCCGGAGGGGCAGCCCGGAGAGGTGAGCGACATGTCGATGCTCACCCGCGAGCCCTCCACCGCAATGGCGTAGATCAGGCCGAGATCGACGATGTTGAGGTTGAGCTCGGGATCCTTGACCTTGCGCAGCGCGGCCTTCACCTGGTCTTCGGTGACGGCTCCCCCGGCTGCCCCGTCGCCCGGAGGGGCATCGGCAGGAGGCGCCGGCATGCCATCATCTGTCGCCGCCTGCTGGCCGGGAGCGCCTGCTCCACCCGCCGGGACCCCGAGCTCCTGATCGCTCATCACCGCTCCGCGAAAGTGTGCATCCGGAAGTTCACGGGTGCCGCAGCGCAGAGCAAGGTTGTCGCTCAGCGGTGGTGCTTGGGGCGCGCGCGGTGCGACGGGGCGTGCGCCTTCGTCTTTCCCTTCGAGGCGCCGTGGTGTGCGGCCTTCCCCGCGCGCGCATGTGTGCTTCCGTGCTTCGCCACGGCATGCCCCGATCGGCGGTGATGGACCATCGCGCGGTGGCGGCCGCGACGGTGGTGATGCCGCTGGGGGCGGCTCCAGCCGGCGCGCCGGTCGGCCCGGAAACTCGCAGGCATGGCGAGCAGCTGTCCCGGGGCGTCGGTCACGGCGAGTGCAGCGGCGTCGGCCAGATCGGCCCGGATGTCCGAGATCACTTTCGCGGGACGCTGCGCGCGCGCGGCGTGCACGCGGTTGGTCAACAGGATCACGAACATCTCGCGGTCGGGGTCGATCCAGAGCGACGTCCCCGTGTACCCCGTGTGGCCGTAGGCGCTCTCGCTCAGATAGCGCCCGGATCCGCCCGTCCCGTCCGCGACCGCCCAGCCGAGCGCGCGATTTCCAGCGGCGCGGCGGATGAAGATCCTCACAGTCGAGTCCGAGATGATGCGCGTGCCGTTGTACGACCCGCCATTGAGCATCATCTGGGCGAAGATCGAGAGGTCCGATACCGTGCTGAAAAGCCCGGCATGGCCGGAGACGCCGCCGAGCGCGTACGCGTTCTCGTCATGGACCTCGCCGCGCAGCGGGTAGCCGCGCGGAGGCGTCAGCTCCGTCGGAGCGATCCGCGCCTTGAGGGAATCGGCCGGGCGGAAGAACGTGTTCGTCATGCCCAGCGGGGTGAAGACCCGCTCGGCGAGAAACTGGTCGAGCCCCTCGCCCGACACCGCTTCCACCAGCATGCCCAGCGTGGCGGCGCCCAGATCGGAGTAGATGAAGCAGTCGCCGGGCCGGCACACGAGCGGCGTCTCGAGCACCGCGCGCCGCGCCTCCTCCGGCGAGTGCGCCATCCTCCAGAGGTCGCGGTCGGCCGGCAGTCCGGAGCGATGCTCGAGTAGCTGGCGAACGGTAACCCTGTCCTTTCCCTCTCCCTGAAAAGCCGGCAGATAACTCTGCACGGAAGAGTCGAGGGCCACCTTGCCCTCGTCGAAGAGCACCATGATCGCGGTCGTGGTGCCGACCACTTTGGTGAGTGAGGCGAGGTCGTAGATCGTCTGCTTCGGAGAGACGCGCGTGTCGCGGCTCCAGTCCAGAGTGCCGAATCCCTTCTCCCAGACCGCCGCGCCCTTTCGTCCAACGACCACGGCCGCGCCAGGGAAGCCGCCCGCCTTGATGCCGCGGTTGAGCACGTGATCGATCGTCCGGAGCCGGGCGGACGACATCCCGACGGCGGCCGGCTTTTTCACGGGAAGACCGTTGCCGCCCAAGACGACTGCAGCAGCGGTGAACAGCAGGGTCAGCACTACGAGCCCCCTTGGCGGCGTGTCACCAGCTCGGAGAGGAGCGGGCGCGCGCCGGTGACGTTACGGCACCTACTCAAGCAAGAAGCGGACGACGGACTCAAGGGAGAGCTACCGGCAGCGGCGTGTGGAAGTTCCACGGCGGGATCCAGCCAAACCGCTTGACTCTGTTACGGTTGGGCGGCGACGCGCGCAGTATGCGCCTCGCGGCGGCTGCGGTCAAGACGACCGCGTCGCACATTGCAAGACGCCCCGCTCGCATGTCCGCAACACTCTTGGTGAGCGCCGGCAACCCCCGGCGACCCGGGTGTGACCAATGGCACAGAGCTGATGCAGACGGACCACCTGGTGATCCAGCGCGCCATCGACGGCGACGAGCGGGCGATGCGACAGCTCTGGTCGCAGTACTCGCCGCACATCGACGCCGTAGTGCGGCGCCTGGCGGGAGATCCCGATGTCGCGGCTGACATCGCGCAGGATGTGTGGATGCAGATCTTTCGTGCACTCCGGAGCTATCGCGGCGACGCTCAGTTCGCCACCTGGGCGCATCGGATCGCGGTGAACCGGACGCTGAATGCGCTGCGCAAGGTGAGACGCCTCGCCAAAAGCGAGGTGGATATGGAGGACGACACGGCCGCAATCGAGCTCGATGCTGACCGCTCCTTCGTTGCCGCGTCGATCGAGGAGGCTGCGGCGCGACTGCCCCCGGGGGCGCGGACGGTCTTCGTGCTCCACGATGTCGAAGGCTACACCCACGAGGACATTGCCCGCGAGCTCGGCATCACCGCGGGCGCGTCCAAATCCCAGCTGTTCAAGGCGCGCGCGAAGCTTCGCCGGCTGCTCGCGCACCTGATCGATGTCCCAACGCCGGCATTGAGCGAGCGACATGCTGCACCTGGATCCTGAACGGCTGGCGGCGCTGGCCGATGATGAGCCCACGGCTTCCGAGGCCGCGCACCTCGCTGGCTGCGCGACATGCGCCGGCGAGCGAGAGGCGAGCCTGGCGCTGCTCGCTCTCGCCGCGCGGCGTGCGACGAGCGATGCCGAGCGTCTCACTCACTGGGACGCGCTGGCGCGCGACCTTCGCGACGAGGGGCTACTGCGCGATGACATCACGCCAATACGACGTGGATGGACACGCGATGGGCTGCGCGTGGCGGCCGGACTGGTTCTTCTCGCCGGAGCGGCCACCGCGGGTCGGCTTAGCGCGCGGTATTCCGCACCGTCCTCGCCGGCCACCGCTGCCGCGACGACGGTCGCAGGGCCTACCGCCGATGCCGCTCGCCTGGCCTCGGCCAGCGACAGCCTGTCCTTCCGCTCGGCGACCGATGCGCTGGCCGCGCTCGATCAGGCGCAGAGACAGTATCGCGCCGCCGCTGCTTTCCTGGCGGCGACCGACAGCTCGAGGAAATCGAGCGAGAATCCGGAACGCTTCCGCACCCGTCTCGCCGCCCTCGATCAGATCTCCGACGCGGCGCTCGCCGCGGTGAACGATGCCCCCCACGACCCCATCATCAACCAGTACTACCAGGCGACCCAGACCGCGCGCCAGCTCACCCTGCAGCAGCTCAACAACGTGTTGCCGACCAACGTCCGGCTCACGGCCTACTGATCAGATGACCTGCTCCGCACTCCGCTCGCTCGCGCTGCCCCTCGGCGCACTGGCGCTCGCGCTCGCTCTGCCAGCAGCTCCGCTCGCGGCCCAGAGGCCGCGGTGCAACGGCTGTGACAGCGCGCAGCGTCTCTCGCTCCAGGCCGAGATCGAGCGTGCCCGCCGCGATCTCGAGGCGGCCGCGCGCACACTGGCGGCCCAGGAGGCGGCGCTCTCGGATCCGGCAACGCCGGTCGCCCAGCGCGACGCAGTGCTCCGCGCCCAGCGCGACCTTCGCTCCGCCGAGCGCGAGTTCAGTCGAGTCACCATGAAGGCGATGCAACAGGAGATGCTCCACGCCGCCGAGCGCACCGACTACGCCATGCACCAGCTGCACGAGCTGCAGAGCCGCAGTGCCGACAGCGTCGGCTACCTGGGCATCTACTTCTCCGGAGCGGCCGAGAAGGCTGGCGAACAGGGTGGGGAGGAGCGGTGGGTCTTCCGCGAGTACCCCGTGATCGAGGCGGTGGAGCCCGGCTCGCCAGCGGAGAGGGCCGGCATCGAGGCGGGCGATCGTCTCCTCGCGCTCGAGGGACGCGACGTTCGGAAGGGCATCCGGCCGATGTCGAAGATCCTCGTGCCGGGCAGCCGACTTCCGGTCAAGTTGCGCCGGGACTCGGAAGTGCGGGACATGCTGGTCGTGGTCGGTCGGCGACCGGCGGCAGGAGGGTTCGGCTACAATTTCCGCTGGCAGAGCGACTCTGCTGCTCTCGCCCCCGGTGCGAGCGTGAGGGTGTGGCCGGGATCGACGCCCCGCCCGGGAGTCACGCCCCGGCCCGCGAGAGCGCCCCGACCGATGATGGCGCCCGATGCCCCGCCCTCGCCCCTTCTTCCGACCAGTCCCCTGCCTCCGCTGCCGCCCTTCTCGTTCTACATGGGTGACGCCGGTCCGATCGCCGGAGCCGAAGTGCGGCCGGTGGGGGATCTGGGCAAGGACTACTTCGGCGTGGAGCGAGGGCTGTTGGTTCTGCGCATCGCGCCTGGTACGCCAGCCGATCGCGCCGGGCTGCGCGGGGGCGACGTGATCCTGACCGCCGATGGTGAGGACGTGCAGGCCGTGCGCCAGCTGTCCCGGCTGCTCGAGCGCTCCCAGGACCATGACGTGAAGCTCGACATCATCCGCAAGCGCGTGCGACAGACCCTTACCCTTCGCTGGTAGCGGAGCGCACGGAGCGCGACGCAGATCAGTCGAGCGTCAGCTCCGGCGGCAGCAGCGATCGGTGGATGGCCATTCCGGCAACGGCGCCGTCTGCGGCCGCGCGAAGGGCAAGATAGGGTCCGGCTATGATGTCGCCCGCGGCGAAGACGTTGGGAACGGAGGTGTGATAGCGCTCGTCGGTGATGATGAAACCCTCCTCATCGCGCCGACAGTGGAGCTGCACGCCCAGGTCGTCCGACGGGTACTTGCCGATCGAGAAGAAGATGCGCTGACAGTCGAGCACCCGGCCGCCTTCCAGCTCCAGACCGACCACGCGTGACTCGCGTGACACGACACGCACGATGCGCTCGGACACGACGGGGATGTCGAGTGCCCTGAGCTTGGCTCCGAGCGCGCCTTCGAAATCCGGTGCCTCACCGTGAGTGCAGATGACCAGGTCGCGCGTCCATGTCGCGAGGTCGAGCGCCATCCCGACCGCTCTCCGTCCGTTCGCGATGACGACCGTCTTGCAGTCGCGCACCTCGTAACCGTCACAGCTCGGACAGTGGTGGACGGTGTCGCCGTAGCAGCGGTCGAGTCCCGGTACATCCGGCCAGATATCCTTGATACCGATCGCGAGCAGCACGCGTCGGGAGTCGAGCTCCACGGTGCGCTGGCCCTGCAGCTCCGGCGGCCGCTGTCCGGGACGTCCCGGGTTGCCGATATCGATGACGGTCAGACGAAAGAGATCGTCGCCGATCCGCGCAATGCGCTCCACGGTGCCGTCGAGCAGCTCGGCGTCGAGGGCGCGCGCCTCCTCACGTCCCCGGCCCCTGAGCTCGGCGGGAGTGATGTCGGGGAGTCCGAGATAGCCGTGCACGCCACGCGTTTCCCAGTTGCGGGGGTCGCCGGAGTCGATCACGACGACGGAGCGCAGATGCCGGGCGAGCCAGACGGCGGCGGTGAGGCCAGCGGGGCCGCCGCCCACGATCGCGACATCGTACGGAGCGTGGGAGTTCATGCGCGCCGCGTCGTGCAAGAAATGCGCGGGCGCGCCGGAAGCCCTATTTCAGCGAGCCGGCGGGGAGGGAGTAGAGCAATCGCACGGTGGAGCGGTCAGCCTCGGAGAGGTCCCGCACCCGCACTCTCGCCGTCATGATGTTGGTCGTGTCGGCGGTGTGATCGAGGCCGAGCAGGTGCCCCACCTCGTGGAGCGCGATCGCCTTGACCGCCGTCCCGTCGAGCGAGTCGCCGCCGCGATGGTGCAGCGCGAGCGTGATGTTGGCGTCGACGATCCACCAGCGCTTGTCGCGTGCCCAGAGTGTCTTGCCGCTGATGGATTCCTTGAAGTAGTCGATCCAGCTCACGTGGACGTCGGCGTCCGTGGAATCGACGACGAAGGTGAAGCGCATGGGGATGCCCGCCCGCGTCCACGTGTCGAAGGCTTCGCGCACCTGGTGGGCGAAGTTGGGGTCCCAGCCGGAGATTCCCTCGCCACTCCCGATCCAGACACGCAGGGGTTGTGCGGTGCGCTCGGGCCAGCGGGCCAGAGCGGAGTCGCGCTGTGTCAGAATCTCGCCGATGTAGGTTCCTGGCTCGCCTCTCCTCAGCCTCTCCCGCACGTCGTTCAGGTCGGCGACCGGCGAGGCATTGCTCGCCCCGGCGCTGACAGTCGGCTGCACGGCACGGGAGGGGGCGAGGGTCTCCGGCTGAAGGACAGCCGCCGAGCTCTTCACCGTGATGATGCGCGCCTCGACCGCTTCGCGGGCGACGAAGCCGAGGACAGGCACCAGCAGGACGAGGGGAAGAAAGTCGGTTCGCTTCATGGAGGCGGCTGATCAGACGGGGCCCTGCGGGGTGAGGAAATCCTCGACCAACCCGAAAAACAGCTCTGGCGATTCCAGATACGGCAGATGTCCGGCATCCCTGACCGGCGCCACGGTCGCCCGCGGCAGCACCGAGGCCAGCTCCGTGGCCTCCGCGAGCGGGAGGAGATCCCGCTCTCCATGAATGACGATCGTGGGACGAGTCAGGGCACGGAAAAGGCTGCGCCAGTCGTAGCCGTCCCGCCACAGCCGGCCGGCGACCGCGGCGCCGGTCGCGCTGGCCGCGCGGGGGAGGGGAACGAACGCCGCCAGTGAGGGATCGGCGAACCACGCGGGGAAGAGCGCACGGGCGAAGCGGCTATGAGTTTCGGCATCTCCGCTCCGGAGCTGCGCGACGTCGATGTGCTCGAGCATGGCCCGTCCAGTGGCGTCTAGACGCTTCATCGCATCGTCGTGCAGTCCGGCGATCCATCTGCTGGTGACGCCGACGGGATCCACCAGCACCAGCCGTCTCGTGCCCTCGAGATCCCGCTCGGCACCGAGGGCGGCGATGCCTCCGCCCCAGGAATGGCCGAGAACATCCCACGCACGCACGCCAATCGCGCGCCGGAGCGCGGAGAGATCGGCCGCGTCGTCCTCGATGCGCGACAGGGAGGGGTCCTCGGGTGCTTCGCTCGCGCCTCGACCGCGCTGATCGTAGAGCACGAGCTGGCGACGCTCGGCGAGCGGCGCGAGCGCGGGCCAGAGCAGCTCGTGGCCGTGGATCAGCCCACCGTTCACGCAGACGAGGGGAGTGGCGCCCGGGACCTCGGCCGTGGTGAAGACCGCGAACGAGAGACCGCGGGCGGCGACACTGTGCGCGCGGAGGCGGGGTGTGCGATGTGCGCGCCGAAAGGCGATCAGACGGTTCCGGGCACTGGAGGCGGTGGCGGGGGGCCGCGCGCCGCCGCTCCGCCTCATGCCGTGGGGCGCGCCGTACCCGCTGCGCAGGCGATGACCACGGTCGCTCCGGCGAGCCCCGGCGATGTGACCTCCACGCGGAGATCCCCGGGCTCCTTATGGCTCTGCACGATCGCCATGCAGAGCCCGTTGAACGTGCGCCGAGTGCTTCCCTTGTCGGACTCGTGGCTCGATGGGTCGCCATTCCCGACGCCGATGAGAGCGCCGGCCCCCGAGACGTGAAAGTCGATCGCATTGTCGGCCACCGGAACCACGAGGCCGCGGTCATCGACCACGCTCACCTCCAGGATCGACAGGTCCTCGCCGTCCGCGGCGAGCCGCGCGCGGTCGGCGCGAAGCACGACCCGCGCCGGCGGACCCGTCGTCTCGCGCCGCGCTAGGACTAGCGGCGCATCACCCCTGACTGCGCGCGCCTCGAGGATGCCGGGCGCGAAGGGCACCTTCCAGGCGACGTGCTCGTTCCGCGGCACATCGCGCGCTCCCACGCTTCGACCGTTCAGGAACAGCTCGACGCGATCGAAGTTCGTGTGAACCCACACGTCGATGTCCTCCCCCTCGCGGCCCTTCCAGTTCCAGTGCGGGAAGAGGTGCAGCACAGGATCGCGCCCCCACCACGCCTGGTAGTAGAAGAAGGTGTCCTTCGGGAAGCCGCACGTGTCCATGATGCCGAAGTGCGAGCTGATGCAGGGCCACTCGAAGGGAGACGGCTCGCCGCGATAGTCGAAGCCCGTCCACACGAATCCCCCCGCGAGATGCGGTCGGGCGACGAACCGCGTCCACCACTGCTCGGCCGTCGCGCCATACGATGGCCGGTTCACATCGTACGCGCTCATGTAGCCCTGGCCGCGGTCGGTGACGTACACGCCCCGGGTCGCGAAGGCGCTTGCCACTTCCGTTCCCATCGACGGCCGCGTCGGGAACCGCTCCCGGTAGCGATCCAAATTCGTCTTCGGGTTGGTCGGCCGCTCGTAGTTGAATCCCATCACGTCCGCCACGGCCGCCATCGGCCCGTCCCACTCGCCATCCATGGCCATCGTGATCGGGCGCGACGGGTCGAGGCGGCGCACCAGCCGCTTCATCGACGACGCGATGCGCGCACCTCGCTTCGTCCACTGCTCGTTCCACTCCTCGTTGGCGATCGACCAGCAGAAGATACTCGGGCGGTTGCGGTCCCGGCGCACGAGGCGCTCGAGCTGGCTCAAGCCCTCGCTCGTGGATGCGAACGCGCGCGTCTCGTCGAGCACGAGCATGCCGAGGCGATCGCAGGCGTCGAGCAGCTCCGGCGCCGGTGGGTTGTGCGCGGTGCGGTAGGCGTTGGCTCCCATCGCCTTGAGCTTTTCCACACGGTAATACTGCAGGCGATCCGGCAGTGCGACTCCGACCCCAGCGTGATCCTGGTGATTGCAGGTGCCCTTGATCTCGACGTGCGCTCCGTTGAGGAAGAAGCCGTGGTCGGCGTCGAAGCGCAGAGTGCGAATGCCGAACGGAGTGTCGTAGCGGTCGGTCTCCGGTCCCCCCGACTCGATCGTCGTGGCGAGCGTGTAGAGGTGCGGCGTCTCGGGCGACCAGAGCTTCGGAGCGGTCACGGTGAGCTGCTGGTTGAGCTGGCCGCGTGCACGCGGCGCGATGTGCAGAGCACTCGACCGTGTCGCGGCGAGCGCGCGGCCCGTCGCATCGAGGATCGTGGACACGACCCGGCAGCTCACCTCGCGGTCCGCGTCGTTGTCGACCTCCGTCACGACGGCGACCGTCGCGGCATCGCGCTCCACGCGGGGGGTGGTCACGTAGGTGCCCCAGTGAGCGACGTGCACGGGTGGAGTCTTGACCAGCCACACGTGGCGGTAGATCCCCGCGCCCTCGTAGAACCACCCTTCGCGCCCCGTGGCGTCCACGCGCACCACGAGTACGTTGCGCGCGCCGTAGCTGGCGTAGTCGGTGATGTCGTAGCGGAAGGGTGCATATCCGCTCTCGTTGCGCCCGAGGAGATGGCCGTTGAGGGCGACGGTGCAGTCGCGGAAGACGCCGTCGAACTCGAGCGACAGGCTCCGCCCCTCATCGTGCGCGGCGATGTCGAAGCTTCGGCGATACCAGCCGATGCTCGTCGCGGGGTACGCGCGACCGAGCGGCTTCGCGCCGAACTCGATGATCTCTCCGATGTGCTCGAAGGGAAGCTCCACGGCCCAGTCGTGAGGGAGGTGGACCGTGCGCCAGCCCGCGTCATCGAAGTCGGGGCGCGACGGCGCGAACATGTCGCCGGCCTTGGCGTGCATACGTCCCTGCCCGTAGCCGAAATCCAGCGTCGGGTCCGCGGCGTTCCCGAGGTGGAAGCGCCAGTCGAAGTCGAGCAGCAGGCGCTCGCGCGATCCCGCCTCGGAGAGCGACGCGATATTGTCGTCGCGAACCTCGTCGGAAGCGCCGGCTACGAGGGTCCGGAGCGGCGAGGGGGTGACGAGCGCCCCGGCAGCCGCCAGCCCGGTCTGCAACAGCTCGCGGCGGGACCAGATGGACACGATCCGCGACGCGTCTAGGCCCAGCTCAGATCGTGCTTCGACAATGGGAGCGAGCGGATCCGCTTTCCTGTCGCGGCGAAGATCGCATTGCAGAGCGCCGGAATCACCGGTGGCAGAGCGGGCTCGCCGAGCCCGGTCGGCGGGAAGTCGGTCTTGCGGAAATGCACCTCCACGGGCGGCGCCTGTTTGAGACGCAGCAGAGCGTAGTTGTGGAAGTTGCTCTGCACCGTGCGCCCGCGCTCGATTGTGATCTCCTGCGCGAGCGCCTCGGCAATGCCGTCGAGGACCGCACCCTGCACTTGATGCTCGGCGTAGCCCGGGTTGATGATCGCGCTCCCGATGTCGCCAGCCACCCAGACTTTGTCCACCTTCAGAGCGCCGGTCTTGTTGACGCTGGCCTGGACGACTTCGGCAAAGTAGCCGCGATGGCTGAAGTAGAAGGCCACACCCATTCCCCTTCCACGGGGCAGTCGCTGCTTTCCCCAGCCCGACTTCTCGGCCACCAGCTCCAGCACGCCGCGCATGCGGGCGGCGTCGAAGCCCGCGCCTTCTCCGGCGTTTCCGAGCAGGTCGAGACGGAACTGCACCGGATCCTTGCCTGCCGCCTGAGCCAGCTCGTCGAGGAACGATTGAAAGACGAAGGCGAGGGCGTTGCTTCGAGGCGCACGGAGGGCACCCGTGGGTACGCCGAGCGGCATCACCGACGCGTCGAATGCGCAGTTGGGGATGAACGTCGCTGGGAATTCGGTCGCTGACAGGTCAGCGCCGGGTACGAACTTGTCACCCTCGCCGAACGAGATGAAGTGATCGCGCAGAGCCACGAGTGCGCCGGCACCATCGATCGCGCCGCTGAGGTAATGGAAGCCGGCGGGGCGATAGAAGTCGTGCTGCATGTCATCTTCCCGCGTCCACAGCAGCTTGATCGGAACTCCGGCTTCCTTGGCGATCCAGGCTGCCTCGACCATGTAGTCGTTGTTGAGCCGCCGGCCGAATCCTCCTCCCATGCGGGTGAGATGTATCGTGATGTCGCGCTCCGCGATGCCGAGCGTCTTCGCGACCAGCGCGCGCCCGGGCTGCGGCGTCTGGCTCGGCGCCCAGATCTCGAGCTTGCCGTCCTTGAAGTGGGCCGTGCAGTTCTGCGGCTCGAGAGGCGCGTGCGCGAGGAAGGGGTAGGCGTACTCGGACTTCACCACCTTCGCGGCGCCCCGGAGCGCGGCATCCACGTCGCCATCGCGACGCAATGATCGTTGCGGAGGCTGCTTCGACAGCTCCACGGCCCTGGCGGCAAATCCAGCGCTGCTCTGCTCCGCCGTCGCGCCCTCGTTCCACGTGATCTTGAGCTTCTTTCGGGCGGTGCGCGCCGCCCACCATGTATCGGCGACGATCGCGACGCCGCCGAGCAGGCCGTTGAGCGCGGAGCCGCCCTCGACCACGAAGGCCTGGCGCACGGCCGGCGCCGCTTTCACGTCGTCGAGATTCGCGGTCGCCACCTTCCCGCCGAATACCGGGCACTTCTCGAACGTCGCGTAGAGCATGCCGGGCACGGTGACGTCGATGCCGAACATCGGCTTGCCGGTGACGATGGCGTGCACGTCGACGCCCGGGACACGCGTGCCGATGATGGAGAAGTCTTTCGGGTCCTTGAGCGGCACCGATTCCAGAGCGGGGGCGGGGACCGAAGCGGCCGCGGTCGCGAGCTCGCCATAGCTGAGCTGGCGGCTGGTCGAGCGGTGATGGACGACGCCCGCCGATGTTGCGCATTCCGATGCGGCAACTCCCCAGCTCTGCGCCGCCGCGGTCACGAGCATGGCGCGTGCGGCCGCTCCGACGCGACGCATCGGCAGCCAGTTGGTTGGAGTCGCCAGGCTTCCACCGGCGAACTGGGCGGAAAAATTCGTCGTATCGAGCGAGGCCTGCTCGACTCTGACGTTCTTCCAGTCGACGTCCAGCTCGTCGGCGATGATCATGGGAAGCATTGTCTTCACCCCCTGCCCGACCTCCGGGTTCTTGGCGATGATGGTCACGATGCCGTCGGGGGTGATGCGGATGAACGCGTTCGGCGCGAAGTCCGGCGACGTCGGCGGCCACGGCTCGGCGGCGGCACCCAAGCTCGGGAGGTACGTCGCGAGTAGAATCCCCCCACCCACGATCGAGGTGACGCGGAGGAACTCCCGGCGGGAGACGCGTGTGGTGGTGTCCATGGTCAGGCTCCTCCGCGCTTCGGAATTCCCGATGCATGACCGCGCCCGGCCGGCGTCGCCTCGACCGGCGTCATCTCAGCGGCGCGGTGGATTGCCTGGCGGATGCGCAGGTACGTGGCGCAGCGGCAGATATTGCCGTTCATGGCGGCATCGATCTGGGCATCGGTCGGCTTGGGCGTTTTCGTCAGAAGAGCCGCGGCCGACATGAGCTGTCCCGCCTGGCAGTAGCCGCACTGCGGCACGTCGATCTCTTCCCAGGCGCGTTGCAGCGGGTGGGAGCCGTCGGGGGAGAGTCCCTCGATGGTCGTGACCTCGGCGCCGCGGACGGTGGAGACGGGGAGCACGCACGAGCGTGTCGCGGAGCCGTTCACGTGCACCGTGCAGGCGCCGCACTGCGCCGCGCCGCACCCGAACTTTGTCCCCTTGAGATCGAGCACGTCACGCAGCACCCAGAGGAGGGGCATGTCGGCCGGGGCGTCGACGCTGCGGGATGTCCCATTCAGCTTGAAGGTGACTTTCATGGGTGCGTGACCTCGTGCGTCGGCGCGACCGGAGGGTGGGGGGCGGGATGTCCAATCTGGGGGGCGGCAGCAAAGTCGTCCAGCGTGGGCGAGTTTCGCGGCACCATGCTAGCTCGAGGAGAGAAGCAGGGGGTCAGACCTTGGCGCAAAAAGAGACCGACGCAGGCAGCGCAGAATCCACGCACCTGACGTCGGTCTTCGTTCCGGCGTCACCGGGAAGGTACGGGGGTTGTCCACGTAGAACGCGCCTTCACGCTGGGCGATGACGGTGGGGACGATGTGGCCCTGGGTCGCGGAGATGTCGACGACGCGCGAGACGAGGCCGCTCTCTCGAACGTACGGGCCGGCGGGTAGCCTGTCAAAAACCTCGTTGGGGCAGCGGGCCAGGTCAGGCCATGGCGATTCTCCGCAATGCCCACGCCGCGTGCTCGCTGACGAGAGAGTCGCCCTGGGCGAGCGCCACCTCGAGCGCCGGCACGTCTTCCGCAGTACCGACGTTTCCCAACGCGACCGCCGCATTCCGCTTGAGCCCGCGGAGCTTCGCCCGTTTCACCGGCGAGGCCTTGAACGCGACACGGAATGCCTCGTCGTCCAGGGCGAGGATCTCCCGCGCCAACGTGCGCGCGTCCTTCCGCCCGATGGCTTCACGCGCCGCAAACGCCGGCTCCCGCAGATCCCGCGCGAAGCTCACGTTCCACGGACAGACGTCCTGGCAGATATCGCAGCCGTACACGAGACCGCCCATGTCCGCTCGCCGCTCCTCGGGAATCGGTCCCTTGAGCTCGATCGTGAGATAGGAGATGCAGCGCGTCGCATCGAGCACCCCGGGCGCGACCAGCGCGCTCGTGGGGCAGGCGTCGAGACAGCGTGTGCACCGACCGCAACGGTCGGTCTCGAAAGGCTGATCAGCCGTGAGATCGAGATCAACCAGCAGCACGCCGAGAAAAAAGAAGGAGCCAATGTCCGGATTCAGCAGGTTGGTGTTCTTCCCGAACCAACCGAGTCCGGCGCGGCGCGCGAGGTCGCGCTCGAGGATCGGGCCGGTGTCCACGTACTCCTTGCCGCGAATCTCGCCGCCCACCTCCGCCTCGAGCCAGCGGTGCAGCTGGCGCAGGCGGCTGCCGACGACGTCGTGGTAGTCATCACCGCGGGCGTACCGGGCGATGGGACCGGAAGGAAGGGTCCCGCCATAATTCATCCCGACCACGATCGCCGACGATGTCCCGGGATAGGGGAGGCGGTTGTCGCGACGCTTGACCGCGCCGCGAGACAGATACTCCATCTCGCCGGCGTAACCGAGGTCGAGCCACGACTCGAAATCATCGGCCGTCTCTACCGGACCGAGGGTCGCGATGCCGGCGAGGTCGAAGCCCAGACCGTACGCCTGCGCCTTGATCCGCTCCTCGATCGGCGGCGTGACGACGGGAGCCATGAGGCTCACTCTCCCTCTCCCGTCCAACGCGCATAGCGCACGATGTCCTCGGCGGGCGGCACGGCATCGTGCGTCCCGTACGCAGTGTACATCCGCCAGCGCAGATAGTCGCGGCTCGGGAGAGGGAGAAAGGGCGCGCGCCGCCACCAGTCGCGAGAGCGGAAGCGCCAGAGCACTCGCAGCAGATCCCTCGCGAGCGGGGGATGCTTCATCGCGCGCCAGGCGAGCGACAGGGTGAGACGGCCCCAGGTCATGATCTCAATCTCACGGGTTCCGGGCGTCCCTTCAACCGATCTGCATGGACAGGCCGGTCGGAGAGGCATATCGTCAGTCCGCGGCGCCCCCCAACCCCCGCGAGGTATCGCATGCCCTCGGTCCGCTGGATCGCGTCAGTGCTCGTCATGGTGCCCGGCCCTCCCCCTACGCTCCGGGCGCCCGCCACGCCACCGGTGACGGTCATGGCGCGTGCCAACGACAACACTCGTCCGGCGGGGACGCTCCGCGACGGCGTGCTGACGGTACGGCTGGTCGCCCGGCGTGCCCGCTGGCACCCCGCCGACGAGGGTGGAATCGCCGCACCCGCTGACGCCTTCGGCGAGGAAGGGCTCGCCCCCCTGGTCCCCGGACCGCTGCTGCGCGCACCGGCTGGTACTCATGTGGACGCGACCGTTCGGAACGCGCTGCCGGAGACTCTGGTGGTGATCGGGCTGCACGAGCGCGGGGTGGGCGTGCACGACACGCTCCGCGTGCCTCCCGGTGCGACCGGACGCGCGAGTTTCGTGATGCGTGCGCCGGGAAGCTACGTCTACTACGGTGGAATCATCGTCGCGGGCAAGGTGCTCGACGAGGGCGGTGGCCGCGGCTACCAGCTCGTCGGGGCGATGATCGCGGACGCCCCGAACGCGCCGGCGGATCGCGTCTTCCTCGTCAGCTTCTGGAACCGCCTCGTGGATTCGACCCACAGGAGTCGGGGGGAGCGCTTCCTCTTTCTGTTCAACGGCAAGATCTGGCCGTACACCGATCGCTTCACCTATCGGGTGGGCGACACCGTGCGCTGGCGTGTCCTCGAGGGGTCGGCGGGCGAGCATCCGCTGCATCTGCACGGGTTCTATTACACCGTCGACAGCCGCGGCGACTTCGAGCAGGACAGCGTCTATGACGCGGCACACCGGCGACTCGCGATCACGGAGAATCTCCCGAGCCTGGGAAGTGTGTCGCTCACCTGGGTGCCGGCCCGCGCGGGAAACTGGGTGTTTCACTGCCACAAAGCAGCGCACACGTCGTTCGCGATGCGCTATGCTCTGCCGAACGTCGATCCACCCGCCGACCCGCCGCCGATGCATGGCGCCACCGCCCACGCTCGCGATGGCATGAGCGGCCTCATGATCGGGATCACCGTTCTTCCGCCCGGGAGCGCGCAGGCCGCGACCGCCCAACCTCCCCGGCATCGGGTGCGATTGCTGGTGCAGGAGCAGCCTGGCTTCTACGACAAACAGCCCGGCTTCGGTTACATGATCGCGGACGGCGATCGCGCGCCAGCTCCGGATTCGGTGGTCGTACCGGGGCCACCGCTGGTGCTGACGCGAGGGGAGCCGGCCGAGATCACTGTGGTGAATCATCTGCAGCATCCCACGGCCGTGCACTGGCACGGCATCGAGTTGGAGAGCTTCTACGACGGCGTGGCCGGCTGGAGCGGCGCCGGCTCGCGGCTCGCCCCGATGATCGCGCCGAGGGATTCGTTCATCGTGCGCTTCACCCCGCCGCGCGCGGGGACGTTCATCTATCACACGCACCTCGACGACGTGCGGCAGCTCACGAACGGTCTCTATGCGCCGCTGATCATTCTGGAGCCGGGAGAGCGGTGGGATCCGGCTACCGATCACGTCCTTATGATCGGTGGGGCCCGCCAGCTCGGAGACTACATGGTCGCGCTCAACGGCAGCCTGCAACCGCCGCCGCTGCAGCTGCGGGCCGGCGTGCCGCACCGCTTCCGCATCATCAGCATGACGGTCGACGAGGACGCCGACGTCTTCCTCTTCTCGAGCGGGGCGAGCTCCGATTCGATGGTGGTGACCTGGCGAGCGACCGCCAAAGACGGCGCGACGCTACCTCCCAACCAGTCGACCGACCGTCCGGCCCGGCTGCACATCGGGCCGGGGGAGACCTACGACTTCGCCTTCACTCCGGGCGCCGGCGAGATGCGTGTCGTCGTTCGGAGCGCGAACACCAGCATCCTGCACATCTTCGCGCGCTGAGGGGTCTCTCAGACGAACGATGTGCCGTCCAGTCCCGATGGAATCGAGAGCCCCAGCGCCCGCAATGCGCTCGGCATCACGTCCACCGTCCGGCGCGGCGTGTCCACCGGCGGGCGATTGAGGAGCAGCGGCACGAGCATGTGATCGCGGTGGAGGGCGCCGTGCGACGAGACGTGTGGGATCGGCTCGTACCTGGCTCGGAAATCCCAATTGCGTGTCGCCGATAGCAGGATGTCTCCAGCGCGCGCCGATGAGGCGAGATGCGTGATCTGCACCAGCGCATCCGGGTAGTCGGTCTCGCGGCAGAGCGCGTACGCCCGATCCGCGTCGAGGTCGCGCCGCTCCCCGAGCCCGAGCGGATCGCCACCGCAGGGATGGTAGTCGTACCGCCCATTCACCCAGCCGAGAGTCGCGCGTCCGCGCTCTGCCGTGCGCAGCTCGCAACGCCCGGGTGAGTGCGGCAGGATGACCAGATCCACCGACGGTCGCGCCAGCAGATTCTTTACCAGAGGCTCCCACCGCTCCGCGAGCGCCGGCCACCAGGGTCGCTCTCGCCGCTCCGGCTCGAGGTACAGATGGGCCATCGCGTTGCCGCTCACCATCACGGCCACGTCCGCTCGGCGTGTGTACACCCACGGGTGGGCCATCACGCGGAGCCCGCGCCGCGCGATCAAGCCCGCGAGGTCCTCGTGATAGCTGACGGGCGAGTGCCCGTGGTCGCTCGCCACCCAGAGTTGCGTCTCGTTCCACCGGCCGTCCCGCTCCGCATCCTCGCGGATTCGTGCGACCATCTCATCCACGACGCCAAGTGCTCCGCCCACGCCCGTGGCATCGTGGCCGGCCGCGTGCGAGACCTTGTCGACGCCCATCAGCGCCGCGAAGGTGAATGCCGGCCGTCGCTGGCGAACGAGTCCGACCACCCGGGCCGCGAGCTTCCGGTCGAGATCGAGCCACCCGCCGAGGTCGCCAGCGAAGTGGATCCAGCCGGCGCGCGCGGCGAAGCGCAGGCCGTCGGTGACACGATCCCCCCTCGCCAAACCCCGATTGATCATGTTCATCGAGCCGAGCGCGCTGGGCACGAGCTCGAAAATAGTGGGGGCCGACTCATCGAGGTCGCCGTCGATGTGACGCACGTCGGCGCCGACGTAGCTGCGCGAATGACCGGGACGGCTGCAACGCGACCGCGCGCGATCGAACCAGCGGATTCCCGGAATACCCACGGAACCGGGATAGCGCCCCAGCAAGAAGGGGGTGTACGCCGGCCCCGTCACCGAGGGAAAGACGCTGGTGATGGCGTGAAGGCCGCCACCTTCCTCGCGAAGTCGTGCCAGGGCAGGCAGCACCCCAGAGTCGATGGCGGAGCTCAGCACATCCACGCGCACGCCGTCGGCGAGAAGCACGATGACAGACACGGACGAAACATTCTGCCTTCGCTGGAACGCAACAAGGCCGGCTCGCCACTCCGACGGCGGCCCGCTAGCTTTCGCGTGCCCAGCGCCCTGCCCACCCTCGACGCTCCTGCCTCACGTCCCGGGACGACCGATCCTATGCCATCCAAGAAGCCCTCGAACGGAAAGGGCGGCTCGCGCAAGGTTCCCCGCACGGCCACGGGCAAGAAGGTGAATCCGGAGCGGCAGGCGATGGCCGAAGCGGAGTCGCGCGAGGGCCTCCGGGAGCGCACCGAGGCGGGACATCGCAAGGCCGGCCGCACGCCACCGTCGCAGGACGACAGCCAGCAGCGTCAGTCGGGCGCCGTGCGGCGGATGATCGACGAGTCCATCCGCGACGAGCCACCCGCGGTGACGGAAGATGAGAAGCTCCTCGCGACGACTGGCACTCCGGGTGACTTCACGCGCACGGATCCCTGGCGCGTGATGCGCATCATGGGCGAGTTCATCGAGGGCTTCGATACGCTGGCCAGCGTGCGCAAGGGCGTCACGATCTTCGGCTCGGCGCGCATCGGCCCAGACGATCCGCAGTATCGGTGCGCGCAGGAGACGGCCCGGCTCCTCGCCGCGGCGGGCTTCTCCATCATCACCGGCGCAGGTCCCGGAATCATGGAGGCGGCGAACCGCGGGGCGCGCGAGGCCGGCGGCCGATCGATCGGCTGCAACATCGAGCTGCCGTTCGAGCAGGGAGCAAACCCCTACGTCGATACCCTCATCAACTTCCGCTATTTCTTCGTGCGGAAGACGATGTTCATCAAGTATTCCTCGGCGTTCATCATCTTCCCCGGGGGCTTCGGAACGCTGGACGAGCTGTTCGAGGCGCTCACCCTCATCCAGACGGGCAAGATCTACCAGTTCCCGGTGATCATGTTCGGCCGGCACTACTGGGCCGGGCTGATTCGGTGGCTGAACTCCCGGGTTCTCCTCGAGAAGAAGATCTCTCCGGGAGACCTGGACCTGATGCTCGTGACCGATGATCCGGCCGAAGCAGCGCAGGCGGTGGTCGCCGGATACGAGGCGCAGACCCGGGTGTCGAGTCAGCGTCGAACGCGAGAGAGCCATGCCGACGTCTGAGCGCCCGGGCAAACGCAGGAAGAGCGTGGCCGGCGCGCCCCCCACCAAGGCGCGGCAGAAGCACGAGGCCGAGGCGCGCGAGCGAGGAGAGACACCGGCCCGGTCGCGCGAGCGCAGCCGATTTCTGGGTGGGCAGAAGATCGATCCCCGACGGCTGGACGGCCGCGAAACGGTGGCCGAGCTGATCGAGGGAGCCTTCCTCGCCTACAACGCGGCGCGGCTGCGCGAGGCATGCCAGCTCTTCACCGAGAAGATGCTGGAGCCGCATGTCACCGTCGGACTGTCGATCACAGGAGCGCTCACGCCGGCGGGGCTCGGGATGTCGGCGCTGATCCCGCTCATCGAGGCGGGATTCGTCGACTGGATCATCTCCACCGGCGCCAACCTGTACCACGACGCGCACTTCGGTCTTGGCCTGGCGATGCACCGCGGGAACGCGCAGGAATCGGACGTCGTGCTGCGCGAGGAGGGCGTCGTGCGGATCTACGACATCTTCTTCGACTACGAGGTGCTGCTCTCCACCGACGCGTTCTTCCGGCAGATCATCCAGGCGCCCGAGTTCCAGCGCGCGATGTCGAGCGCCGAGTTCCACTGGCTGGCAGGCAAATACGTGCGGGAGCGGGAGCGGAGGCTGGGAATCGGCCAGCGCTCGCTCCTGTCCGCGGCCCACGCGTGCGGCGTCCCGATCTACACGTCGTCCCCGGGCGACTCGTCCATCGGCATGAACATCGCCGCTGTCGCCCTCGATGGGAACGCGCTGCTGCTCGACCCCAATCAGGATGTGAACGAGACCGCGGCGATCGTGCTCGACGCCAAGCGGGGAGAAGGCCGGAGCGCCGTGATGATTCTCGGTGGAGGCTCACCCAAGAACTTCCTGCTGCAGACCGAGCCGCAGATCCAGGAGGTACTGGGGATCGACGAGAAGGGTCATGACTACTTTCTCCAGATCACTGACGCCCGCCCCGATACCGGTGGCCTGTCCGGAGCGACACCGGGCGAGGCGGTGAGCTGGGGGAAGATCGATCCGGATCGTCTTCCCGATGCCGTCGTCTGCTACGCGGACTCGACGATCGCCTTGCCGCTCCTGACCTCCTATGCGCTCGCGCGTCACCGAGCGAGGCCTCTCAAGCGCCTGTTCGACCGTCGGGACTCCATGATGCGGCGATTGAGGACTGCCTACCAGAAATCCTCACGCGGGCCCGCGGCCGCGGCCGTCGCGGAGACGACGCTGCCGCGACATCGTTAGCCCCTCCGGGCGCGGGCTGCGGTGACGCCCCTTTCGCGTGGCTCGTCGATCAGGAGATGCTTACCCCCGTCCGTTACGATCGAGAGACGAGCGAGAAATTCGACCGGGACGCGCCGATTCCGCGCCGGACGATTCACGACTTGCTGGCCACAGGAGTCGGCCAGGCGGCATCGGCCCGACTGGTCGGGAGCATGCTCCTTGGCTTCGGTGCGGCCGCGATCATCCTGCTCCTCGCGCCGGTGAGGTGGTGGGTGGGCGCCGCGCCTCCCCTGTGCATCGGCAGCTTCGCGGCCTGGGGCGTGGCCACCAAGCGCCTGCACGCACTCGACGTGGCCCACGCCAGCGCTCCGCGCAAGCGTCTCATGTTCGCGCTGTCCAAGATGGGGGCGACCGCCGTCGGAGTCCTGGCCGGTCTCGCCGGCGTCATCGGCGCGCTCTGGCTGCTCCTGGATCCTACCGCGCTGTAGCGCGCACGGAGCGCACCCAGTTGATGCGTGAGAGGTCGCCCCGCGAGACGTAATAGGTGAAGTCTTCCGCGCCGAGAACCGCTCGGGCGATGGCGCGATCGCTCCATCCCTCCGCCGCGCGCCGCTCCACGTCACGGATCCGCTCCTCGATCCAGTCGGCTTTTGCCCGGAGGGCGGGAGCAGGCGTGGCGACGAGCCCGCGGTGTGCGTCGAACATCCGCGAGGGGTCGAGCGCCGCCGCCGCACGGACGCTCCGCGCCAGCTCCCTCGGATCCTCGTGCCGGTGCGCGACCCGCACTCTGACTCCGAGAAAGAGGTCACCCGAGAAGAGCGTTCCGCGTTCCGGATCCCAGACCACATGGTGGTCGGCGGAATGTCCGGGTGCGGGGAGGAGCTCCAGGCCGGCGGTGCTTCCCGCGATCGGATCTGCGGACAGACGGCGCATCCGTCCCCAGACGGCCTGGCGATACCAGCCCGCGCGCGGGCCTCGGCGCAGAGCCGAGATCGTCTGCGGCGACGCGGTCACCGGCAGCCGGCGCCTGGTCAGGAGTTCCGTGTTGCCGGCGTGATCCTCGTGCTGGTGGGTGATCATGGCCCCGCTCGGGCGGAGGCGATCGAGCAGGCTGGCGAGCTCATCCCCAATTGCGGGAAATCCACTGTCCACCAGCATGCCGCGAACCAGAAAGGCACTCGCCGAGTAGCCCACGGCACGGCTGCGGCGCGAGGACATCTGGATGCGGGTGACGTCGCCGTGGATCTCGAGGGAGATCATCGCCGGAATCTAGCCGCTCCGGTCAGGAGGATGGTGGCGTCCGGCCCGGCAATTGCCTACACTCCGGCATCAGCAGAGAAGGTCGGCGCTTCGGAGACGCGGTCGGTCATTCGGGGTCGCTCGATCGGAACGGCGCCCGGCCACACAGGCCGGGCGCTCCACTTTTCGACCTGCGCGCCACCGATGATCGAAGAGCTGAAGCAACAGCTGGAGCAGGAAGTCGGGAAGCTTCAGCACGAGCTGAACATCACGCTTCCCAACGAGATCCGAAAAGCGGTCGAGATGGGCGACCTGCGCGAGAATAGCGAGTACAAGTCGGCGCTGGAGCGGCAGCAGTTCGTGCAGGCCCGCCTCGGACAGCTGCGGCAGCGACTCAGCAAGCTCTCCCAGATCGACATCTCGCAGATCCCCACCGACAGGGTCGGGCTCGGATCGCGCGTCGTCGTGCAGGATCAGAAGTCGAAGCAGCGAGAGGTGTACAACCTGGTCTTCGGCGATGCGCTCGAGTTCGAGGATGGGCAGGTGAGCATGTCGTCGCCGATCGGCCGCGCGCTCGTCAACAGGGCCGTCGGCGATACGGTGATGCTCAAGCTCCCGACCCTCACGCGCCAGCTCACGATCGTGGAGCTCCGGACGATCCATCGAGGCGCTCCGGACCAGTAAACCGCGTCGGCAGCCGCTGCAACCCGCTCCGAATTGAAAAGAATGCCGCTCTTCCGCGGGAGTCCGCGTGGGGAGAGGGACAACATCAACGGCGAAAGGCGGCCGCGGATGGTCGCGGCGAAGGGCGACGCGGATCGCTCCGTGGTGGGAGCCGGGCGCCCGCCACCGGGAAGAGGGGCAGGACTTGGGGGGAAGGGCAACCCCTTCATACAGTCGTTTTATCGGCGTCCCCCGCGCTTGTCCGCGGCGGCCTTGGCGCCACGGCACCGGGTCAGGCGGCGTCCACCCCGAAGATGCGCTTCGCTTCCTCGCCATAGCGGTCGAGCTCGAGTCGCTGACGCGACGGATCCCACTCGAGCAGTGGTGCGGCGATCGCGACTGCGGACTGGGCGGCGCGCATTCCGTGGTCGGTCGTCTCGAACGCGACGCGGAGCCGGCGGATGAGCAGATCACCGAGCGTCATCGCCATCTCGCGCTCGATCCCGTAACGCAGCTCGGCCATCACGTAGGGGAGTGACGGCTCGACTCGCTCGGCGAGCGACGGGTCGGCGACCGCCAGCGCCCACACATCGCGCCACGCGGTGCCGTGGGCGTGCACGAGCCGCGTCGCGATGTCTTCCGTACCGATCGCCGCCGTGGCGGCCGCGATCTCGGCATCCACGGCGTCGAGCTCGCCTCCGGGGAGCGGAATCAGGTCGGTGCGCGACCGGGGCACGCGAGTCGTCCCACGACGGGGATACGCCGCATCGACGACCTCCGCGGCCATGGTCCGGTAGGTCGTGAGCTTCCCTCCCGTGATGCCGATCAGACCGGGTGCGATGCGGCTGATTTCGTGCTCGCGTGATACGGTCCCGGCATCGCGCGAGCCACCGGCCACCAACGGCCGGATCCCCGCCCACGCGCTGACGACATCGGCGCGCTCGAGCCGCGCGCTCGGGAAGTAGTGGTTGGCAGACTGGAGCAGATACGCGATGTCCGCTTCGGTGCTCCGCACCTCTTCCGGCGGTCCGTGATACTCCGTCTCGGTCGTCCCGACGATCGTCAGCGCGCCGTCCGGCAGGATGAACATCACGCGCTCGTCGACGGGGGAAAGAACCGTCAGCGCTTCCCGGTTGCCGATGCGCGATCGCGCCACGGCGATGTGAACGCCCTTGCTCGTGCGGACCATCGGCGCGCCGGTCACCTGCGCCAGCCCGCGCACGGCATCGGCCCAGGGTCCGGCAGCGCTCACCACGATCGCCGCGCGCACCTGCATCTGGCGGCCGCTCACCCGGTCCTCGGCCACCACTCCGCGCACGATATCCCCGTCCATCACGAGGTCGCGGGCCGCGACGTGATTCAGCACCAGACCGCCGGCCGCCGCTGCCGCGAGCGCGTTAGCGAGCGTCAGCCGGCTGTCGTCTGTGGCGGCATCGAAGTACCGGGCCCCACCGCGCAGGCCGTCGCGGGAGAGAGCCGGCTCGAGCTTCGTGACGTCGGTCACAGTCAGCCGGCGATGGTTGCGGACATTCTGGAAGCCGGCGAGGGCATCGTACAGGACGAGGCCCGCGCCGAGCCGCCAGCGGGCGACGCGCGCGCCCGAGTACACCGGCCAGGTGAACGCCAGGGGCCGGACGAGGTGCGGGGCGATGCGGAGGAGCACGCGGCGCTCGCGACTCGACTCCAGCACGAGCCCCAGATGCCCATGCTCGAGGTAGCGCAGCCCGCCGTGGATGAGTCGGGAGGAGCGACTGGATGTGCCGCTCGCGAAGTCGCTCGCCTCGAGAAGGGCGACGGAGAGACCGCGGAGCGCGGCATCGCGCGCGATTCCGGCCCCGGTGATCCCTCCGCCGATCACCACGAGATCGAACTCGCGCTGCGCCAGCGCGTCGAGGTCAGCGGACCGGCGGGCGCGGTGCGGAGCGTTCGTCATGCGCGCGAACGCTATCCGCCAACGGGCGGCGCGGTCAATGCCGGCCGTGGCGACCGCCCGCCGCAACCCATAACTTGCCGCCATGCCCACCTACGCACAGGGACGCCGCGTCGCCATCGTCGCCGGACTGCGAACGCCGTTCGCGCGGGCGGGCACGACCTTCCGCTCGTTGACCGCGATCGAGCTCGGACGGATGTGCGTGGCCGAGATGATCGAGCGCTCGAACCTCGATCCGGACGAGGTGGACATCTTGGTCTTCGGGACCGTCGTGCCATCGGTCGTCGCGCCGAACATCGCGCGGGAAATCTCGCTCCTGCCGATGCTGCCCAAGGGCATCCCCGCCGTCACGGTGAGCCGCGCCTGCACATCCGCGAACCAAGCGATCACCGACGCGGCCGACCAGATCGCGCTCGGCCACGCCGGGGTGGCGATCGCCGGGGGCGCGGAATCGCTGTCGAACGTCCCGATCCTGCACTCGCGCGGCTTCTCGGACGCCCTGGTGGCGGCCTCCAAGGCGAAGTCGCTTCCGGCGCGGCTCGGCGCCTTCTCGAAGCTTCGGCCCCGTGATCTCGTCCCGATCACGCCCGCGATCGCCGAGCCCTCCACGGGTGAGACCATGGGGCAGTCGGCGGAGAAGATGGCCAAGCTGAATGCCATCGCGCGCGAGGAGCAGGATCAGTTCGCGCTTCGCTCGCACCGACTGGCGGCTGCAGGCACGGAGGACGGGCGGCTCACCGCGGAGATCATGGCGACCTTCGTCCCACCCCGATACGACGCGGTGACGCTGAGCGACAACGGGATCCGCACGGATAGCACCCTGGAACAGCTTCAGGCGTTGCGTCCGGTGTTCGACAAGCGTTACGGGAGCGTCACCGCGGGCAACTCCTCCCCGCTCACCGACGGTGCGGCGGCGGTCATTCTGATGAGCGAGGAGAAAGCGAAGGCTCTCGGCTATCCGCCCCTCGGCTACATCCGATCCTACGCCTACGCGGCGCTCGACCCGGGCGAACAGCTGTTGCAGGCTCCGGTGCTCGCCGCTCCGGTGGCGCTCGCTCGCGCGGGGCTCTCCCTGCGCGACATGGAGCTGGTGGAGATGCACGAAGCGTTCGCCGCGCAGCTGCTCTCCAACCTCAAGGGGTTCGAGTCGAGAGAATGGGCGGAGCGCGCGGGCTTCTCGGAGCCGGTCGGGGAGGTGGACCGCTCGAAGCTCAACGTGATGGGCGGCTCGATCGCCATCGGACATCCCTTCGGAGCGACCGGAGCCCGCATCACCACCACGCTGTGCAACGAGATGAAGCGCCGCGGCGCTCAGTTCGGCCTGATGACTCTCTGCGCGGCGGGCGGGATGGGATTCGCGATGGTCGTGGAGAACGCCGCGTGACGGCGATCGCCGTCCCACTGCGCGCCGACAGCGCGCTGAGCGTCGAGATGCGCGAAGGAATCGCCATCCTGACCTTCGACATGCCGGGCGAGGCGGTGAACAAGCTCAACCGCAGGATGAAGGACGAGTTCTCCACCATCTTTGATGCCCTCGAAGCCGATCAGGCGGTGCGCGCGGTCGTTCTCGTGAGTGGGAAGCGCGACGTCTTCATCGCCGGCGCGGACATCGAGGAGTTTCTTGAGATTCGCGGGGCTGCGGACGCGGAGCGCCTGAGCCGCGATGGGCAATCGTTGCTGACGCGCCTCGAGAGACTGCGGGTGCCGGTCGTGGCGGCGATCCATGGCGCCTGTCTCGGAGGCGGGCTCGAGACGGCGCTGGCCTGCTCGTACCGGATCGCCACCGATCACCCCAAGACGGTTCTGGCGCTACCCGAGGTGAAGCTCGGACTGATCCCGGGCGCAGGCGGCACGCAGCGTCTCCCCCGCCTGGTCGGATTGCGCGCCGCGCTCGACATGATGCTGACCGGGAAGAACGTGCGCGCCAAGAAGGCGCTGCAGATCGGGCTGATCGACGAGCTGGTGCATCCGGCCGTTCTCATGCCGGTCGCGGTCGACCGCGCGCGGAGTCTGGCCGACGGCACCATCGCTCGGTCGCGCGGTCGCAGGGCGCGGGGCCTCGCGGAGCTGGCGCTCGACGACAATCCGATCGGTCGCAAGCTGGTGCTCAGGAAGGCGCGTGAGCAGACGCTGGCCCAGGGCCGCGGCCATTACCCGGCTCCTCTGGCGGCACTGGACGCCGTGCGCGTGGGCTACGAGCAGGGTCTGGATCGCGGACTGGTCGAGGAGGCGCGGCTGTTCGGCGAGATGGCGGCGACGGATGTATCGAAGCAGCTCATCTTCCTCTTCTTCGCGACCACGGCTCTCAAGAAGGACCCGGGTGTGGAGCCACCGGCGCCCGAGCCGCTGCCGGTGAAGAAGATCGGCGTGCTCGGCGCCGGCTTCATGGGCTCGGGTATCGCTGCCGTCGCGGCGATGCAGAGCGTGGTCGTGAGACTCAAGGACGCCGAGCACGCTCGCGTCGGGAAGGGTCTCAAGGCCGTCCATGACGTGCTGCGCGAGCGTCTCAGGAAGAAGCAGGTGAGCCGGGTAGAGTTCGCGGACCAGCTCGCCCTCGTCGGGGGAACGATCGATTATTCGGGATTCGCGAGCGTGGACCTGGCGATCGAAGCCGTCTTCGAGGAGATCGGGCTCAAGCACCGGGTGCTGCGCGAGGCGGAGCAGCTGCTTCCCGGCGATGCGATCTACGCCTCGAACACCAGCACCATCCCGATCGCGCGCATCGCCGAGGCGAGCCGCCGCCCGGAGCAGGTGCTCGGCATGCACTTCTTCTCCCCCGTGCACAAGATGCCGCTCCTCGAGGTGATCGTGACTCCGCGCACGAGCCGCGTGGCCACGGTGACCGCGGTCGCCTTCGGGAAGCGATTGGGGAAGGAGGTGATCGTCGTCAACGACGGCCCGGGGTTCTTCACGACCCGCACTCTGGCTGCGTATTCCAACGAGGCCGGACATCTTCTCGATGCCGGTGTTTCGATCGAGGCGATCGACGCCGCGCTGCTCGACTTCGGCTTCCCGGTCGGTCCGATCACGCTGATGGATGAGGTCGGGCTCGATGTCGGCGGCAAGGTCGGGGAGACGCTGTTCGCTGCCTTCGGCGAGCGCATGGCGCCGGCGGAGTCGCTGGCGAGAGTGGTGCGGAGCGGACGCACGGGCCGCAAGGGAGGGAAGGGCTTCTACCTGTACGATGCGGAGGGTAAGAAGGGGGGGGTGGACGCGAGCGTGTACGAGCTGCTGCCCACCGGCGCACAGCGCACGGAGATGCTGCCCGAAGAGATCCAGCGCCGCACGGTGTTCGCGATGGTGAACGAGGCCGCGCGCTGCCTCGAGGAGGGTATCCTCCGGTCGGCGCGGGATGGTGACATTGGCGCCGTGTTCGGGCTCGGCTTCCCTCCGTTCCGCGGCGGCCCGTTCCGCTACATCGACAGCTTCGGGGTGGCGACGGTGGTGTCTGCCCTGGAGTCGCTCAACCAGCGCTTCGCTCCCCGCTTCGCCCCGGCCGCAATCCTCGCGGACATGGCGCGCCAGCGAGGCCGCTTCTATCGAGCCGATGGGAAGCCCCTGGGGTAACATTGTCCGTCTCGAGTGACGGCGGAGGTGGCGGGTGGGTCTGTACGGAGTGGATACGAGCGATGCGGCCACGATCCGGCGCGTGCTTGACGGTGACGTGGATGCCTACGCGATTCTCGTCGCGCGGTACCGGGATCGCTACGCGCGCTTTGCCGTCCACATGCTTGGGAATCGGGAGGACGCGGAGGAGGCGCTGCAGGACGCATTCGTGCGGGCATACCGCGCCCTCCATCGCTGCGAGGAGCCGGAGCGGTTCGGGCGATGGTTCCTGTCGATCCTCGCCAACCGCTGCCGCACGGCGGGAGCGAAGCGCGGGCGGTACGAGCGGGTGGTGGTGACGGACGAGCACGCGATGCTGGGAGCGTCGCAGGGACATCCCGCGGAGCGCTCGGCGTGGCGGGAGGAGATCCGACTCGCGCTGGCGCAGCTGCCGAGCGATCAACGGGAGGCGTTCCTCCTCAAGCACGTCGAGGAGCTGAGCTACGAGGAGATGTCGCAGATGACCGGCACCGGAGTGTCGGCGCTGAAGATGCGGGTGAATCGGGCGTGCGGAAAGCTGCGGGACCTGTTGCGGGAGGCGTGCAGTGCCTGACTACGAGATGGACCCATTGATCGACGCGGTCGCGAGGGAGATGCGGAAGCCGGTGCGCCTCGGGCTCGGGCTCGAGCGCCGCGTGCTGGCTGAGATCTCCGCGGGGTCGCGTGGCGGCGTGGCGGCCGCGTGGCTGTGGGTCAGGCGGCCCCGCACGGTGCGTGTCTCGCCGCTTCTCGGGCTGGCCGTCGCAGCCGGGATCGTGGCGCTGGTGGCGTCCGGCAGTATCGCGGGCTGGGACAGAACCCATCGGAGTGCGGCGCCGATGCCGGTGGCCGCGTCCGTTTCGCCGATCATCCGCCACCAGTTCGTGCTCATCGCTCCGCAAGCCTCGACCGTATCCGTGGTCGGCGACTTCAACGACTGGGACCTGCGCGCAACGCCTCTTCATTCCGATGGCGCGCAGGGAGTCTGGTCCGTGACCGTCCCGCTGTCGCGCGGCCGGTATCACTACACCTTCGTGATCGACGGCACCCGATGGATGCCCGATCCTTCAGCGCCGCGCGCGGTCGAGGATGACTTCGGGCGGCCCAACTCCGTGATCACCGTGTCCGGGAGCTCGACGTGACGTCTCCATCTCGACTGTGGTGCGCCGCGCTGGCGGCGGCGCTCCTCCCGGCCGCCGTGCGCGCCCAGGACGCCCGCATCGAGGCGCGCCTCGATCCGCGGGCCCGTGCCACGGTCACCATCCTCATCGATTCCGCACGCTCCATCGGATTGCCGGTGGATCCGCTCGTGCACAAGGCCCTCGAGGGAGCGAGCAAACACGCCGATGCTCCGCGCATCGCGAGCGCGGTGCGTACGCTGGCGCGGGAGCTGGCAGCGTCGCGCACCGCTCTCGGAGCGCAGTCCTCGGACGCGGAGATCGAAGCCGGAGCCGAGGCACTGCACGCGGGAGCGCGCGTGGCGATGCTCACGCAGCTGCGTGTCGCGCGCCGGCACGAATCGTTGAGCGTGCCGCTCGCCGTGCTCACCGACCTGATCGCGCGCGGCGTGCCGGCGGATACGGCGGCCGGCGCGGTGGCGACGCTCGCGCGCGGCGGGGCGGGCGATGACGATTTCGTTGGGCTGCGGCGGAACGTCGATCGGGACGTCGGAGCGGGGATGCCGGCCGCGGTCGCGGCTGCCGTGCGCGCGCGCGCCATGCCGGCCACCTTCCCCCCATCCGCGGTGGGGGATGCGGCGACCTCCTTCGACAGCAAGATCTCGTCGCTCGGAGCGTCGCCCAGGGATGCACGCAAGCCGCACCGGCCCTGATCGGTCGTGATGCGCCGGCACGTCGCCGCCGCGATGTGTCTCGTGCTGCCGCTCGCGTTCTGCCGGGCGGTGGCGGCCCAGCGAACGGCCCTGCTGGATGCCGGCTTCGGGAGCGTCCACTACGAGAGCTACCTTCCGTCGACCGTTCTCACCCTCGGACCGGCGTTCAGCGCGCGCGCGCCCTTTGCGGAGGTCACGGGTAGCGGCACCTTCTCGCACTTCGAGAGCGGTCGGTGGAGCGCGCAGAGCACCCTCAACGGCTCCGTCTACACGCCCTCGATCGGGATGGTGCGGGGTGAGCTGGCGGGTCTGGCCGACCTGAACGTTCTCTCCGACATCACGCGTGCGGGCGAGGCGCTCGCATTCGCGCGGGCGCACCTGGTCGACCAGCGTCAGGGTGCCTGGGCGGGAGGTGGTGCCGGCCGCGTCTGGTGGGACGGCATCTGGCAGACCGTCGCCCGGAGCGAGGCCGGCGCGTGGGCCCGGGTGGACTCGCTGCGCCTCAGCGCGAGCGTGACCCGCACGGACTTCGTTGGCACGATCGCTCCCGCCTTTCTCGGCTATCCGCCGGAGAGCCGGGGCCCGTACACCGATGCCGTGACCGCGCTTCACCTCACGCGCGGCGTCGTGGAGCTGGATGGCTCTTTCGGGCGACGCTTCTCCCGCCCCGAGGAGGAGACCTCCACCTGGCATGTGAGCGGGACTCTCTGGATGTCCTCGCAGCTTGCTCTCATCGCCAGCGCCGGACGCTACGCCGCCGACATCCCGCAATCCATCCCGGGCGCGCAGTTCGTCACGGTGGCGCTGCGGATGCGCACGCGTCCGCCCGCCCTCGCCGCGTCGCTGGCGGTCGCGCTCGCGACCGGCTTCGAGGTTCGCGGGGGCGCCGACAGTCCCCGTCTTATCCGCGTGCGTGCTCACGGGGCACGACGGGTAGAGCTGATGGGAGACTTCACCGATTGGCTGCCCGTGGACCTCACGAGCACCGTTGAGGATGAGTGGGAGGTGCTGCTGCCCATTTCCGCCGGGACGCATCGCGTGAACCTCCGGATCGACGGGGGCGCGTGGGTGGTTCCTCCCGGAGTCACCGCCATCACCGACGATTTCAACGGCATCGTTGGCCTCCTCGTGATCATCGGGTGAGCGGACTGGCGGCTCCGCCCTAGCCCGGGGCGCGGTCGCGTCGGTACAATTCGCTGTGCCGCAGACTTCACTCGACAGGCGTCTTACGCCGGCCGCGCTCGCGATCAGTGCCCTGTTCGTGCCGCTCGGCCGGGCCGGAGCCCAGGCGCACGCCGAGTCGCTCTCCGTCGAGCGCATCTTCTCCGGGAGCACCCTCCGCAGCGCACCCATGCCGGCGCCGCTCTGGCTCCGGGATGGACATTCGGCGCTATCGCTGCGCGCGAACGCGGGCGGTGGCACGGACATCATCCGCACCGAGCTCGGCTCCGGTGTCGAGACGGTGCTCGTGGGCGCGGAGGCGCTCAAGGCGGAAGACGGCGCACGCATCAGCGTGGAGGAGATCACGCTCTCGCCCGACGAAGCGAAGGCCCTTCTCTTCCACAACTCCGTCCGCGTCTGGCGGCAGAACACGCGAGGCGTCTACCACCTCCTGGATCTCGCCACGAAGCGTCTCTCGGCCGTGTCGAGCAGCGCGGGACTCCAGATGTTCGCGAAGTTCTCGCCCGACGGGCGACAGATCGCATTCGTCCGCGACAACGACCTCTGGGTCGCACCGGTAGCGGGGGGCGCAGGGAGCGAGCAACGACTCACGACGGACGGCAGCGCGGACATCATCAATGGCACCACGGACTGGGTGTACGAGGAGGAACTGGGACTCCGCGACGCCTTTCGCTGGAGTCCTGATTCTCGGCGAATAGCCTACTGGCGCTTCGATCAATCGAGGGTGCCGGTTTATCCGATGGTGGACGCGCTGCCGCTCTACCCCACCGTCACGCCGCTGCGCTACCCCAAGGCGGGACAGCCCAATTCCCGCATTCGAACCGGGGTGATCGACCTCGCCTCGCGGCAGACGCGTTGGCTCGATGTCACGGCAGACAGCTCCGACTACATCGCGCGCATGGACTGGGTGGACGCCGACAGCCTCGTCGTCCAGCGACTCCCGCGTCGCCAGAATCGGATCGATCTGCTGATGGTCAGCGCCACCACAGGCAGCTCGCGGCGCGTTCTCATCGAGCGCGACTCGGCGTGGGTGGACGTCAACGACGGACCCCTGTGGGTCGCAAACGCCACGCAGTTCCTGTGGGCGAGCTCACGAGATGGGTGGAGGCAGTACTATCTCTACGGCCGGGACGGGTCGCTCGTGCGCAAACTCACCCGCGGAGGCGCCGATGCGTCCGCCATCGCGGGAGTGGATCAGAGGATCGGAGCGGTGTACGTGGTGGAGGCCGACCCCCGCCCGATGGAGCGGCAACTCTACCGCTACTCACTCGCTCGCGCCGGCGAGCGTGTGCGGCTGACGACAGGCGGTGGGACGCATCGGGTCTCCCTCTCCCGCGACGGCGGGATGATGGTGGACGTGTACGCGACGATCGGCCGTCCCCCGTCGGCGACGCTCCGCGACCTGCCGTCGGGAGCGATGCGCCGCACGCTCGTGGACAACCGGGAGCTCGAGTCAAAGCTATCGGTCCTCTCGCTCCGCCCACCGGAATTCATCCGGATCCCGATCCCGAGCGGCGACACCCTCAACGCCTACCGCCTGGTTCCCGCGGGCTTCGACAGCACGAAGAAATATCCCGTGCTCATGTACGTCTATGGCGGGCCCGGCTCGCAGACGGTCACCGACGATTGGGGCGGATCGCGCTACCTCTGGCACCAGATGCTTGCCCAGAAAGGGTACGTCGTGGTGAGCGTCGACAACCGCGGAACGGGAGCGCGCGGCCGCCGATTCGAGACGCTCACGTATCTCCATCTCGGGCGCTACGAGGCGCAGGACCAGATAGACGCCGCCCGCTGGCTGGCGGCGCGGAGCTGGGTGGATGGCGGCCGCATCGGGATCTGGGGATGGAGCTATGGCGGCTACATGTCCTCGCTCGCCGCCGGAATCGGGGGATCGGTCTTCCGGGCGGCGATCGCGGTCGCGCCGGTCACCGACTGGCGGCTCTACGACACCATCTACACCGAGCGGTACATGTGGATTCCGCAGGAGAACGCGGAGGGCTACCGCGAGTCGGCGCCGCAACAACACGTCGGGACGATGAGCGCGAGCTTTCTCCTCGTGCACGGAACCGGCGACGACAACGTGCACCCGCAGAACAGCCTCCAGCTCGCGGACAGGCTGCAGGCGGCGGGCAAGCCGTTCCAGCTGATGCTCTACCCGAATCGCACGCACTCGATCGCGGGCGGAAATACCCAGACGCACCTGTTCGACATGCTCACCCGCTTCGTGCTCGAGAAGCTGTGAGTCGCGCGGGACCGCTGTTGTGCGCCGCCGCGCTGCTCGTTTGCGCCTGCGTCAATGCCCAGGGCGCGGGCCCAAACGGAGGTGCTGCTGCCACGCGCGCACCTCTCACCCGCGCCGAGCGCACGCGCTTCGCCGAGACATCGCACTACGATGACGTGATGGGGTTTCTCGACTCGCTCGTCGCGCGCGGGGCGTCGATGGCGCTCGCATCCTACGGTCGGACGAGCGAGGGTCGGCGGATTCCGTTCGCCGTGCTGTCGCGTCCCGCCGTGGCGCGCCCCGAGGAGGCGAAGGCGCTCGGCCGCCCGATCGTCTACGTGCAGGCGAACATCCATGCCGGGGAGGTGGAGGGAAAGGAGGCGTTGCTGGCGCTCATGCGCGATCTCGCGCTCGACCCTCGCCCGAATGTGCTCGACAGTCTGGTGCTGATCGCCGTGCCGATCTACAACGCCGATGGGAACGAGCGATTCGCGGCGCAGGAGAGGAACCGGGGCGAGCAGAACGGGCCGGAGAGGGTGGGGCAGCGCGCGAATGGTCAGGGGCTCGACCTCAACCGCGACTACGTGAAGGCCGAAGCGCCAGAGACGCGCATGTCGCTCGAGCAGCTCACCCGCTGGGACCCGCACGTGTTCGTGGATCTGCACACCACGGACGGCAGCTTTCACGGCTACGCGCTCACGTATTCGCCCTCTCTCAGTCCGGCCGCACTCTTCGGCGGTGCCTACGCGCGCGACTCGATGCTTCCGGACCTTCGAGCCCGTATGCGCTCCCGCCATCGCTTCGAGCTGTTCGACTACGGCAACTTCCTGTCGAGCGATTCGGTGGAGAAGGGTTGGACCACGTACGACGCGCGTCCCCGCTTCGGGACCAATTACGTCGGGCTGCGCAATCGAATCGGCATCCTGAGCGAAGCCTACTCTCACGATCCGTTCGAGCGACGGGTGAGATCCACCTACGCTTTCGTGCGCGAGATTCTCTCGCTCGTCGCCGAGCGCAGCGCGCGGATCCGATCGCTCACTGCGCGGGCGGACAGTGCGACCGTGGCGTGGGCGCGAGCCGGACGATCGGGTCCGGCGATCGCGCTCCGCTCGGAGATCACCCGTGCTCCGGTGATGACCAGCGTCCGGGTAGAGCGAATGGTCCGCACCGGAGATTCGGCACGCCGCGAGCCGGGCGTGCCGCGCGGACTCGCGCGCGGGCCCGTCTACACTGCCCGCATCCCGCTCTACGACCGCTTCGTTCCGACGCTCTCCCGCACGCTCCCGTACTCCTATCTCATCCCGGTGGGTGAAACGACCGCCGTCCGACTTCTCAAGCTCCACGGCGTGGAGGTGCAGAATCTGACGCGCGACTGGTCGGGAGAGGTCGAGCGCTTCGTGATCGACAGCGTGGGCCGGGCGGAGCGTCCCTTCCAGGGGCATCGGGAGGTTCGCCTCACCGGTCGATGGCTCGCCGAGAAGCGCACCGTCCCGGCGGGCAGCTGGATCGTCCAGGCGGCGCAGCCGCTCGGACTGGTGGCGTTTTATCTGCTCGAGCCCGAGAGCGACGACGGGCTCACCACCTGGAACGTCTTCGACCCGGCGATCGCCCGCGGTGCGGAGTTTCCCGTGCTGCGCTACGGCGTGCCTGCCGCTGCCGACCGGCGCCGCTCGGCGCCGTGATGTCGATCGCATACTGAGTCGCCGAGGGTCCATGCTCCGCGAGACTTTTCTGTACCTGTCCAACCAGCCGCGCGTATTCAGCTTCGTGCGCGGCAACTCCATCGCGAAGCGCTTCGCCTCGCGCTTCGTGGCCGGCGAGACTCTCGAGGAAGCGCTCACCGCGGTCACGTCACTGAACGCGAAGGGAATCTCGGCGTCGCTCGATCTGCTCGGTGAGAGCGTGCGGAACGACGGCGAGGCGCGTGTGGCCGGCCGCGAGTACCTCTCGATGATCGACCGGATCAACGAGCGAAAGCTGGACGCCAACGTGTCGGTCAAGCTCACCGCCATGGGGCTCGACATCTCCGAGGAGCTGTGCGCCCAGACCATGCACGACATCCTCGAGCGGGCGAGAAGCTACCGCACCTTCGTCCGACTCGACATGGAAGGGAGCGCCTACACCGAGCGAACCCTGCGTCTGTTCGAGGACCGTCTCTATCCCTCCTACCCGGAGAATGTCGGCATCGTTCTGCAGAGCTACCTCTATCGGACCCACGCCGACACCGAGCGAGCGATCGAGCTCAAGTGTCGCGTGCGTCTGTGCAAGGGAGCATACCAGGAGCCGCCCTCCGTCGCCTATCCGGAGAAGCGCGACGTGGACAACAGCTACGTGCGCTGCATGCACCGGCTGATGACCGATGGCAATTATCCCGGTCTGGCGACGCATGACGAGGCCATCATCCGGGAGGCGAAGAGATTCGCCGCCGAGAAGGGGATCGGGCGCGACCGCTTCGAGTTCCAGATGCTCTACGGGGTGCGGCGCGATCTCCAGGAGCAGCTCGTGCGCGAGGGGTACCGGCTGCGGGTCTACGTTCCCTTCGGCACCCAGTGGTATCCCTATCTGATGCGTCGGCTGGCCGAGCGTCCCGCGAACGTCGCGTTCATGACCGGCAACATCGTGAAGGAGATGCTGGCCGGACGGCGTCGCTAGCATGGGCCGCTTTCTGCCGCCGGATCACTCGCTGGGAGATGAGAAGACACTCGGCGGCTACATGGCGGTGCACGCGCGACCGGCGGCGTTCGAGGGCGCCGATGGATTGTCCTACAGCGTCGATATCCTCACCGATGACAGCGGATCGCGCGATCAGCCGGTTGACGGCTATCTGCTCTTCGTGCGGTGGGGACGCGGCGAGCCCGGCATCGCCGGCCACCTCGAGAGCGACGTGTTGGCGCGGGGACAGAGCGAGGAGGACGTGCGGCGCGCGATTGGAGAGCTGACGCTCGATGCGGTGAAGGCGCTGCTCGACTCACTCATCGGGACGGCCGCGGACCCGGAGCTTCACGGGGAACGCCCCTGGTACGAGGCGATGCGCGACGAGGATGGCACCCCGTGAGCGGGCACCGTGACGAGGGCGCCGCGGTCACCGAGCGCGGAGTGGTGCTCAAGGGAACGGGTGGCATCTGGTGCGTGCGGGATGCCGCCGGCCAGGAGCGCCAGGTGTCGATGCGCGGGCGTCTCAAGAAGGAAGGCGCGCTCAAGCTCGCTGTCGGAGACGAAGTGGTGATCGAGGAGAACGCGGTCGCGGGATCCTGGGCGATCGCCGAGATTCTCCCCCGACGCTCCACGCTCGCCCGTCGCACTCCGGGTGGGGGTCACGGCGAGCGTGTCGTGGCCGCGAACATCGACCAGGCCGTGATCGTCTTTGCGGCCGCGTCGCCCGAGCCCCACCCCCGCATGCTCGACCGCTTCCTGGTGGTGGCCGAAGCCAACGAGATTCCCGCCGTCATCGTCATCAACAAGGTGGACCTGATCGAGCAGGAGCGTGTGCGCGAGCGCTTCGCCGATTACGAGAGCGCCGGGTACTCCCTCCATCTCACGAGCGTCAAGCGGCACCTCGGTCTCGACGAGCTCACCGCGGCTCTCCATCGACGTGTCTCGGCACTGAGCGGCCCCTCCGGGGTAGGGAAGTCGTCGCTGGTGAACGCGATCTTCCCGGGGCTCAATCTGCGTGTCGGCGAGATCAGCCCGTCGGTGAACAAGGGCCGCCACACTACCGTGGGAGCCGAGATGCATCCGCTTCCGGATGGCGGATACGTGGTGGATACGCCCGGCCTGCGCGAGGTGGGCATGTGGGGCCTCTCTCCGGATGGGCTGGACCGCTGCTTTCGCGAGTTTCGGGCGCGGCTCGGCCATTGCCGCTTTGGTGACTGCTCGCATCGCACCGAGCCGGGATGCGCCGTTCGCGAGGGAGTGAAGGAGAAGACGATCAGCGTGGCGCGCTATGAGAGCTATCTCAAGCTCTGGGACGAGCTGCTCGAGGGTACGCCAGCATGGTGACGAGGGGAGGACGGGGTGACGCCATCATGGAGCGAATGACTATGGATGCTTCACAGGCGGGGGGGACGTGGCGCCGCGCGATCGCGACCGCGTGGCTGCTCTGCGCCCCCACGCTTGCGTCGGCGCAGAGCGGGCTCGAGCAGGGCATCCGGCTGTTCGACGGCCGCCGCTACGATTCCGCTCGCTCACAGATCACCGCGTTCGCCGAAGTCAACCCGGGAAGCGCGGCGGCAGCCTTCTATCTCGGGCGCATCGCTCTCGTGGAGCGCGACCTGGGCGCGGCCACGCGCTGGCTGGAGCGAGCGACGCGACTGGATGGGAACGGCGCGGCCTATCACTACTGGCTGGGCCAGGCGTACGCGCGCCAGGCGCTCACGTCCAGCCGCTTCCGTCAGTTCTTCATTGCGAAGAAGGTGAAGCAGGAATTTCTACGTGCCGTCGAGCTGGATCCGCAGAACCCGGAGTTCCGGGTCGGACTCTTCCAGTTCTACGTGATGGCACCGGGAGTCGTCGGGGGCGGTCTGGACAAGGCTCGTGTCGAAGCCGACGAGCTGTATAAGCGTGACCGCCTGCGCGGGCTGCTTGCGCGGGGCTTTCTCGAGGAGAAGCAGAATCGCACCGAGGCGGCCGAGGCGCTCTACAAGGAGGCGGTGGCCAGCTTCCCTGACGATCCCGATGCCTACAACGCGCTCGGCCTCTTCTATACGCGGGTCAAGCGGTACGACGATGCCTTCTCGGTGTTCGAGCGCATCCTCGAGCGGAAGCCCGAGGCTCTGCAACCGTACTACTATCTCGGACGCGTCGGAGCGCTCTCCGGTCTGCGTCTCGACCGATCCGAGGAGGTGCTCAAGCACTACATCGCGCATCTGCCCGGTGAGGACGACCCACCTTTGTCGCACGCGCACACCCGCCTGGGCACGATCTACGAGCGCAAGGGCGACGCAGCCGCGGCGCGTCAGGAGTACGAGATGGCGCTCAAGCTCGAGCCGGACTATGCCGAAGCGCGGGGGGCGCTGGGCAGGATCCGGTAGTCGCGGGAAAGGGAGGGCCGCGGGTGCTTTTCTCGCTGTTTTCCATCTAGCGGTCGGTGTTCGCACATAGTAACGGTTGACGTTACTAACGTGACGCGTTAAGCTTCCGGGTGATCAGAAGCTTCGGCGACCGGGAGACGGAGCGCCTCTTTGGCCGGGAGCCAGTGCGGCGGTATCCAGCCAATCTACGGCGCGTCATGCTCCGTAAGCTCGTCGCGGTCGATGCCGCCGAGGCGCTCGAAGACCTCCGCGTGCCGCCGGGGAACCGGCTCGAGAAGCTCAAGGGAGATCGCGCCGGGCAACACAGTGTCCGAGTGAACGACCAATGGCGCATCTGCTTTCGGTGGAAGGACGGCGACGCCCACGAGGTTGAGATCCTTGATTACCACTGAGGTATCCGATGGGCACTCGTAAACTTGCGCCGATTCACCCCGGGGAAGTGCTCCAGGCCGACTTCCTGGAGCCATTGGCGCTATCTCAGTACCGCCTGGCGCAGGACATCTCGGTGCCGCCTCGGCGAATCAATGAGATCGTTCACGGAAAGCGCTCGGTGAGCGCGGATACGGCGTTGCGTCTAGCGCGGTATTTCGGCACGACGGAGCGGTTCTGGCTCAATCTCCAGGCGCGCTTCGATCTCGAGGAGCAGCGCGATCGCCTGGGCGCGCGCCTCGCCCGCGAGGTCAGGATCTTCGACCGCGCGAGTTGAAGAACGTCGGCGCCCTCACGCCGCCTTAGTCTCGATGTCTGCAGTCGGCGCGCCCGCGTCGCTCCGCGGCGCCTGACCAAGGGTGATGAGCGCCACCGCCGCGATGATGATCGCGCTCGCCACCAGCATCCTCGCCGTTACCGGCTCCGCGGCGAAGATCCAGCCCAGCAGCACCGCCACTACCGGATTGACGTACGCGTACGTCGAGACCCTCGCTGGCGTGGACATCTTCAGCATGTAAGTGTATGCGGTGAAGCCGATGATCGCCCCGAAGGTTATCAGGTAGAGCAGCGCCAGCAGCGAGCGCAGCGAAACACTGTCGAGATGCAGACGGGCCGGTTCTCCGGCAGCGAGGCCCGCGAGGATCAGGAGCGCGCCACCCGAGAGCATCTCCATGCCCGTCGCGACCAGAGGGTTGCTCGGCATCGGCGCATGACGCGAATACAGGGAGCCGGTGGCCCACGAGAGAGCGGCGACCACCAGCACCAGCGCCCCCACCGGATCCACGTTTCCATGGCCGAGGATCGCTCCGGGACCGATGAGGAGCAGCATGCCAGCCAGGCCGATCGCCACCCCGGCCATGACCGCGGGACGCGGGCGACGCCCGCGCGGCCGTAGCCACTCGATCAGCACCATCCAGAGAGGAACAACGGCCACGAGCAGGGCCGCGACGCCGCTCGGAACCCGTGTCTCCGCCCACACCACACCACCGTTCCCGCCCACAAGGAGAAGAGCACCGACGATCGCCGTGGTTCGCCATTCGACGCGTGTCGGTTGCGCCGCCCCCCGCCCCCGGCTCCATGCGAAGAGAATCGCCCCGGCGATCAGGAAGCGCGTTCCCGCCATCAGGAAGGGCGGTATCGTCGCGATCGCGAAGCGGATCGCCAGGTAGGTCGAACCCCAGAGGAGATAGACGGCCGCGAACGCCAGCAGAACGCGTGACCGGACCGCACCCGCCTCAGCATGATCAGCCACGCCCGCGCTCCTTCACCACCTTCACCACCCTCACCATCCCGCTCTCGGTCGCGAGCGGGAGGTCGGCCGTCTCGAGGGTGGTGCCGAGAACAATGGTCGTGCGCGTTGAGCGGATGCTCTTGATCGCGCCGAAGCGCTCACTCAGCAGATGCCCCAGCTCGTCGGTGCTCTCGGCGCGGACCTTCACCAGGAAGCAGTCCTCGCCCGCGATGTGGTGCACCTCCTGCACGCCCGGAATCTGGGTGAGCGCCTTCGCCATCCGAGGCGCCCCGAGTCCTTCGTCACCGCGGACGAAGATGTAGGCGAGGGTTCGGAGCCCGAGTGCGCGCGGATCAACGCGGGCGCTGTAGCCCTGGATGACGCCGCGCTCCTCGAGCTTGCGGACGCGCTCGAACACGGCGGAGGGGGCCAGGCCGACGCGCCGGGCGATCTCGGCGTGGGAGGCCCGCCCATTCGCCTGAAGAATCGCCAGAATCATGGCATCTTTCTCGTTGATCATTCGGCAATTGCCTCCGATTGCCGAAATTATCTGGTTGTCGGCCGGCTCGCAAGAGTCTTGCACGCCTCCCTCACCCAGCCGAGTAATGCGCCGCCGGCGGGTCTCGGGGACGCGTGTGCAGACTGGCATGACGGCGCGTCCGTTTCTCGCGCAACCCTTTGTCCGAGCCGGTTGTCAGAAGGGCGTTCACAATGCGCAGCCGATGAGGTCGAGACTGGGTGGACGATCGCCAACTGGTGGACAGAATCCGAGCTGGGGACTCCACCGCCGAGCGCGAGCTCTACGAGGCGCATGTGGACCGCATCTACCGACTGGCCTTTCGCATGGCCGGCGAGGACGCGCTGGCGCAGGATTTCACGCAGGAGACGTTCATCCGCGCGTTCGACAAGCTGCACGCCTTTCGCGGCGACTCGGCGTTCTCGACCTGGCTGCATTCGATCGCGATGAGCGTCTCGCTCAACGGGCTCCGCAAGGTGAAGCGCTTCCGCAGCCGGGAGGCGTCGATCGAAGCGGCGGATGGGGTGATCGTTTCGGGACGGCGGTCGGAGCCGGATCTCAAGCAGCGGCTCGCTGCGGCGATCGACGCGCTGCCGCCGGGATACCGGGCGGTGTTCGTGATGCACGACGTCGAGGGCTACACGCACGAGGAGATCGGCGCCGCGCTGGGTGTGCAGGAAGGAACGTCCAAGGCGCAGCTGTCCAGAGCGCGCGCCAAGCTCCGCGAGTCGCTCGCGGATTTCGCCGGAGAATGGGTGTCATGACGATCGACGACGAGCGGTTCGAGGCGCTGCTACGGCAAGTGGGGACGGAGTACAACTCGCCCCCGACAACGCCGAAGGACGTGATGTGGGATCGGATCGCGGCCGAGCGCCGCCAGCGACAGATGGTGGTGCCGATCACGCGCCGTCGCTGGCTCTGGAGCACGGCTGCAGCGGCCATGCTTCTCATCGGCATCGGGATCGGCCGGATGAGCATGCCGGGCGCGCGTCCGACCGGCGAAGCACGAGTCGCATCGAGCGCGAACGCACCGGCCGAGGCCGGGCGGCTTGCGAGCGGGAAGAGCGAGCAGGATGAGCGTCCGGATCGGAGCGCCTACCATCTCGCGGCGCTCGAGCACCTGACCCAGGCGGAGGCGCTGATCGTGTCCTTCCGCGCTGAAACGAAGAGTGGTGAGCTCAACGCCGACGTGCAGGCCTGGTCGCGTGATCTGTTGACGACCACCCGGCTGCTGATGGATTCCCCGGCGGCGAACGACCGGGCGATGAGGAAACTGCTCGAGGATCTGGAGCTGGTGCTGGCCCAGATCAGCCAGCTGCGGGGAACACGGAGGCCCGATGACCTCAAGCTCATCGAGCAGGCAGTGGAACAACGTGAGGTTCTGACTCGGCTTCGCCGGGCGGTCCCATCGACCAGCTCGCGAACCGGGTCCTGAGGAGAGAAACCATGATGAAGATGATCCTTGCGGTGACGACGGCGGTGCTCCTCGGGAGCGGCTTGACCGCGGCGACATCGCGAACTGGTGGCGAGGCGGCCAGGTCCGGCGTGTCGCCAACTCGAGCGATGCGGGAACAGGCTCCCCCACCCTGGCTGGCGGACGACCCGGCGGACTCGCTCTATCGAGCGGCTCGTCAGGCGCTGAACGGCGGTGAGTATCGCCGCGCGGCCGAGCTGTTCAAGCGCATTCCGGAGGTGTATCCCAAATCGGGCTACGCCGGCGACGCTCTGTACTGGCAGGCGTTCGCGCTCTACAAGACCGGAGACGACGAGGACCTGCGCGCCGCGCGGCGAGCTCTCGACGAACAGAAGCGCCGCTACCCGAAGGCCGCCACGGCAGGCGATGCGACCGAGCTCTGGACGCGCATCACCGGGAAGCTCGCCGAGAGCGGCGACCCCGAGTCGCGTCGCGAGATCCAGAGGTCGGCTAGCTCGCAGCCGTGCTCCGGAGACGACGATATGAAGGCGGCCGCGATGAACGCTCTTCAGCAGATGGACGCCGACCAGGCACTTCCGATCCTGAAGCAGCTGCTTGCGCGACGCGATGAGTGCTCGGTGAAGCTGCGCAAAAAGGCCGTGTTCCTGGTGAGCCAGGAGAGCGATGGCGCGGCGGACATTCTGGGCGACGTCATCCAGCACGACCCGGATCGCGACGTCCGCCGAGAAGCCGTGTGGTGGCTCTCGCAGGTTCGGGGAGACCGCGCCGTGTCGTTGCTCGACTCCATCATCAGGACATCGCACGACGAAGGAATGATCGACCGGGCCGTGCAGGCGCTGTCGGAGCACGACGATGCCCGGGCCCACAAGATCCTGCGCGATCTCGCCGAGCGAAACGATCTTCCGGAGAGCGTGCGCTCGAAGGCGATCTTCTCCATCGGCAACAGCGGCCACTCTCCCGAGGATGGGGTCTTCCTTCGCACCCTCTACCCCAAGCTCGCCACCACCCGTCTCAAGGAGCAGCTGCTGCACGGCATCTCCGAGATGGGAGGCGCGGAGAACCAGAAATGGCTGATCGACATCGCCCTGGACCCCAAGGAAGACGTCGAGGCCCGCAAGAAGGCGCTCTTCTGGGCAGGCGAGATACGCGGCGCGCTTCCGGAGCTGCTGACGGCGTACGATCGCATCAAGGAGCCGGAGGTCAGGAAGCAGATGATCTTCGTCTTCTCAAACCGGAATGACCGCGCAGCCACGGACAAGCTGATCGAGATTGCGCGGAAGGACCCGGACCGGGAGATGCGCAAGCAGGCGATCTTCTGGCTCGGCCAGAAGAACGATCCCCGCGTCAAGCAGCTTCTGCTGGAGATCATCAACCAATGACTCGCTTCGTCTTCCTTCCCGTGGTCGCCGGTTCGGCGCTGCTGTGCGGGGTGACCGCCTCCGTCCGCGCGCAGTCCCTCGGCGAGCGGATCACCGCGACCGGATCCGGCTCGGCCGAGATGAGCTTCGCGTCCCGAGCCGGAACGTGCGGCGATGGTCGCACCATCGTCGGCTTTGGTCGCTCGCTGTTCATCTGGCCGAATACCTCGATCAACGGAAACTGGCACGGCCCGCGGTGCGAGCCCGGTCCGCTGCATGTCGTGTTCACGCTCGATCGCGGGGTGGTCACCGCGGTGCGGGCGTTCGCCGGATCGGCGCCGGCCGTCCAGACGGGCGTGCGCCAGCTCGGCGCGGTGCCGGCGTTGCAGGCATCAGAGTACCTACTCGATCTGGCGGTGAAGCTGGAGGGAACCGCCGCTGGCCAGGCCCTTCTCGCCGGCGCGCTGGCGGACAGCGTCACTCCCTGGCAGAGGCTGATTCGCATCGCTCGGGACGATGCACGCTCGCGCCAGCTTCGGGGGCGCGCGCTGAGCCTGGCCGGCGTCACCGGCGGGGACGCCGTGGTCGGCGAGCTGGACGCGATCGCACGCGACAGCAGCCAGGCGGAGTTTCTGCGCGAGGGCGCGCTCGCGACGCTCGCGAGCGAGACTGGCGGTTCCGGCGTACCCACCATCTTGCGCATGGCCGAGCGAGGCAGCGAGGGACGCATCCAGAAGAAGGCGATCTTCTGGCTGGGTCAGACGCACGATCCGCGGGCGCGCCAGCTTCTCGAGCGAATCATCACCGCGCCCGGTTGGGCGGACGAGCTGCGCGGCGAGGCCATCTTCTCGCTCGGCCAGGATGACTCCGACGGCGAGAGCCTTCCCTTTCTGCGAAAGGCGTACGCCACGCTCCCGACCCCGAAGCTCAAGGAGCGCGTGCTGCAAGCGGTGGCGCAGTCGAGCACCGAGCAGGCTACGGACTGGCTGCTCGCCGTCGCGCAGAACGACGCGGAGCCGATCTACGATCGCAAGCAGGCCGTTTTCTGGGCGGGGCAGCAGAGCGAGGTGCCGTTCGCTCGTCTAGCCGGGCTGTACGCGAAAACACAGGACCGCGAGCTGAAAAAGCAGCTCATCTTCGTGTACTCCCAGCGCGACGGACGCGACGCGACGGACAAGCTGATCGAGATCGCGCGCAGCGAGCCGGACCGGGACCTCAAGAAGCAGGCGATCTTCTGGCTTGGCCAGCGACACGACGACCGCGCGGTGGAGTTCATCCGCGACATCCTGAAGCAGTAGGAGGAGCCATGAATTCCGTTCGTGTGATTCTGGGGATCACCCTCGCCATCTCGCCGCTGCCCGCACAGTCGATTGCCGATCGCGTGGCTGCGGCTCCGGACGGCCAGCTGCAGCTTCGCTACCCGGCTCGCCCGGGCGTGTGCGGGGACGGTGCCGGCGCGATCGGGGTGGGCGCGCACACCTACTTCGGAGAGATGCGGATCATGGGGGGGAACTGGCAGCCGCGCTGTGTTCCCGGGCCGGTGCGCGTGCTCATCGCGGTTCGGTCGCACGCTGTCGAGACGGTGCGGGTGTACGTGAGCGGCGACGGCGCCAGCACTGGGCCCGCTCTCGACCTCGGCTCCATCGCGCCGCAGGAGGCCGCGGATTTTCTCCTCGATGTCGCTCCGCGAGTGGATCGACGCTCGTCGGAACAGGCTCTGCTCGCAGCCATGATCGGCGAGGGGACGGTCGTGACGTCCCGGCTGTTCGCGCTGGCGCGCGACTCCTCCGCCACCGGGAAGGCACGCCACCAGGCGATCTTCTGGCTCGGACAGCTCGCGCGCGCCGCGGTGAACGGCCGCACCGACTGGATGGGCGACGACGTTGCCGACGACCCGGGCGACCAGGGAGACGAGCGGAAGAGTGCCATCTTCGCCCTCTCGCAGCTCCCCCACCACGAAGGCGTGCCGGCGCTGATCGAGGTGATCCGCACCAACCGGAACCGGGCGCTCAAGAGCGCGGCGATTTTCTGGCTGGCGGATTCCGGCGATCCGCGCGCGGTGGAGCTGTTCGAGACGCTTCTCAGAGCGCGCTAGAGAGCGCTCACGGTTCCCTCTTTGCCGGCAGCGTCTGTCCGGCCTGATGGAGCACCACTCCCGTCACCGCGCCGCCCTCCACCACGAAGCTCAGCTGGGCGTCCACCACCCTGAGAAAAAACTCGGTTGGTGACTCGGCGAAGATCGGGAACTTGGGCTGCCCGGTCGCCTGGGCGAAGAGCCGGTTGCCGTCACGCGTCACCACGATCGCGAACGCCGGCGTGAATCGGTAGCTCCCGACGAAGCGCTGCAGAAGCGTCGAGTCGAGCGCGATCTCGGTGTGAACGCGCGGCGCGGGCTTGAGCGGGAGGCGCTCGTCCAGGAGGTGGAGCGCCATGTCGTCGATGTCGGCGGCCGAGTTGGCGAGCATCACGACCCCGACCTGGCGCTCCGGAACGTAGCCGAGGAATCCGTGATAGCCCGCCGTCTGCCCGTTGTGCCAGATGATCTGGCCGCCGTCGGGCGAGCGCAGGATGTGCCAGCCGAGCCCGATGGTGAGCGCGGGGTTGCCGGTCGGGCGGCGGGACTGGTGTGCCAGTGACATCTCGCGCGAGAGCGGGCTCCGCGTCGAGTCCATGTTCGCAGCGAGAAAGAGCATCATGTCGTTCACGGTGGAGCGGATTGCTCCTGCGCCGGCGAGCGTCGGCAGGTCCCAGTTGGGCACCGGAGCTCCGGCCGGATCATGGCCGACGGCCAGCCGCGACGTCATCGACGGCGTGAGCGTGATGCGGGTGTCCTTCATCCCGAGCGGATCGAGGACGCGCGCGGTCACCAGCGCCTCGTAGCTCATGCCGGATCTGAGCGCGAGGGCGTGGCCGAGCAGCCCCATGCCGAGATTCGAGTACTCATAGAGGGAGCCGATGTCGCGGGTCAGCGCGTAGCCCGAGAGGAACTCGTACATCTGTGCGACGCTATAATCCGCGTACGGGTTGCTCTGATCCTTCGGGTGGAAGTTGGTGGGCAGGCGGGGAAGGCCTGAGGACTGGGTCGCCAGGTCCAGCAGAGTGATCTGCTTGCCGCCGCGCGCCGGGATCCGGACGGATGATGGGAGGTACTTCGCCAACGGGTCATCGAGCGATACCTCGCCCCGAGCGACCATGTCCGAGAGGATGGCAGTCGTGAACACTTTGGTGATCGAGCCGATCTCGAAGACGCTGTTGCCGTCGAGCGCCGCGCTGCCGGGAGCTCCGGAAAGGCCGTAACTCGCCACGCGCCGCCGGCCGCCGGAATCGATGATTCCAACGACGATCCCGGAAGAGCGCTTGGATTCGACGCGATCGCGCAGAAGAGCCTGCACCGCCGAGTCGCTGGGCAGCGCCTGCTGCGCCAGGCCGGAGTGAGTGGCAACGGCGAGAAGCGTCCCTGCGACAGCGAGAGTCGAGCGGCGGCGGTGAAGCGAGGCGAGTAGCATGGTCGACCTTCAAGCGTGAATGTCACGGGACAGATGACCCGACGGCAACAGGGAATACCGGACCTGCCAACGGGCCGGGGCGGTCTGCACGACAATCTCAACGCGGACCCCGGCGAATGCGAGCACCTCGCCCAACGTGTCAAATGCTGAAAAGGTCAATCCTGTGCGATGCGCGTCCTCGACTTGGGCCGTCGCATGCAATAGCTTGCCAGTTCGGCTGTATCGAGGCCCTATCATGCTTCGCCGGGTTCCAATCGTTTAATGGCGGTTCCAGCCGCGCGGCCGGCGCGTTCGAGCGCCGCACGAGCTTTTTTGGCGCTTCTGACGATCGCGCAGTTTTGCGCGATCGCGATGGCGGCGTTCGGAGATGTACGCGCACCGTCGCGCCTCGGTGCCCATCTGGAGCAGCCTGGCAACCGCGGGCACTACTCCCACGACGAAGCGACTTGCACCGCCTGCGCGATACGGCATTTACTCTCGCCGATTCCCGCGCCCCCTCGTCTCGCATTCGGCGCCGCGCTCCAGCCCGTAGCGTCTGCGCGCTCGCTCGAAACCGCGATCGCGAGCAAACGCCGCAGTCCCTCCTCTCCCCGCGCTCCACCGACACGCTCCTGAGCGAGCGGGGCTGAACGCGGCCACCCGGTTCCGCCGGTCGCGTCCATGCTAGGCGGCCTGCACGATCGCACCTCTGATGTGCGAGACGCGCCGGCCTAGCGAGTTCGCCAACACATCCAAGCAGGAAGCTGGTTTGCCGCACATCGCGCGGTGGCGCTCGCGATGGCGCGACCCCGCCCGCGATGAGCGGAACGGCATGCCCTGCCCTGGGGCGCAACCCGAGATCGATCGGGGAGATCGCGACTACGAAACTCTCGAGGTCAGTCATGCATCACCCATGGTTCCGAGGCCGGCGCGACCGTTCGCGAGGCCGATATCTGAGGCTCCCGCCGGCGCCCGCACTCGCCGTCGGGTGGATCATCTGCGCCGTTGTCGGGACGATCGTTCCCCTCGCCGCGCAGCAGCGCGACAGCGCGTCTCGTCGCGATTCGAGTCGTGCGGCGCGTGATTCAGCGATTCTTCAGCGCGAGGCTAACCGCATCCGCAAGGAACCTCGCGGACGCATTGATACGCGTGCCCTGACCAGTCCCACTGCGGTCAGTCCCGGACAGCCGCTCCGCCTCACACGACAGGAGGCCATTCGCGAGGCGCTCGCCCACAACCCCACGATTCAGGTTGCGCGCGAGCAGATCGCGCAGGCCGAGGCTCGCGTGACGCAGGGTTACGCCCTCCCCGAGCCCGCGATCGGCGTCAGCGTCCTCGGGCAGTCAGGAGTGCTCCGCCCCCACTCGGCGACGGAGACGGATCTCACCTTCGGCATCACCGTGCCGTTTCCAGACAAGATTCGCCTGCGCGGACAGGTGGCACGCGGCGACCTGGGAAACATCGATCAGCTCTACGCGCTCCAGCGGCAGCTCGTCGTGCTGCAGACGAACAAGGCGTATGACTCGCTCCTGGTGTCGCTCCGGCACCGGGAAGATCTCGAGGAGGCGCGTCGCCTGAACGAGGATTTTCTGCTCAAGACCCGGGCGCGCTTCAACGCCGGCACCGCCGCCAAGCTCGACGTGATCAAGGCGCAAGTCGCGGTGGCGCAGTCGGAGAACGATCTGATCGCCAACACCCGCGGCATCGCCAACGCGCGTGCAGGTCTCAATCGACTGCTCGGCCGGCTTCTCGGGGCATCCGTCGAAGCGGCCGACACTCTCGGCATCCCCGACTCGCCGCCGGACTTCGAACAGCTGGAGCGCCTCGCGATGGCGAGGCGACCCGAGCTCCTCGGGCTCGCTGCGCAACGGGCAGGCGCGCTGGCGGCGCGACGGCTCGCGCAGCAGTACTTCCTGCCCGATGTCAGCGTCAGCGTGTCTCGCAACACCGTCTACGGCAACGATGCCGTCTACTCCACGGGAGTCGGCATCGGGCTGCCGCTCTTTCCCTGGCAACACCAGCGCGGAGAGGTCGCCGAGACTCGGCATCGCGATCTCGAGCTGGCCGCACAGTTCCGCGACCTGAGCGCCCAGGTCGGAGAGGATCTGAGAAACGCCTACGCGACCGCGACGACCTCGCTGCGCCAGGCGATCTACATCCGCGATCAGTTGCTTCCGGCGGCGCGCGAGCAATATCGGGTCGCCTCGGTCAGCTACGGCCTTGGCGGCTCATCCGCTCTCGAGGTCATCGACGCACAGCGCACCCTGCTCGATGCTCAGACCCAGTACGCCGCCGCCCTCGCCGCCGCGAACGACGCCATGGCGGATCTCGAGCGCGCGACGGGTGCTTCCTTCGCCACCGATCTCAACGGAGCCACCAATGTCCGATAGTTGCGGCGGCGGTCACATGAATTTCCCCGTACGGCGGCGGGCGCGGCTCCGCCGAACCTCGATGTGCCACGCGCTTTTCCTGCTGGTCGCGAGCTCGGCCGTCGCCATCGGCGGATGCACGCGCGCGCCCTCCGACGACGCCGCGAAGACGAGTGGTGGCGGGAGCCCGCGAGCGACCGGCGTCGCTTCGCCGGCGTCAACGCCATCGCGGGAAACCACCGGCGGGAGCATCACCGTCGTACCCGCCGAGCAGCGCGAGCGCGTGACCGTCCAGCCCGTGACGGTCGCGAACTTTCGGCCGACGCTGCAGACAACCGGAACTGTTGCGTTCGACGCCGACATCTCGACACCGGTCATCGCCCCGTTCTCGGGTCCCGTGATCCGCATCCTCGTTCAACCGGGCGCGTACGTGCACCATGGTGAGGCCCTCGCGATCATCTCATCGCCCGACTTCGCCGCCGCCGTGGCGGCGTTCCGCAAGGCGCAGGGGGCGGCGATGCAGACGCGCCGGGTCGCGGATCAGGATTCGGCCCTCTTCAAGAACGATGCGCTCGCACGCCGCGATCTGGAGCAGGCGCAGACGGAAGCCCTTGCCGCGGCTGCCGATCGCGATGCGGCCATCCAACAACTTCGCGCGCTCGGCGTGAGCGATGCCGCGATCACGCAGCTGCGCGAGGGCAAGGGAGCACCGACGATCGAGGGCGCGATCCGCGCACCGATCGGTGGGACGGTCGTCGAGCGCCTGATCAATCCGGGACAGCTTCTTCAGGCTGGCACCACGCAGGCCTTCACGATCGCCGACCTCTCCACGATGTGGGTGATGGCGAGCGTGTTCGAGGCGGATCTCGCTCTCGTCAAGGTCGGCGACCGCGCGGATATCGTGACCGGGGCGTCCCGCACGCCGCTCACCGGAACCGTGAGCTACATCGCAGCGCTCGTCGATCCCTCGACGAAAGCGACTGCGGTACGAGTCGTGGTACCAAACACCGGGCGGCTCCTGAAGAAGGATATGTACGTGCAGGTCGCGCTTCACTCGTCCCGCGACAAGCAGGGCATTCTCATCCCCGTCGCATCGGTCCTGCGCGATGAGGACAACCTGCCATTCGTCTTTGTGGAGCTCCCCGCTGCCACACCTCCCGGCGCCATTGCCGGTCGCGCGCCAAGTACCGCTGGTCGGTTCGCGCGCCGGCAGATCACGATCGGCTCCCGGGTAGGGGATCAGTTCGAGGTCATCGCCGGTCTCCAGGCCGGCGAGCGCATCATTGCGGAGGGCGGACTGTTCCTGCAGTTCGCGCAGAGCCAGTGACAACACCGGACGGCCGCGACCCGGGCGGAGCGCCCCACGATCATCGACCGGCATCCCGTCCAGTCCCGGCCGGACGGGAGGAATGGGAGGCCGAGGCGCAGGCGCCCCACGCGCGGCGCGGCGAGGAACAGGGGGAACATCCCGTCCACCACCGGCGGGTCTCGTTCATCAACCGCATCGTCGCCGCGGCGCTCCGCCAGCGCCTCATCGTCGGGCTCCTCGCGGTCACGCTCGTCGTGGTCGGCATCTTTTCCTTCACCCGACTGCCGGTCGACGCGTACCCGGATCTCTCGCCACCGATGGTCGAGATCGTCACCCAGTGGCCGGGCCACGCCGCCGAGGAAGTCGAGCGCCTGATCACTGCGCCGGTCGAGCTGGGGATGAATGGGGTGCCCGGGCTGAGGGTGATGCGGTCCATCTCCCTCTACGGATTGTCCTCGGTCCGCCTCACCTTCACCGACGGCACCGACACCCATTTCGCCCGGCAGCAGGTGTTCGAGCGCATCCCCGATGTGACGGTCCCGTCGGGCGTGACGCCGTCCGTCTCACCCCTCTTTTCGCCGTCCGGGCTCGTCTACCGATACGTGATCCAGAGTCCCGACCGGTCCGCCATGGAGCTCAAGATCATCCAGGACTGGGTGCTCGAGCGGCAATACAAGGCCGTGCCCGGCGTCGCGGCCATGTCATCGCTCGGTGGCGAGACGATGCAGTACCAGGTCGAGATCGATCCGTCCCGACTGGCGGCGGTCGGTCTCACCGTGCCCGCAGTCGCCGCGGCCCTGGGGAATAACAACGGCAATGCCGGGGGCGGCTTCTATTCCGAAGGCGGGCAGTTCTACTACGTGCGCGGCTTGGGACGCGTCGCGACGACGGACGACATCGCCAACATCGTGCTCGCCGTGCACAACGGCACCCCGATTCTGGTCAAGGACGTCGGCCAGGTCGTGATTGGGCATGCGCCCCGACTCGGCCAGTTCGGTTACAACCGGCAGAACGACGCCGTTGAAGGCGTGATTCTCCTGCGAAAAGGGGAGCAGGCTCAGACGGTGCTGAAGCGCGTCCAGGCGAAAACTGCCGAGCTCAACGAGTCGCTGTTGCCCAAGGACGTGAAGGTCGTGCCGTACTACGATCGAAGCGACCTCATCCACGAGACGACGCACACCGTCAGAAACAATCTCCTGCGCGGGATCGTGCTGGTCGTCGCGATCCTCATCTTTTTCCTCTTCGATGTTCGCGCGGGACTCATCGTCGCGACGACCATTCCCCTCGCTCTCCTGTTCGCGTTCATCTGTCTCGACGTTCGGCACATTCCCGCCAACCTGCTCTCCATCGGTGCGATCGACTTCGGCATTCTGGTGGACGGCGCGGTCGTCATGGTGGAGAACATCTTCCGTCGACTCGCGGCGCGACCGGCGAGTAGCGTTCCCGGTAAGCGCGCCGTGGTCGCGACAATCATCGAGGCAGCGGCAGAAGTCGATCGGCCGATCTTCTATGCGGTCGCCGTGATCATCGCCGGCTTCTTGCCCATCTACGCGCTCGCGGGTCCGTCGGGCAAGTTGTTTCGACCAATGGCCGACACGACGATCTTCGCTCTCATTGGGGCCCTCGTCATTACGCTGACGCTCATCCCCGTCCTCTGCGCATGGGTCCTGCGCGGGGGCGTGCGCGAGCGCCGCAACCGCGCCTTCGAGTGGATGCGCGGGCAGTACGCGCGCGGGCTCAATTGGTCGCTGTCGCGGCCGCGTTGGGTGATCGGCGGGTCGGCGATCGTCTTCGGCCTCTCGCTTCTGCTCATTCCCGCCATCGGCGGCGAGTTCATGCCCAAGCTCGACGAGGGCGCACTCTGGGTTCGGGCCACCATGCCGTACACCATCTCGTTCGAGGAATCGTCGAAGATCGTGCCGCAGGTTCGCGAGATCCTGCGGTCGTTCCCCGAGGTGACGGTTGTCGCGTCGGAACACGGGCGCCCAGATGATGGCACGGATCCGACAGGCTTCTTCAACGCCGAATTCTTCGTCGGACTCAAACCGTACGGCGAGTGGAATGGTCCGCGACGCAACAAAGCGGATCTCATTGCGGCGGTCGACCAGAAGCTCGGGGCGTTTCCAGGAATCACATTCAATTACACCCAACCGGCCGAGGATGCGGTCAATGAAGCGGAAACGGGACTCAAGAGCTCTCTCGATGTGAAGGTGTTCGGCCCCGATCTCGTGGTGCTCGAGCAGAAAGGCAAGGAAGTGAAGCGCGCGCTGGAGCAGGTGCGCGGCGTCACTCACGCAACGGTCGTACAGGAGCTGGGACAGCCGAGTCTCACCATCCGGGTCGATCGTGGGAAGATCGCCCGCTACGGAGTCAACTCCGGCGACATCAATGCCCTGATCGAGGCGGCGGTCGGCGGCACGGCGGCGACGCAGGTCGCTCAGGGCGAGCGCCTGTTCGATCTCGTCGTGCGCTTGCAACCGCAGTATCGCCAGACGCCGGAGCAGATCGGCGACATCCGCGTCGCGACGCCGGACGGCCAGCAGATCCCGCTTCGCGAGCTCGCGGACATCCAGGTCTCGAACGGCGCCTCGTTCATCTATCGGCAGGACAACTCGCGCTTCATCGGCATCCAGTATTCGGTTGAGGGCCGGGATCTGGCGAGCGCGGTGCAGGAGGCACAGCGCACGGTGGCGAGGGTGGTATCACTCCCGCCTGGCTACACGGTGCGATGGGGCGGCGAGTACGAGGACTACACCGCGTCGCGCGCGCAGCTGACTGTGATCCTGCCGCTCACGGTGGTCCTCATCTTCTTCATTCTCTTCCTGCTCTACGACAACTTCAAGTTTCCCGTCATCACGCTGGTCGGTGTCATTCTGTCGGCGCCGATTGGTGGATTGCTGGCGCTTCTCGTCTCGGGGACGCCGTTCTCGGTGTCCTCCGGGATCGGGTTCATCGCGCTCTTCGGTGTGTCGGTGCAGACGGCGATCGTTTACATCTCCTACGTCAACGAGCTGCGGGGCGACGGGTCGAGCATTGCCGATGCGGTGAACGAGGCGGCGATGTTACGGCTCCGCCCGATCATGATGACGGCGCTCGTCGCGGCGCTCGGTCTTCTGCCGGCTGCCCTCTCGGCCGGCGTTGGCTCGGATTCACAGCGGCCGTTCGCGCTCGTGATCGTCGGCGGATTGTTTTCGCGCCTGCTGATCAGTGTCTATCTCATGCCGGCCCTGTATGCCGTGGTCGCGCGCGAGGGCGACCGACTCGAAGTGTGAGCGAGGCGCTACGTGCCGGAGCCCTCTTCGCTGCCCGGCATGCGGGCACGCCGGAACATGGCGGGAAGGAATGCGCTTACGCGACGTGATGCGAAGCGGGCCTCGCGTGCGCGCTGGCTGGGCAGGGGTGGCTCAACCCGCCGGTTGGAGCACGAGCAGCGTCGCGCTAATGACCGGTTGCGGTGGACTCATTTCCTGAGCAAGTATCGCCTGCTAACTTCCGATAAGCCGGAAGACGACGCCGTATTCCCAAGCCTGCCTCTTCACCCCGGGGACGGATGTGAACACATCGCGAAAGCGCGGCCCCAAAGATCCGATGCGGCTGCAGGACACCGTGCGGCTCTCGGCGGCAGGCGTCGGAATGCTCCTCGGCGATTTGGAGCACCGTGTGCTCGAAGCCGCATGGGCGGCAAAGCGTCCGGCGACCGCCCGCGACCTCTTCGAGCGCGTCACGCGGACGCACGACGTGGTCTACATCACGTGTGTCACTGTGGCCAATCGCCTCGTGCAGAAGGGACTGTTGCAGCGCGCCAAACGGGACGATGTGTATCACTACACGGCCACACTGACCAAAGCGGAGTTCACGCAGCGGGCGTCGCGCCACGTGGTGCAACGCTTGGTCACTTTGGGGAGCTCAGCCGTCGCGGCATCGCTGGTCGATGTCCTGGCGGAGCGGGATCCGGAGCAGCTGGCCGAACTGGCCCGGCTGGTGCAGGCCAAATTGAAGGAATAGGCACGCCGCGCCGGGAGCGGTGCTGTGGCATACACCACCGCTGTCGAGCCTTCCGACGGGGTCTCGCGGTGGGCGTCTTAGGAGCCGACGGAGACTTCCGTGACGATGGCGGTGCCATCCGCGCAGGGGCGAGTGACGTGACTTACGACCGAACCAGTGACAGGAAGGCCTATCTCTTGCGCCCGTTGCGCGCGCGAGAGGAGGCGCACCGCCGTGCCGTCCTGCTCGGGATGGGAGCGCTCATTGTCTTCAGTACGAGTCCGGTCTTCGGGCATCATCTCGCCACGCGCGCCGACGCGCTCCTAGCGGGCCGCGATCATCTGTTCCGACTATGCCTGATCGCACTGCATCTCTTCCTCGAGCCGGTCCACCTGGCCTTCCACGGCCTTCTGCTCGGTGGGCTCGTCTATGCCATCTGGGACCGGGTTTGGGCGTGGAGCAGGGCCCGTCGGGTGCTCAAACTGCTGGGGTGGAACGCGCCGAACGCCGACGGTGCCCTCGCGCGCGCGGCGCGAGCAGCAGGGCTACCGAGCGGACACATTCGTGTCGTGGACGGACTTCCCAATCCCGCCTTCACGGCAGGGTGGTGGACGCCCCGTGTCTACGTCGATGTCGCCCTGACGGAGACGCTGAGTCACGAGGAGCTGGCGGTCGTGCTCGCACACGAGGGAGCGCATGTCGCGCGCCGCGACCCGTTGCGACTGTCGATGCTTCGCTTTCTCGCCTGCACGCTTTTCTACCTGCCGGCGCTCCGCCGCCTTGCGGACGACGCGGCCGACGAAGCGGAGATCGCCGCCGATGACGCGGCGGCGAGTGGCACTCCCGGTCGAGGGCCACTGATCCTCGCGTCGGCGATCCTCGCGATTGCCAAGCACTGGGGTCAGACGGCGACCGCATCGGCGGCTCGGGCGTTCGGGCCCGAATGTGCCGCGGTCGGGTTCCAGCGCGTCGACCTGCTCGAGCGCCGCGTGCGGCGCCTGATGGGCGAGGACGCCCCAGTGGGTACACACGTGACTCGGCGCTCTCTCGCTGGGGCAGGCGCTGCACTCGCCGCGGTCTGGGTGTCTGGTCTCATGATGGCGCACCCGCTCCCAGCCGGGATCGAACCGGAGGCGGGGCTCTTCGGGCTGGTCGGTTCTCCGGCACACTCGAGCGAATCCGTCCACGGGGCAAGCCACGGCACCCACTGTGTTCATCACGGTGCTTTTGCGCTCACCCATCTCTTTTGCCTGGGGTTGGGCGGCCATCCCCCCGGCACTCCATGCCCGCACTCCGCGGCCGCCCATCACCGCATGCCGCACGTGGGATAGCGCTGCGCTTCAACCGGTATTCCTGCCACACCCTTGCCGTTACATTTTACGCACAGTAAAATACCTATGGTGCCGCGGCTCCCCGCGTGCGTTCCGATGGAACGACTTAGGGCGTTACGGGGTTCTTTACGCAGCATAAATGTCGGCCTCGACGATTCGACGGCAGCGAAACAGTGCGCTAGTGCTGACAGGCTCACCGTCGTTGACAGTCCAGGAGAGTTGCGTGCGATCGATCGATTCGAAGGACCGGCCCGTGATCCTCCTCCGCGCGTGCGCAGCGACGGTCGCGCCGGGATGTGGTGGGTGGCGCCCGCGGCTGGTCACCCGGGGAAGCAGCCTCGTGGGGAGCGCCGCCATCCTCCTGGCATTGACCTTTCCCCGCACGGGAGCAGCGCAGACCGATTTTTACAATACGGATCGTGGGCGGCCGGTCCAGATCGAGGATGCGTACGTCACTGAGCGGTACGCGTTCGAGCTCAAGCTCGCTCCCGTGCGGGTTGAGCGAGCGCCGGGTGGCACCTACAACTGGGGCCTCGAGCCCGAGATGGCGCTGGGGATTTTCGCGCGCACTCAAGTGGAGGTCGGCCTGCCACTCGCCTTTGTGGAGCAGGGCGCCCAGCGTCGGAGCGGCGTCGCGGGGCTCGATGTGTCGGCCATGCACAACTTCAACGTCGAGACGGAAGGCTTGCCGGCCTTCGCCGTCCGCGCAGACTTCCTCGCGCCGGTGGGCAACCTCAAGCAGGACCGCCTGTACTCGTCTCTGACCGGAATAGCCACGCGCACCTATCGTTGGGCGCGCATTCACGTCAACGGGCAGTACACCTTTGGTGCGGCGCCGAGTGCAACGGACAACAGCACGGGTGGAGGTGCTCCTGTGGCCCTAGGTGGGCCCGGTGCTACCAGCGTTTCGCGATGGCTGGCGGGTGCGGCCATCGACAGGTCGTTCCCTTTCCGCTCGACACTCATCACTGCCGAGTTCTACGGTCGGAAACCGCTGGTATCGAGTGAGGAGGTTGAGTACACACTGGGCACTGGGACGCGCTTCCAGGTCAGCCCTACCCTGGCCCTGGACGGCGGTTTCGGCCGCAGACTGAATGGGCCTGAGCGCGGATGGTACGTGACGTTCGGTAGTGCTTACGCCTTTGCGGTGCGTTCGCTTCTTCCCGGTGGCCGATGAACGACACGGGTCACGCAGGCGGCAACACGAATAACATCATCGGGGCGGCACGTGCCATCCCGCATCGGGCGCACCCGCCATGGGCGCCCACTTGGAGGGACTAATGCAGACGATCCGCACCCGCGACGCAGCCACACGAGCGCGCCGCATGGGGCACATCACAGCACGGCTCGCGCGACGTCTCACCTCGGCCCCTGTGCTGGCGTGGTGCGTGACGGTCGCCACGGTCGCAGCGCCCGCGGTCGCGAGTGCGCAGTGGTCGACCGCGTACGCGCAGTTCTACTTCCCCGGGAAGTTCAACTGGACCTTCCGCAGGACGTACCCAGCCGCAGATCGCCTCTTCAACGCCTTCGATTACGGGCACGCCATCCTGTACGAGCGGCTCTACAACGATCCGCACGCGCCGACCTCCCAGCTCGAGCAGAAGGAATACGACTTCATCACGAAGAAGCTGCTCGTCAGTCCGCCGCGCCTGCCTCTCGAGGAGGCGGCCATCGAGGTGGCATACGCCAAGATTGCCCCCGAGGCGAAGATGATGTTCGACTGGGCGCACCTGTTGCACCGGCAGGTCTACGACGTGCTCTCGTCGGAGAACATGCCGCAGGCGGAGAAGGACGCACGCATTGCTGAACTCGTCGGGTACTACAAAACGCGTCCCGACCTCGCCTTCAGCTCCGTGCCCAAGAACATGGAGCTGATGGAGGGCCAGCCGTACTCGCTCGCCTTCCGACAGAGGTACCCCAAGTTCAACGGCTTGATTTGGGGATATCACTGGCTCCAAGTGGGGCTCTACGAGCCCCTCATGACGGGCGCCACGCAGGAGGAGCGGCAGGCGGGCGTGGCAGCAGCGGTTACGCGGTTCCGGCAAATGCTTGAAAACGCGCCCGAACACATGCCGCGCATTATGCCCATGACCGCGGCCATCGCGCCGACCTTCGCGAAGAGGTACCAAGAAGCGGCAATCATATTTGACAATCTCCACGCCATGCACGACGTGGTGTCGGACATCCTTACGAACGACAAGGTACCGCACAATCAGAAGCGCGCGGCTATCCTCGAGGCGGCCAGCCGCTACCGCGACAACATGTCCTTCCCGCTGGCGATCGCCGAGTGGGCGAGCATGGGGCAGATGATGGGGGTCGAGAACATGGGTGGTCCCGCCGTCGGCATCCTGCCGGGATGGCCTCCAGCGACCCTCCCGCGCGGTGCGAGCATGCTCGACGCGATGAAGAACGCTCCCGGCATGGCTGCGATGAAGGGCATGGCGCATGTCGCCCCGGCCCAGGGCGCCGGAAACATGGCGGGCATGAACATGGCGGGCATGAACATGTCGGGGTTGAAAGCGGACTCGACGTCGCGGTCACGCACCGGCATGCAGAGCGACACTATGACCAACATGCCCGGTATGGCCGGCAAGGGCGGGATGTCGGGGATGGCGATGTCGGGTCATGACACCGCGATGATGAAGTTGCACGAGCAGATGATGCGCGACCCCGTGATCCGGAAGCGCGTCATGGCGGACACGGCGATGCGGCGCATGATGTCGGACATGAAGATGGACACATCGTCCGTGCACGACATGCCGGGGATGAACATGAACGCAATGAAGGGCATGAAGGGCATGAAGGACATGAGCAGGGGCGGGAAGCAAGGCGAGACCAAAGCAGCCACGAAGGGGAAGACGCCGGCGTCGCCTGCTCCGGCGAAGAAGAAGAAGAGCACCAAGAGCACGCCTGGGAAAATGAAAGACATGAAGAACATGCCCGGAATGAAGCCCTAAGCACTCACCACGCGGAATCGCAACGGAGGTTGGCGCTCGTGCTCACCATCCGATGGGGGGAGGAAGAGCGGTGACAGACCAGCGGCGCGCTGAGAGTGAAGCGCGTGTGATCCCGGCGAGTCGAGCGGCGGACGGCTCATTCGTGGGCCCAGCTCTCGAACGACCTGCTTCGCATCCCGGTGTGCTCACGGAGCGGCTTGCGCTCGATGCGCTCAACTACCCCATTGCGCCAACGGCCAACCGCCTGCCCTACATGCTGGGCGGCCTGACGTTCGTCGGGCTTCTTGTTCTCATCGGCACCGGGCTCTTGCTGGACCAGTTCTATAACCCGAATCCTGTTGCCGCGCACGACAGCGTCGTGTACATCATGTCGCGCGTGCTACTCGGGAATTGGGTGCGCGGGCTGCACTACTGGGCGGCGACCCTTGTTCTCGTCAGCGTGGTGCTGCACCTGGGCTATGTCTTCTGGCGACGCAGCTACGTCCGTCCGCGCGAGGTGACATGGTGGGCGGGTGTCGGACTGTTTATCGTCCTCTTCGGTTTCGCCTTCACGGGCACCGTACTCCGCGGGGACCAGGAAGGCGGCGAAGCGCTCGAGCACTTCGTCGCGGGCGCGCGCCTGACCGGGCCGTTGGGCGTCCCGTTCAGTCCTGACTTCGCGCAGAGCACGTCGCTCTTGAGTCGCCTCCACAGCATGCATGTCAGCCTTCTGCCGATCCTCCTGTTGGCGCTCATCGGGTTGCATTTCATGCTCATCCTGCAACTCGGCATTCACACCGACGAGCCGAAGACAAGTCGCTTCACTCGGCACCTGACGCGTCTCTCGGGCTATAGTCTGCTGCTATTCGCGCTCATAGGCATTTTCGCGGCGGTCTTTCCGCCCGGCATAGGCCACCCGTCGGTCGAAGGCGTGGAAGTGACGAAACCATTCTGGCCCTTCCTCTGGATCTATGCGGTCGAGAACTCGTTCGGCATGTCGGGGATGGTCCTCGCTCCATTGGTGATCTTCGGCTTCCTGTTCCTGATCCCGTTGCTCGACCGCGGTGGCAGCGGCCAAGCCCGGCCGCGCCCGCTCTGGCTCTTCGTATCGGTCGTCGTCCTGGCTGCATTGTACGTCGGCGGAATCGTCTACGGCGTGTTCGCGCCGCAGATGCAGCACCTCGGCATGTGAGGATTTCACGTATGCGGAAGGCACTGCGCACAGTCGTCATCGCGTTCGTCGCGATCGGTCTCGTCCTGGCCAGGAGGGGCGTCGCCCGCGCGCACGAGAAGGGCGCGATCCACCTTGCCTCGACCGCCGTGCCCGTTGGCGGGGATCTGGTCATGACCGGCGTCAAGCTACCGAAGAGCGGCGTGCTGAGGCTGCAGCTCCGCGGCACCCTCGACAACTACGACGTTGGACAGGTGCGCACGGATACGGCGGGGGCGTTCCAGACTCGTCTGACGCTGCCACCGCATGTTCCGACAGGCGCATACACCCTGGTGGCGATCGCTGCTGACGGTGATGTCTCGGCGCGCACCGCTCTCGCGGTGACCGCCGGACCGGCGGCGGCAAGCTCGTCGTCGGCCTCCATGCCCAGCACGAAGATGCCAGACGGGACTCCCATGCCGCACATGTCGGCGACGATGAGCACCACGCATGCGACAGCCGAAATGATGGAGATCAAGCGCGCGACCTCCGCCGGGGAATGGGTCGTCATCGCGGGCGCCATCCTCGCGAGTCTCGCCGGCGGATTGGCTCTGCTGCGGCGGGCCTCGCGGTTAATAGCCGCGGATGGCAACACTGTCGCGTGAATGCGCTGGGTCTCGCAGACATCGCGGCGGCGACTAGCCACCACCGCGGTCAACACCGATAGGACCGCCGCGAATCAGCGCTGCCCGAGCTGCTTCTGGAACTCCGCGATCTCCTGTCCCTGATCCGCCTTCATCTTCTGCGCCATGGCCTTGACGTCCGGCTTGGTCAGTTTCGGAAGGAATTGATCGATCATCCGGAGGGCGTCTTGATGATGCTTGATGACGCTTAGGCGAAACGCGCGGTCGAAGGCGGCGCCCGACTTGGCCATGACCGAGTCGATCACATATTTGCTCTCAGGCGGAGCCTTTGCCTCGTAAGAATCGTTGTAATACTGCCGGAGCATTGCTCCCATGCGGTCGATCCCCTCATCCTGCTTTCGGTCGAGGGCCTTTGCGTCGTCCCTGACGGTGATCGCTCCCCTTTTTTCGAGCGTCTCATGGGCGAGGACCACCAGTGCCTTGTGATGATCGCTCATCATGCGGAGGAAGTCTCGATCAGCATCCCCCGTCATGCCGGCCATCCCCTTCGCGCCAGCCATACCGGTCCTGGCGCTGTCGGTGTGCGGAGCAGCCGTCGAGTGGGCGCTGTCCGTCTTCGTGGTAGCAGAGGCGGCAGGCGTGGCCGCTACCGCCGCTGAGTCGTTCCCGCGAGAGCTACGGTCATCCGAGCCCGATGAGCAGCCAGCGGTAGTGACGAAGGCCACGCCCGCGACGAACGCGGTTCCAACGCGGCGAACTGGCAAGAGAGCAAGACAGGAACGCATAGGTCCTCGTAGTGATGGAGAGATGCGAGTCGAGTGCTCGACCCAGATTTACCGCGCATAAAGCGTACCTTGTGTCGAGGTGTGCTGAATTCTCCACGGATGCAAAGTCGCTTACGGTTTCTTCAGGAGCTATTGATCTCGCGCAACAGGGCCACCTGTGTCTGCCTCAGGCGATTCGCAAGCGCGCGGACGTTGGCACGGAGCAGTGAAGGGCGCCATTGATCGATCAGCGCCACGCCATGTCGCAACGCGTCGCCCAGGGCTTCTTGATAGATGCGCTCGGCCTCAGAGCCCATGCTCGCGGACGCGCCGGCGCGAGCTCGCGCAGAGTCCCGCTTCTCGCGCGCGCGATGCGCGGCGGAATCAGGGGAGCGAAGCGGCCGCGGCGAGTGCTCATCCTGATACAGCAATTTGAGCAGCGCGATCATCTCGAACTTCTCATTGTCGAGTCGCACGTCCGTCTCGAATGGATCCCTCGATCTCCCGTGCTCCCTGTGCGACGCAGGCTGCGACGCGCGCTCGTGAACCAGCCGGATGATCCGCTCGTGATGATCGAGCATCTGCCGCAGGAATCGCTGGTCGGGATCCCGCGCCGGCGACTCCGGCATGAGCGGCTCAATCGTGGCCGGATTGCTGAGGGCTACCATCGTCGATTCCATCGGATGCCGTGCGCCGAGAGCCGCGTTGACAGCTACGCTATCGCCTGGCCGTCGAGACAGGTCATCGCCGGCTCGACCGCAGCTTGCGACGAGAAAGGGGGTGCACATCGCGGCGCCTAGCGCGAGCGTGCCGACGTGGTACCGTCGGCGCCGATATGCCGGACTCACCGGTGAAAGCGACGACGCTGTGCCAACGGCAAGCGAGACAGTCATGAACGGAGTCTCTTGAGCGCACCGTAAGCGGCCGCGCGAACGGAAGAATCGGGGTCCGTGCGTGCGCGCAACAGTTCCGGGAGCGCACCGTGGGCCGGGACGCCGATTGCCCCGAGCGCGCCGACGGCCGAGCGTCGGACTTCTGCGTCGGGATCGACGCGGACGAGGCGCGCCAATGCGCTGGTGCTGGGCCCAGCATCAGGACCGCGCCGTCCCAGGGCGGCCGCGGCGTGCGCACGCATCTGGTCATCTGCGCTCGACAGCGCGCGCGTGAACGCCGGGATAGCGATGTCGCTCGAGGCGCCGACCCGATCCAGCGCCTCGATAGCGCCGAGCCGCACGTAGCTGATGGGATCGTCGATCGCGCGCGCGAGCGCAGGCGCCGCCAGTCGTGCTTTCGGTCCGAGCGTCATGAGCCCATCGAGCGCCGAGATGCGGACATCGTGGTTGGAGTCGGCACGCGCGCTCGTCAGCGCGCCGATCGTCGCGGGAGCCACTACGGCGAGATGAGCGAGCGCGGTGACGGCGGCCCGTCGGACATCGGAGTGTTCATCGCGAGTTTGGGCGATGAGTCTCGGCACTGCCACGGCGCTCCGCGGACCGAGATTGGTCAGTCCGCGCGCCAGCATATCGTGCACCGGTCCTACGCGGTCATCTTCCAACGCATCCAACAGCAGATCGGCAGCCGCATCCGATTGCCCAGCGCCGCTCGCGATGACCTCCGCTGCCTCCAACCGCGACCGTGGGTCCGCGCTCCGTAAGACCGCTGCCCAGTAGCTGAGGGGACGCTCTCGTAGTTGCTCGTGGCTGCGGTTGGACAGAAGCAGCACCAGCACCCCGACGAGGGCCAGGCCCACGGCGCCCCACGTGACGGTCGTTGCGATCCGGCGTTGTCCACGTGAGCGCTGTGCCGCACTCCACGGGGCTGGCACCGCGGAGGCGGGGTCGTCGTCTCCGGTCGAGTCTTGTCCGCTCAACATCTCCGCTGCCTCCAGGCCCCGATCGGCGGCACGTTGCTCTCCACCTGTCACCAAAATGAAAGATAGTTTTACGGTGCCTAAAAGCAACCGGCGCAAACGGCCCGCTGGACTTCTGCCATGCGCGTCGGGTGCCGGGGACGGGCGAGCTCCGTCGAACCGCGCTTGCACGGCGAACTCAGGTCGTTTAGGTAGACTAAAGGCCGCGCCTCACGCACCGCTGCCAGGGGCCCGACGGCCGGTACCCTGTAAGCGACCTGCCCTCCCCCAACGCCGGACGTGATCATGCCGCACGCTCTCCCAGTGCGATCCGTTACCCAACGAGCCCGCCGCACATGCCTGACGGTTGCGCTCGCTGGCGGGCCACTGCTTGTGTTGGCGAGCGCCCTCGACGCGCACGATTTTTGGCTCGTCCCCGATGCATTTCAGATGACTCTGGGTGGGCTCGTGGAAGTGCGCGGTCAGACGGGTACCGCCTTCCCCGCAAGCGATGCCGCCGTCGGGGTAGAGCGCGTCGCCGACGCACGGCTGGTGAGCGCGATGGGATCCGAGGCGCTCACCGACCTATCGCACGTCGGCACGTCGCTCATGATCCGCCACAAGCCGACGGTGGCGGGCGAGCGTATCGTCGCCGTCTCACTGAAGCCGGCCCAGATACGGGAGGCGGCAGGGGCGTTTCGGCGCTACCTACAGCTCGAAGGAGCGGCCGAGGCAGTGGAGCGTCTCGACCGCGAGGGAAAGATCGGCGCCGACAGCATCATTCGCCGCACGACGAAGCATGCGAAGACGTTCATCGAGATCGGGCAGGGCGGACCGCGAGCATTCGCGCTGTCGTCGGGCCAAGCCGCCGAGCTCGTGCCGGCTCGTGATCCGTCGGCGCTCAGGGCAGGCGATATTCTGGTCGTGCGGCTCATGGATCGCGGCAAGGCAGTCGTCGGCGCGACGCTGCGGGCCGGCATCGCGCCGACCGGGATCTCAAAGGGATCGACTGGAAGGGAGGTCGTGGCGGCGCGCGCAGGCGAGACGGATGTCGCTATCGTCACCGACGCCGAGGGCGCGGCGCGTCTGCCCATCACCCGTGCTGGCCTGTGGAACGTTCGAGGCGTGTCTGTCGCACCCGGCGAGTCGGGTTCGGGAGTGACTTGGGACGTGCACTGGGTGACAATGGTGTTCCAGGTCGGATACGCCGCCGCGCTGCCTGGCGGGCGGGCGGACGCCGCAACGGCGCGCGCGGCGGCGGCTTCCCCGGGGGACATCGCGTCACGGAGTGCGCCCTCGGACACTGACGCCGTCGCCGCGGTGGTGCGCCGATTTCATGAGTCCCTTGCTGCGGGCGACAGCGGGACAGCGCTGTCCGTGCTTTCAGGCGACGTGCTCATCATCGAAGCGGGCGACATCCAGACGCGTGATCAGTACCGCTCACACCATCTCGCAGCTGACATCGCGTTCGCGCGCGCCGTTCCATCATCGCATGGACCGTCGAGCATCGTGGTGCGTGGCGATGCCGCCTGGGTGAGCTCGACGAGCGTCAGCGAAGGCACGTACAACGGACGCGCCGTCAAGTCCGCGGGCGCCGAGCTCGTGGTGCTGTCCCGCGAGACAAACGGGTGGATGATTCGCGCGATCCACTGGTCATCCCGCGCGCGGCGCGCAGCGGCAGCGCCGTAGCACGGGCCGCTCGCTCCTCCACGGCGAGCCAACGCCTCATCGTCAAGGCGTCACGATCACGAGCAGCGTCAGCCCGCCGCCGCCATTCGTCTCGACGTTGTTGTTGAGCGTGTGATGTGGGATGTGGCAGTGCAGAATCCATTTGCCTGGTTCACGCGCTGGCCACACGACGTCGTAGCGCTGGCCCGGCCCGACGTTGATCACGTCGGCGTCGAAGCGGGCCGCCGGCACAAGGGCCACGCCATCGCGCGCGACGACCGTGAATGGGCCGCCGTGCATGTGCATCGGGTGGATGAAGTTGTTGTTGGTTCCGATGAAGCGGAACGCCACCTTCTGTCCGACGCGCATGCGCAGTGTGTCCGTGGCCGGGTATGCCTTGCCATTGATCGTGAAGTAGTTGGGAAGGCCGCCTTCCATGAGCATGGCCGGGTACGTGAGCCCGTCGCGATTGAGCCACTCCTGCAACTGCACGACGTACTCGAGGTCCACCGAAGGCTCGGCCACGGGGACGCGCGGCCGAATGAGGAGCGCGCCGTAGAGCCCGAACGCCTGCTGACGGTCGGGCCGGTCATGTGAGTGGTAGAAGTACGTGCCGGACTGTTGCACGACGAAGTCGTAGACGAAACGCTCGCCGGGGGAGATCGGCCGCTGCGTGATGTTCGCCGGCCCGTCCATCGCGTTGGGGACGACCAGCCCGTGCCAGTGCATCGTCGTCGGCTCGGGCAGGTGGTTGGTGTAGTTGATCCGGACGTGGTCGCCTTCCGTGAGCTCGAGCCGCGGGCCCGGCACCTGTCCGTTGATCGCATACGCGGTGACCGCCTTGTCCGGGAGAATATACCACTGAATCACTGATGACTCGAAGTCGAAGACCTTGACGCCGTTCTCGATGCGCGGAACAAGCGGCTGGTCGCCTCGCGCTGCGAGGGGCGCATGGTACGAGACCAAGCGGGGATCCGCGGCGGCCATGTCACGCATGGCATCGGCGGGTGTCTCGGTCGTCGTGATCATCCCCGGTGGCATGATCGCGCGGCCGACCGACTCGGCGCTCAACCGCAGGTTGAAGAACGCCGCCGGGACGTACATCCCAGCAGCGAGCATCAGCAGCGTGAAGCCGGTCACCGTCGCGAGTTGCGCACGCGTGACGAGCGGCGGCGTGCCAGCGTTCGCCTGCCGGCCGTGCTCTGCGTGATCGCTCTTCTCGCGGTCCATCTCGGCCATCGGCCCCATCGCCCCCATCCCCCCCATCCCCCCCCTCCCGCCCTTCGCAGACATCCCGCCCTTCGTGGCCATCTCGCTCATCCCCGGCATCTTGCCCATACCGGGCATGTCGCTCTGTGTACCGTGTGCGCCGTGCGATGTGTCACGCTTCTGTCGCGCCTGGTCGCCTCGCACGGTCATGAGCCCGTGCTTGAGCTGACGCGTCACCAGCCACACGTTCACAGGATAGGCCAGAGCGAAACCCACCGTGATGCCGATCGACATGACGAACCAGAAGAGCGGCTCGCCCGGCCACATTGCCCGCATGTCGCGTCCCATCATGAGGGTGATCATCACGGGTGCCATCCCCGCCATCATCGAATTCATCGAGACGAGCTCGGGGAGGAAGCTACGCCGGACGTTCGCGGCGTACGTGCCGCCCATCATGGCCCGCATGAAAAGCGACTGAAAGATGAGGAGGCCGAAAAGAAAGCCCGCGACATATTCGACCAGGAGGTCCGCCCACATGGGAAGGCCGAGCAGCGCGGTCGCGGCCGCGGCGAGGATGATGCCCGTGGCGTCCCCTGCGACGCAGTGCACCGTTGAGCCGACGCCCTGCTTCCAGAGCGGGGCGATGAATGCCTCGTGCGTATTGGGTGCGGGCTCCTTGTCGGCCAGCACGTAGAGCAGGAGCCCGATCGGACCCATGTAGAGGGTCACGAGCACGAATCCCCACTTCATGACGGTGGCCTCGGGGTTGTGCCGGAACTGGTCGTACAGGACGTAGGCCGCGGACAAGAGCGCAATCGCGAGCCAGAGAAACACCACGTAGTCAATCGGCTGCAGTATCATTGAACCCCGGGCGAGTGAGAGCAGTACCGACACTGCGACGCGAGTAGTATTGCGGCGACGATCAGACCTGGGCGAACTGCCCGTCGTGACACGCGCTCTGCCAAGCCAGAACTCTACCCTGCGAGTTTACACTGCGTAAAATACCATTGTAAGTCTCCGGCGCGATGTGGTCAGCCGCGAACCGAGGCCGCTTCCAGCTCCCCGGGTCGAGTGCGGACGCCGGCTCGGGCGCGCGTTCGCCGCACGCCGCGCACGACCTCGCGCTCCTTCCAGAGCGAGTAGATCGCCGGGATCACGACGAGCGTGAGCACGGTCGAGGTGAGCATGCCCCCCACCATCGGCGCGGCGATACGCTTCATGACGTCGGCGCCCGTCCCCTGGCTCCAGAGGATCGGTATGAGACCGGCCATGATGGCGCTCACCGTCATCATCTTCGGCCGCACGCGTTCGACCGCGCCCTCTTCGATCGCGGCGTCCACGTCCCCTCTGTCCCGGACCGCCCCGCGCTCCCATCGCTCGTGGTAAGCGTGATCCAGGTAGATGAGCATGATGACACCGGTTTCGGCGGCGACACCGGCGAGCGCGATGAACCCGATCGCCACGGCGACACTCATGTTGTAGTCAAGGAGCCACATGAGCCACACCCCGCCGACAAGCGCAAAGGGCAGTGAGAGCATGACGATCAGGCTCTCCGTCACGCTGCGGAAGTTGAAGTAGAGGAGGCCCAGGATGATCGCCAGCGTGATCGGCACGACGATTCGCAGCTTCTTGCCAGCGCGCTCCATGGCCTCGAACTGTCCCGACCACTCGAGGCGGTAACCCGTCGGCAGGACGAGCTTCTGCTCGAGCAGGCGCTTGGCGTCCGCGACGTACCCACCGACATCACGCCCCTGCACGTCCACGTACACGATGTTATTGAGGTACGCGTTCTCCGACTTGATCAACGTCGAGCCGCGCGTCACCTGGATCCGTGCAAGCTCGCCCAAGGCGACCTGCGCCCCCGATGGTGTGGCGACGAGAACGCTCGCGAGCTGGTCCGGATTCTCGCGGAGCTCGCGCGGGTAGCGAACGAGCACCGAGTAGCGCTCGCGCCCTTCGATCACCTGGCCGACCTCCATCCCGCCGGCGGCAGTGGCCATCGCCGTTTGCACATCGCCGACGGTCATGCTGTAGCGCGCCGCCGCGCCACGATTGATCGTGATGTCGAGGTACTTCCCGCCGACCGCCCGCTCCGAGAAGACGGTATTCGTGCCCTGCACCGCCGGCAACAGACCCTCGATCTCCTTCCCGATCAAGTCCAGCGTATCGAGGCTGGGTCCGAAGAGCTTGATGCCGACCGGCGTCTTGATCCCGGTGGTGAGCATGTCGAGCCGGTTCTTGATCGGCATCGACCACATGTTGCCCACCCCTGGTGTCTTCACCGTGGCGTTGGCCTCCCTGACGATCGACTCGTAGCTCACGCCGGGACGCCAGTCCTTCTTGTCCTTGAGGATGGCGATCGTCTCGATCATCGACATCGGCGCCATGTCCGTCGCGGTCTCCGCGCGGCCAATCTTGCCCAAGACCATTTGAACTTCGGGGATCTTGGCCATGGCTGCGTCGCGCTGCTGCACGATCTGTTTCGCCTGCGCCGTGCCGACACCCGGAAAGAGCGAGGGCATGTCCATGATGGAGCCTTCGTTCAGTGGTGGCATGAACTCGCTCCCAAGGCGCGACCACGGAAAGATCGTGATGGCGAGGAACACGCCTGCGATCGCGATCGTCGGCCATCGATGCCGCAGGACGAATCCGATCACCGGGCGATAGACCCGGATGAGGAACCGGTTCACCGGATTTGCCGTCTCGGGTTTCACCCCCGTCCGGATGAAGAGCCCCATCATCACCGGCACGAGCGTAATCGAAAGCAGCGACGCCGCCGCCATCGAGAGCGTCTTGGTCCAGGCGAGCGGCTTGAAGAGCCGCCCCTCCTGTGCCTCGAGAGCAAAGACCGGGATGAAGGAGACGGTGATGATGAGGAGGGAGATGAAGAGCGAGGGGCCCACCTCCTTGGAGGAATCGATCACGAGCTGCCAGTGGCTGCGCGGCTTTCCCTCGCGGTCGTTTCGCTCCATGTGTTTGTGGAGGTTCTCCACCATCACGATCGCGGCGTCGATCATCGCGCCGATGGCGATCGCGATGCCGCCGAGCGACATGATGTTGGCGTTCAACCCGAGGACACGCATGGCGAGGAGTGCCATGAGGATGCCAATGGGCAGCGTCAGGATCGCGACCAGAGCACTCGGTGCGTGCAGAAGAAAAATGAGCGTGACGATCGCGACGATGATCGACTCCTCGATCAGCTTCCCGCGGAGCGTCTCGATCGCCTGCTCGATGAGCCCGGAGCGGTCGTAGCCGTCGACGAAGACGAGGCCCTTCGGCAGCGCCTTCTGCACCTCGGCCATTTTCGCCTTGACCCGCTTGATGACCTCGAGCGGATTCTCGCCGTAGCGCATGACTACCCATCCGGTGACGACTTCGCCTCGACCGTTCAGCTCCGCGATCCCCCGTCGAATCTCGGGACCGATCTGCACGGTGGCCACGTCACCGACGATCACCGGCGCGCCGCCCGGCCCCGCGCCCAAGGCGACCGTGCGGATGTCATCGAGACTCTGGAAGCGGCCGCGCCCGCGGATGACGTATTCCGACCCGCCCATCTCGAGCACGCGCCCGCCGACGTCCTCGTTCGAGGCGCGGACCGCATCGCTCACCTTCGAGAGTGGGATGTGGTAGGCAAGCAGCTTCGCCGGATCGACTTCGACCTGGTACTGCTTCTCGAAGCCGCCGAACGAGGCGATCTCCGCGACGCCCTTCACGGCCGTGAGCGCCGGCCGCACCGTCCAGTCCTGCAGTCCGCGGAGTTGCGCCAGATTGAGCGCGCCCGTGGTGTCGGTGAGGATGTACTGCATGACCCAGCCGACGCCGGTGGCGTCGGGGCCGAGCATCGGGACGGCGCCCTGGGGAAGCTTACTGGTGACGCCGTTGAGGTACTCGAGGACGCGCGAGCGCGCCCAGTAGAGGTCCGTGCCGTCCTCGAAAACGACGTAGACTGCCGAGAGCCCAAACTGGCTCATTCCGCGGACGACCTTCGTCCTCGGCACCTTGAGCATCTCGGTCGAGAGCGGGTAGGTGACCTGGTCCTCGACCGTCTGCGGCGCTTGTCCGGTCCACTGGGTCATCACGATCACCTGGACATCGGACAAGTCGGGGATCGCGTCCACGGGCGTGCGGAGCATAGCCCCCACCCCCGCCAGGGTGACCGCCGCGGTGGCGAGAACGACCAGGAGTTTGTGGGTCACTGACCACTCGATGATGTGCTCGAGCATGGCCGGTTACCTCCGCGGCGTGGTCGTAGGCGGCATCTTCATCCCGGGCATGTCCTTCATGTCAACCGTGTTCCCCTTATCCCCCGCGCCCCTCTGGCCAATCATGGCATTCATGACCTCGCCGAGATTGGACTCGGAATCGAGGAGGAACTGCGCCGACGTCACGACCCGCTGGCCAGGCTCGAGCCCAGAGAGGACCTCGGTGTAGTCGCCGGCCGTGCGCCCGATTTCCACGTCGTGCGGCACGAGCTCTCCGTTCCCCGTGTCGACGAATACCACGTTCCGCTCCCCCGTGCGTAGCACGGCGGAACTGGGCACCGTGAGCGCCGAGCGGCTTGGCGTCGAGAGGCGGACGGTCGCATACATCCCCGGCTTGAGAAAGCCGCCGGTATTCGCCACGACGACGCGCGCACGAATGGCGCGCGATGCAGAGTCGAGTGTCGGGTAGACGTAGGCCACGCGCCCCTTGAAGGGGCGACCCGGAAGCCCGGCGACCTCGATGGCGGCACCGGATCCGGGCCGCACCGCGGCCGCGTCTGACTCGCGGAGCTGGACATCGACCCAGACGTCACCGAGGTCGGCTATTGTGTACAGCTGCTGCCCCGCCATGGTGGCCTGACCCTGGATGACCTTCTTGTCAACGACCACGCCGGAGGCGGGGGCGAAGAGCGTGAGCGCGCGGCGCGCCCGCCCAGTCCGCAGGATCTCGTCAATCTGACCTTCGGAGATGTCCCAGAGTTGCAGTCGGCGCTTCGACGCGGCCACGAGGTCCGTCGTGTTGTCGGGAACGCCCGGTACGGCGCTCCCGCCGATGTCGCGCTGGAGCTGACCGGCCAGGAGCAGCTCCTGCTGCGCCGCGACCAATTCGGGCGAATAGATGTCGAGCAGCGGCTGCCCGCGCGTGACGGGCTGCCCGGTGGAGTTGACGTAGAGCCGCTCGACGAAGCCGCTGAACTTGGGCGCCACCTGCGCGATCCTCGTCTCGTCGAACGTAACGACGCCCGTGGTCCGCGTCTCCGCCGTGAGCGGCCTGACAACCGCCGTCCCGAAGGTGACGCCGAACTGCCGGAGCTGCGCCGCCGTCAGCTTGACCGAGCCGGTCTGGGTCACGCTCATGCCAGCCATGCCCTCCGTCCCTCGCACACCCGACATCCCCGCCCTGCTGCCAGCCGCCGTCCGCTGCGCGCCGCGGTTCCGGCTGGCCAGCACGGTCCCGACGCCGATCACAAGGACGGCGCCGACCGTTCCGGCGAGCGCGAAACGCCGCGCGCGCGGCGACAGCCGGGAGATCCGGACGCTTGCCGGAGCGCCACCGCCTGGCGTAGCGCTCGACGGGTGGTCGACGTTCGTTTGCGGTCTCATCAGAGAATCTCCTTGCCCACGACCCGCTCGAGCTCGGCCACATGCTTGGCGAAATCACTGAGGACGCGGAAATACTCGGTCTCGTAGTTGAAGACCGTCGCTTGGTTATCGAGCACCGTCAGGAACTCGACGCGGCTCACCTGGTAGCTGGCGACCGAGGAGCTGACTGACGCTCGGGCTTGCGGGAGCAGCGCCTTGACGTAGAGCGCGAGGTGGGACCGCTCCCGCTCGAGCTCCGAGACGAGGCGAGCGACCTCCGCGCGGATCTCGTTGACGCTCCCGCGGTGCTCGGCCTCGAGCGCGGTCAGCTCGGCGCCGGCAGCATTCACCAGCTCATCCTGTTTTCGGCGCCGCTGCAACGGGACTGGTACGGACACGGTCGCGGTCACCATGTCGGGTCGACCGTCGCGTTGCCCGTACTGGATCGACAGGTCGAAGTCGGGCAGAACTTCCTTACGCGCGAGCTCGACGCGCGCCGTCTGCGCCGTGATCATCGCCTCGTGCTCGCGAAGCTCGGGACTCTCGCGGACCGCCATGTCCTGCAGTTCCGCGAGCGGCGGGAGCGGCGAATTGGCGACGCGCGCGCCCAGCGCGGCGGAGACGAAGCGGATCTCATGCCCCGAGTCCGCAACCGCCGCTCGCGTCACCGGGGCAGGGATCGCCGGCCGGGGCAACGGCGTCTCGCTCGGCCGGTTGAGGACGGCGTTGAGACGCGCCAGCGACGCGCGGTGCTGCTCCGTCAGCGACACCGCAGTCTCCGCCAGCCGCGAGGCCTCGACATGCGCCTTGAGGACGTCCTGCTGCCCCGCGATGCCCACACCGTAGCGCGTCTCGGTGACCTTGATGAAGCTGACCAGCACGCCCTGGTTCCGCTCGACGACGTCGAGTGCGCGGTCGAGGAAGACGAGCTCGTAGTACGCGGCTTTGACCTCGTACGCGACGCGCCGCTTCGCGGCAGCGAGCGACGCCTCAGCGGCGCTCACCTCGCCCTCGGCCGTTCTGCGGCGGAGGGCGAGCTTACCCGGGTACGGGATCGACTGCCCCACGCCGATCATGCGCATGGTCATGGGGTCGGGTCCGCCCGTGCCCGTCGGCACCCCGTCAGCCGACACCAACTGGCGCTCCCGTCCGAGCGGCAGATTCTGAATCCCGGCCATGAGCATCGGGTCGGGACGCGCGCCGGCCGGCGCGACGCGATGGCGCGTCGCCTCGAGGCGCGACGCAGCGGCCGTGACGCTCGGGTTGACGGCGAGAGCGCGGGCGACGAGCGAATCGAGGTCATCGGCGCCCCCTGATGCGCGGATCCCTGGCGATCCGACGACGGGCCGCGGCGTCAGTGACTGCGCTCGCGCCGACGCGGCTGGATGTGCGATGGCGACGGCGCCCACGAGCGCGCCCGACCATGCCAGCACCAGAGTGCGCGGCCGCGAGCCACGTCGCTTCCGCGACGGAGACCGATTCGCCGAATGGCGAGTCGACGGATGGATGATGTGCATTGCCCCCCCTTGGAGTCCGACTCCGCGCGCCGCCCGGATGCGGTGAGCAATCCGGAACGCGCGTTGGCCCCGCTCAGGCGCGTCCGTTTGACGGACTGACCCTCGCGGCTCACGAGACTGCGGATGTGAGTTGGACTACGCCCTGGGAGGGGGGAGCTCCGGCGGCGTGGAGCGGGAAGGCGGCGCGAGGACGACGAGCGTCGCGACTTCCGCGATGGGGGTCGGCGGGACGGCGAGCACGAGCGCGGCTGACGCGACGACCGCCGGCGCGCACGGCGCCATCGGCTGGCAGCCGGCAGGCGCCCATGGTAGGCGGCACGGCGCTTTATCCGAGGACGGCGACTGGACGGATCCCTCAGCGTCGGCCGACATAGTCATGCCGGGCATGGATGACGCCTCTGCGGCGCGCATCCCGCCCCCCTCGGGCATGACGCATGCGAAGCCGCCCCCCGCCAGTACGAGCTGGAGGAGGAGCGCGCCCGAGACGAGCGCGGTGAGGGGGCGGAGGCCTCTCATACTTGTGAAGAGTACGAGAAAGTGGTCGGAAGTTCCATGTCATTTCGACGATTGGCGAGTGTTATAGCTACGGGCACGGCCGCCGAAGCGGCTTCGCCTGAGCCGCACAGGTCCTGAATTGCGAAAAGCCCGACACGGTCTAAAAGCGGTGATCGGGCTCCAAGTTGCCCTCTCTCGGGCGCTCGAACCAGGACTCTCCCGATCTAGCCTCAGTAGGCGATGGCTGCCTCGGCGCTGGTCGAAGGGGCGACACCGAGCAGCTTTGCCGCGGTGGCGGCGACCTGGGTGAGTCGCGCTCCCCGCGCCAATCGTCCCGGCGCCAGCCCCTTCCCCAGGAGCACGAACGGCACAAGCACATCACCGCTGTACGATGCACAGTGATTCTTGGCCGCCGACACGCCGCTCTCGCAGCCGATGCCATGCCCCCCACCGTGGTCCCCGACGATGATCAGCGCCGTCGTACCGGCGGCGATCGACGGAGAGAGCGCCGCGTGGAGCCGCGCCAGCGCCGAGTCCACGTGGAGCGCGGCCCGGAGGTAGGCCGGCGTCAGCACGTCCGCGACGTTGTCGGCGAGTGTGTCAGAGCTGATCCAGCCGTCGTCGTGGCCCGCGAGGTCGGCATCGGCGAGATGCACCATCAGCAGCTTCGGGGCGGCGGCGCCTCCCCAGAGCTCGATCGCCGCGGTCACCACGTCGGCGCCGTCGAGCGATGTCGAATTGAGCGTGTCGATGCCGAGGATGTTCTGTGCGCTGGCGCGAATCGAGGGGTCGAGATACGACGTGCTGGCGACCGCGGCGGTGATCCCGGGCCCCGCGGCATGCACCCAATTGAAGAGGGTGGTGATCCCGTCGTCGAGCATCACGCGGCTCGCCGCGTCCACATCGTCGGTCGTGATGCCGAGCGCCGGGACGTCGCGGCCGCTGAGCAGCGCCAGTTGGGTCGGCACCTTTCGCGAGGGCACGACGGTCAGCATGCTGTCCGTCCACACGGCGCTGGCGAGCAGCGACCGAAGCTCGGGCATCGCCGCGAGCGCGTCGCCTCGCAGGCCCCCGAGGCTGACGACAACTGCGCGATCATAGGAAAGCGCCCCGGGCGAGTCGGTGACGCTACGCTGGGTGGGGGCTTCCGTGCAGGCGGCGAGTGCGCCGCAGGCGAGGAGGGAGAGCAACTGCCGCTTCATGGAGACTACCTGGCTGCGACGTCGGCGGAGGGAGGGATGACGCGAGGATGACGACGCTCTCCAGCCGTCAGTCACGCGCCGGGCCATCACGCTGTCCGGGTAACCGGGGCACGGCTCGTGCTTGGAATCCTCTCGACATCCAGCCCCGAGCGGAGCATGACGCTGCATCGCAGTGACGCACAGGTCGGCCTGGCCACGGCGACCGAGAAGAAGATGGATGAGCTCTACTCGCTCATCGACGGCATCGGGGTGGCGATGATGACCACCCGTCGCCGCGACGGCCGGCTCGTCTCCCGTGCCATGCAGACGCAGGGGCGCCAATCGTTCGCCGATCTCTGGTACATGGCGTCGCTCGAGAGCCACAAATTCGAGGAGCTGCGCAACGACCCGAGCATCAATCTGTCGTTCTACCGCGACGGCACCCGGGAGTGGGTGTCGGTCAGCGGAACGGCCCACATCTCGAGGGATCGCTCCCTCATCCACCGTCTCTACCAGAAGGAGTGGAAAGCGTGGCTGGGTGACGAAGGTGGCGCGGAAGATGGCAGCCCCGACGACCCCCGTATCGGCCTCATCCTCGTGGATGTGGACGCGGTGACATTCTTCAAGGTCGACAAGCCGCGCCCACTCGTGCTGTTCGAGGTCGTGAAAGCGCTGATCACGGGCGAGAAACCGGACGTGGGCGACGTGAGGCATCTGACGGGCAGCGATTTCGACGATGTGAAGTGACGGCTGGTCGCCGAATGGCCGTGCTCGCCGGTTTGCTCATCGCGAACACGGTGGGGTCCGGACAGGCATCCGCGCAGCAACGGGATAGCCTTGCCCGCCGGGACACGGTCCGCCTCGCGCCCGTGGTCACGACCGTCACACGCGAGCGCGGCCGGTCGCCCCTCGACCTCCCATACGCCATCAGCATCGTGCGCCCGGACAGCTCCCGACCGGGGCAGCGACATCTCGGCATAGATGAATCGCTGCTGCTCCTCCCCGGTGTCACCGTCGCGAATCGCTTCAATCCGTCGCAGGATCCCCGGATCGCGCTCCGCGGCTTCGGTGCGCGGTCGGCATTTGGCGTGCGAGGGGTGAAGGTGCTCCGAGACGGCATTCCCCTCACCCTCCCGGACGGGCAGACGCCGGTGGACTACCTCGACCTGGAATCGGTCGGCAGCGTGGAGGTCATTCGGGGAAGCGCGTCGGCGCTCTATGGGAATGCGTCCGGCGGGGTGATCGATCTACGCACGGTGCAACCATCGGCTGAGCCGCTGACCGGCGAGCTGCGTGGCTCCGGCGGGAGCTTCGACACGCAGCGTCTGGTGGGCGCGCTCGGCGGCACGCTCGGAGCGGAGCGCAACCCCATTCGCTATTTCGGAGACGTAGCCCGCACCACCTCGGACGGCGTGCGCGCCCACGCGCGGCAGCGGCTGACGGGCGCGTTCGGACGCGTCGGCACCGGCTTCGACGGAACCGATGTCGCGATCGAGGGGATGTATTTCTTCGAGCCTCTCGCGGAAAATCCCGGCGCGCTCACCGCGTCTCAGCTGGCGGCGAATCCGGCCCAGGCGGATCCGCTGTCGGTGCGCAAGCGCGCACGGAAAGAGGTGCGGCAGATCCAGCTCGGCATCACGGCGGCGCACCCGATCGCACGCGAGGGCGAGCTCAGCGCCGCGCTCTACGGCGGCACGCGCGAGCTGCTCAACCCCCTCACCTTCGCGGTCGTGGATGTGGACCGCACGAGCGGGGGCGCGATGCTGATGGGGACGCTGCCGTTCGTGCTCTTCGGTCTTCCCCATCGCCTCACCGCGGGCGTGGACCTGCAACGGCAGCACGACGACCGGCACGAGTACGAGAACTGTAACGACACCATTCCGGTGGTCGTGCCGACGGCGCGATGCCCCGTACCGGGCGCGGAAGCCGGAGCACCGAGAAAGGATCAGCTCGAGCTGGTGTCGAGTGTCGGCCCGTTCGCTCGCCTCGAGCTCCAGCCGGTGACGCGGCTCTGGTTGAGCGCCGGTGTGCGCGCGGACCGCGTGCGCTTCGAGGTGAGAGACCGGCTGGTGACGCCGTCCGATCCGAACGACTCGGGAGAGAGAACGCTCTCCGCGGTGAGCCCGATGGCCGGGGTCGCCTGGCGCGTCGCTCCCCTCGCGTCTCTCTACGCCTCGGTGTCCAGTGCCTTCGAGACGCCGACCGCGACCGAGCTCGGCAACAAGCCCGACGGGAGTGCGGGAATCAATCCCGCTCTGCAGGCGCAGTACGCGACGACGTACGAGAGCGGCGTGAAGGGATATCTCCGGAGCGCCATCCAGTACGACGCGGCCGTCTTTCTCACCCGGGTGCGTGACGAGCTCGTCCCCTTCGAGATTGCCGGGAGTGGCGGCCGCCGCTACTACCGGAACGCCGGCCGCACCGAGCGAAAGGGAGGCGAGCTGGGTCTTGGCGCCGTGGTGGGGATGCTGGCGTCGGGCACGCTGCGCCTCGGGCTGTCGTACAGCTATTCCGATTTTCGCTTCACGAACTTCACCGTCGGCACCACCCAGTATGCCGGGAAGCGGATTCCCGGCATCCCCGTGCATCAGGCGCAGGCGAGCGTCACCTGGCGGCGTCGCGACCTCTTCGCCACGGTCGAAGGCGTCGCATCCGGCTCCGTGCCGGTGGACGACCCGAACAGCGCGCGGGCGGCGGGCTACGAGATCGCGAACGTGCGCGTGGGCTCGACTGCGCTCCTAGGCGCGAGGTGGATCGCCCCGGTGGCCGGGGCGCAGAATGTGTTCGACCGTCGGTACGTGAGCTCGGTCAGCGTCAACGCGACAGGAGGAAAGTTCTACGAGCCGGGATCGGGACGGCTCGTGTTCGTCGGACTGACGCTTCGGATCCCCGGCTGACGGAATGGGGAACTTCGTACGGGGTGCGCGGATTCATGCCTGGTATGAGTAGCGGCCCCGAGCCCGACGCTCCGTCGAGCTTCGAGGCCGAGGCGTTGCCCTGGCTCGACGCCGTGCATCGCTTCGCGCTGTCGATGACCCGGGATGAGGCCGACGCGGACGACGTGGTGCAGGAGACCTACCTGCGCGCCTTCCGCTCCTGGCGCACGTTCTTGGCCGGCAGCGACTGCCGGCGGTGGCTGTTCACGATCTGCCGCAATGTCTTCCTCCGCTCGAAGGAGCGGGAGCGCTCCACTGTGGATGTCTCCGCTCCGGAGGTCGAAACGCTGGCCGCCGTGCGACTGCACGCCGAGGCGATGCAGAGTGGCGCGGACTCGCTGCTCGACCGGGCCGATCTCGGGCCGGCCATCTCGCGAGCGATCGGGGAGCTTCCGGAGCCGTATCGGGTGGCGGTGGTGCTGGTGGACGTCGAAGGACAGTCGTACGACGAGGCTGCCGAGATCATGGGAGTTCCCGTGGGAACGGTGCGGTCCCGCCTTTTTCGGGGGCGGCGCCGTCTCCAGGAGGCTCTCTTCACACACGCACGAGATGCGGGCTTCGATCCGCCGTCCCTGCAGCACGAGGTCCGATGATCGATTGCCTGAGTGCGATGCAGCAGCTATGGGATTACCTCGACGGCGAGCTGACCGCTGATCGAATGGCCGCGGTGCGCGAGCACCTGGCCGTCTGCCAGCGCTGCTTTCCGCACTACGACTTCGAGCGTGCTTTTCTCGACGCGGTCAAGCGCACGAAGGGCTCGGCTCTAGCGCCCGGCGGCCTGCGCGCGCGTGTCGTCACCGCACTGCAGCGTGAGGGGATAGCGGGACTCTGACGTCGCGGTTCTCTGGACGCTCGCCTCCCGTTCGGCCAACTTCGGCCATGCCCGCCTTTCGCACCGTCATCTTCGACTGTGACTCCACCCTCACCACGATCGAGGGGATCGAAGAGCTGGCCGGCGGAGTCCGACCCGAGATCGCACGACTGACGGAACAGGCAATGCGCGGCGACATCGCCCTCGAAGAGGTGTACGGCCGCCGCCTGGCGCTGATCCGGCCGACCCGTAAGGCCGTCGCCGCGCTGGGCCGTCGCTACGTCGAATGTCTCGTGCCCGATGCCCGGGAAACCATTGCGGCGCTGCACGCCGAAGGGATCGCGACCCGCCTGATCTCCGGAGGATTGAAGCCGGCGGTGCTCGTCCTTGCGCGGTCGCTCGCCATGTCGGAGGGTGACGTCGAGGCGGTGGACGTCTTCTTCGACGGGGACGAGTACCGCGGATTCGACGATCGCTCGCCTCTCGCGGCCTCGGGCGGGAAGCGGGTTGCCATCGAGCAGCGGCTCGGTGATCTTTCCGCTCCGGTGATGATGGTGGGCGACGGCGCCACCGATCTCGAGGCCATGCCGGTGGTCGATCTCTTCGTCGCCTTCGCCGGAGTGGCGTCGCATGAGCGCGTCACGAGTGCGGCCCCCGTCGTGGTTCGCGCCACGTCGCTCGCTCCGATTCTCACTCTGGCGATTGGCGTCCAGCCGCCGTTCGACCCACTATCCCGCGTCACCTACGACAAGGGGTTGAGGCTTCTCGACGCGCGCTACCACCCGGTCTGACCATGCCTGACGCCGCACCCCTGTCCGCGATCCAAGGATCCGCCTCGCCGTCGCCGCGACCCGCGACGGCTGTTCCGTTCGGCCGTTTCTTCCTGCCCGGTCCCACCGAGGTACGCCCGGAGGTTCTGGCCGCACAGCTGCACCCGATGATCGGCCACCGCGGCGCGGCGATGGAAGGGCTCGTCGCCGAGCTCTCGGCGGGACTGCGCTACGTGTTCCGCACCAAGCGACCGGTCTACATCTCGTCGTCGTCGGCCACCGGGTTGATGGAGGGAGCGGTGCGCAACGGCGCGCGCGCGCGCGTGCTGTCGCTCGTGAACGGGGCGTTCAGCGAGCGCTTCTTCCGGATCGCGCGCGCATGCGGGCTTGAGGCCGAGCCTCTCGAGGTGCCTCTGGGACAGGTGCACACCCCGGAGATGCTCGAGCAGGCGCTGCGCGGCGGGCGATTCGATGCCGTAACGGTGGTGCACTCCGAGACGTCGACCGGCGCGCTCAACCCGGTCGCCGATCTCGCGCGGGTTGCGCATGACGCCGGTGACGTGGTGCTCCTCGTGGACAGCGTGAGTGGCATCGCGGGAACGCCGGTGGAGAGCGATGGTTGGAATCTCGACTTCGTGTTGACCGGGTCTCAGAAGGCGCTCGCGCTGCCTCCCGGGCTGGCGCTCGGCGTGGCTCAGGAGAGCGTGCTCGCTCGAGCGAAGCAGCGCACCGACCGCGGCATCTACTTCGACTTCATCGAGTTCGAGAAGGGGATCGTAAAGGATCAGACGCCGAACACGCCCGCCCTCTCGCTTCTCTACGCGCTCGCGCTTCAGCTGCAGCGCATTCGGGAGGAGACGATCGAGGGACGCTGGGCGCGCCACGAAGCGATGGCGCGCCGAACGGTCGAATGGACGGCCGAGATGCGGGAGCGCGGAGTGGCGCTCTCCCTGCTCGCGCCGGAGGGGTTTCGATCGCCCACCGTCTCCTGCATCAAGGTACCCGAGGGGCAGAGCGGGTCGCGGATCACCAAGGAGATGGACCGGATGGGCTTCACCATCGCCGCCGGTTACGGAGCCCTCAAGGACGCGACCTTCCGCATCGGGCACATGGGGGATCACAGCGTCGCGGAGCTCGATGTGCTTCTCGATGCGCTCGCGCAGGTGCTCGCGCGATGACGGCGCGCTTCCGCGTCGTGGTCGCGGACGCGATCGCCGCCGAAGGTCTGGAGCCGCTCCGGAACGATGACCGTTTCGAGCTGATCCAGGCCCCCGGACTCACTGGCGAAGCTCTGGCGCGGGCGATCGAGGGGGCGCACGCCGTGCTCGTGAGGAGCGCGACCCGGATCACCCGGGAGTCGCTCGCCTATGCGGACAAGCTCTCCGTGATCGGCCGCGCGGGCGTCGGCGTGGATACGATCGACGTCGACGCGGCCACGGAGCATGGGATCGCCGTGCTCACCGCGCCCGCCGGAAACACGATCTCGGCGGCCGAGCTCGCGTTCGCTCTCATCCTCTCGGTGGCACGTCGGGTTCCGGCGGCCGACCAGTCCATGCGCGCCGGTGCGTGGGACCGGAAGAGCTTCACCGGGAGCGAGCTGTACGGCAAGACGCTCGGACTGGTGGGCGCGGGCCGCATCGGCAGCGAGGTCGCGCGTCGGGCGCGGGCGTTCGGCATGACCGTCATGGCGTACGATCCCTACCTCACCCCGGAGCGGGCCGGTGCGCTCGAGATCGAGCTGGCTCCGCTCGACGCCGTGCTGCGCGCAGCCGATTTCCTGTCGGTTCACGTGCCCCTCACCGAAGCCACGACCGGGCTGATCGGAGAGGAGCAGCTCGCGCACATGAGACCGGGCGCCATTCTCGTGAACGCCGCGCGTGGCGGGGTGGTGGATGAGGTCGCGCTCGTCCAGTCCCTCCGCGCGGGTCATCTCCGCGGTGCCGCGCTCGATGTGTTCGCCGAGGAGCCGCTCCCGAAGGATCATCCCCTGCGCTCCCTGCCAAACGTCGTCCTCACCCCCCACCTGGGTGCATCGACCGAGGAAGCGCAACGCAACGTGGCCGTCGAGATCGCCGAGGCGGTCCGCGCGGCTCTACTCGAGGGCGATCTCTCGCGCGCGGTGAACGCACCGGCCATCGGCGGAGACGACATGCGCCGCCTGCGCCCACTCCTCGATCTCGCCCAGCGCCTAGGGCGGCTGGCCGCGGCGATGGTGGACGGAGCGGTTCGCACCGTGGAGCTGCGCTACGCCGGAACGAGCGCCGATGGCCTGCGGCCGCTCGCCGCCAGCGCCCTCATCGGTCTGCTCGAGGAGGTGGTTGGCCGGAGCGGCATCAATCTCGTCAACGCGCTCCATCGCGCCGAATCCCGGGGCATCACGCTGCGGCAGCTCCGACTGCCGGCCGAAGCCGGCTACGGCGAATATCTGGAGCTGCGCCTGCAGGCTGACGGGACCAGATCGGTGGGCGGAGCGCTGATCGCCGAGGGACATCCCCGGCTCGTGCGGATCGATGAGTTCCGGGTGGACGTGGTGCCTCGCGGGACGCTGGTCGTCCTGCGAAACCGTGATGTGCCAGGGGTGATCGGCCGGGTGGGGACGATCCTCGGCGACGCCGGCGTGAACATCGCCGAGTACCATCAGGCCCGGCTCGGCGCCGGAGGCGACGCGCTTGCGGCCATCGGCGTGGATGGCCGTCTGGCGCCGGCCCTACTCGAGGAGCTGAGGCGCGTTCCCGAGGTGAAGGAAGTGAGGCAGGCTCAGCTCGACTGAAGGTCGAGCTCCCACTCGACAGGGATGGCCGGATCGAGCGAATCGCGCACCGAGCAGTATTTGGTGATCGACAGCTCGATCGCGCGCTCCGCCTGATCGCGCTCGATGCCCGCTCCAGCGATCCGGAAGCGCAGAAGAACGTGCTCCAGGCGGCGTGGGGTGGCATCCACCCTGCGTCCCACCACCTCCACTTCGAGCGACGTCACGGGCGTCCGCCTCTTCTTGAGGATCTCCACGACGTCCGCCGACGCGCAGGTGGCGAGAGCGCTCAGGAGGGTATCCACCGGTCCCATCCCGGTGATGCCGTGGCCATCGACGATCGCCACCGGGCCGCCTGGCTTGCTGGTGGCGAATTCCTGCTCCCGGCGCCAGCTGGCGATGATGCGGTTGGGCGGCCGCACTGCAGCCGGCGACGCGGCCGGCGAGGCGACCGGCGACGTGGCCGCGTCGGTGACGCTCGCGCCGTCGGCCTGGGTCGATGGGGCGGGAGTGTCGGTCATCGTTCGATCGGCACCCGCACGGAGTTGCCCCATTCGGTCCAGCTCCCGTCGTAGTTGCGGCACTGCTCGTAGCCGAGCAGGTAGGTCAGGACGAACCAGGTGTGCGAGCTGCGCTCGCCGATGCGGCAGTACGCGACGACATCGTCCGCCGGCCTCAGCCCGGCTTCGCCCTCGTAGATCGAGCGGAGCTCCGACGCGGACTTGAAGGTCCCGTCCGGGTTGGCGGCGCGGGCCCACGGAACGCTCTTGGCGCCGGGGATGTGGCCCCCGCGGAGCACCCCTTCCTGCGGATACTCCGGCATGTGCGTCTTCTTGCCGGTGTACTCGTCCGGCGACCGCACGTCGATCATCGGGCGGCTCGCCTTCATGTGCTTCAGAACCTCGTCCTTGAATGCGCGGATCCGCGCATCCGAGCGCTCCGGCGCCCGGTACTGTGTGGGCGGGAACTTCGGAACATCGGTCGTGAGCAGCCTGCCTTCCTGCTCCCATTTCACCCGGCCGCCATCCACCACGCGGGCGTTGGTGAAGCCGAAGAGCTGGAAGACCCAGAAGGCGTAGCAGGCCCACCAGTTGTTCTTGTCGCCGTAAAAGATGACCGGCGTGGAGTCATCGATGCCCTTGCTGCGCAGGAGCGACTGGAACTGCTCCCGGCTGACGTAGTCGCGGACGATGTCGTCGTTGAGGTCGGCATGCCAGTCCACCTTCTGCGCTCCCGGGATGTGCCCCGAATCGTAGAGCAGCACATCCTCGTCGCTCTCGATGATGCGGAGAGACGGGTCGTTCAGGTGGTCGGCCAGCCATTGCGTGGATACGAGCACCTCGGGGTGCACGTAGCCCTTCTTCGCGACCGATGCATCGATACCCGGTGTCTGCTGCTGCGCGGTGGCCATGAGACCTCCGGTTGTTGGTGGGGGTGGAGAAGATACGCGCTGGCGAGCCGCACTTCCACTGGAGCAGCGAGTGATCCTGGTAGTGAACGCAGATCAGCCGATCCGGGTGCCGTTCGGGACGCTGGCATCTGGAGCGAGCAGCACCACATCGTGGGGCTCGGGCATCGCGCCCAGCACCAGCACCTCGCTCACGAAGCCCGCGATCCGGCGGGAGGGAAAGTTCACCACCGCGACGACCTGCCGCCCCACCAGATGGTCCGCCGCATAGTGCAGCGTGATCTGCGCGCTCGAGCGGCGGATGCCGATCTCGGCGCCGAAATCGATTGCGAGCGTGATCGCCGGCTTCCGGGCGGCAGGAAAGGGTGCCGCCTCCGTGATCGTGCCCACCCGCATGTCGATTCTCTGGAACTCATCGAAGGTGGCCACGGTGCGCGCGAATCCTGTAGCTTGGGTAGATGGGCCAGTACAAGCATCACGTGTTCGTCTGTACCTCCGGCGGAACATGCCCGGCCGCAGGCTCCGACGCCGTGCACGCCACCCTCAAGAAGGGGGCTGCGATGGCCGGGCTCAAGGGCATTGTGCGGGTCAACCACGCCGGCTGTATGAACCAGTGCGGTCACGGCCCGATGGTGGTCGTCTACCCTGACGACGTCTGGTACCACCACGTGGACGTCCACGGCGCGCAACGCATCCTCACCGAGCACCTGATCGGCGGCCGGGTGGTGGAGCAGTATCTGTATCGGGCGCCGCCGGGCGACAACAAGCTCGAGGAGTGAGGCCGCCGGCCTGTCGCTCGTCAGGACTGTGGTGGGGCAGGGGGGCGCTGCTGCATGCGCGACTGCATCTCGGCCAGGTTGGCGTCGAAGGTCTTCTTCTGGTCGTCGGTGAGGAGCGCACGCATCTCGTCGGTCTGCGCCTTCATCAGCGTGCGGCGCTTCTCGCGCGTTGCCTCGTTCGGCGGAGTGCCGGGCGTGCGCGGCGGCATCTGCGCGCGGTACCTGGCGCGGATGCTGTCGACCTGAGCCTTCTGCGCGTCCGTGAGCGTGATGCCGTTGAATAGCATCCCCCCGCCCCCTCCTCCCCGTGTCATCCCGTCCGAGGCTGGTGGAGAGGCTGTCCCCTGTGCCACGGCGGGCGGCGGAGGGGGTGGGGGTGGTGTTTGCGGTGAGGCGCACGAGGCGCCAACGAAGCACACCGCGGCGCCGAGCGCCGCGATACCAATGGTTTTCATGAATCCTCCGGAGATGATATCCCGCGCCGTCGCGGGGGACATTCACCATACGCGAGCGCCCTCCACGGCGTTGGAGGCGAGGATGGTCGTCTGGAGGGAGCAGCGCCGACCGCTACAGGAGCGTTCCCTTGAGGATCGCGAACGCGACCGTGAAGTAGATGATCAGCCCCGTCACGTCCACCAGCGTCGCGACGAACGGGGCGCTGGCACTCGCCGGGTCGAACCCGAGGCGGCGAAGAACGAAGGGCAGCATCGACCCGGTGAGCGACCCGAACGTCACCACGCCAACCAGTGCGCACCCGATCGTGATGGCGATCAGAACGTGATGCACGCCATAGTCGTAGAATCCCACCGCCTGCCAGATGGAGATGCGCAGGATGCCGAGCACGCCCAGCATGGTGCCGAGCACGATACCGGTGGGGAGCTCGCGGACCGCCACCCGCCACCAGTCGCGCAGCGTGACCTCGCGCAACGCCATCGCGCGAATGATGAGCGAGGTCGCCTGGGAGCCGGAGTTTCCCCCCGAGCTCATGACGAGCGGAATGAACATCGCCAGCACGACTGCCCGGCTCAGCTCGTCGGAGAAATGCTGCATCGCCGTGGCGGTGAGCATCTCGCTGAGAAAGAGGACGCACAGCCAGGGAGCCCGCTTGCGGATGAGCTGCATCAGGCTGATCTGCATGTACGGCTCACCCAGCGCCTCCATACCTCCGAATTTCTGAACGTCTTCCGTCTGCTCCTTCACGATCGCGTCGATCACGTCGTCCACCGTCACGATGCCGATCACATGCTGCTGGTCGTCCACCACCGGCACCGCGAGCAGATTGTACTTGGAGAGCAGCCGTGCGACATCCTCCCGGGCCATGAGCGGCGGCACGCTCACCGGCTTGCGCACATCGCCCACCTGTCCCACCGGCAGACTCCGGTCGGAGAGCATCAGCTCGCGAAGCGACACCATGTGGACGAGCCGCTGGTCCGCGGGGTCGAGGACATAGATCGCGTAGACGGTCTCCTTCGCCCGCCCCACGTCGCGGATGTGCCGCATCGCCTCCTCGACCGTCCAGTTGGACGGCATGCTCACGAACTCGGTCGTCATGATGCCGCCGGCCGTCGCGGGCGGGTATTGCAGCAGCAGCTTCAGAGATTCCCGCGTCGGGGCGTCGAGCGTCTTGATGAGCCGTGACCGCTCTCCCTCGGGGAGATCGCGAAAGAGCTCGGCCTGCTGATCCGCCGACATTGCCTCGATCAGCGGGCCGGCCGCGTGATCCTCGCAGTGGGAGAAGATCAGGTGCCGGCGATCGAGCTGCGGCTCGTCGAGCACTCTGACCGCCAGGTCGAACGGAAGCACCGAGATGACGGTGGCGGCGCCATCGGGCTCGAGCTGATTGAGCGCGTCGGCGATGTCGGCCGGCCGCATCGTCGAGAGCATCTCGGCCAGCTCAGCCGGATCTCCGGCCAGCAGGTAGAGCAGCTCTGGGGTCGCATCTACGACGGGAGTGGAACTGGGCATGTCTCCGTCCGGAAAGGGCGCTGATCGGGATCGGCATCGCGTGAGCTGCGGATCAATCTGCATCGGGCGCGTGAGCCAGGGAACGCCGACGCTTTCATCACGGAGTCGCCGCCATGTCCTGGCCATGTATCTTCCGGAATGCTTCCCCGGATGGATCCGTACTCGCGCCACATCATCCTCTGTACCGGCGGCTTCTGCTCCCCCGGTCAGGATGGGCGCGCGCTCTACGCGCTGCTCCCGGCGCTGCTCGAGCGGTCGGGTCTCCTCTTCGGCCCCGACCGCGTCAAGCGCGGCGAGACACCCTGCCTTGGCGTCTGCGCCGGCGGTCCGATCATCGTCGTCTATCCCGAGGGCATCTGGTACGGCGGGGTGACGCCGGCACTGCTCGAGCGAATCGTGACCGAGCATCTGGCGGCAGGACGCGTGGTCGAGGAGGCCCTCTTCCACCGTCTCACGCCATGAGATCGCCGAGCGTCCAGCTCTGACGTAGCGCGCGCTCCGGGCCGCATTCGGCGACGACCCTGGCCGCGACCTCCGCCGCCCATCGGAATCCGGCATGATCCGCCAATCCGAGCGGCGTCCATCCCATCCTCGTGGCCGCCTCGTCTCCGTACAACACGGTGGTGATCTCGTCGCTGGCGGTCGTGTCGCCTAGCACCTGCAGCGCCCCTTTGAGCGTCTCTTCGTCTTCGGCGCGTGGTGGGCCGAAGGGATTCGACCCGAGCGCGTACGAGAGCCCCTCCCTCGCGAGCACCGCCGAGAGCGTGGTGGTCTGGCCGTGAAGCTCCGTCCAGATAGTCCGGACTGTTTCCGCGGACGCCTCGCGCTGGACATCCTCGGCAGAGATCGGCTCGCCGGCCCAGATCTGCACCAGGCCGCGAAGCGGGCGACGCATGCCGGTGGTGCGGTGCTCGGCTTCCGTGGCGACACGATCCGTCCACATGCCCGGGGAGGCGACGACGAGCGCGAGCGTGATCTCGGTTGCGAACGCGCATCGCCGGGCAGTCCGGTCCCCACTCTCACGCGCGAGCTCCTCGGCGCCGAGATCCTGAAGCCGTTCGACCGTCTCGAGCGCGGCCGCCCCCGCCATCGGATTGTATGCGGCGAAGCCCCACTCGTGCCCGGCGCGGGCCAGATAGGCGAGGAATCGCGGCGAGCGGACGCGGCCGTCGCGGCTGAGCCGATAGATCTCGGCCATCGCCCCGAGCGTTTCGGCGATCTTCACCGGCGCGGCGCCGCCTGCCGGCCGAGCTCGAGCAGCTCGCGCTCCACCGTGCGGAGATGTCGCGGCCAGACATGGCGCGCGAGCTGGAAGAAGTTCGCGCGGGCGTCGGGATGATCGGCGAGAAAATGCGAGAGCCGTCGATGCCCCTTGAGCGTGTTGCACGCCTTGCACGCCGTCACTAAGTTGCCCCCCGACCGGTCGCCGCCGCGCACCCGCGGTTGGACGTGATCCACCGTCAGCTCTCCGGCGGGCCAGAGTTCTCCGCAGTAGACACACCGGTAGTCATCGCGAGCGAAGAGCTGATCCCGATTCAATGCCGCCACCCCCCGATCCGTTCAGCCCACGCCGGGCCATGATGGGAGCCGCGAAGCGGCTCCTCTTCAGGCAGCTCGATGCCCGCCGCCCCGTCGAGATCGAGCCACCACGACTCACCCTTCGAGCCCTCGAGGCCATCCGCATGTCCCGCTCCCGCGAACGCATTCTCGGCAACCTCGACGACATGTACCGCGAGGCCTTCGAGCGCGCCAAGACCACCGCCGATCAAACCCAGATGCAGACCCTCGACTTCGCCTACCGGCGGGAGCAGCTGTACTTCGAGATCCTGCTCGATATCCGGGATGCGGCGGAGAAGCGGTAACCCCGCATCCCGCTGATCACCCCGCGTAGCGAAAGCCCGTCTCCTTCAGAGTGAGCGTGTCGCCCGCAGTCTGGAGGCCGGCCTCGACGACCTCGGCGATCAGGAGGACGTGGTCGCCTGCCGGGTGATCGGCGGTGATGCGGCACTCCAACCACCCGGTGGCGTCGTCGAGAATGGGAGCACCCGTCAGCGGTCCCGGATGGTGAGCGACTCCCTCCAGCTTGTTCGGCACGTTGCGCGAGGAGCGCCCGAGCTTGCCAGCGAGTAAGCGCGAGCCCGCCGGAAGCACGCTCAGGGCGAACTGGCCGCTCTCTCGCAGCATCCCGAGTGACCGCGCTTCCTGCTCGACCGCGACCCCGATGAGCGGAGGCTCGAACGACAGCTGTGTCAGCCAGTTGACCGTCATGGCGTGCACCTCCTGCTCGCGCCGCACGCCGAGGGCGTACAGCCCGTAGACGATCGTACGAAGCACCTGCTTCTTTGCGTCCTGATCCATGGCTCCTCCCGCCTGGCTCGATGACCCGGATTCTATCGCCTGGCGTGGTCCAGGTGGAGGGCTGGCCGTTGCCCTCCTCCTCTACCTGTGCCCTCGGGTTATCCTTCTCGCGCCTCCTGGAGCGGGAGCATCCACCGCCCTGGTGCTAACCACATCTGAGACGCAGTCCACTCGGAAAATCCGGAGAACTCCGCATGCGCTCAGCCGTCCGAATCATCAGAATTATCGTCCCCGCCGCTCTCATCGCCCTGCTCCACGTGCCCGCGCGCGCCCAGGAGACTCGGCCACTTGTCGACGCCGCGCCAGGCGCCACGGCGCTCCGGGCGGATACGGGCGCCGTGCGGGAGCTGGTGGCGCGCCTCGACCTCGAGCGCTACAAAGCCACACTCAAGGGACTCACGCAGTTCGGCGACCGGCGGCAGGGGACCGATCGAAATCGCGCCGCGGTGGATTGGATCGAGGCGCAGCTCAAGAGCTACGGATGCACCAATACGGCGCGCATCACCTACGATTATCAGCCCCAGCCACCACGGCCGGGCGCGGCGACGGGGGCGTCGTCGCGGCTGCCGACCTCGGCGTCGGGCGGTGCGCGCCTGCGCGGCACCCTCATGCCCATCGGGGTGAACAGCGATTCCCTCGCGCAGCCCGACGCGCGGCTCCGTGCGCTCAACGCGCAGCCGAGCATGCCAGGCGAGCGCCAGGAGGTCTACTGCACGAAGGTCGGCACGACGCACCCCGAGGAGATGTACATCGTCGGCGCACACATGGACGGGATCGGGTGGGGTGAGGCGGCGAACGACGACGGCTCCGGAAGCGCGCTCGTGATGGAGCTGGCGCGCGTCTTCAGCGCACCGGACGTTCAGACCGAGCACTCCGTCCGCTTCATTCTCTGGAACAACGAGGAGACGGGGCTCAACGGCGCGCGCGCGTACGTGCAGCAGCGGCAGGCGCTGCAGGGGAAGGAAGACCCGGCCGGCTCGGGGAAGTACCCGGAGCCACGCTGGCTCGGCATGATCCAGCACGACATGATGCTGTTCGACCACGGCATGCCGCGTCCCGACGGGACGATGGGCCGCGAGCAGCGGCCTGAGGCCGACGTGAACATCGAGTTCCAGAGCACCGCGAAGGCGGCCGCCGGAGCGCAACAGCTGGCGTGGGCGGTCGCCAGCGCGAACGAGAAGTACGCGACGGATTACCCGGCGACGGTCGGTCAGCACATGACCAATACCGACTCCGCGCCCTTCCAGGACCTCGTTCCCGCGATCAGCCTCCGGGAGAACGAGCGCGGGGCCCAGATCGGTGGCGGCTGGGATCCCCAATGGCACCAGCCAACCGATCGACTTTCCACCTACAGCGACAAGGACTTCCGACTCGGGCTGAATGCCGCGCAGACGACGCTCGGGGCGGTCGCCCAGCTGGCCGGAGCGACGCTGCGGAAGTAGGCTGCGACGGGGGACAGCGGCGTCGGGCAGGGAATGGCTCTTGCTTTCGCCTGTCCCGGCCATAGGCTGAATCAGATAGCGGCCGAGGCGCGCCGAGGGTCCCTCCTCCGGGTCGGGACACTCTCACCGCGCTCGCCGCTTACCCTCGCATCTCGTCAGCCCGACCCTTATGTCCCCACTCGTCATCCTTCTCGCCGCAGCGCTGGTGCTGACGGTCATCGTATGGATGGTGAGCGTTTTTCGCCACCCGGCCGCGCCGCGGCGCGAGGCCGGAGTGATCCGGCTGATCTTTCCAGGGGGGTCGAAAACCGCTCCGATCGACGAGGGCCGGCCGCACGAGGAGCAGGATCACGAGCGCGGCGACGGCCGCCGTCACCCGCGACCCACGCCGAACTCGAGCGACGAGGCCGTCGAGATACCGCGTGTGCACGCCCGAAACGGGTCGCAGCGCGCCGACGGGTGGGAGCGCGGAACGCCGAACGGTGCAACGGCAAGCGGTGCCGACGACGATCGAGTGCTCGCGGGCGAGACCGTGCAGTTCCGCCGCCCGCAGGATGAAGCGGTGCAGCTTCTCCCCGGCCGGCTCGAGGTCGTGGACGGTGAGGATCCCAACGAGGAAGTGCGCTTCGTGCGCGTACCTGGGGAGCTGCCCCAGATCACCTTCGGGCGCGAAGCCGGCCCGCCGCATCGCCACGTTCGGCTCCGCACGATGACGGCGAGCCGCCTACACGCGCGAATGACCTATCGAAGTGGTCGCTGGACGATCACGAACCTTTCCGCCACCAATCCGGTACACATCAACGATATCGCCATCGAGAGCGTGGGCGAGGGTCGGGTACTGGACGACGGCGACCGGATCGAGATGGGCGAGATCGTCTTTCGATTCCGGTCCCACTGAGCGGGATAGGGGCGGAATCGTGACGGAGCGAGGGGCCATGCCGCGAGAGCTGGCGGAGCTGGGCGGGGAGATCGAGGTGCTACGAGAGCTCGGCCGGGGCGGCATGGGGGTCGTCTATCTCGCCCGGCAGGTGGCGACCGGGCGCGAGGTGGCGATCAAGGTCATCCGGGCGCGTTTCGTGGAAGACGAGGAGGCTCTGGCGCGCTTCGCCCGCGAAGCCCGCGTTCTCGCCGGATTGCGGCATCCCCGCATCATCGGTGTGGAGAGCGTCAAACAGCTGCTCGACGGGAGCGTCGCGTTGATCATGGAACGCGTCGCCGGCCGCACGCTCACGCAGGCGATCAGGCGGGACGGTGCCTTCGCTTTCGACCGCGCCGAGCGCGTGCTTCTCGATGTCGCCGAGGCGCTGGGTCACGCGCATGGCCAGGGAGTCGTGCACCGCGACGTCAAGCCCGAGAACATCTTCCTCGAGGATGCGGGAGGTCGTGCCCTGCTCGCGGACTTCGGCATCGCCCGCTCGATCGAGGCGGATTCGAGTCTCACCATGACGGGCGTGGCGATTGGGACTCCCACCTACATGTCGCCAGAGCAGATAGACGGCGCCCAGGTTGACGGGAGGAGCGACCTGTACAGCCTCGGGGTGGTCGCCTGGGAAATGCTCTCGGGGACGCGGCCCTGGGACGGCGAGAGCCTCTACAGCGTGATCTACCGGCAGAAGCACGAGGATTTGCCCGCTCTCGATCTGCTTCGACCCGACATCCCCGCGGCGTTGTTCGGCGCGATCGAAGGCCTGCTTGAGAAGGATCGTGAGGAGCGATGGCCGGATGCTGCGAGCTTCATCGCCGCGCTCAGCTCCCCCGCTCGGCCTCGTCGTCGCCGAGCGGCCACGGTCCCTCCCCCGACCGAGACGCAACGCCTCGTCCGATCGCGGACCGCCCCCGCCGAGATCGAGGCCGCTGCCATTTCTCCAGAGGAGCAGTTGGTGGACGAGGTGGATCTCTTCGCGCCGGGCGGTTGGACGCGCCGCCGCCGCCGGGGAGCGCTGATCGCGTCTGTCGTCATCGCGGCGCTCGGCAGCGCGGCCATTCTATTCGCCCGATCGGAGGGAGAGAGATCGACGCCCAACTCCGCGAACGGGCGACCGGTCGGCGCGGTCGGCCTAGCGAATCGGCCGCCCGCTGCCACGCCGCACGCCCCCGCCTCTCCAGAGTCGCTGCGGGTCTCGACCGGAGTCATCGCCACTGCGGCGGCTCGTAACCCCGGGGCGGACGCAGCGCGCGTGATCCCCCTCCCGGCGCCGGCCACCACGGTGCGACCATCGCCTTCATCGACTCCCGCTCCGAGCGTCGGTGGCTCGGGTACGGTCGCGACGTCACTTTCGCCGCCAGCGCCGGAGCGTATGCGCATCGTGACAGGCGGGGTGCACAGCTGCGCGCTGGCCTCGGATGGTCGAGCCTGGTGTTGGGGTGGAAACGCCAGCGGACAGCTCGGCATCGGCGCCGCCGGGCGGTCGATGACCCCGATTCCACTCGTGGGAGATGTGCGATTCTCCAGCCTCTCTCCCGGGCTGCTCCACAGCTGCGGGATCTCGCGCGGATCGGTCGCATACTGCTGGGGGGAGAATGAGCACGGTCAGGTGGGAGATGGAACCAACACGAGCCGATTCGCGCCGGTGAGGGTGGCCGGCGGCAACGTCTTCCGTGCGCTGGCATCCGGGGCGGCCCACACATGCGGGATCACCGCCGACGGCGTCACCCTCTGCTGGGGCGCCGACTCGCGCGGCCAGCTCGGTGACGGCGGGGCGACCGATCGCTCCACTCCGGCTGTGGTTGGCGCGAGCGAGCGATTCGTCGCTCTCGCGTCTGGCTGGAATCATAGCTGCGCGCTGGACACTATCGGTCGAGCATGGTGCTGGGGCGCCAACAGTGCGGGGCAGATCGGTGATGGATCCGTCGTAGATCAGCGCAAGCCAACGGCAGTTGCGGGCGATCTGAGATTCGTCGCGCTCGCCGCCGGCAACGAGCACAGCTGCGGCATCACGGGCTCGGGAGCGGCATACTGCTGGGGGCGCAACCAGTTCGGCCAGCTCGGCGATGGCGGCGCGGCAGATCACTCGACCTCCGTCCGCGTTCGTACACGAGAGCGTCTGCGCGCGATCGCTGCCGGTGGCGTACACAGCTGCGCCGTCACCGATGCAGGCGCGGCTCTCTGCTGGGGTCGCAACACCTATGGACAGCTCGGAGACGGCGGGACCTCCGACCGATCGTATCCGGCCGAGGTGGCCGGAGGACACAGCTTCGCATCGATCCGGGCATTCGGCTCGCACAGCTGTGGCACCACGCTCTCCGGCGAGAACTTCTGCTGGGGGTACAACCTGGACGGACAGCTCGGTGACGGAACGAGAGCCCACCGAGCTCGGCCGACGTACGTGGAGCAGCCCGCGCGCTAGCGGGATCCTGAAGTATGCCGAGTCGTCGAGTCGCAACTGCGGGCCCGTGTCGCTCGCTGATCCATGTCGCCGCCGTGACACTTTGTTTCTCGTGCGGCGGACCGACCGAGAGCCCAGCGGTAGCTACGGTCGCCATCACCCCCTCGACCAGCACCCTGGGACTCGGCAGCGCGCTTCCTCTCCGCGCCACGTCGCAGGACGCACGCGGACGGATGCTCGACCGGCCGATATTCTGGTCGAGCAACCGACCCGAGGTCGCGCAGGTTTCCCCGAGCGGAGTTGTCACCGCGCTGCAGATCGGCACGGCGCAGATCGCCGCGAGCGCCGACGGCATCTCTGCCGTTGCCACGGTTGAAGTCACACCAGTTCCGGTGGACCGCGTGGTCGTCCTGCCCGCGGCGGCTTCCCTGGTCGTCGGCGGCAGCCAACAGCTGCAGGCCGTCGCGTATTCCGCCAGCGGCCTCACCCTCGCTAACCGCCCATTCGTCTTCTCCAGCAGCAACGAGGCGGTCGCACGCGTGGATGCCTCCGGTAACGTGCGTGGAGTCGCCGTCGGAACCGCTGTCATCAGCGCGACGGCGGAAGGGAAGAGCGGTGCATCCCAGATCGCGGTATCGCGAGCACCGGTGGCCCGGGTCCTGGTCACTCCTTCGCCCGCGTCGGTGATCGTTGGACAGAGCGTCCAGCTCACGGCCACGACGGTGGGCGTGAACGGGGACACGCTGTCCGGTCGCGCGGTGACGTGGACCTCGAGCAACGACAACATCGCCAGCGTTTCTCAGACGGGAGTGGCCACCGGGAAGGCAGTCGGGACGGTAGTGATCATCGTCACGTCCGAGAATCAGAGCGGGTCTACGCAGATCACCGTGGCGCCCGTCCCCGTCGCCTCGGTGACCGTCACGCCCACGGCGGTCTCTCTCGTCCGGGGACAGGCGCAGCAGCTCACGGCGACGCCGCGAGACGCGGGGGGAGCTGCTCTCTCGGGTCGGGTGGTGATCTGGTCCACCAGTAACGCCGCTGTGGCGATGGTCTCGACTTCTGGAAACGTGACCGCCGTCGGGATCGGCAGCGCTGTCATCACGGCGACGAGCGAGGGCAAGAGTGGAAGCGCCACCGTATCCGTGGCCTCCGACGTCGCGCGGGTGCAGGTGAGCCCGAAGAACGTGATCGTCGACAAAGGTCAGTCGGCGCAGCTCAGCGCCAAGGCATTCAATGCCGCCGGCACCGAGCTGTCGGGACGCACTTTCATCTGGAGCTCGAGCAACGATGCCATCGCGACGGTGGACCAGAGCGGCTTGGTGAAGGGGAAGGCCGCCGGCGTCGTCAGCATCACGGCGGCACTGGAAGGAAAGAGCGACGCCGCGTCGGTAGCGGTCGTCAACCCGTAACCGATGCGGGCGCGCCGCTGCCTCTTACTCGTGGTCGCGGCTTGCCTCGGTGCCGTGACTGCGGCGGAAGCGCAGGGGACGCCGCTCAAGCGGGCCTCCCCCCTCGGGGCGTCGGCGCGCGCCGCTCCCTGCCCGCCGATCGCAGCGCCATCACCGCCCACCGCCGCCCAGCGAGCGCAGGCGAGAGACCTCGCTGCGCGCGCCCAGCAGGCTGCGATCATCGGCGATGCGGGCGCCGCCCGCGATCTCTTCCGGCAGGCCGAGCGGTTGAACGGCGCTGATGCGTCCGTCGCCTACGAGCTGGCTCGGTTGAGCGATGCCGCCCGAGATTCACGCGCGGCTTTCGCGGAGTACTGTCGCTTCCTCGTGCTCGCCCCCACGGCCCCGGAAGCGTCCGAGGCGCGCGAGCGGGTCGCAATGCTCGGGGTCGCGGCCGGTGAGATTCGCACGACGCCCGCAGCGGCCGAGCGCGAGTTCCGGACAGGAATCGCGGCCTTCGATCGGCATCAACTCGTGGCGGCCGAGGCGGCGTTCTCACGCGCGATCGAGCTCGCACCGGCGTGGCCGGAAGCGTACTTCGATCGCGCGTCGGTGCTGGCCGCCGAGGCGCGACCGGACGCGGCGGTGCGGGACCTCGAGAGCTATCTCCGGCTGCGCCCCGAAGCCGATGACCGCGCCGAAGTCGTTCAGCGCATCGAGCTCCTTCAGCGCAGTTTGCTCCATCCGTCCGAGGCACTGGTCCGGGGCCTTCTCGTCCCGGGATTGGGTCAGTTCTACACCCGCCGCCCCGCGCTCGGAGTCGTGGTGCTGGGCAGCGTCGCCGGCGCCCTCGCATACGGTCTCCGGAGCACGAGCGTGACGACGACCCGCACCGCGATCGATCCGAACGGGTATACCTATCAATATCCCCACACCGAGGCGACGCGCGCCCACCTCGCGGCCGGTCTGGGCGTCGCGGGTGGAGTCGCGCTGATCGCGGCGGTGGAAGCCTGGGTTCACGCGCGAAGTGGCGTGCAGTCGGCGGGTCGCTGAGGCGCCGCGGGGAGTCCCGTTGCTGCGCTGCGAGCGAGCGCGTACCATAGGGCGCCGCCTCACCGCGTCCCTTCTCTCCGCACGGATATGCCTCGCCTGCTCGCCGCCGCCCTCGGCGCCGCGTCGCTGATCGCCTTCTCCATGCCCCCCGTGATAGCGCATTCGCGCGATGCGTCGCCGTCACCGGTGACGCTCGCCGTCGTCAACGCCCGCATCTGGACCGGCGACCCGCGACGCCCGT